>NZ_JBWKDJ010000003.1:44306-730843 GCF_056436025.1 Streptomyces sp. NPDC043853
AGCCACCACGGTCGTCACGGCGCTCGAAGCCACGGTCACCACGGTCGTCCCGGCGGTCACGGTTGAAGCCACCGCCGCGGTTGTCGTCCCGGCGGTCGTCGCGGCGGAAGCCACCACGGTCGTCACGGCGCTCGAAGCCACGGTCACCACGGTCGTCCCGGCGGTCACGGTTGAAGCCACCGCCGCGGTTGTCGTCCCGGCGGAAGCCACCGCGGTCGCCGTCCCGGCGGTCACGGTTGAAGCCACCACGGTCACCACGGTCGCCACGGTCGTCCCGGCGGTCGCGGCGCTCGAAGTTGCCCCGCTCGTCGCGCTGGGCACGCTCGGCGCGCTCGGCGCGCTCCGCCTCGGCGGCCGCGGCCGCGACGGCCTGGGCCAGCTCGGCCTCGGCGGCCTCGGCGGCCTCGGCCACCGCGGTCTCCGGGTCCTCGCCGCGCTCACGGGCGGCGCGGGCGACCAGGCGCTCGGCCTCCTCGCGGAGCTCGACGGCACGCTTCTGGAGGCGCTCCAGCTGCTTGGTCAGGTCGGCGACCTCGCGCTCGGCCTGCTTGGCGGCGTTGTTCGCGGAGTCCGCCTGGACCTCGGTGAGCGAACGCGCGCCGGTGATCTCGGCGACCTCCGGGTCGAACGCGCCCGCCCCGCCGACGATGTGGCGCGAGGCGTCCACGCCCGCGTCCTCCATCAGGCGGAAGATCTGGCGGCGCTGGTGCGGCAGGGCCAGGGAGACCACGACGCCCGAGCGGCCGGCGCGGGCGGTACGGCCCGAGCGGTGCAGGTAGTCCTTGTGGTCACCGGCCGGGTCCACGTTCAGCACCAGGTCGATGCCGTCGACGTGGATGCCGCGGGCGGCGACGTCGGTGGCGACGAGGACGTTGACGTAACCGTCCTTGAAGTCGGCCAGGGTGCGCGTACGGGCGCCCTGGGTCATGCCGCCGTGCAGCGCGTCCGCCTTCACGCCGGCGTCGCGCAGCTGCTCGGCGACGCGGTCGGCGCCCAGCTGGGTGCGGACGAAGATGATGGTGCGGCCCTTGCGGGCGGCGATGGCGGCGGTGACCGGAGCCTTGTCCTTCGGCTTCACGACCAGCACGTGGTGGGTCATGGTGGTGACCGCGCCGGCCGACGGGTCGACCTCGTGCGTGATCGGGTTCACCAGGTAGCGCTTGACCAGGCTGTCGATCTCGTTCTCCAGGGTGGCGGAGAAGAGCAGGCGCTGGCCGCCGGCCGGGACCTGGTCGAGCAGCTCGGTGACCTCGGGCAGGAAGCCCAGGTCGGCCATCTGGTCGGCCTCGTCGAGGACCGCGATCTTGACCTGGTCCAGGGAGCAGGCGCCGCGGTTGATGATGTCGCGCAGTCGGCCCGGGGTGGCGACGAGGATGTCGACACCGCGCTCCAGGGCGTAGATCTGGTTGCCCATGGAGGTACCGCCGCAGACGACCTTCATCTTCAGGCCGAGCACGTCGCCGTAGGGCTGGAGGGCGTCCGCGACCTGCATCGCGAGCTCACGGGTCGGGGTGAGGATGACGCCGCGGGGCTTCTTCTTCTCCGTGTGGCCGTCGGCCAGCGTGGCCAGCAGCGGGAGGCCGAAGGAGAGGGTCTTGCCGGAGCCGGTGCGGCCGCGGCCCAGGATGTCCTTGCCGGCCAGGGCGTCCGGGATGGTCGCGGCCTGGATCGGGAACGGGGTGGTGACACCGTTCTGAGCGAGCTTGCGGACGACGCCCTCCGGCAGACCGAGGTCCCCGAAGGTGATGGTCGGCTCGGCCGGCTCGTCGGCGTCGTCGGCGTCGTCAGCCGAGATCTCCGCCTCGTAGGCCTCGATGGCCTCGTCGACCTCAAGGGTCTCGACGATCTCTACGGCCTCGACAGCCTCGAGGGCCTCGATCGAGTCGTTCTCGGGCATGACGGCACGGTCAGAACTGGAAATGGACATGCGAATGCGAAAACCTTCCGGAGTCTCGGCACGCGCCCAAACTCCGTGAATCGCAAATTCGACCGCCTCAATGCGGTCAGTCACGGCAAGGGAGAGTACGCGCCACACGGCGCTCTTCGGGTTCGGCGCCGGGCAATGGGATCAAACGATCTATAACCATACGCACCTCTCCCCCACCATGGCAAATCCGCAGGCCGGAGGGGGAGCCGGGGCCCCGCCAGGGTCAGCCCGCCGCCTGGGGCTGGGGGCCCGGCTCCGTGCTGGGCCCCGGGTCCGCCGGCGGAGTGGGTGTGGGGTCCGTCACAGGCGGCTCCGGCGTCGGGGGCTGGACGGGCGGCGTGGGCTCGCCCCCGCCCGAACCGCCGGAATCACCGGCCCCGGGCGGCGGGTCCTGCGGACCCTGGCCGCCGCCGGCCGCGCCGCCGGCCGAACCCGCTCCGCCGGCCGAACCGCCGGGGCCGCCCGGGCCCGCCGAGGGCGAGGGCCCTCCGGGTGCGCCCGGGGAGGCGCCGGGCCGGGGCGTGGCCCCGACCGGGACCGGCTTGCCCTCCTCACCCGGCTTCACGTCCTTGCCCTCCGCCCCGGTCCGCTTGCCGTGCCCGGAGCCGTGGCCCCCGGCCGCCCGCCCGGAACCGCCGGCACCGCCCGATTCGGCGGCCGGCCCCCGGCGATCACCGGAGGAGGACGGCGAGGGCTTCGCGGAATCGTCGCTCACACTCATGCAGCCCGCCGCCGCCGCGACCGCGATCGCGGTGACGGCCAGTCGGAGGGAGGCGGAGAACTGGCGCACGGGTGGCACCTCCAGGGGTGGCGTGTGCGGCGGAGCGCCCGCGGGACAGCGGGTCGGTCTGCCCAACTCCCTTCGCCCCGTTGGGGACACGCCCCCGCGGACGCAACCTGTCCTCGAACACCCGGACGACCCGGTCAGGCGCGGCCCGCCAGCTGCTCCGCCACCTGCCACCCCAGGTGTACGGCGCCCAGCCCGACCAGCAGCGACCCCGCCACGTTCGCCACGGCCAGGAAGCCCCGGCCGCGCTCGGCCAGCCGCAGGGTCTCGTAGGAGAACGTGGAGTACGTGCTCAGCGCCCCGCACAGCCCCGACCCGAGCAGCGCGTACGGACCGGCCGAGAGCGAGGCCCCGGCCAGTGCGCCGAGCAGCAGGCAGGCGCCCGCGTTGACCACGAACGTCCCCCACGGGAACACCGAGTCGTGCCGCAGCTGCACCGCACGGTCCGTCAGATACCGGAGCGGAGCGCCGACCACGGCCCCCGCCACCACCAGCACCCAGTTCACCCGCCGCCCTCCCGGAGCGCCCGCCGGGTCACCACGGCCGCGAGCCACACCGCGCCCAGCGCCCCCACGACCGTCCCGCCCGCGTACGCCAGCGCCGTACCGGCCTCGTCCCCGTCCAGCAGCCGCGCGAAGTCCAGGGCGTACGTCGAGAAGGTGGTGAACCCGCCCAGCACCCCCGTCCCGAGGAACGGCCGCACCAGCGGGTGCGCCGTCCGCCCGCCCTCGCTCACCAGCACCATCAGCACGCCGATCAGCGCGCAGCCGACGAGGTTCGTCCAGAAGGTGGCCCAGGGGAACCCGCCCGGCACGGCCGGCCACAGCAGCGACACCGCGTACCGCGCCACCGCCCCGAGGGCACCGCCGGCCGCGACCGCGGCCAGTACCCGCCCCTGCGGCTCGGTGCGCTGGGCGGACACGTGGAGGTCGACGTCCGGATCGATCGCCTCCGCGCCCGCCACCGGATGGGTCACCCGCACCCCAGGGCGTGCAGCCGGTCGTCGTCGATCCCGAAGTGGTGGGCAATCTCGTGGACCCAGAAATTTTCGTCAAACATCTCTCACCAAACCATCCGAAAACCTACGATCATCCACAGGGAGTAACGATTGGAGGCGCCAGTGTCACCACGCTCGGCGTTCACTCGCGCCGTTTCGCCACTCAGGGCGATTCTCTACCTGCGCATATCGGATCTCACGGACACCTCGACCTCGATACCGCGCCAGGAGAAGGCCTGCCACTCGAAGGTGGACGACCTGGGCGCCAATGTGGTGAAGATCTTCAAGGACGTGGACAAGTCCGGCTACCACACGTACGTGGAGCGCCCCGATTGGGACGCCGCCTTATCCATGCTCCGCGAGCGTCTGGCGGACGCACTGATCGTCTTCAAGGTTGACCGCGCAACGCGTCAGGGCATCCCACAGGCGTCGGAGGTCATCCGTGTCGTGTACGAGACCGGCTGCCGCTTCATCTCTGTCGCGGACGGTATCGATTCCCGGAACGAGGGCTGGGAGATCCAACTCACCCTTGCCGCCCATCAGGCCCACAAGGAGTCCGAGAACACCTCGATCCGGGTCTCGGATCTTCGGGCGGACGAGCGGGACGAAGGCCGCTGGATGGGCAATCGCCCGTATGGCTTCATCGTCACGCCAGAGCGGAAGCTCACCCTGCACCCGGAGGAGTCGGAGATCGTCGGTGCCGTGGTCGCCAAGCTCCTGGACGGCCAGTCCCTCCGGTCCGCCCGTGTATTGCCAGCCGCCCCTGCGGCCTCGAACCGACAGGGTCCCGCTCCCTCGTAGCTGCCCCACGACGCCCTGATGTTCCGCTTGTCGGCCAGGGCAGAGCGACGACGGATCGGGCGTCGTCCGGGCGTCACTCAGAGGGGCATCAATGACGCCTCAATGGGCGTCACACCGGTGTCATTTCAAGGCGGTTGGCCCTGGCTTTGGCGTCATAACGACGACCGCCGTGGTGCCGAATGATGTTGCGGGCCGTACGAACGGGCCTGCGTATGAGCCAGGACGAGTTCGCCAACGCGCTCCGCCAAGCGGGGACCGAACCGGGAGAGCCCAACGAGGCGCCCAAGCGCCTTGTGCAGCACCGGGAGTCCGGGGCGAGCAAGACGCCCCGGGGCGTCTGCGCCAGGGCATTGGAACGGGTCACAGGCCGGCCGGTGGAAGCCCTGGGATTCGCCCTGCCTGTACCGATGGCACGGGTCCACGCCGATGGGACAGCAGGACATGACATGGGCGCTGGAGCAGGGGGTGTCACCTCCGCGGCCGCGAGCGCCGCGCCAGGCTGACGGCTACTACCAGGGCGCCCGGTACCCCAGTGCGATTCAACTGCCGGTCGAGCCGACGGGCCGACGAATGGCCGGGAAGTGGGTCGGCTTCGGCAAGCACTTCGACGTGAACACCGGGCCGTGGGAGTTGCGGCTGGTCGACCGGTCCACGAACAAGGCGGCACTGGAGCGGTACAGCCAACCGCCGGAGTGACCGCCCGAAGGCTTCACGCGCCTCTCCTCCGTGGAAGTGACGTGCCTCACGGAGAATGGCGGTGTGCTGGAGATGACGCGAGAAGCCTTCGAAGAGCTGGTGGCCGATGCCCTGGACACGATCCCGCCCGAGCTGACGCGGATCATGGACAACGTGGCGGTCTTCGTGGAGGACGAACCGTCCGCCGACGATCCCGACCTTCTGGGGCTTTACGAGGGAACTCCGCTCACCGAGCGGGGCGAGTGGTACGCCGGAGTCCTCCCGGACCGCATCTCGATCTACATGGGGCCGACGCTGCGCATGTGCGAGGACGCGGACGACGTGGTTCACGAGGTTGCCGTGACCGTGGTCCATGAGATCGCCCACCACTTCGGCATCGACGACGAGCGCCTTCACGAGCTGGGCTGGGGCTGATCCCGAGCGGCTCGGTCAGCCTGCGATCAGGCCGCGGGAGTCACCTGAACAGGGGATTCCTCACCCGAAGGGGCGCGTGCGACGGGATCTCGTGGACCACGGTGATCTCGGTCTCCTCGACCACTTCCTCGCGGCTCTCGCAGATCCGGAGGGTCGGGTTGCGGTAGATCGTGATGCGGTCGGGGAGGACGCCGGCGTACCACTCGCCGCGGTCCGTGAGCGGAGTCCCCTCGTACAGCCCGAGGAGTTCCGGATCGTCCGCCGGCGGCTCGTCCTCCACGAACACCGCCACGTTGTCCATGAGCCGCATCAGCTCGGGCGGGATCCGGTCCAGGGCCTCTGCGACGAGCTCCTCGAACTCCTCACGCGTCATCTCCAGCACCCGGCCATTCTCCCCCCGGCGGGAATCGTTTTGGCGATAGCTCCCCGCATCCCATATGCTTCTCACGTCCCCGACGCGCTGGAAAGCGCCCAGGCGGGCCTCTTAGCCCTCATCGTCTAGTGGCCCAGGACGCCGCCCTTTCAAGGCGGTAGCACGGGTTCGAATCCCGTTGGGGGCACGCACAACCCTGTGCGAGACTTGTTCTCGCACGAACATGGTCCTGTGGAGCAGTTGGTTAGCTCGCCACCCTGTCAAGGTGGAGGTCGCGGGTTCAAGTCCCGTCAGGATCGCTGAGGCTCGAAAGAGTCCTCGTGGCTGGGTAGCTCAGTTGGTACGAGCGATCGCCTGAAAAGCGATAGGTCGCCGGTTCGACCCCGGCCCCAGCCACAAGAAGAAAGGCCCCGTCCCTCGGACGGGGCCTTTCTCGTTCCGGCCTTTCCACTGCCCCGCCCCCGTTGCTCCGCTTCCCCCGTTCGGCCGCATTCGGACCCGTTCGGCCTCTTTTGGCCGTCTCCCCGCCCCGGTTCACTCGTCCGTACGAACCTCGGCGCGGCGCCAACGCGCCAGGCCGATGCCGAGGCCGCCCAGTGCCACCAGCCCCAGCACCGCCCAGTCCGGCACCCCGTCCGCCACGCCGCGCACCCACTGCTCCACCGCGAACGAGTCGTCCACGTCCAGCAGCCCCGGCAGCGCGCTCGCCCCGTCGTACGCGAGGAACAGCCCGCCCAGCATGACGAAGAACAGCCCGGACAGCAGCGAGGTGGTGTGCAGCTCCAGCCGGCCCACGGAGAAGGCCCGTCCGCGCAGCCAGCGCCGCCGCCCCAGCTCGAACCGCTCCCAGAGCAGCGCCAGCAGGAACAGCGGCACGGCCATACCCAGGGCGTAGACGGCCAGCAGCAGGCCGCCGTAGGCCGGGGAGCCGGACACCGCGGCCACCGTGAGGACGCTGCCCAGGATCGGGCCGGCGCAGAACCCGGCCAGCCCGTAGACGGCGCCCAGGGCGTACACGGACAGCGCGGTGGTCGGGCGGATCCGGCCGGAGAGCCCGGAGATCCGCCGCGAGGCGAAGCCCAGGCCCAGGATCTGGGCCAGGCCCAGCGCGATGATCAGCCAGCCGCCGGCCAGCACCAGGGCGTCCCGGTGGCCGTGGAAGAACCGCCCGGCGGTCGAGGACGCCGCACCCAGCGGCACCAGGGTGCTCGCCAGGCCGGCGTAGAAGATCCCGGTACGGGCGAGCAGCCGCGAGGCGGAGTCGATCGAGTACGCGAAGAAGGCCGGGAGCAGCAGGGCGCTGCACGGCGAGAGCAGTGCGAGGAGGCCGCCCAGCAGCGCGGCCAGGTACCCGATCTCCATCAGCGGGCCGCCGGGGTCCCGGACGGGGCCGCCGCCGGGTTCGCGGACGTCGGCGTGGCGGGCTTCGTGGCGGCGGCCTTCGCAGCGGCCCGCTCGATGGCCGCCTCGAACTCGCCCAGGGGCAGCGCCCCGGCGATCGGCTCCCCGTTGATCAGGAAGGACGGGGTGGAGGAGACCCCGATCCGGTGCCCCTCCTCCTGGTCCTTGGCCACGGCCTCGTCGGCCGCCGTGCCCTCCATGTCGGCCTTGAACCGCTCCAGGTCCGGGACCCCGGCCCGTCGGGCCAGCTCGGCCAGCCGGTCCGCGCCGAAGCCCTTCTCCTTCTCCCCCTTGGCGTAGGCGGCGGAGTGGAAGGCGTGGAAGCGGCCCTGCTGCGCGGCCGCCCAGGCGGCGCGGGCGGCGCCCTCGGACTCGCCGCCGAAGATCGGGAAGTTCCGGTACTCGATGCGGAGGGTGCCGCCGTCCACGTACTTCTCGATCAGTGCGGGCTCGGTGTCCCGGGCGAACTTGCCGCAGTATCCGCACCGGTAGTCGGCGTACTCGATCAGCACCACGGGGGCGTCCGCCCGGCCCACGGCCAGCTTGTCGCCGGCGTCCCGGCGGGCCAGGGCGAGCAGGTCGGCCCGGGGCTCGGCGGCGGCCGTGGTGCCGGGCGCCGGGGAGGACTGCGCGGAGCCGGGGAGCGGCCGGTAGTCGAACCAGCCGGTGTCCCGCTCCTCCGGGGCGGTGGCCTGCCAGGAGACCAGTCCCATGACGACGGCGACCAGCACCACCCCCGCGGAGATCAACAGCGGCTTCAGCGGCTTCAGCGGCTTCTTCGACGCGGGCGTCCCGGGGCGGGGCATGACGGGCCTCTCACTCGTGCGTTGGGGCGTTTCAGGGGATCTAGTCCGCAAATGCTACGGGTAGGCCCTCCAAATCGGTTCGCCAGCCGGCGGGCCCGGGTGAGATCCTCGATTACGTATGTCTACTTCCTTCGCCGCCCTGCAGACGCTGCTCGGTGAGATCTCGCTCCGCGACGCTCACCGGCTCGGCCGTCGCCTCGAAGGCGCTCGACGCATCCGCAAGCCCGAGGCCAAGCAGGCCGTACTCGACGAGATCGCCGCGGAGGCCGCGAAGGCCGCCGAGCGGCTGGCGGGCCGTGCCGCCCGCATGCCCGAGGTCACCTACCCCGAAGCGCTGCCGGTCAGCCAGAAGAAGGCCGAGATCGCCGAGGCGATACGCGACCACCAGGTCGTGATCGTCGCCGGTGAGACCGGTTCCGGCAAGACCACGCAGATCCCCAAGATCTGCATGGAGCTGGGCCGCGGCGTCCGGGGCATGATCGGACACACCCAGCCCCGCCGGATCGCCGCCCGTACGGTGGCCGAGCGGATCGCCGAGGAGCTGAAGTCCGAGATCGGGCAGACCGTCGGCTGGAAGGTCCGCTTCACCGACCAGGTGGACCCGGACGCGACCTTCGTGAAGCTGATGACCGACGGCATCCTGCTCGCCGAGATCCAGACGGACCGCGAGCTCCGCGCCTACGACACGATCATCATCGACGAGGCCCACGAGCGCAGCCTCAACATCGACTTCCTCCTCGGCTACCTCGCCCAGCTGCTGCCGAAACGTCCCGACCTCAAGGTCGTGATCACCTCGGCGACCATCGACCCGGAGCGCTTCTCCCGGCACTTCGGCGACGCCCCGATCGTCGAGGTCAGCGGTCGTACCTATCCGGTGGAGGTGCGCTACCGCCCCCTCCTGGAAGAGGACTCCGAGGACAGCGACCGCGACCAGATCACCGCGATCTGCGACGCCGTCGACGAGCTCCAGAAGGAGGGGCCGGGCGACGTCCTGGTCTTCCTCTCCGGCGAGCGCGAGATCCGCGACACCGCCGACGCGCTGATCAAGAAGAAGCTCCGTTTCACGGAGGTGCTGCCGCTCTACGCCCGCCTCTCGCACGCCGAGCAGCACCGGGTCTTCCAGCAGCACACCGGCCGCCGCATCGTGCTGGCCACCAACGTCGCCGAGACCTCCCTGACGGTCCCCGGCATCAAGTACGTGATCGACCCGGGCACCGCCCGGATCTCCCGCTACAGCCACCGCACCAAGGTGCAGCGGCTCCCCATCGAGCGGATCTCCCAGGCCAGCGCCAACCAGCGCAAGGGCCGCTGCGGCCGAACCTCCGACGGCATCTGCATCCGGCTCTACTCCGAGGCCGACTTCGACGCCCGCCCGGAGTTCACCGACGCCGAGATCCTGCGCACCAACCTGGCCTCCGTCATCCTGCAGATGACCGCGGCCGGCCTGGGCGAGATCGAGAAGTTCCCCTTCATCGACCCGCCGGACCACCGCAACATCCGCGACGGCGTGCAGCTGCTCCAGGAGCTCGGCGCGCTGGACCCGGCGGAGAAGGACCACAGGAAGCGGCTCACCCCGATGGGCCGCAAGCTCGCCCAGCTGCCCGTCGACCCCCGGCTGGCCCGGATGGTCGTCGAGGCCGACAAGAACGGCTGCGTCCGCGAGGTCATGGTGATCGCCGCGGCCCTGTCCATCCAGGACCCGCGCGAGCGGCCCTCGGACAAGCAGACCCAGGCCGACCAGCAGCACGCCCGGTTCAAGGACGAGACCTCCGACTTCCTGGCCTTCCTCAACCTGTGGCGGTACGTCCGCGAGCAGCAGAAGGAGCGCGGCTCCTCCTCGTTCCGCCGGATGTGCAAGCAGGAGTACCTGAACTTCCTGCGGATCCGGGAGTGGCAGGACATCTACTCCCAGCTGCGCACGGTCGCCAAGACCATGGGCATCCACCTGAACGAACAGGACGCCCCCGAGCAGCAGGTCCACGTGTCGCTGCTGGCCGGCCTGCTCTCGCACATCGGTCTGAAGGACACCGACAAGAACGAGTACCTCGGTGCCCGGTCGGCGAAGTTCGCGGTCTTCCCGGGCTCGGCGCTGTTCAAGAAGCAGCCCAAGTTCGTGATGTCGGCGGAGCTGGTGGAGACCTCGCGGCTGTGGGCCCGGGTCAACGCCAAGGTGGAGCCGGAGTGGGTCGAGCCGCTGGCCCAGCACCTGATCAAGCGCACGTACAGCGAGCCGCACTGGGAGAAGGACCAGGCGGCCGTGATGGCGTACGAGCGGGTCACGCTGTACGGGGTGCCGATCGTCGCCCAGCGGAAGATCAACTACGGGCGGATCGACCCCGAGGTCTCCCGGGAGCTGTTCATCCGGAACGCGCTGGTCGAGGGCGACTGGCGGACCCATCACAAGTTCTACGCCGACAACCGCAAGCTGCTGACCGAGGTCGAGGAGCTCGAACACCGGGCCCGGCGGCGGGACATCGTCGTGGACGACGAGACCCTCTTCGACTTCTACGACCAGCGGATCCCCGAACACGTGGTGTCCGGCGCCCACTTCGACTCCTGGTGGAAGCACAAGCGCCGGGAGGAGCCCGAACTCCTGGACTTCGAGCGGGAGATGCTGCTCACGGAGAAGGCGGCCGGGGTCACCAAGGCCGACTATCCGGACACCTGGCGGCAGGGCGGCCTGAAGTTCAGGGTCACCTACCAGTTCGAGCCGGGCGCGGACGCGGACGGCGTGACCGTGCACATCCCGCTCCAGGTGCTGAACCAGGTCACCGAGGAGGGCTTCGACTGGCAGATCCCGGGTCTGCGGGAAGAGGTCGTCACGGAGCTGATCCGGTCCCTGCCGAAGCCGGTCCGCCGGCACTACGTGCCCGCGCCGAACTTCGCGGGCCGCTTCCTGGGGATCGTGGCGGGTTCGGCCGGCGAGGGCGGCCGGGCCCTGCAGGAACCGCTGACGGCCGCCCTGGCCCGGGAGCTGCAGCGGATGGTCGGGGTGCCGGTGTCCGCCGGTGACTTCGACCTCTCCCGGATCCCGGACCACCTGAAGATCACCTTCCGGATCGTCGACGAGCGGCGCAGGAAGATCGCCGAGGACAAGGACCTGGAGTCCCTGCGGCTGAAGCTGAAGCCCAAGGCCCGCCAGGCCCTGTCCAAGGCCGCCGCGGCCACCGCCGAGCGCTCGGGCGGGGAGTCCCTGGAGCGGACGGGGCTGACCGGCTGGACCATCGGCTCGCTCACCAAGGTGTTCGAGACCCGGCGGGCCGGGCAGCCGGTGAAGGCGTTCCCGGCGCTGGTGGACGCCGGCGACAGCGTGTCCGTACGGCTCTTCGACACGGAGGCCGAGCAGGAGCGGGCGATGTGGCTGGGCACCCGCAAGCTGATCATGCTGAACATTCCGGTGAACCCGGCGAAGTTCGCCTCCGAGAAGCTGACCAACCAGCAGAAGCTGGCGCTGTCCCGCAACCCGCACGGATCCATCCAGGCGCTGTTCGACGACTGCGCGACGGCCGCGGCCGACAAGCTGATCGCCGACCACGGCGGCCCGGCGTGGGACGAGGCCGGCTTCGCCAGGCTCTTCGACGCCGTGCGGGCCGACCTGGTGGAGGTCACCGTGCGCACGGTCGGCCAGGTGCAGCAGGTCCTGGCCGCCTGGCAGGCCTGTGAGCGCCGCCTGAAGGCCACCCAGAGCCTGGCGCTCATGAACAACCTCCAGGACGTCAGAACGCAGCTGGCGGCCCTCGTGCCGGCCGGTTTCGTGACGCTGGCCGGGCTGCGGCGGCTGCCGGACCTGATGCGCTACCTGGTGGCGGTGGACC
The DNA here is from genome assembly GCF_056436025.1 of Streptomyces sp. NPDC043853. NCBI lineage: Bacteria > Bacillati > Actinomycetota > Actinomycetes > Kitasatosporales > Streptomycetaceae > Streptomyces > Streptomyces sp. NPDC043853. Next base: position 56,324 of record NZ_JBWKDJ010000003.1, read on the forward strand.
GGCGGTTGCAGCAGATGCCCACGGCGGTCCAGCGCGACACCACGCGCATGGAGAAGGTCCACGAGATGCAGGACGAGTACGCCTGGCTGCTGGAGCAGTTGCCCAAGGGACGGCCGGTGCCGGACGAGGTGACGGAGATCCGCTGGATGATCGAGGAACTCCGGGTCAGCTACTTCGCGCACGCCCTGGGGACGGCGTACCCGATCTCGGACAAGCGGATCGTGAAGGCGGTGGACGCCGCCGCCCCGTGATCCGGTTCGACCTCAACCCCAGAACTGCTGTACAGTCTGACTCGCAACCAAGGTCCTGTGGAGCAGTTGGTTAGCTCGCCACCCTGTCAAGGTGGAGGTCGCGGGTTCAAGTCCCGTCAGGATCGCAACAGGCTCAGGGCCCGTATCCCATTGGATACGGGCCCTGAGTCGTTTTCCCGTGCGGCCGTTTTCCCGTGCGGCCGCTTTCCCACGCGTTTGGCGTTTCCGGGGACATCGATACCGCCGAGGGACGAGAATCCCTCTAACGAGTGCACCGCCTCGCGCACAAGAGTGATCCACTGTGACAGGGGTCACCACACGAATTTTCGAGATCCCCTCTTTTATCGCACCCCTACGCGACCTCAATTTAATATGTGCAATGGCACCCTCGTGCGGGCGCGACCGCGGGAGCCGGCCGGAGTACGGACCGGGCAGGACCGGGGCAGCGCCGGGGCAGGGCCGGGCACAAAAAAGATCGCGCTGGACCCGGCGGAGTCCAGCGCGATCGAACGACGTGGTGAACCTGTTGGGGCAGGTCCGGTCGTATGAAGCATGGTGGGTTTCATCGGATTGGGGGATCCGTTCGAACCCGGTGAAGCGGGGTGCTACGGGTGCTACGGGTGCTGCGCGGCCTTAGGCCTCGCTGCGCTGCTGCGGGATTCCCGCGAGCAGAGCGCGAACCTCGGCCTCGCGGTATCGGCGGTGCCCACCCAGGGTGCGGATGGACGTGAGCTTGCCGGCCTTGGCCCAGCGGGTCACCGTCTTCGGGTCCACGCGGAACATCGTGGCGACCTCAGCCGGGGTCAGCAGCGGCTCGGCATCAGGGGTGCGAGCGGTCATGAGCGGCCTCCTCGGGAGAACCGAACCATCTCGGTTCTTTCCTCTAAATTCTGCACCTTGGCCCGCGTTGCCCGAAATGGACAGACGCGGGCCGAGTCGGTTATAGGACGAACGGCTTGTCCTCGGCACTACAACTACACCATCTGTCCAGCCTCGTCGGCCAAACCGACGGAATTGCCCTCCGAGGTGTTCATCAGCGGCGGAAGCCGATGGACCCGCCCATAACGGACAGTCACCCCACCGTAACGATCAGTCACAGAGCGATCAGGAGTCGCGAGACCCCCCATAGAGTGCAATGCCGAGCATTCCGCCCTTAGTTGGACGGAAGGAACCCTCCCCGGACTCCTTGTCCTATTTTGGCACGAGGGTAGGGGAACGGCGCAAGGGTGTGGTTAGTGCGGTCCGTCACGCTTGGGCCAATGGCCCGTATCGGGACGTAGGTCCTGGCACTAGGACCCCAATGCCGGAGTTCGGGTCCATGATCCCTGATTGTGCCCATTGGACCGAAAGCACCGACACGCGGCATCCGGTGGGGAGTTCCCGTCCGGGCGACAGGACCGCGCCGGACCTGCCGGGGGACCCGCCGCCGGAGAGCCCTCCGGCGGCCGGCGCGGAAACGATCCGCCGACTGGCAAAGAGTCTCCACGTCAGAACGTGACGCGTCTCTCCCTTCAGGACGTGACGCGCGTCTCGTTCACGGGGGCTCAGTTGGCGAAGAGCCGCTCCCGGACCGCCCTCCACCGCTCCGCCAGCCCCCCGTACACCGTCCGCGCGCCCTCCGCGTCCCCCGCGCGCAGCGCCGCCAGTCCGGCCGCCAGGTCCGCCGCCGACCGGTCCGCCGCGAGCCGGGCCGGGGGCAGCGCGTGCACCAGCCCGCCGTAGTCCAGCTCCACCATCGACCGCGGGTGGAACTCCTCCAGCCAGCTCCCGACCTCCACCAGCCCCTCGGCCAGCCCCGCGTAGCCCTCCGCCTCCCGGAGCGTGCGCAGTCCGCGCGCCAGCCGCCGCCGGGCCTGCACCATCGGCGTCCGGTAGCGCAGCAGTTCCCCGGGCACGTACTCCCGCTCCGCGTCCGCGACCAGCACGAACCAGCGCAGCGGCACCTGCCACACCGCCGTGCGGATCCACGGCCGGGCATCGGGGTTCCGCTCCCGCCAGCGCCCGTACTCCTCGGCCGCCCGCCGCCGCACCCCCGGCGGCACCGCCGCGTCCAGCACCGGCCGCGGGAACTGCGCGACGAGCTCCTCCAGCGCCAGCCAGCCGCGCAGCCGGGTCCGCCACGGGCAGACCAGGAGCACCCCGTCCACCTCCTCGGCGAACGCGTCCGAGCTCTCCCGCTCGAACACCCCGGAGGGCGGAACCCGCACCAACTCCGCCAGCGAGCGTCGCAGTTCGTCCTGGGCGGTGGGCCGCTCACCGCGCCGGGCGTACTCCGCCCAGTGGGTCCGCTCCGGCTCCGGAAAGGCCCCCAGGGGCTCGTAAACGCGCAGGTAGGAGGCGTACGGCACGGTCGGCGCGGAGCGTGCGGAGGGGACCGGGAGATCGCTGGATTCGCTCACGCACTGCTCTTCCCCCGCACCGCCCGGAGCTACTCCGCGCCCGGCGCACCCCGCGGCCGGGGTCCCCCCGGACGGAGTCCGCGGGAGGTGATCCGGGCCACTCCGCACCGCGCCCGCCCGCCCAGGTCTTACGCTGCTCATACAAGCCCTCCCCACCCTCAGGAGGGTCACCGCCGCATCTCTTCCATGGGAGTCACCACCGTGACCGAAATGACCGACGGCGTCCTGCACACCCTGTTCCGCACGGAGCAGGGCGGCCACGAGCAGGTCGTGCTGTGCCAGGACCGCGAAAGCGGTCTCAAGGCCGTCATCGCCATCCACTCCACCGCGCTGGGCCCCGCCCTCGGTGGTACGCGGTTCCACGCGTACGCCTCGGACGAGGAGGCCGTCCTCGACGCGCTGAACCTCGCGCGGGGCATGTCGTACAAGAACGCCCTCGCCGGCCTGGACCACGGCGGCGGCAAGGCCGTGATCATCGGCGACCCCGACGTCCTCAAGTCCGAGGAACTCCTGCTGGCCTACGGCCGGTTCGTGGAGTCCCTGGGCGGCCGCTACGTGACCGCCTGCGATGTCGGCACCTACGTCGCCGACATGGACGTGGTGGCCCGCGAGACCCGCTGGGCGACCGGCCGCTCCCCCGAGAACGGCGGCGCCGGCGACTCCTCGGTCCTCACCGCCTACGGCGTCTTCCAGGGCATGCGGGCCAGCGCCCAGCACCTGTGGGGCGACCCGACCCTGCGCGGCCGCAAGGTCGGCGTGGTGGGCGTCGGCAAGGTCGGCCACTACCTGGTCGAGCACCTGCTGGCGGACGGCGCCGAGGTCGTCATCACGGACGTCCGCCAGGAGTCGGTGCAGCGGATCCTCGACAAGCACCCGGGCAAGGTCACGGCCGTGGCCGACACCGAGGCCCTGATCCGTGTCGAGGGCCTCGACATCTACGCCCCCTGCGCGCTGGGCGGCGCCCTGAACGACGACTCCGTGCCGGTGCTGACCGCCAAGGTGGTCTGCGGTGCGGCGAACAACCAGCTCGCCCACCCGGGCGTCGAGAAGGACCTCGCCGACCGCGGGATCCTCTACGCGCCCGACTACGTGGTCAACGCGGGCGGCGTGATCCAGGTCGCCGACGAGCTGCACGGCTTCGACTTCGACCGGTGCAAGGTCAAGGCCACCAAGATCTTCGACACCACTCTGGAGATCTTTGCACGCGCGAAGGCCGATGGCATTCCGCCGGCCGCCGCGGCCGACCGGATCGCCGAGCAGCGGATGGCCGACGCCCGCGCCGCCGCCCGCCGGGCGTAAGGATCGGGACCTCCCGGGTGCGCCCGCCGGGGTGTGGCGAGACAAGACTCACTGCACTTCGGCGGGTCGCCCGCCAATAAAGGGTTAAAATCGCAGCTGACCAGCGAGTACAGGGCGTCTCATGGTCACTGCGCCGGGGCACGTCATGCGGGCGGCGTACCGTATGGCCGCGGAAGCAGGTACCGTTAAAGCCCTAAGGACGGTCTCTCCACGGAGAGCCCGCTCCGAACCATGAACGCGTGTCAAGACTCTGGGGCCGTCGAGCCCCGTCACCGAGGGGGTCGAGCCATGGGGCGCGGCCGGGCAAAGGCCAAGCAGACGAAGGTCGCCCGCCAGCTGAAGTACAGCAGCGGCGGGACTGATCTGACGCGTCTGGCCAGCGAGCTGGGCGCATCGACTTCGCAACCGCTCTCGCAGCAGCCGCCGAATGGCGAGCCGTTCGAGGACGACGACGAGGACGAGGACGACCCGTACGCCCGCTACGCGGAGCTGTACAACGACGATGACGAGGACGAGGACGACGAGTCCGGTCCGTCGCAGCAGCGTCGCGGCGCTTGACGCGCCCACCTCGCTCACCGCTTCGCACACGACGCATCACACACTGAAACCCGGTCCAGGGCATTGCCCCGGACCGGGTTTCGGCGCTGCTCAGCTCGCGTAGGCACCCGTCAGGGCCGCGCCCTCGGAGTGGTCGCCGCGCTCGGTGATCTCGCCCGCGACCCAGGCGTCGACCCCGCGGTCGGCCAGCGTGGTCAGGGCCACCTCCACCGACTCCTGCGGGACGACGGCCATCATGCCGACGCCCATGTTCAGGGTCTTCTCCAGCTCCAGCTGCTCCACCCGGCCGGCCTTGCCCACCAGGTCGAACACCGCGCCCGGGGTCCAGGTCGAACGGTCGACGGTGGCGTGCAGGTGGTCCGGGATGACCCGGGCCAGGTTGGCGGCCAGGCCGCCACCGGTGATGTGCGAGTAGGCGTGGACCTCGGCGGTGCGGGTGAGGGCCATGCAGTCCAGCGAGTAGATCTTGGTGGGCTCCAGCAGCTCCTCGCCGAGGGTCCGGCCGAACTCCGGGACCTCCCGGTCCAGGGACAGCCCGGCCCTGTCGAAGAGGACGTGACGGACCAGCGAGTACCCGTTCGAGTGAAGGCCGGAGGAGGCCATCGCGATCACCGCGTCACCCGTTCGAATGCGATCGGCGCCGAGCAGGCGGTCGTACTCGACCACGCCGGTGCCGGCACCGGCCACGTCGAAGTCGTCCGGCCCGAGCAGGCCCGGGTGCTCGGCGGTCTCGCCGCCGACCAGTGCGCAACCGGCCAGCACGCAGCCCTCTGCGATGCCCTTGACGATCTGCGCGACCCGCTCCGGGTGGACCTTGCCGACGCAGATGTAGTCCGTCATGAACAGCGGCTCGGCACCGCAGACGACGATGTCGTCCATGACCATGGCGACCAGGTCGTGGCCGATGGTGTCGTACACACCCATCTGGCGGGCGATGTCGACCTTGGTGCCGACCCCGTCGGTGGCGGAGGCGAGCAGCGGCCGCTCGTACCGCTTGAGCGCGGAGGCGTCGAAGAGTCCGGCGAATCCGCCGAGGCCGCCGAGGACCTCGGGGCGCTGCGTCTTCTTCACCCACTCCTTCATCAGCTCGACGGCGCGGTCGCCCGCTTCGATGTCGACGCCCGCGGACGCGTAGCTGGCACCGGTGCCCGCCTGCGGAGCAGGCTCAAACGACTCAGCTGACATGGCAGAGAGAACTTTCGTGTCGTACTGCGTGAGGGGTTACGGGCGGTCACGGACCGGACGGCCCGTGACCCGTCCCGCTACGGACGACGGAGCGCGTCGGCGGCGTCGGTACCGCCGGCCAGCTCGGTCTCCAGCAGCTGCTTGCCGAGGAGCTCCGGATCGGGCAGCTCCATCGGGTACTCGCCGTCGAAGCAGGCACGGCAGAGGTTCGGCTTCTGGATCGTCGTCGCCTCGATCATGGAGTCGAGGGAGATGTACGCGAGGGAGTCGGCGCCCAGCGACTTGCCGATCTCCTCGACGGTCATGCCGTTGGCGATCAGCTCGGCGCGGGTCGCGAAGTCGATGCCGAAGAAGCAGGGCCACTTCACGGGCGGGGAGGAGATCCGGATGTGGACCTCGGCCGCGCCGGCCTCGCGGAGCATCCGGACCAGGGCGCGCTGGGTGTTGCCGCGGACGATCGAGTCGTCGACGACCACCAGGCGCTTGCCGCGGATGACTTCCTTGAGCGGGTTGAGCTTCAGGCGGATACCCAGCTGGCGGATCGTCTGGGACGGCTGGATGAAGGTCCGGCCGACGTAGGCGTTCTTCACCAGGCCGGAGCCGTACGGAATCCCGCTGGCCTCGGCGTATCCGACGGCGGCGGGGGTGCCCGACTCCGGCGTCGCTATCACCAGGTCGGCGTCGGCGGGCGCTTCCTTGGCGAGACGGCGGCCCATTTCGACGCGGCTGAGGTAGACGTTCCGGCCGGCGATGTCCGTGTCCGGACGGGCCAGGTAGACGTACTCGAAGACACAGCCCTTGGGCTTCGCTTCCGCGAATCGGGAGGTGCGGAGGCCGTTCTCGTCGATCGCGATGAGCTCGCCCGGCTCGACCTCGCGGACGAAGCTGGCGCCGACGATGTCGAGGGCGGCGGTCTCACTGGCGACCACCCAGCCGCGCTCCAGGCGACCGAGGACCAGCGGGCGGATGCCCTGCGGGTCACGGGCCGTGTAGAGGGTCCCCTCGTCCATGAAGACGAGCGAGAAGGCTCCCTTGACCTTCGGGAGCACCACGCGGGCGGACTCCTCGATGGTCAGCGGCTTGCCGTCGGCGTCGACCTGTCCGGCGAGCAGGGCCGTCACCAGGTCGGTGTCGTTGGTCGCGGCCACCTGGGTGGCGCGGCCGTCCTGCCGGGGGAGGTCGGCGACCATCTCGGCGAGCTCGGCGGTGTTCACCAGGTTGCCGTTGTGGCCCAGGGCGAGCGAGCCGTGGGCGGTCGCCCGGAAGGTGGGCTGGGCGTTCTCCCAGACGGAGGCGCCGGTCGTCGAATAGCGGGCGTGACCGACCGCGATATGACCCCTGAGAGAACCCAGGGAGGTTTCGTCGAAGACCTGGGACACAAGGCCCATGTCCTTGAAGACGAGGATCTGGGAACCGTTGCTCACAGCGATGCCCGCGGACTCCTGTCCACGGTGCTGCAGCGCATACAGTCCGAAGTAGGTGAGCTTGGCGACCTCTTCACCCGGAGCCCAGACACCGAAGACGCCACAAGCGTCCTGGGGGCCCTTCTCGCCGGGGAGCAGGTCGTGGTTGAGTCGTCCATCACCACGAGGCACAACACCGAGTCTAGGCGACGTCGACCACTGGTCCGAATTGGGGACGCCCGAAAAATGTCACAGCACGAAGGGTGACTGTCTACGCGTGTCTCGGTATTCGGATGCCGATCTTGGCACTTTCGGGACATGTCGTGGAGGCTCCCGTGCCATCCAGCCCCTCGGTGACGGCACCGTCACCCTCGTCGAGCGCCGACACGTCGACCTGGTCCGTGTGGCGGGCGCCGTCCGCCAGCAGGCCGACAGGGCGGCCGTCGAACCGGCCCGGCTCGCGGAGCTGCGGTCCGCCTGGGAGAGGACCGACGGCACGCTGCTCCCTACCCGGGCTGATCCTGCGCTGTCATGATCACCACATGACCACCGAACCCACCGCGTACCTGCGGCAGCTGCCGATCGGCGAACCCATCCCGTTCCCCGACACCGGCATCCAGGAATGGGACGTCTTCCCCTACGAGGGGGACATCCGCGTCCGGGAACTGCAGCCGCCGACCCTGCCCGAGCCGCCGCGGAACGGGGAGCACGGCCCGGAGGGCTGCGTGCCGTGCTCCTACGCCGACGCCGACTGCCTGTGGACGGACGAGCACTGGCGGCTGGTCGACGAGCACGGCGCCATGCCGGCCATCGTCAAGCTGCTGCCCCGCGGCCACCACGACCTGGCCGACCTGCCGGCCGGGCGGTCCGCGGAGCTGGGCCCGATGATCCAGCGGGTCGAGCGGGCCCTGCTCTCCCTGGGCGGGATCGCCCGGGTGCACGTGAACCGGTGGGGCGACGGCGGCGCCCATCTGCACCTGTTCTTCTTCGCCCGGCCGGAGGGCATGCTGCAGTTGCGCGGCAGCTGCCTGCCGCTGTGGGACGAGGCGCTGCCCAAGGTCGACGGGGAGCTGTGGGCGGCGAACCGCGGCGCCGTGGCGAAGGCCATGGCACAGGACGGCGGTACCGCCCACGTCTGACCGGCGGTCCGGGGCGGGCGCCCGCGTCAGTCGGTGCGCGCGCTCGCCCTCAGGCCCGTACCGTCGGCCGCTGTCAGGGTGAGCACCCCGCCCTCCACGGTGTGGTGCAGCGGCCCGCTGCGGAGCAGCGCGGAGAAGGCCCGTTCCACCTCTCCGGCCGGGCCGGTGCAGGCCATCCGGGTGGCGGCCACCGGGCCGAAGGTGACCTTCGCGCCGTCGACCACCGCCTTGCTGCTGAACCGGTTGCAGCCGAGGCTGCCGGTCACCGCGCCGTCGGCGGCGATCGTCAGCTCGGCCCGTCCCTCCGCACCGGCCGGCAGGGAGGACACGGTGTCCCCCTTGATCAGGGAGTCCACCCTCCAGCGGGTGCCGGTGAGCGGCGGAGCCGGCGGGCGGGGCGCGGAACTCAAGCCGATCCGGTCCCCGGACGGGGCGGTGAGGGTCAGCGCGTCACCCTTGCGGTCGACCGCCAGGCGGCCCTTGAGCAGGTCGGCGAAGGCGTTCTCGAAGGCGAGGTCGGGGCAGGCCACCTGGGTACGCGGGCCGGGCTCCACGGTGACGGACCGGCCGTCCTCCGCCACGCCCAGCTCGGCGGTCAGGCCGTTGCAGCCGAGGTTGCCCCTGGCTCGCTCCAGCCCGGGTTCGACGGTCAGCTCGGCCTGCGGGGGTGCCTGCAGGGTGCGGCCGCCGACGGTCAGCGACTCGACCGACCAGGTGCCCGCGGACAGGCCCTGCCCGTCCTTCGGGCCGGCCGGCCGGTCCCGTGCCTGCTCCGTGCCGCCGCAGCCGGCGAGGGCGAGTACGGCGGCCAGGAGGAGGGGAATGCTTCGGACGGTTCGGGAGGTTCGGCCGGTAATCCTCATGCCCCTCCGACGTGCCCGCCGCGGAAGCGGTTCCGCCGACCGGCCCGGTCAGCTCATCACCGGGAGCAGGTCCGACAGGTCCGCCCGCTCCCCGGAGGCGCCGACCCGCGCTGCCGCCAGCTCCGCCGCCCACCGGGCACGCCCGGTCGCGAGCCGGATCCAGGTCAGCGGGTCGGTCTCCACCACGTTCGGCGGGGTGCCGCGGGTGTGCCGGGGGCCCTCCACGCACTGGACCACGGCGAACGGCGGGATCCGCACCTCCACCGCCCCGCCCGGCGCCTTGGCGGCGAGCGCGTCGGCGAGCACCCGCACACAGGCGGCCAGGGCCTGCCGGTCGAGGGGGATCTCCAGCCCGAGGGCCCGGTTGAGGTCGTCGGTGTGCACCACCAGCTCCACCGCCCGGGTCACCACGAAGTCGGCCACGGACATGCCGCCGATCCACAGCGCGAGCAGCCGGTCCCCGGGCAGGACGCCGAGCAGCTCGGTGAACCGCTCCCCGGTCCGCGCGTACAGGGCTGCGAGGTCCGCCGCCCCCGCGGGCTCCTCGTCCCGGCGGTGCGCGCCGGCGATCCGGTCGGCGAGCGGCTCGGTGGCGAACGGCCAGGTGCGTACGGTCACTTCGGCCTTCTCCGCCGGGGGCCGCGCGGCGGCTCCGGCGAGCGAGCCCACCGCCCACGCGATGTGCGCGGCGAGGTCCCCCACGGTCCACTCCCCGACGCCCGCGGCCGCGGCGAGCTGCTCCTCGCTCAACCCGCGCACGGCGTCGGCGACATGGCCGTACTGGGCCAGTACCGCCGCCCTGGTCCTGGCCGGGTCGTAGCTGCGCGTCTTGGGTGCCATGCGGCGAGTCTGCCCGATCAGTCCCCGCCGCCGCAGCCGCCGCAGCTGCTGCCGCAGGAGCTCCCGCAGCTGGAGGAGGAGCCGCAGCTCGACGACGAGGACGAGGAGGAGGAGGAGTCGCGCTGCTCCAGGCGCCGCTTCTTCTCCCTCGCCTCCTCCGCGCGCTGCTTCACCCGGTACGAGCTGCCCTCCGCACGCCACCGGTACGGGCCCCGCCGATAGAGGTCTCGGGCGGGCGCGGCCGTGGTCGCGGACTGCAGACGGGTGCCGGAGTACCCGTACACGGCGTACTCCAGCACCAGTTCGGCGCCTTCGTGCGGCAGCCCGTACAGCAGTGCCTCGAAGGGCTCGGAACAGGAGTCGATGTCGTGGTGCTTGCGGCGCAGGTGCTCCTCGGAGGCGCCGAGCAGCAGCCTGCCCTTGCCGCGGCTGTAGCCGTTCTCGAAGCGGTCCGGGTAGGCGAGCAGCGGGCGGGCCTCGGTGGTGCGGGCGTCCGGGTAGATCCAGTCGACCTCGTACCGGGAGCGCACGCCCACCCGGAGAACGGGCTGGGGGGCGCGGTGCAGCCGGCGCGCGGCGGCCCGGGCGGTGGCGCCGCGGCCGAGGACCGTGGTGCCGGGAACGAGCAGGAGCAGGGCGAGGACCTGCTGGCCGATGCCGTCGTAGGAGCCCGGCTCCGCGGCGCCCAGGTCCTCGGTCAGCGCCCAGACCAGCAGGGCGGCCGCCGCCAGGCACAGCCCGCCGCCGGTCAGGAGCAGGGCCAGACCGCGCTTGCGGTGGCCCACCGGGAGCTCCTCCGGCAGCGGGTGCCGGGCCTCGCCCGCCACGGCGAGGGCGATGGCGCGCTGCCGGCGGCGGGCCCGCAGGCGCAGCAGCGCGCCCGTGGCCGTCCACAGGGCGAGTGCGATCACCAGCCCGTCCCCCGCACGGCCCGCGGAGTCGGCCGGGGCGAGTTGCCCGAGGTCCAGGACCGCGGTGCCGGCCACCACGGCAGCGGCCACCACGGCGGCCCCGGGCAGGAAGCGGAACCACAGGGGCAGGGCGATCAGCAGCACCGCCGCCGCGTAGCCGTCCCAGACGGTGCCGCGGGTGACCTCGTCCTCGTTCCAGGCCAGCAGCACCACCGACAGCAGCACCAGGGGCGCGAGCACCCATGACGTGGCCGCGGGGACGAACAGCGCGGGGGTACGGGCCTTCAGCCAGCGCTCTGCCTCGGGCAGGGGCCATTCCGCGACGCCGCCGTCGGGTATCGCGGCGGGAGGAAGGTACTTGACGTGCTCACTCACGGCGTCAGTATCGGAGGCGACCCCCGACGGGGATAAGGCCCCTTGTGGCACGGAACGGCTACGACCGCTTCCGCCCGGCCGCCGGCCGCGGTCAGCCCCCCGCAGCCGCCGCAGCTGCTGCCGCAGCCCCCGGCGTCGCCGCCTCCGCAGCCGCCGCCGCTGTCGGCGGCGTTCCGGCGGCCGTCCCGGTCGCCCGCCCGGCTCCGGCCGGCGCGCACCTGCTCCTTGTGCCGTTCCGCCAGGGCCTGCAGGTACTCCTCACGGGCCACCTTGTGGGAGGTGCCCGCGGCCGTCCGCGGCCGACGGGCCCGGCCCGGAACCGTGCGGTTCCGGGCCGGGCCCGCGGACGGCCGCCGCAGCGGCCGGGACGATCAGGCCAGCAGCGCCGGGATGGTCGCCTCGTGGGCCTCGCGGAGCTCGGCCAGCGGGAGCGTGAACTCGCCCTGGAGCTCGATCTCCTCGCCGTCGACCACGCCGATGCGGGTGGCCGGCAGGCCCCGCGCCCCGCACATGTCGGTGAAGCGGAGCTCCTCGCTGCGCGGGACGGCCACGACGGCCCGGCCCGCGGACTCGGAGAAGAGGAAGGTGAACGCGTCCAGGCCCTCCGGGACCACGAGCCGCGCACCGTTGCCGCCCTTGAGGCAGGACTCGGTGACCGCCTGGATCACGCCGCCGTCCGACAGGTCGTGCGCCGCGTCGATCATGCCGTCGCGGGAGGCCGAGATCAGGATCTCGCCCAGCAGCTTCTCCCGGGCCAGGTCCACCTTCGGCGGCAGGCCGCCCAGGTGGTCGTGGACGACCTGGGACCAGGCCGAACCGCCGAACTCCTCGGCGGTGTCGCCCAGCAGGTAGAGCAGCTGGCCGGCCTCCGCGAACGCCATCGGCGTCCGGCGGTTCACGTCGTCGATCACACCGAGGACCGCCACCACCGGGGTGGGGTGGATGGCCGTCTCGCCGGTCTGGTTGTAGAGGGAGACGTTGCCGCCGGTGACCGGGGTGCCCAGCTCCAGGCAGCCGTCCGCGAGACCACGCGTGGCCTCGGCGAACTGCCACATCACGCCCGGGTCCTCCGGCGAACCGAAGTTCAGGCAGTCGGAGATCGCGAGGGGCTTCGCGCCGGTCGCGGCCACGTTCCGGTACGCCTCCGCCAGCGCCAGCTGCGCGCCCGCGTACGGGTCGAGCTTGGCGTAGCGGCCGTTGCCGTCGGTGGCCATGGCCACGCCGAGGTTGGTCTCCTCGTCGATGCGGACCATGCCGGCGTCCTCGGGCTGCGCGAGGACCGTGTTGCCCTGCACGAACCGGTCGTACTGGTCGGTGATCCAGGACTTGGAGGCCTGGTTCGGGGAGGAGACCAGGGCCAGGACCTGCGCACGCAGCTCCTGCGAGGTCTGCGGGCGGGGCAGCTTGCCCGCGTCGTCGGCCTGGAGGGCGTCCTGCCAGTCGGGGCGGGCGTACGGCCGCTGGTAGACCGGTCCCTCGTGGGCGACGGTGCCCGGGGGCACGTCCACGATCTGCTCGCCGTGCCAGAAGATCTCCAGGCGCTCGCCGTCGGTCACCTCACCGATGACGGTGGCGATGACGTCCCACTTCTCGCAGATCTCCATGAAGCGGTCGACGTGCTGAGGCTCGACGATCGCGCACATGCGCTCCTGCGACTCGCTCATGAGGATCTCCTCGGGCGAGAGCGTCGCGTCGCGCAGCGGCACGGTGTCCAGCTCGACGCGCATGCCGCCGGAGCCGGCGGAGGCCAGCTCGGACGTGGCGCAGGACAGGCCGGCGCCGCCGAGGTCCTGGATGCCCGCGACCAGCTTCTCCTTGAAGATCTCCAGGGTGCACTCGATGAGGAGCTTCTCCTGGAAGGGGTCGCCGACCTGAACCGCCGGACGCTTGGTCGGCTTCGTGTCGTCGAAGGTCTCGGACGCGAGGACCGAGACGCCGCCGATGCCGTCGCCGCCCGTGCGGGCACCGTAGAGGATCACCTTGTTGCCGGGGCCGGAGGCCTTGGCGAGGTGGATGTCCTCGTGCTTCATCACGCCGATGCAGCCGGCGTTGACCAGCGGGTTGCCCTGGTAGCAGGAGTCGAAGACGACCTCGCCGCCGATGTTGGGCAGGCCCAGGCAGTTGCCGTAGCCGCCGATGCCGGCCACGACACCGGGGAGGACCCGCTTGGTGTCGGGGTGGTCGGCCGCGCCGAAGCGCAGCGGGTCGACGACCGCGACCGGGCGGGCGCCCATGGCGAGGATGTCGCGGACGATGCCGCCGACGCCCGTGGCCGCGCCCTGGTAGGGCTCGATGTACGAGGGGTGGTTGTGCGACTCGACCTTGAAGGTGACCGCGTAGCCCTGGCCGACGTCGACGACGCCGGCGTTCTCGCCGATGCCGACGAGCATGGCGTCGTTCTCGGGGGCCTTCTCGCCGAACTGGCGCAGGTGGACCTTGCTGCTCTTGTACGAGCAGTGCTCGGACCACATGACGGAGTACATGGCGAGCTCGGCGCCGGTGGGGCGGCGGCCGAGGATCTCCCGGATCCGGGCGTACTCGTCCTCCTTGAGGCCGAGCTCCTTCCACGGCTGGGACGCGTCGGGGGTCTCCGTGGCGTGCTTGACGGTGTCCAGAGTCATGATGCGTTGACCAGCTTCTTCAGGACCGAGGTGAAGAACGGCAGACCGTCGGTGCGGCCCGTCCCGACCAGCGGCTCGACCGCGTGCTCGGGGTGCGGCATCAGGCCGACGACGTTGCCTTCGGCGTTGGTGATGCCGGCGATGTCACGGAGCGAACCGTTGGGGTTCACGTCGAGGTACCGGAAGGCCACGCGGCCTTCGGCCTCCAGTTCGTCCAGGGTGCGCTCGTCGGCGACGTAGCGGCCGTCCATGTTCTTGAGCGGGACGGAGATCTCCTGGCCCTGCTCGTAGTCGCCGGTCCAGGCGGTCTCCGCGTTCTCGACGCGCAGCTTCTGGTCGCGGCAGATGAAGTGCAGGTGGTTGTTGCGGAGCATCGCGCCGGGCAGCAGGTGGGCCTCGGTGAGGATCTGGAAGCCGTTGCAGATGCCCAGGACGGGCAGGCCGGCACGGGCCTGCTCGATGATCGTCTCCATCACCGGGGAGAACCGGGAGATGGCACCGGCGCGCAGGTAGTCGCCGTAGGAGAAGCCGCCCGCGAGGACGACCGCGTCGACCTGGTGCAGGTTCTTGTCGCGGTGCCAGAGCGGTACGGGCTCAGCGCCGGCGAGGCGGGCCGCGCGCAGCGCGTCCTGGTCGTCGAGCGTTCCGGGGAAGGTGACGACCCCGATGCGAGTGGTCATTACTCCGACTCCACCTTGACGACGAAGTCTTCGATGACGGTGTTGGCGAGGAACGTTTCGGCCATCTTGTGGATGCGGTCGAGGGCGGCCTGGTCGACCGGTCCCTCCACTTCCAGTTCGAAGCGCTTCCCCTGGCGGACGTCGGCGATCCCCTCGAAGCCCAGGCGCGGCAGTGCACGCTGCACCGCCTGGCCCTGGGGGTCGAGGATCTCCGGCTTGAGCATGACGTCGACTACGACGCGTGCCACTGGCACTCCCGATGAGGTGGTTGGTGCAAGGCGGTTCCCTCAGCGTACCCGCCCGGAATTTCTACGCGGGTAGATATCGCGCGCTTCGCCAACGCTTCGCAAAATCCACAGGAAAACCACCCGCTCGGGATTGCGGCGGGACACGCGGAGAGAATTAACTGAGCGTCGCAATGCGCCGGAAATCGCGGTACAAAGGAATCCCGGGGATTCAACCGGGAAAGGCGCATTGTTACAAAACATCCACATGGTCGACATAACCGCACGTCAGAGGCGTGGGTGTCGCACGAAGGGGCCGATATCCGTGGCACAGCGCGTAGTAGTCACGATCTCCGACGATCTCGATGGCGGAGAAGCAGCGGAAACGGTCACGTTCGGGCTGGACGGTAAGTCGTACGAGATCGACCTGAATCTCGCCAACGCAAAGAAACTGCGGAAGAGCCTCGCCCCGTTCGTCGCCGCCGGACGCCGGCAGGCCCGCTCGGGCAAGACCTACAAGCACACGTCCCTGGCGCCGGACCCCGCCGTCGTACGCGCCTGGGCCCGCTCCAACAACCTGGAGGTGCCGCCGCGCGGCCGGATCCCGAAGAAGGTCTACGAGGCCTACAACGCGGCGCACTGACCTCGGCCCGCAGGCCACCGGACGCGGCCCGCCGCCCCCGATTTGCCAACCACCCGGTGTCATCCGCTAGTGTGTGGATCACGCCGAGGGGCCAAAGACCGGCAGGTCAGAAGCCCAGAGGTCGTGCGGGTGTAGTTCAGTAGCAGAACATCCCCCTTCCAGGGGGAAGGCGCAGTGTGCGATTCCTGTCACCCGCTCTGAATCTCTTTGCCATCCACCCCGGTGGATCAGGTAGAGTGGTTCTCACGCCGCCCGGTGCACTTCTTCATCAAGAGTGTGTCGAGTGGATGCCTGCGGACGTGGCTCAGTTGGTAGAGCATCACCTTGCCAAGGTGAGGGTCGCGAGTTCGAATCTCGTCGTCCGCTCAGAATGAAGACCCCGGTCATTGCGACCGGGGTCTTCTGCGTTTGTCCCGGCACCCATGACATTTGTCATCGGCGTTCATGACACGGCGCACTGCTGCCGCCGCGGATCCGGCCGGAATCTGGATCCATGACCAACACCGACCAGCACGTGATCGACGTCGCCGCACTCCGCCGCGGCTACTCCGGGGGCTTCGAGGCCGTCCGCGGCATCTCCTTCTCCGTCGCCCGCGGCGAGATCTTCGCCCTGCTGGGCACCAACGGAGCCGGCAAGACCTCCACCGTCGAGCTGCTGGAAGGACTGGCCGCGCCGAGCGGCGGCCGGGTCCGGGTGTTCGGGCTCGACCCGTACGAGGACCGCGCCCGGGTACGGCCGCGGACCGGGGTGATGCTCCAGGAGGGCGGATTCCCGTCCGACCTGACGGTGACCGAGACGGTCCGGATGTGGGCCGGGGTCACCACCGGTGCCCGGCCGGGCGCCGAGGTGCTCGAACTGGTCGGTCTGGGCGCACGGGCCTCCGTACGCGTCAAGCAGCTCTCCGGCGGCGAACGCCGGCGGCTGGACCTGGCGCTGGCCCTGCTGGGGCGGCCCGAGGTGCTCTTCCTCGACGAGCCGACCACAGGCATGGACCCGGAGGGGCGGCGGGACACTTGGGAGCTGGTCCGCGCGCTGCGCGCCGAGGGCACCACGGTCCTGCTGACCACGCACTACCTGGAGGAGGCCGAGCAACTGGCCGACCGGCTGGCCATCCTGCACGAGGGGGAACTGGTGCTGTCCGGCACCCCGGCCGAGGTGACCGCCACCCGGCCGTCCCGGATCCGGTTCACGCTGCCCGAGGGGGTGCTGCCGGCGCGGCTCCCGCTGTCGCTGCGCGCGGCGGCCGACGGGCGGCGGGTGGAGATCCGCACCGAGCGGCTGCAGTCCGCCCTGGGGGAGCTGCTGCGCTGGGCCGAGGAGGCCGGTGTGGAACTCCTGGGCCTGGACGCCCGGTCGGCCTCGCTGGAGGAGGCCTTCCTGGAGATCGCGGAGAGCCGGCGCGCCGGAAGGGGAACCGGCGCCCCCGCCGGGCCGACCACGCGGACCGACCGCACCGACCACACCGACCACACCGACCACACCGACACGATGGCGAGCACCCGATGAGCACGCTGACCCTGAACCCCGGCCGGCTCTTCGCCCTCGGCCGCTCCGAACTGACCCTGCTGCTCCGCAATCGGGCCACGCTCTCCCTCGCCCTGATGCTGCCGCTGGTGATGGTCTTCGTCCTGCGGAACTCGCTCCGCGGTATGGACCTGGAGGGCGGCCGGTCCGCCGTCGCCGCGGCCACCGTGACCGGCGGCATCGGCATGACGCTGCTCCTGGTCGTCTACCTGAGTTCGGTCTCGGCCTACGTGGCGCGGCGCGAGGAGTTGGTGCTCAAGCGGCTGCGCACCGGTGAGGCCGGGGACCTGGAGATCCTCGTCGGCAGTGCGCTGCCCGCCGCGGTGCTCGCGCTGATCCAGGTGACGGTGCTGGCGGTGGCCGGGACCGTCGTCCTGGACGCCGGAACCCCGGACAACCCGCTGCTGCTGGTGGCCGGCGTGCTCACGGCCGTACCGCTGCTGGCCGGCCTGGCGGCGCTGACCAGCTCCTTCACCCGCAACGTGGAGAGCGCGGGCATCACCACCCTGCCGGTGTTCCTGATCAGTCTGCTCGGCTCGGGCCTGTTCGTACCGATGGACCACATGCCCGGGAAGCTGGCCTCGGTGTGCGAACTGCTGCCGCTGAGCGGGCCGATGGCCCTGATCCGGGCCGGATGGCCGGGCACCGGGGAGGGCACGGACCTGGTGACCGCCGCCGCAGTCACCCTGGCCTGGATGATGATCACCGTGTTTGCTGTCCAGCGGTGGTTCCGCTGGGAGCCGCGGCGCTAGCCCGCGGCTCCGGCCCGCGGCGGGGACACGGAACGGGGATTCGGCAACGGGGGGGTGTCGGCCGGTGACCAGGCTGACGGGATGGTGGACCGGCCGCACCAGTGCGGCCAAGGTCGAGCTGTACACGCGGTGGTCCTTCCACAGCTTCGTGGTGATCGAGATGCTGAGCCTCGGTCTGGCCGTGCTGTCGGTGGCCGACGACCTCGGGCCGCTCGACGTGGCCGTGACGCTGCTGGTCGCCGCACACGCCGTGCTCTGCGGGGTGGTCTCGAAGCAGGGCCTGGACTGGGCCCTGGACCGGCGGGAGCGGCCGGTCCGGCCGGCCGTGGCGCTGGCCGCGGTGACTGCCGTGGCCACCCTGCTGTTCCTCTTCCTCGACTCCGTCCGGGACAAGGACGACCCGCAGATCGCGCCCACCGTGATCAGCGGTCTGGTGGTCTTCGCCCTCGGCTCGCTGACCCTGGCGGTCCGGAGCATGCGGCAGATGTACTACGGGGTGCCCGCCGTGGGGGTGGTGGTCGGCCTGGCCGCGTACGCCTTCAGCCGGGAGCCCGGCTACGCGCTCGGGTACACCCTCGGGCTGCTGATCGGCGGCACCCTCATCTGCTTCACCTGCGGGTTCTCCGGCTGGCTGCTGAAGACGGTGTGGGAGCTGGAGCGGTCCCGGGAGCTGAAGGCACGGCTGGCGGTGGCCGAGGAGCGGCTGCGGTTCGGCCGGGACCTGCACGACGTGATGGGGCGCAACCTCGCGGTGATCGCGCTCAAGAGCGAGCTGGCGGTCCAGCTGGCCCGCCGCGGCCGGCCGGAGGCCGTGGACCAGATGGTCGAGGTCCAGCGGATCGCGCAGGAGTCCCAGCGCGAGGTCCGGGACGTGGTCCGCGGCTACCGGGAGGCCGATCTCGCCGTGGAGCTGGAGGGCGCCCGCGGGGTGCTGGCCGCGGCCGGCATCGACTGCCGGGTGGAGCTGTCGGACCGGCGGACGCTGCCGGTCCCGGTGCAGTCGGTGCTGGGCTGGGTGGTCCGCGAGGCCGCCACCAACGTGCTGCGGCACGGGGACGCCCGCAACTGCCTGATCCGGCTGGCCTGTGAGCGGAACGGCGAGCTGGTGCTGGTCGTCGAGAACGACGGCGCCCCGGCCGAGCCGTCCGGGAGGCCCGGTTCGGGGCTCCCGGGGCTGCGGGAGCGGCTGGCGGTGCTCGACGGCGCGCTGGAGGCCGGGACGGTCGCGGGGGGCCGGTTCCGGCTGGAGGCGCGCGTGCCCGGGGCGGCGCTGCGGGCGGAGGAGGGCGGCGCGCCGCTGGGCACCGGGATCACCGGGGCGATCGAAGAAGCCGGAATTCCTGGACGGGAGGTGCGGGCGTGAGCCCCGTACGTGTGCTGCTGGCCGATGACGAGCACCTGATCCGCGGTGCGGTCGCCGCGCTGCTGGCGCTGGAGGACGACCTGCTGGTCGTCGCGGAGGCCGCCTCGGGGCCGGAGGCACTGGCGATGGCCCGGGCCCACAAGCCGGACGTCGCGGTGCTGGACCTGCAGATGCCAGGGGCTGACGGTGTGAGCGTCGCCACGGTGCTGCGGGCCGAACTCCCCGACTGCAAGACCATGATCGTGACCAGTCACGGCCGGCCCGGGCACCTGAAGCGGGCCCTGTCGGCGGGGGTGCGGGCCTTCGCGCCGAAGACCGTCTCGGCACAGAAGCTGGCCGAGATCATCCGGGCCGTGCACGGCGGAGGCCGTTACGTGGACCCGGAGTTGGCGGCCGACGCGATCAGCGCCGGGGACTCCCCGCTGACCGTGCGCGAGGCCGAGGTCCTGGAACTCGCCGCGGACGGAGCGCCGATCGCGGAGATAGCCGAACGGGCCTCGCTGTCCCAGGGAACGGTCCGGAACTACCTCTCGGCGGCGGCCGCGAAACTCGGCGCGGAGAACCGCCACACGGCAGTGCGTCTCGCACGGGAGCGAGGTTGGGTATAGTGGGTCTCGCGCTACGGCGCCTGCGGACGTGGCTCAGTTGGTAGAGCATCACCTTGCCAAGGTGAGGGTCGCGAGTTCGAATCTCGTCGTCCGCTCGGCAGGAAGGCCCAGGTCATCACGACCGGGGCCTTCCGCGTTTCCCGGTCCTGTTTCTTCTCCGGTCAGGGTTCCAGCCGTCCGGCGGGCCGGGGCCGGCCCCGGCCCGCCGGACGGGCCCCTAGGCCCAGGTCTGGCCGGTGAGGCGCTCGTAGGCCTCGACGTACTTGGCGCGGGTCGCGTCGACGATCTGCTGCGGCAGCGCCGGCGGCGGGGTTTCGCTCTTCCGGTCCCAGCCGGAGGCCGGCGAGGTCAGCCAGTCGCGGACGAACTGCTTGTCGTACGAGGGCTGGGCGCGGCCCGGCTCCCACGAGTCGGCCGGCCAGAAGCGGGAGGAGTCCGGGGTGAGCACCTCGTCGGCGATCACCAGCTCCTCGCCGGCGAAGCCGAACTCGAACTTGGTGTCCGCGAGGATGACCCCGCGCTCGCGGGCGATGTCCCGGCCGCGGGTGTAGACGGCGAGGGTGGTCTGGCGCAGCAGGGCGGCGGTCTCGGCGCCGACCTGGCGGGCGACCTCCTCGTAGGTGACGTTCTCGTCGTGCTCGCCGACCTCGGCCTTGGCGGCCGGGGTGAAGATCGGCGCGGGCAGCTCGGAGCCGTCCACCAGGCCCTCGGGCAGCGCCAGTCCGCAGACGGTGCGTGTCTGCTCGTACTCGGCGAGACCGGAGCCGGTGAGGTAGCCGCGGGCCACGCACTCCACCGGGATCATGTCGAGGTTCCTGCAGACCAGCGTGCGGCCGGCCCAGTCGGCGGGGGCGCCGGCCGGGACCTCGGTGCCGAGGACGTGGTTCGGGACGAGGTCCGCGAGCTGATCGAACCACCACAGGGAGAGCTGGGTGAGGACACGGCCCTTGTCCGGGATCTCGGTCGGCAGCACCCAGTCGTAGGCGGACATGCGGTCGCTGGCGACCATGACGAGGTTGCCGTCCCCGTCGCGGTAGAGGTCGCGGACCTTGCCGGTGTGGAGGTGGATGAGGCCCGGAACCTGAACCGGCTCGGGCTTTTCTACGAATCCGGACACGAGGTCTCCCTGTGGTTCTGTATGAGCACCTCGATTCTCCCGCACGCGGCCGGCGGCTCCCGTCACGGGGTCTCGCGTCACGGGTCTCGCGTCACGGGTCTCGCGTCCGGCCGGTCCCGTATCCGCCGCGTCGGTCAGTCCCGTTTGCAGATCCGGTCGAGGAGGTTGGCGGTGGCCCGCCGGACCCGTTCGTCGACGTGGCCGGGGCGGTCCAGCGCCGGGGACCAGGCGAAGGTGCCGGAGGCGAAGACCAGGGCCCCGCTGGGCGCCCGGTAGAGGGAGGTCTCCTGGTGCCGGCGGTGGCCCTGGCCGTCCTGGTACGGGGAGTGCGCGAGGAGGATCCGCTCCTGGTGCACGGGCAGCTGGGTGCGCGGGAAGTAGCGGTCGGCCTCGCCCGCGACCAGGCCGTCGAGCTCGTCGTTCTCGACGGCTCCGGTGGCCTCCCACAGCCAGTGGCCGGCATTGCGCACGATCAGCGGGGCGGGCTCGGGGACCCGGCCGGCGTACTGGATGCCCAGCAGTTGCTGCTCGGGGCGGTCCACCTCGCGCCACAGGGCGGGACGGCCGGGGCCGCGGCGTTTTCGGCAGGTCAGCAGCCGGTCGGGCACTCCTGAGGGGGAGGGGCTGAGCTCCACCTGCCAGTACATGGTGTTGGCGGAGAGGAAGACCAGCGAGGTGCCGTGGTCGCGGGCGCGTTCGGCGGTGCGGCGCATGGGCACCGACCAGTACTCGTCGTGGCCGGGGAAGACCAGGCCCCGGTAGCGGGTGGGGTCGACCCGGCCGGCGTGCAGGTCGCGGGTGTCGGCGTAGGCGAGGTCGTAGCCGTAGCGCTCGGCCCAGCGGATGAAGTCGTAGGCGTGGCCGACGTGCAGGGGCAGGCCCGCCCCGGCGTAGGGGCGGTCGAAGGAGACGGTGATGGCCGCGTCCTCCTCGCCGAGCAGTCGGCCGTCCTCGTCCCAGGCGTGGTAGAGGCTGGCGCCGGTGTGGCCGTCCTCCGGATAGAGGTTGTACGCCTGCCAGGTGACGTCCGGGAGCAGCAGCAGGAGATCGGCGGGGTGGTCGTCCCGGACGGTGAAGGGGATGTGCGAGCGGTAGCCGTCCGCCGTGGTGAGCACGGCCACGTACGCGCCGACGTTCCAGTAGCTCGGCACCTGGAGCCGCCAGGAGAGCCACCAGTGGTGGCAGGAGACCGTGCGGTCGGCGGTGAGCGGGGCCGGCTGCACGATGCCGGAGAGGCGGGGGCTGGAGTGGACCTTGGAGGCGCCGTCGCCGCCGTAGTGCCCGATCCGGTAGATGTCGACCGAGAACTGCTGGGGCGGGTCCACGGTGATGTGGAAGTCGATGGCCTCGCCGGGGGTGACGGCACCGGTGGAGGCGAAGCCCTTGATCTGGCGGTGTACGTCGTCCGCCGTGCGGGGGCCGCCGGAGGGTCTGGTCCGGTCGTCTCCGGCGGCACGGGGCGCGGGCAGGTCGACGTACCAGGGCACGACCTGTCCGGTGTCGTCGAAGAACAGCTCGCTGCCGCGGAACCACGGAAGCGGTCCCTGCCCGAAGGGATCGGTCACCGCGTGCGCGAGCGCACCCGACTCCCAGCGCCGGATCTGTTCCGCACCCATTCCCTTCCCCTCCCTCGCTCCCCCGAACGGTGGACGCGATTCGCCGCGGTGTCGCCCGCGACCGGTCCCAGCACATCACATAACGCACGCACTCCGTCACCGTTCGTCGCGAATTGACGGTAACGGACTGGCAAGATCCGGATATTTGGGGGCAACGAACCCGCTGCGGAGGCACGCTCATGGCCGGGAGCCTCACGGTCCGGACCCTCGGGCCCGGCCCTCGGGCCCGGCCCTCGGGCCGGGTTCCTCGGCCGATCCCCGCTAGACCAGGCGGACCGGCTTCTCGGGGCGGACCCCGATGTCCGCGAGCCAGTCGCGGAGCGGGGCCGCGTCGCCGTCCTCGACCAGGGACAGGACCCGGGGGGCCAGGTCGGCACGGCGTTCGCCGCCGACCAGCAGGACCGGACCGTCGAGCCAGTCCAGGCCGGGGCCGGCCCCGGCGGTGTCCACCGCGGCGCAGCACACCATGGCCGTGACGTGGTCGGCCAGCAGGTCCCGGCCCGTCCTCGGCGGCTGCAGCGGGAACAGCGGCACCGCGTCCGAGCCGCGGGCCTTCACCGCCTGCGCCCCGGCCGCCCGCTCCTCCCGGGCCACGTCACCGCTGAGCCGCCCGGCCAGCGTCTCCCCGGCCGTGCCGCACTCGTCGGCGAGATAGGCCATTACGCGTTCCAGGGTGGGGCCGGCGAAGACGTCCCCGCGGCCCGCGGGGGCCGACGCAGCCCCTGGAGCCGCCGGAGCCGTCGCCGGGGTGGCCGCGACGCCGGAGGGCGCCGCGACGGCGTCCAGGGCGGCGTGCAGGCGGGCCGCCTCCAGCCGCCACTTCCGGTCCACGACCTCTTCCGGGTACGCGGCCCAGTCCACCGGGGACCAGTCCGGGCCCGGTTCGGCCGGACCGCCGTGGAACAGCCGGGCGGCCAGCAGCGAGGCCGCCTCGTCGATCAGGCCGGGCTGCTCCAGCAGATCGCAGGCCGGCCGCTCGCCCAGCCGGGAGGTGAACCCCTCGGCCAGCCGGTCGCGGCGGGACAGCTCGGTGAGCGCCGAGACCACGCCCGCGTCCAGGTGGGCCGGCCAGCGGCCCATCCGCCAGGCCGGCAGGGCGACCCGGGTCAGCAGCCGGTCCCAGCCCGCGTAGGCGAGCCCGACCTGCTCCTGGGCGACGATCCGCAGCCCGTAGTCCACCCGCTGGGCCCGTTCCGAGGCGGCCGAGGCCACCCCGCGCTCCATCTCGGTGGCGTCCTCCCGGCACAGCCGCAGCAGCAGCCGGGCCGTCCGGGCGATCCAGCCCAGGCCCCGCCGGTTGCCCACGTCCACCGCCGCGTCCAGCCCACGGACGAAACGCCGGGCCTCGGCTATGTCGGGCAGCGCCGAGGGGCCCGTGCCGGCGACCACCGGGGCCAGGACGGCCCGCAGCTCGCCGACCCGCATCCACCAAAGGAACGGGGAGCCGATGACCAGCACCGGGGCGGCCTCCGGGAGGTCCTCCGATATGCCCTGGCGACGGTGGGCGGCGTGCGTGCGGTCCTCCAGCCAGCTGTCGCAGTCCGGGGTCAGCGCTATCGCGGACGGCGCCGGCACGTCCAGCCGGTCGGCCAGGTCCCGCACCAGCCGGTACAGATCGGGGGCGGCCGCCTCCGAGAGGGGGACCGTCGGCGTGACGGCGGGGCTCGCCCGGTGCACCACCGCGGCGAAGATCCCGGCGGCCAGCAGCACCAGCGCGGCGACCGCGCACACGACGAGGGTCACGGCGGGCCAGGGGTCCCCGGCCAGCCGGCCCGTCATCCGGGCTGCCACCAGCACCACCGCGAGGGCGGCGGGGAGCAGTACGACGGCCAGCGCCCTGCTGCGCACCCGCAGCACGGCCAGGGCACGGTGACGCGCGGACAGCGCGCCGACCTCCATGACCGACTCCATGGTCGAACCGGTTCCGGACACGGCCGGACCTCACCCCCTCTGCCCTGCGGCGGCTTTGCTCACTCCCCCACTGTGACACTCGCCACTGACATCGCAATGCCGGTGGTCCATGTGCCGGAACTCGCACGGGGCCACCGCCGGAACGCTTGCGCCGCACCCTAGTTGGGGCGGGCGGAGGCGTCATGCAAAGCGCGCATCGATCACCCGATGGAATGGCTTTGGGTAAAGCTGGGTGCGTTCGAAGGCGGCCGGATGCACTCGCACGCGAACGCGCGCGGCGGGCCCGGGCGCGTCTCCCGCGCCCGGGCCCGCCGCCCGTGCTCCTTGCCGGTTTCCCGGCCGGTCAGCGGCCCTCGGCCGCCTTGGCCGCGATGTCGCTGCGGTGCTGCGAACCGTCCAGCCGGATCCGCGCCACGGCCTTATACGCGCGCATCCGCGCCTGCGCCAGGTCGGAACCGGTCGCGGTGACGGAGAGGACCCGTCCGCCCGCGCTGAGGACGGCGTCGCCCTCCCGGCGGGTGCCGGCGTGCAGGACGTACGCCTCCGGCCCGTCCTGCGCCGCGACCTCGTCCAGCCCCTCGATGGGGTCGCCGGTACGCGGGGTGCCGGGGTAGTTGTGGGAGGCCACCACGACGGTGACGGCCGCGTCCTCGCGCCAGTTCAGCGGGGGCTCGGCGTCCAGGGTGCCATTGGCGGCGTTCAGCAGGACGCTCGCGAGCGGGGTCCGCAGCCGGGCCAGCACCACCTGGGTCTCGGGGTCGCCGAAGCGGGCGTTGAACTCGATCACGCGGACGCCGCGCGAGGTGATCGCCAGACCGGCGTAGAGCAGGCCGGAGAACGGGGTGCCGCGGTGGCGCAGTTCGTCGACGGTCGGCTGGAGGACGGTCTCCAGCACCTCCTCGACCAGCTTGGGGTCGGCCCAGGGCAGCGGCGAGTACGCGCCCATGCCGCCGGTGTTGGGGCCCTGGTCGCCGTCGAGGGCCCGCTTGAAGTCCTGGGCGGGCTGCAGCGGCAGCACGGTGACCCCGTCGGTGATGGCGAACAGGGAGACCTCGGGGCCGTCCAGGAACTCCTCGATGACCACGCGGTCGCAGGCGAGGGCGTGCTCGCGGGCGGCCTCGCGGTCCTCGGTGACGACGACGCCCTTGCCGGCGGCGAGGCCGTCGTCCTTGACCACGTACGGGGCGCCGAAGGCGTCGAGGGCGTCGTCGATCTCCTCCGGCGTGGTGCAGACGTAGGAGCGGGCGGTGGGCACTCCGGCCGCGGCCATCACGTCCTTGGCGAACGCCTTGGAGCCCTCCAGCTGCGCCGCCTCGCCGGACGGGCCGAAGACCGGGATGCCGGCCGCGCGGACGGCGTCGGCGACGCCCGCGACCAGCGGGGCCTCCGGGCCGACGACGACCAGGCCGGCGCCGAGCTCGGTCGCGAGCCCGGCGACCGCGGCACCGTCGAGGGGGTCGACGTCACGGAGCTCGGCCACATCCGCGATTCCCGCATTACCGGGGGCGCAGTACAGCGCGGTGACGTCGGGGTCGAGGGACAGAGAGCGGCACAGGGCGTGTTCGCGGGCGCCGCCGCCGATGACGAGGACCTTCACGGGATGCAGCCTAGCCCGCGCGCCCGAGGACCTTTCGTGCGGCCACCCCAATCCCGCGTCCCTATTCGTTCGTATATTCCTCCACCACCGTGGCGCCGAGCTCGCGCACGATCAGCTCGTGACCGCTGAGGGCGCTCTCCACGAGGTCCGGGTCGTCGTCCTCCGGTACGTCGTCCTCGGGCGCGACCGGCGGCGGTGCGTCGTGCACCGGAGCGGACGGTACGGGCGCGTGGGCCCGGTCGGCCGGGGGTACGGCGGGCGCCTGGGCCTGCGGTGCCGGGGCGGCGGCCGGGGGCGGGGTGTAGGCGGGCGCGGGGGCAGCCGCGTAGGAGGCGGCGGCGGGGGCGGACGGGCCGCCGCCGCCGACCACGGCGTCGATCTTCCAGTTCACCTGGAACTGCTCGGCCAGCACCGCCTTGAGGACGTCCTCGCTGCCGCTGCTGGAGAAGTTGTCCCGGGCGCCCGGGTTGGGGAAGCCGAGCTGGAGGGTGGTCCCGTCGAAGCCGGTGACCTGGGCGTTCTGGCTGAGCAGGATCCAGGTGAACCGGCGCCGGTTCTTGACCGCCTCCAGGATGCCCGGCCACATGGCCTGCACCTGGCCGGCTCCGGCGGCCATCCCGGGGGAGGGCGCGGCGGCCGGCGGTGCGGCGGCCGGAGCCGCCTGGGCGGGCGCGGGCGCGGCCGCGGGAGCTCCGCCGCCCGGCCGGGCCGCGCCGGGCCAGGCACCGGGCCGGTCGGCAGCGGCCCCGCCGCCGGGCTGGGCGGCACCCGGCCAGGCCCCCGGCTGGGGCGCGGCCGGACCGCCCGTACCGGGCTGGGCGGCGCCGGGCCAGGCACCGGGCCGGTCGGGCCCGGGCCGGTCGGGCTGTGCCGGGGCGGGCGCGGCCGGGGCACCGGAACCCGGCTGGGCCGCACCCGGCCAGGCACCGGGCGCGGGCGCGGCCGGCTGCTCGGGGGCCGGCGCCGGGGCGGGGGCGGGGGCGGGTGGGGCGACCGGGGCGGCAGCGGGCGCGGGGGCGGCCTGAGCCGCGGCGGGGACGGCCCCGTCGGGCCCCGGCCCGGCCGGGCCACCGCCGCGCACCGCGGCACGGGCGGCCGCGGCACCGCCGCCGGGTGCCACCGGTGCCCCGACCGGCGCCATCCCGTGCGCCTCGGGCCCGGGCACGTACCCCATCGCGGGCACTCCCGCGGGCGCCGCGGCGAGCACGGCACCGGCGCCCCGCTCCAGCCGGTCCAGCCGGGCCTGGAAGGAGCGCTCGTCGTCGAAGGCGGCGGGCAGCATGACCCGCGCGCAGATCAGCTCGAGCTGGAGCCGGGGCGAGGTCGCGCCCCGCATCTCCGTCAGACCCGTGTTGACCAGGTCGGCGGCGCGGGAGAGCTCGGCGGCGCCGAAGACCTGAGCCTGCGCCTGCATCCGCTCCACCACGTCGGCGGGGGCGTCGATCAGGCCCTTCTCCGCGGCGTCGGGCACCGCCGCCAGGATCACCAGGTCGCGCAGCCGCTCCAGCAGGTCCGCCACGAACCGGCGCGGGTCGTTGCCGCCCTCGACGACCCGGTCGACCACCTCGAAGGCGGCCGCGCCGTCCCCGGCCGCGAACGCGTCGACCACCGAGTCCAGCAGGGAGCCGTCGGTGTACCCGAGGAGGGACGTCGCCATGGCGTACGTCACACCCTCCTCGCCGGCGCCGGCGAGGAGCTGGTCCATCACCGACATGGAGTCACGCACCGACCCGGCGCCGGCCCGCACCACCAGTGGCAGCACGCCGTCCTCGACCGGGATGCCCTCGCGGCCGCAGACCTCGCCCAGGTACTCGCGGAGCGTGCCGGGCGGGACCAGCCGGAAGGGGTAGTGGTGCGTCCGGGACCGGATGGTCCCGATGACCTTCTCCGGCTCCGTGGTCGCGAAGATGAACTTGAGGTGCTCCGGCGGCTCCTCGACCACCTTCAGCAGGGCGTTGAAGCCCGCCGAGGTGACCATGTGGGCCTCGTCGATGATGTAGATCTTGTAGCGGCTGCTCGCCGGGCCGAAGAAGGCCTTCTCCCGCAGGTCACGGGCGTCGTCCACACCACCGTGCGAGGCGGCGTCGATCTCGATGACGTCGATCGATCCCGGGCCGTTGCGCGCGAGGTCCCGGCAGGACTGGCACTCACCGCAGGGCGTGGGGGTGGGACCCTGCTCACAATTCAGGCAGCGGGCCAGGATGCGCGCGCTGGTCGTCTTGCCGCAGCCGCGGGGACCGCTGAACAGGTACGCGTGATTGACCCGGTTGTTCCGCAGGGCCTGCATCAGCGGGGCAGTGACATGCTCCTGCCCGATGACCTCGGCGAACGACTCGGGGCGATAGCGGCGGTACAGCGCAAGGGACGACACGCTTACGAGGTTATCCGGGCCCGCCGACAACGGGCGGCCACCGGCCCGCCCGGAAACGCAAGCGCCCCCCACGCACCCGCCAGAGCCCACTTACCCTTGCTGCCTTCCGGCCCTGGGGGAGTTGGGTGAGATAGCGCCACGTGAGGGGCTGGCCCCAGCGTAGCGGATGGATGGCCGTCGAATCGACTCCGCTCCCCACCGGACTCCCGCCGGACCCCCGCCGGATCGCGAACGTGATCACCGCCCGGGGATCACGTTCGCGAGCACCCCTCAACGTCTTGTATTGTTTGCGGCGGAGGATTCGCCTAGAGGCCTAGGGCGCACGCTTGGAAAGCGTGTTGGGGGCAACCCCTCACGAGTTCGAATCTCGTATCCTCCGCAGCCGCCTGAACAGGCGAAACGAAGACCCCGGACCGCTCCAGCGGCCGGGGTCTTCGGCATGTCCTGGTCTCAGTTTTGGCCTCACTTACCTCCGACATTCACGGCATTTCGTACGGCATCTGACGCCATCCTGCTCTTCGACCCGTAGGGCAGTTCGACTTCACCCGTGAACCCTTCCGTACGCCGCCTGGCGACCCGGGGGACGCAACCGTGGCCCCTTGTACGGGTGCATCCGATCCGCCGTCTTCGCACTGTCCCGCGTTCACGGCGTCATGCCCGCATGGCGGATCGGACCACGCCGTCATGGGCGGGGATGCCGGCCCTGGCACGTGCCGAACGCTCACCCGCGAGTGGCGGCAGCCACCAGAAACCAGGAGTACGCTTTATGTAGGTGTACTTCTCTATCGGGGATGCCAGTGGACAAGCCTGCCGAGATGTTCGACCGGGACTACGAGTGGTCAGCGCTGAGCCGGTTCATCACCGATCCACAGCCAGGAGCAACCCTGGGTGTGGTCTCCGGACGTCGCCGCCAAGGCAAGACGTTCTTGTTGGACGCCGCCTGCCGGGCCGCCGGAGGGTTCTACTTCGGCGCCACCGAGGCCGCCGACGCCGAGTCGCTACGGCGGATCAGCGCGGCACTGACCGCCCACGTACGCCCAGCCAGTCCGTTCCACTTCGCCAACTGGTCGGAAGCGGTCGACGCACTGCTCGGGCTCGGTTCCGAGCAGCCCGTCCCGGTCGTGATCGACGAGTTTCCCTACCTCGCCAAGGCCAATCCGGAGCTGCCCTCGATCATCCAAGAGGCGCTGCGCCCACTGCGTGAACAGCGCACCGGCTCGCGCACCAGGTTGCTGCTGTGCGGCTCGGCACTTTCCTTCATGGGACGTCTGCTGTCGGGCAACGCCCCGCTGCGTGGACGGGCCGGGCTGGAACTGGTCGTCCGCCCCCTCGACCACCGCCTTGCCGCCGAGTTCTGGGGCATCACCGACCCCCACCTGGCCATGAAGGTGAACGCGGTGGTGGGCGGTACTCCCGCCTACCGGCGCGAATTCGCACGCGGCGACACGCCGCAGGGTCCGGATGACTTCGACGACTGGGTCGTCCGCACCGTCCTCAACCCCGAGACACCCCTCTTCCGCGAGGCCCGATATCTGCTCGCCGAAGAGCCCGACCTTCGCGACACCGCCTTGTACCTGTCCGTGCTGGCCGCCGTGGCTGACGGAAACGCCACGCGGGGAGGCATGGCCGGCTACCTGGAGCGGAAAGCCACCGACATCGCGCACCCCATCAACGTCCTCGAAGACGCGGGCCTGCTCCACCGTGATGCGGACGCCTTCCGCGACAACCGGCCCACCTACCGCATCGCCGAACCACTCATCGGCTTCTACCACGCGATCATGCGACCGGTCTGGGACCAGCTCGAACGCCCCGGCAGTGCGACACGGGTCTGGCAGGCCAGCCGTCGCCGCTTCGTCAGCAACGTCCTCGGGCCGCACTTCGAACAGGTCTGCCGCGACTGGGCACTGCATCACGCCGACCCCGAGCTTCTGGGCGGTCTGCCCGCCCGCGTCGGACACGGCGTCGTCCACGACCCCAAGGCCCGCACCGGCCATGAGGTGGACGTGGCTGTCATCGGCATCGCGGATGGCGCCAAGCCACCACTCCTGGCCATCGGAGAGGCCAAGTGGAACGACACCATGGGCGCTGCCCACATCGAGCGTCTTCGGCACATCCGCGACCTCGTCACCTTGGCAGGCCGCTACGACACCACCAACACCCGACTCATCTGCTTCAGCGGAGCCGGATTCAACGACAAGGCGCACACCGCAGCAGCAGCAGCCGACCGGGACATCCGATTGGTCGACCTGGCAACCCTCTACGACCAGATCTGACGTATGCCCACGCATGCGTGACCGACAGGGACACAATGGCGAGCACCACCCTGCCGTCGGCATTGCGGCACACCACTTGCAGCCCGTCGACGAGGGAGGTCAAGCGTTGGTGCACCCGAACCCCCGACGCCGACCGTCCCCATGCCCGCTCCAGCATCGTCTCCACCCCACCGCAAATCCCGGCCAGCCCTGGAGCCCACCATCCCGTCCGTGCCTGAGTCGCGCCACTCGGTCTCGGTCAGCGTGGATGCCGTTCTGCTCCGCCGTGCCGCCCAGGTCTTGGGCACTGGCGCCCAGCAGGAAACCGTCACCGCCGCCTTGTCCGAGATCGTGGCAGGACGGCAGCAGACCACGGAGCTTGCCCGCCTGCGAGAGCACGTCGGACGCATCGCCGCCATCGCGGGGCAGGCGCTCCAAGGCCAGGAATCCTCACGCACCTGAACTGCTCCGACCGTCTCGCAGTGATCACCGGCAGCCGGAGCAGGCTGGTCTCAGTCCTGGTCTCATTCACCTCCGTCCGAGACCGTACAGATGGGTCTGGACCGACCACTCCGCCGCACGTAGAGACCGGTGGCCGCTACCGAGCGGGCCCAGGCGACAACCGCTGGAGCGGGGTTCGGCCGAGTAGTGATCTCGGCGACCACGTTGGTGTCGAGGAGATAGATCACTCGCCGCCCGCCGCGTCGTCGTAGGAGCGCTGCCCGAACTCCAGACCCTCGAACGGGGCTGACGCAAGCCGCTCAAGAAACCCGTCACTGCCGAGGGTGGCCCAGCGGTGAAGCATGTCAGGCAACGCATCGATGTCGGTGTCGGCCAGCTCGGCATCGAAGTGCCCAAGCTGGTGCTCGGGCAAAGACTCCCGGATCTCCCGGATGGTCCGCAGCGGATGTGGGTCTTCGGGCCGACGGGGTGGGAGCGGGAGGTTCGGGGCAGTACTCATGATCGGCTCCTCCACGAAGCGGTCCGCGGGCCCATACCTGAGGACAAGCCTAGGCTGGCCGGCCGTCACGCAGGCTGGATCCCGCTGAACCCAGGCCGTCTGGTCTCAGTTCTGGTCTCATTCGTGGCCGTCCGGGGCTATTCGGACGGGGCCAGCCTGGACTCTCCGCCGCAGGTCAGGACACCCACGACCCCCGCCGGACCCCCGTACGAACATTTGGAAAGCGTGTTGGGGGCAACCCCTCACGAGTTCGAATCTCGTATCCTCCGCAGCCGCCTGAACAGGCGAAACGAAGAGCCGGACCGCTGATTGCGATCCGGCTCTTCGGCATGCCGTGGTTGCATTCCTGGTTGCGTTTACATCGCCTCAATCCAGACCTTTCGGTGCATCCGTGGCCGGCGCCGCCCTCCGATTGCCGAGACCCCGGAAGGAACGCCTTCCGTTCCGCACCCGCGACCACGACGAAGGCACCATCCTTGAACTCTGCACCGGAGCGGCTTCGGTGCTGCTCCGGCCCGGTTCGACGAGGTGCCCCATGAAATCCCGATCAACGCTGGCGTCCTGGCTGGGCAGCCTTGACGCTCCGCGCCTGGCGCGTGTACTCGCTGTACGGAAGGACGCAGCGTCGTCTCCGGAGCCGCGGACGGTGGGGGAACTGGCGGACCGCCTCCAGCGCCCGGGGTCGGTGGCGTTGGCCCTGCCGCAGCTCCCGCTGCCGTGCCTGCAAGGGGCCGAGGCGCTGGCGGCGCTGGAGGGACCGGCGTCGCGCGATGCCCTGATGAAGCTGCTGGGAGCGACGGGCGGCGAAGCCGCCCGCAGGCTGGACTCCACGCTGGAGGTGCTGGCCGATCACGCTCTGGTGTGGCCGGACGGCACCGGAGCACTCCGCATGGCCGCACCCCTGCGGCAGGCGTGGGACGCACCCCTGGGGCTGGACACCCCTCTGGAGAAACTGCTGGCAAGCGTGGCCTCGGACGAGCTGCGCACCATGCTCGTGACCCTCGGCATCAAGCCACCCGGCACCAAGCAGCAGCGACTGGCGGCCTTGGTGGATCACCACAGCGACCCGCAAGCCATCGCCACACTGGTGGCACGGGCACCGGCAATCACACAGAAGCTGCTTGCCCGCCGAGCGGAATCCGCGGCGGGGCAGCGGCAGTTCATCATGTTCGGGTCACCCGGGCCCGAGCTCGAACCCGGCGCCCGATGGGCACTCGACCGGGGGCTCCTGGTCGTGGACCGCCACCGGTACGGCCCCGCGCGCATGCCCGTCGAAGTCGCGCTGGCGTTGCGCGGGCCGGACTGGCACGCCCCGTTCGCACCGGTGCCGCCTTCCACACAGATGGTGCCCGTCGGCGCCGCCGACGTGGAACGGGAGGCCGCAGCCGCGGCCATGGCGCTCGCCGCCCAGGCCGCCTCTGTCCTGTCGGCCTGCTCCGCTTGCCCGCCGGCCAGGCTCAAGTCCGGTGGGATTGGTGCACGTGAACTGGCCCGGATCGGCAAGGCGTCCCAGGCCGATGACGCCGTCGTACGCCTCACCCTGGAGACCGCGTACGCGGCCGGGCTGCTGGGCCGGGACGGCGACCATGTGGCACCCACCGCGGCATACGACGCCTGGGCGGAACAGGAGCCCGCCGAACGGATCGCGGTGCTGCTCCAGGCATGGCGCGACCTGGCGCTGACCCCGACCCTGGCACGTGACGAGGACAACAAGGCGCTCCCCGCCCTTGCTGGAGCACCTCCCTGCGGCGGCTGCCTGCAGGCCCGGCACGGACTGCTTCACGCGGCGTCACAGCTTCCGGCGGGGCAGGGCGCGGCCGTCCCCGCGGACCTGGGGCCGCTGGTGGCCTGGCACCGCCCGTTCGCCGACGGGTCGCCCTTGGACGGGACACCGTTCGCCACCCTGATCCGCGAGGCCGGGCTGCTCGGCGTGCTCGCCCGCGGCACGCTGTCCCCCCTCGGCCACGCCCTGCTGGAAGACGACGTCTCAGCGCCGGCCACCGTGTGCCGGCGGCTCCTGCCCGCGGCCACCCGAACGGCCCGGATCGGCGGCGACCTCACCGCCGTCGCCTCCGGCACCCCATCGGCGCCACTCGCGGCGCTACTGGATTCCGTCGCCGACCGCGAAACCAGCGGCACGGCCTCGGTCTGGCGGTTCACTACCGGCAGCATCCGCCGGGCCTTGGACGCCGGGCATACGCCGGACGACCTCACAGCCGACCTGGCGGCCGTCGCCACCGGGCCTCTGCCCCAGCCCCTGTCCTATCTCATCGCCGACACCGCCCGCGGTCACGGCCGTGTGCGCATCGCCCCCGCCGCCTGCGTCATCCACGGCGAGGAGCCGGCGATGCTCGCCGAGCTCGCCGCCCACCGCAAGCTCGCCAAACTCGGCCTCCGACAGCTCACGCCCACGGTGCTGGTCAGCCGCAGCCCGCTCGGCGCGACCCTCGCCGCGCTCCGCGCCGAGGG
The DNA here is from genome assembly GCF_056436025.1 of Streptomyces sp. NPDC043853. Lineage (NCBI taxonomy): Bacteria > Bacillati > Actinomycetota > Actinomycetes > Kitasatosporales > Streptomycetaceae > Streptomyces > Streptomyces sp. NPDC043853. The sequence continues at coordinate 90,257 of NZ_JBWKDJ010000003.1, forward strand.
CTACGCCCCCGTCGCCGAGACCGCCGACGGAACCGTACGCATCGAGCAGACCCGACCGCAGAGGGCCGCCGCCGTACCGACCCCCCGAAAGGCCGGCACGGGCGCCGACCGCCACAACGCGGTCCACCACACCGTGAGGACACCGGCCGGCACCGACCCGAGCGCCTTGGCCGCCCGCCTGCTCACCGCCCCGCCCACCACCCCGGACCCCGACCCCTTCGGCAGCGGGGTCCCCTTCGGCACCGACACCGAGGAGATCGTCGCCGGGCACGCGAAGCGGCTGTCCTACACCGATGTCCGCCAGCTCGCACATGCCATCGACGCCGGAACGCCCCTCACCGTCGAATACGTCGCCACCTCCGGCAACCGCACGGTACGCACCCTCAGCCGCCTCGAACTCGACCCGCCCTACCTCGAGGCCTGGTGCCACCTGCGAGAAGACGCACGCGTCTTCACCCTCTCCCGGATCCACAGCGTCATGCCGACGTGAATCCACGGCATCGATGAACCGTGAGAGGTATAGTTGATTCCATACTTGATATAAAGGAGGTGCACATGAGCCGGACAGTGATTGACCTCGATGACGAGCTGGTGGCAGACGTGGCCAAAGCGCTGGGGACCAGCACCAAGAAGGAGACGGTCAACACAGCCCTGCGCGAGGTGCTGGAGAACAGGCGGCGGGCATTGGCCTTGACCCGCCTGCGCGCCGCCGCCGACGAAGGCGCGTTCGATCTGACACTCTTCGAGGACAAGCGGAACTACCGACGGTGAATGCCGCTCTCTACCTGATCGACACCAGCGCCCTCGCCCGCTTCATGCGGGGCGACGCGGAGCAGTACGGCTGGGACCAGGCAGCAGCCGCCGGCCTGATCGCCACGTGCCCCATCACCGAGCTGGAGTTCTCCTACAGCGCCCGATCGGCTGCCGACCGGGCACGCGGCGTCGAAGACATGCGGCTGCTCTTCGGCTGGGTCCCGGTCGACGACCGCGCTTACGACCGGGCCTGGCAGGTCCAGGAGGCCCTCACCAAGCAAGGCAAGCACCGCAGCGCAGGTGCGGTGGATCTCGTTGTGGCCGCGACTGCCGAGTTGCAGGGGCTCACCCTCCTGCACTGTGACCACGACTTCGAATGCATCGCCGCAGTGACCGGCCAGCCCATCCAGTGGTACGGCCCGGAGGGCCGCAAGTAGCCGACGGGTGGTTGCAGTTCTGGTTGCATTCGCCTCCGTCCGGGCCCGTTCGGACGGGCTCACCAGAGGCGCCGCCGCAGGTCAGGACGGGTACAGTGCCCGCCGGACCCCTGTACATCTCGTATCCTCCGCACTCGCCCGCCAGGGCAAACGAAGGACCCGACCGCATCGCGGCCGGGTCCTTCGTCGTTCCGAGCTCAACCTCAACCAGAACGCCGCAGTGATCGAGGCGTGGATCAAGGGCCCGCCGCCACCGGCCGAAGTCGCCTCGAGCTGCACCCGGCCGACGGGCTCCTACGGGCCGCTCGGCGCCGAGCGCGAGCAGAGCGCCGACGGCCTTCCGGACAGCGGATCGGCCGGGTTGGTCGGCTTCTCGGTGAACCCTTCGAGGTTCCGGAGGGTGCAGCCGGAATCGGTGAGTGCGAGCAGGAGAGGGCGGGGCTCGCCACGACCGTCCTTCACGCAGACGGTCGCGGTGGACGGACCGTAGGCGTCGTCACCGGCGAAGGCGGCCGTGTAGCAGGCCTCGCCGCCCTGTCCACGCGGAACCTCGCACGCGGCTCGGCCCCGGCTGTCGGTCGTGTCGGTGCACAGCGGAGTGGAGTCGGTGGTGAACTCGACGGCCTTCCCCTCCAGGGCCCCGTCGGCGGTGGTCAGCCTGGCCTTCAGGGTGAGTTTGTGGTGGCCGGGGACACCCAGCGTGTTCTTCCCCTGCTCCTGCTCCTTGCCCTTGCCCTTCTCCGCCTTCAGCGTCAGCGTCGTCGGAATTCCCGATGTCACCGGGACGGTCCCGACCGCCACACCGACCGGGAGGTCGCCGACGGGGACGGTGGCGATGACGGCCGGAGGGGTGGCGGCGGCGTCGATCACCGACACCGTGTCCGAACCGGAATTGGTGACGTAGACGCCAGTGGCGTCCGGGGTGACCGCCACCCCCTCCGGGAGCTCCCCGACGGGGACGGTGGCGCTGACGCTGTTCGTGGCGCTGTCGATCACCGACACGGTGCCCGAGTCGGAGTTGGCGACGTAGACGGCGGCACCACTGACCAGGGCGGCCGCCACTCCGAAGGGGAAGCCTCCGACGGGGATGGTGGCGCTGACACTGTTGGTGTCGGTGTCGATCACCGACACCGTGTCCGAGTTGGAGTTGGTGACGTAGGCGGTGCCCAGACCCACCGCCACACCCTGGGGGAAGTCCTCTACGGGGATGGTGACGCTGACGCCGTTGGTGTCGGTGTCGATCACCGAGACGGTGTCCGAACCGGCATTGGCGACGTAGACGCTGTCTCCCACCGCCACGCCACGAGGGCCCACGCCGACGGGGACGGTGGCGATGACGGCCGGAGGGGTGGCGGCGGCGTCGATCACCGACACCGTGTCCGAACCGGAATTGGTGACGTAGACGCCGGTGCCGTCGGGGGTGACCGCCACCCCCCGCGGAAGCGTGCCGACGGGGATGGTGGCGCTGACGGTGTGGGTGGCGGTGTCGATCACCGACACCGTGTCCGAAGCGGAGTTGGCGACGTAGACGCGGGTGCCGTCCGGCTCGACCGCCACCCCCTCGGGGCCGGCGCCGACGGGGACGGTGGCGATGACGGTATGGGCGGAATCGATCACCGAGACGGTGCCCGCGGCGGAGTTGGCGACGTAGGCGAACGTGCCGGTTTGCGCGGCGGCGGTCGTGGCCACGGAGAGCGGGAGGACCGTCCCCGCCAGCACCGTCAGCCCCGTCGCCCAAGCCCGCAGCGGCGTCCACCACGCACCGCCGCTGCGGCTTCGCGACGCCCCTCCCCGGTCCCGCACCCTCGCCACTGCGCTATCCGACATCAAGACCTCCTGCAGCGCACGAGGCACCGACGTGCCGCCTCCGTGCTCCGGATCAAGGTCGGCGGCCGACGCCCTGCCAGGGGTGTCCGGGACCGCCGCGGCGCTGGTGATCGCCGCAGCCGACGCTAGACGCGTCCCGGGCCCGAGCCCGCTCAGGACCCGTGGACGGGGGCCGTACAGACGAGCCGAATGCCCTGTACGGCCCAGCGGCGTCGTCCCAGGACACCGGTCACGCGCGTCAGGTCATCGGCAGGACGGCGCGGACGGAGAAGCCGCCGTCCGGGTCCGGGGCGGCGTGCAGGGTGCCGGCCAGCTCCGTGACGCGTTCGCGCAGGCCGGCCAGGCCGTGGCCGCCGGGGGCCGGGGGCGGGGACGGGGACGGTGGCGGGGGGCTGCCGGTGGTCCGGGTGCTGCGGACCGTGACCCGGAGGGTCTGCGCGTCGTGGGCCACGTCCACCCGGACACGACTGCCGGGGGCGTGCTTGCGGGCGTTGGTGAGGGCTTCCTGGACGATCCGGTACGCCGCCTGCTGCACGGGCACCGGTACCGGCACCGGGGATGCGGTGGCCCCGGTGACGTCCGTGGCCCCCGTGGCGTCGATGTGCAGCCGTACGTGCGGGCCCGCCGCCCGCACGAGGGCCGCCAGGTCCGCCAGACCGGGGGCGCGCAGGGCGCCGACCGCGCGGCGGAGTTCGGCGAGGGCGTCCTGGGCCTGCCGGTGCACGGGGTCGCCGGGGCCCGCGCCGAGGGCGATGAGGCTGAGGTGGTGGGCGACACCGTCGTGCATCTCCCGGGCGATGCGTGCCCGTTCGGCCCTGGTCGCCCGTTCGGCGGCCACGGCCTGCGCTCTTTCCCGGCTCAGCGCCAGTTCGGACGCCTTGGCCACCAGCTCCCGGCGGGAGGCGTGGAGCAGGCCCAGGCCGACGGGGGCCAGGGCCAGCAGCTCGGTACCCAGGAGCTCCAGCGTGATGTCCTCCCAGGTCGCGGGGAGGGGCCCCAGGTGCGGCCGGGGGAGGACGGCCACCGCGTCCACCGCCACGGCCCAGATCCCGAGCTCCACCCGGTGGCGGGGCGTGGCGGCCACCGTGCACAGGGCGAAGAACGCGGGCAGCCAGAGCCGGCCGACGGCGAGCCCGGGGAGGGCGAGGAGCAGGGCCGTGCGCGGGAAACGCCGTCGGGCGGGGAGGGCGGCGGCGGCCAGGAGGACCCAGCCGGTCATCCAGTCGGGGCCCCGGTCGCGGGCGGCGACGGCTTCGAGCAGGGCGAGGGCCACGACGGCGGTGTCACCGAGCCGCCTCCGCCAGGCGGTGCTCACGCCAGTCCCGCCCGTTGCGCGGCCGTGGCGAGGGCGACCCGGTTCGGCGCCCCCAACTTCCGCTTCAGCGCGGTGATGTGGGTCTTGACCGTGGTGACGCTGACGGTCAGCCGGTCGGCGATGCCGGCATTGGACAGGCCGAGGGCGATGAGGACGAGCACCTCGCGCTCCCGCCGGGTCAGCTCGGGCAGCGGCGGCCCGGCGGAACCGGGGGAATCGGCAGAACCGGGGGCGGGGGCGGGAGTGGAGGCCGGGCCGGGGTCGGGCCGGGCGGTGAGGTGGCGGGCCAGGAGGGCGTGAGAGCCGCCGGGGGTGGAGATCACCCCGCCGGCGGCGAGCACCCGTACGGCCTCGACGAGCAGCGCGGGCGCACTGACCTTGGAGAGGAACCCGGCCGCTCCCCCGAGCAGGGCCGCCTCCAGCCCGTCCCCGGCGTCGAAGGCGGTGAGCATGGCCACTGCAGGCGGATCGGGCAGCGCCCGGATCGCGGCCAGCAAGGTCAGCCCGTCGGGGTCCGGCATCACCATGTCGAGCAGGACGACATCGGGTGCCGTGCCGCGTACGGCGTCCAGGGCCCCGGCACCGTCCCGGACCGAGACGCGGATGCCGTCCTCGGCCTCCAGTAATCGCCGCAGCGCCTCCCGCACCAGCTCCTCGTCGTCCACGACAAGCACACGGATCATCTGCCCCGGTTTCCCTTCGCGAACTGATGTGACCTCAAGTAGGAGGCCCTGTCGCGGCGTTCCTCCTTGAGGCCGATGCCCAGGCCTGCCCCGGCTGTGATGCTGGGAATCGATCATAGGCGCGGCATCGCAGTGCGTGTTCGGCTCACGGCTGACCACCTCGGCACGCGGGGGCGAAGCAGCGGCTCACGGGGGACCGAAGGAGGAAACCAGTACGTTCCGGGACGCGTCGACCATCCGCGTCCCCATGTCCTTCCGTTCCTTTCCCGAGCCCTGGGATCCGGGACACGGGTCTCAGCACGCTGTGCCGACCGTGGAGAAACGCGAGCACGAACTCTGCCGTGCCTCCTGCCCGATTCACGGAGGAAAAGTTTTGAATCGAAGTATCAGGCGGGCCTCACTCACTCTGTCGTCGGGTGCCGCGCTGGCCCTGGCCGGCACCCTCGTCATATCGGCACCCGCCGAGGCCACGTACTACAGCGGGGGCATGCCCAAGCGGTCCTTCAGCGTGAAGACCGTCGGGATCAACAGCGAGTGGGTCAAGTACTTCGACACCGCCCGCAAGAACTGGAACGACGCCGGTGTCGGCGCGAGCATCAAGCGCAATTCGCGGGCCAAGCCCAGCTTCACGGCGGGCCGTTACAGCGCCAGCTGGTACGGCCTGTACGCACCGTCCGGATCGCGGCCGAACCGGTCCTTCGCGATCAAGGTCAATGCCCGGACCCTCGACCGTGACACGGGGTCCATGTCCCAGTACGACAAGTGGGTCCGGAGCACCAGCACCCACGAACTCGGCCACGCGCTCAGCCTCAACGACAACCCGAACACGTCGCGCGCCTCGCTGATGAAGCACAACCGCAACCGCTCGACCGTGCAGAAGCCGCAGCCCTATGACAAGTCCGAGGTGAAGAGGATCTACAGGTGACCCTGCGACGGAACGCTCTCATCACCGGGACCGCAATGCTCGCCGCGTTCGCCGCGGTCGGCTGCTCCGCGGACGGCGGGTCCACGAACGGGGCCGGGTCCGCGGAGGGTTCGGACACGGTGGCCTACCACGCCGACTACCCCGCGTACTCCTCCCTCGACGAGGTCATCAAGAAGTCCGACCTCGTCGTCAAGGGGAACGTGATCGGCAGCCGGGTGCAGCAGATGCTGCCCGACGCGGCCGCCGGCAACGACCCCGCCACCAACCCGCAGGCCGGCCTGTCGCCCGCCGAGGCCGAGGAGGCCAGGAAGGCGGCCGAGGCCGACCCGGTCGTCGTCACCGTCTTCAAGGTGAAGGTGACCCAGGCGCTCTCCGGGAAGGTGAAGGCCGGCGACACCATCGAGGTCAGCCAGCTCGGCGGCACCTTCAAGGGCGTCACGTACAAGGAGCAGGACACCACCCTGCTCGCCAAGGGCGGGCCGGAGTACGTGATGATGCTCGCCGGCCACGGCAGCGGGAATCCGTACGACCTGATCAACCCGCAGCAGGCGCTCTACACCGTGAGCCCGGACGGCGCGGTCAAGGCCGTGTCGGGCGAGGGCTTCGACGACGCGGGCAAGGTCGCGCAGCTGGCCGACCGGACCGACCGGATCGCCAAGAACCGCACGCAGTAGTCGGGCGTCCGCCCTCCCGCACCGCACGCGCCGGTGCGCCACGGAGCTTCCGTGGCGCACCGGCGCCGCGGTGTACGGCGTTACGGCGCTGCGGCGCTGCGGCGTTACGGCGTTACGGCGCGAGCCGGAGTGCCCCGCGCACGACCGGGCTCAGCGCCACCCCGTTGTGCCTTCCGGCGACCGCCGTGCCGTCCTCGACCGCGTACCACCCCTGGGTGGTGTTCACCAGGAAGTGGATCCCGTCCTCCCCGCGTTCGAGCAGGAGGACGTACTCCCTCCCCTCGGCGAGTCCCGCGGTCTCCGGCCCGGCGCCGGCCGGCGTGTAGGACAGCCGGACCGCATCGCCCGGTGTCGCCCCGCCCTTGGCGGTCGCCACCACCCTCGCCGTGGCCACCGTCGTGCTCACCCCTTCAGCGGTCTCCTCGTGGCCGGCACCCAGCCGCACCCGCACGATGACCTCCGCCGCACCCTCCAGCTCCGCCGTGCTGCCGAAGTAGGGCTCGTCGCGCATCCGCTTCACCGCCTCCCGAGGCCGAGCGTAGACCGCACGGACCCCCGTGCGGGGGCGGAAGGCCCGGATCGCGCCGACGGTCCCGCCGGCGGTCCGGGCCTTCAGGGCTGCCTTCCGGGCTTCGCGCGCCCGGCCGCCCGACCGGTTCAGGCCCGGGTGATGCCGATCCGCAGGCCGGCCACGGCCGCGTCCAGGGCGGTGCGGACCTCGTCCGGGCCGGGGCCGGTGGCGATGACGTGGCCCAGGCGGTCGTACGCGTTCTCCGCCGGACGGACGGCGGCGCCCTCCCGCGCGGTGACCGTGACGGAGGCGACCCCGTCGACGGCGCGTACCTCCTCCACGCCCCCGATGCCGTCGAGCGTGCCCGGGGCGTCGGCGAGCAGGAAGCGGATGCCCGCGGCCGCCGTCCGGCCCGGCGTGAGGTCGAGCGGCATGCCGGTGGCCGCCCGGACCTGCTGTTCGAGCAGGTCGATGCCGGTGGCGTGGCGGACCGCCTCCGGGATCATGCCGCCGGCCAGGCGTGGGTTGATCTCGACCACCGCGACGCCGCGCCCGGTCAGCTTCACCTCGGTGTGGGTCGCGCCGAGCTCCCATCCGATGGCCTTGAGGGCCGCGCCGACCGCCTCGGCGATGTCATTGGCGACCGCCTCCGGCAGCGGGGCCGGGAAGAGGTGGCCGGTCTCCACGAACCACGGGCCGGCCGTGACCTCCTTGGCGGTGACCCCCACACAGGTGACGACCCCGTCGTGGCAGAAGGTCTCCACGCTGTACTCGGGCCCGTCGAGGTACTCCTCGACGAGCACGGTCCGCGCCGTGGGCAGGCCGCGCGCGTTGGTCTCCACCGCGAGGATCCGCGCGGCGTGCTCCGCGGCCTCCTCGGCGGTGGCGCACAGCAGGACCGCGTTCGACCCCGAGTCGTCGGCGGGCTTCACCACGCAGGGCAGGCCCACCTCGCGGACCGCCCCGGCCGCCTCCGCCGGGTCCGTGAGCACCGCGAACCGCGGCTGGCCGACGCCCGCGTCCCGCAGCACCCGGCGGGTGACCGCCTTGTTGCGGCAGGCGGCCACGGCCTCCGCCGGATTGCCGGGCAGGTCCAGCCAGTCGGCCAGCTCGGCCACCACGGGGACGTAGAAGTCGCTGGTCGTGGTCACCCCGGCCAGTTCCTGGCGCGGGAAGCCCTGCTGGATGACGTCCCGCAGCTCGGCCAGGGAGTTGGTGTCGCAGACCAGGACCTCGCAGCCGGTCTCGGCCAGGCCCGCGTACCGCTCCGGACTGCCGGTCAGCAGGACCGGGGTCAGGCCGAGCTCCCGGGCCGTACGCAGCGCGATCATGCCGGTGCCGGTGGTGTTGGACTCGATGAACAGGAGCCGCCGGGGCCGGTCCGCCGGGCGGGTGAGCGCCGCCCGGGACCACCGCGTCACCGGGGTGCCGTACGGGACCTCGGCCGGCCGCGCGGCCCGCGGGAGGCCGGCGACGCGGTGCGCCTCCCAGTAGTCCTCGCTGTACACGCTCTCCGCGTAGCGGTCCCCGCGGTCGGGGAGGATGCCGACGATCCGGCTGCCCGGTTCGGCGCGGGCGGCCACGTCGGCGAGCACCCGGTAGACGGAACCGGAGGTGTTGCCCGCGAAGATCTGCTGCTCGGCGGCCAGCTCGCGGGTGGCGGCGAAGGCCTCGTGGTCGTTGAGCCAGTGCACCTCGTCGATGACCCCGCGGTCGAGGTTGTGCGGGGAGAGGCTGTTGCCCAGGCCGCCCTGCAGCCGCTTGGGCATGTCCGGCTGGTCGAACAGGGCGCTGCCGACGCAGTCCACGCCCACCGAGCGCAGGCCCGGCAGGTGCCGCCGCAGCGCCCGGGTGCTGCCGGAGAGGGAGCCACCGCTGCCGACCGCCCCCACCAGGACGTCGACGGTGCCCAGGTCGCGGATCAGCTCCGCGGCGAGCGCCCGGTAGGCGCGCGGGTTGTCGGGGTTGGTGTACTGGCGCGGCCAGAAGGCGCCGGGCAGCTCCCGCATCAGCTCGTCGAGCCGTTCCAGGCGGGCGGCCTGCCAGCCGCCGGTGGCGGGCATCTCGCGGACCACGTGCACCTCGGCGCCCAGCGAGGTCAGTTTCGCCATGGTGATGGGGTCGATCCGCGGGTCGGTCACGATGTGCACCGGGTGCCCGAGGGAACGGCCCACCAGCGCCACGCCGCAGGCCATGGTGCCGGAGGAGCTCTCCACGATCGGGGCCCCCGGTAACAGGACCCCGATGCGCCGCGCCTCCTCGATGGCGCTCTTGGCCACCCGGTCCTTCATCCCGAAGGGGTTGGCCAGCTCCAGCTTCGCGTACACCTCGGTGCCGGCCGGTACTTCCAGGCGGAGCCTGACCAGCGGAGTACGGCCGACCATGTCGTTGACGGTGTGAAAGAGCATCGTCACTCCTCAGGCAGTGGTGCCGGCCGGGGCGTACCCGGCGGTGAACGGGCGGAACGGCCGGAGCGGCCGGGGGTCCCCGGAGGAGCGCGCGCCGTCGGGGGCCCGCAGGCCCCCGTACGACCAGTCGTCGCGGTGGCCGAGGGAGCGGTAGACCATCGTGGTGCCCGGCAGCGAGGCGCAGGCGCCGAGCGCCAGGTCGGCCTTCAGCGCGGTGTCGGGGTCGTCGTGGGGCAGCAGGATGCCGAGCATGGTGCCGCTGTGGGCGCAGGCGATGCCCAGCCCGTCGATGTCCCGGCAGATGCGCCGCAGCGCGGGCAGGGAGGGCCGCGGGTTGTGCCGGGCGTTCAGCTCGGCGCTGCGGGTGGCGACCCGGCCCAGGGAGCGCAGGTCGGAGTCGCGGATCGCCTCCCGCGCCTGGTCGAGCAGCCGCGCGTACTCGTGCGTCTCGGCCTCGGTGCGCGCCCCGGCGGCGTGGTTGTAGCTGATGGTGTCGACCGTTCCGCCCTCGTCGTACGCGATGACGGTCATGGCCGGGACGGTGCCCAGGCGTTCGCGGAGCCGGACCTCGCGGTGGCTGAACGCGACGATCTCGTCGTACATGACGCCGTCGGTCGGCTCGATGTCCCGCAGCAGGTTCTCGATGTCCGCCGGGGTGAACCGGGTGCCGATGGCGTCTGCGACGGCCCGGGCGGTGGCCACCAGGTCCGCCGAGGAGCTCGCCATGCCCTTGCCCTCGGGCAGCTCGCTGCCGATGCGGAGCTGGCCCCCGCCGGGACGGCCCGCGGCCCGGAGTGCGCGCTGGGCGAGCCGGGCCGCCTTGCGCTTGTGGGCGGGGGCCACCTGGACGGTGTCCGCGTCCGGCTCCCAGGCGAAGGTCGCGGTGGACCAGGCCGCGACCGGCGAGGTCACCATGAAGTGCTCGCCGGTGCCGGGCAGGACGCCCTGGAGGAGCTCGCCGAAGGTGCCGAAGGCCCTGCCGACGCCGGCGCAGCCGCTGCGCGACGCTCCCGCGCCGCCGGTGTGCAGCGGCTCCGTGTCCGTGGTGCCGGCCGGCCCGTCAAGCTCCTGCGTGTACGACTGCGCTGACATGCTCTCGCTCTCCTCCCTCTGCTGCTCCGTGGTGTCCTGCTGCTCCGTCGTGTCCTGCTGCTCCGTCGGCCGCTGCGCCGCCTTCCGACGCGGCGCCGCGGGCGGTCCGGGTGCGGTGCGCCCACTCCCCGTCGAGCCGGGCGTATTCCGCCGCCTGTGCGCGCAGGACGGCCGCGACCGCCTCCGGCTGGGTCGAGCCGGCGGACTTCGGGGCGGTCAGGGCGCGCCGTACGTCGAAGGCGCCGGCCAGGACCGCTTCGGGTGCCGCCAGTTCGGAGCCCAGCTCCGCCGCCGCCCGTGCGAGCAGCGCCGGGTCCGTGTCCGCCGGTGCGAGGCCCGCCTCCATGGCGGCGACGATGTACCGGCCGGCGATCACCTGGGCGCGGCGCCAGGGCACACCCTCCCGCAGGGTGAGGGCGTTGGCCAGGGCGAATCCGCCGAGGAACTCCCGCTCGCACGCCTCGGCCATCCGCCGGGTGTCGAACCGCACGTGGTCCAGGACCGTCGTGGCGAGCCGCAGCACGCTCTCGAAGGTGTCGAAGGAGAGGGAGAGCTGGGCGCCCGCCTCCTTGGAGACCTCGACCGAGTTGGAGAAGGCCGTGTTGCGCTGGCCGAGGACCGCGTCGAGGTGGGAGGAGGCCAGGTGTGCGGAGCGGCCCCGGATCCGTTCGAGCACCGGGAAGTTCTTCTTCTGGGGCATCGCCGAGGAGATGCCGGAGAGCTCGTCCGGCAGGTCCAGGTAGCCGTACGCGCTGCTGCCCCAGGCCATCAGGTCGGTGGCGAAGCGGCTGAGGGCCACCCCGAAGACGCCGAACTCGGCGGTGATCTCCAGGGTCCAGCCGCGGTACGCCACGGAGGTCAGGGCGAGCGGCTGCACCCCCCGGAAACCGAGCAGCCGGGCCAGCCGGTCCCGGTCCCAGGCTAGTTCCTGGCCCGCCATGGCGCCGGCGCCGAGGGGGCAGGCGTCGATGCCGTCGTACGTGGCGAGCAGCCGCCGCGCGGTGTGCAGCACCTGCTCGGACAGGGCGGCGAGGTAGAAGCCGGGCGAGATGATCTGCGCGGCCTGCAGGTGGGTGTAGCCGGGCATGGGGTCGTCGGCGTACCGGCCGGCCAGGCGGTGCGCGGCGCGGCCGAAGGCGAGCAGGACGGCCGCCGCGTCGGCCAGCCGCCGCCGGCCGAACATCAGCTGGGCACAGGCCTGGAGGTCGTTGCGGCTGCGGTCCACGTGCCAGGCGGGCACGGGGGCCGCGAGCCGGGTCTCGACGTGGCGTTCGAGGGCGAAGGCGATGTCGGACATGTTCGCCTGCCGTCCCGCCAGCAGTTCCTCGCGGGTCGCCGAGCCGAGCAGGCCGTCGAGTTCGGCGGCCTGGCCGTCCGTGACCAGGCCCATCCGCAGGTATTCGGCGACCAGGGCCTTCTCGATGGCGATGTAGTGCGGGAGGAGGTGGTCCGCCTCGTGGCGGAACTGCGGGTCGAGGATCTCCTCCCGCAGCAGATCGCTCGGCCCGCTGCCGATGCGTCCGCTCAGCGGGAGCCCGGGGCTGCCGCCGGTGTCGGGGTCAGGGTGCACCTGGAATCCGTTTCTCTCGCGGGGATCTGGACAGGACGGGGACGGGGGCGGGCCTACGGCTCGGCCAGTGCGGGGGCGGGTACGGCGGGGGCGGGTACGGCGGGGGCGGGTACGGCGGGGGCGGGTACGGCGGGGGCGGGTTCCGGCTTCGGAGTGGCGGCCGGGGCGGGCTCGTCGACGCCCCAGACGCGGGGCGACCTGCTGATCACGGCGGTGGCCACGAGGCCGGCCAGCAGGACGCCGCCGACCAGCGACCAGGACGGGACCGGGCCGAGGTCCCGCACCAGCGGCAGGAAGATCAGCGGTGCGAGCACCACGCCCAGGTTGAAGTGCGCCGTGTAGAAGCCCATGTTGCGCGCCTTGAGCCGGCCCGGGCTGATGGCGCTGATGTGGTCGGGCATCACCGGGTAGACGATCATCTCGCCGAGCGTCCAGACGGCGGTGGCCAGGAGCAGCAGCCAGGTCGTGTACGTCCCGAAGCCCATCAGAACGAACCCGAGGACGGCGCAGGCGTAGCCGATGAGGAGGCTGGTGCGGCGGGTGATGCCGAGCATCGCGTGGTTGAGGGCGATCTCGCAGGTGATCACCATGAAGCCGTTCACCGCGAAGATCGCGCTGACCCAGCCGGCCGGCCGGTCCAGGGTGTGGATCACGTACACGCTGGCCACGGTGGACGGCAGGGCGTAGGCGAGGTGGATCGGGGTGGTGACGGCGAGGAAGCTCCAGAAGCGCACGCCCGGCCGGGCCTGCGTGCCGTGCTCGTCGGCGGCGGACGCGGTGCCGGTGTCGTCCTCGGCCCGGCCCGCGGAGATGGGGACGCGCGCCAGGATGAACGCCGAGGCGAGGTAGCCGACCGCGGTGCCCCAGGGCAGCAGGGCGGGGCTGATCTCGAACAGGATGGCGGCGAGCACCGGTCCGATGCCCATGCCCAGGTTGATGGCGAGCCGGACCGCCGAGAAGGCGAACCGCCGCTGCTCCTCGGGCATCACGCGGGCCACGAGCGTGTACGCGATGGGGTTGACCAGCTCGTAGCAGAAGCCCCAGAGAGCGGTCAGCGGAACGAGCAGCCACAGGGGTGAGGTGAACGCGATGACCACGACGATCGCGGACACCCCGGCCAGGCCGGCGACGGCGAGGCGCTGTTCGCCGAACCGGCCCGCGAGCGCGCCGGCGCCGAGGCCGGCGAGGAGCGCGCCGATGCCGAAGGTGCCGACGACCAGGCCGATCAACTCGGCGCTCAGTCCGTGCCGTTCGCTCGCGAGGTAGACCGCGTAGAACGGGTAGAGCACGACGGCGCTGCGGGAGAGGGCCACCGTCGCCAGCAGGCCGCCGATGGGCCGCAGTCCGGCGAGGTTCGCCCGTAATCCGGGTTTGTGCCCGGGGAGTTGCCCTCCGCCGGACATCACACGACTCCGCAGGCGACGCGCGGACCGCCGGCGGCACGCGCGCCCGCGGGGGCCGGGGCGGGTGCCGCGGATCCCAGCGGCCGGACCTGGAAGACCGCCTCGCGGACGGACTCGATGAACCGGTAGTCGGCGTCGACGGTGGCCTGGTCGGGGGCGGTCAGGAAGACCCGCAGCGGGCTGGTGAGCAGGTCGTGGGTGGGCACGATGACGTCGCCGGGCTTGCGCTTGACCACGAGGTCCACCACGGACGGGCGGTTGCGGATCTCCTCGACCAGCGCCTCGTCGATCGCGGTCACCTCGCCGGCCAGCTCGGTCGGGGTGTTGTAGACGACGGCTGGCTGGCGCTTGGTGTACACGCCGTCGCCGTAGCCGGCGAGGAAGCGCTCGGGCCGGGCGTAGGCCAGTGCGGTCAGGTCGGCGCTGTTGGTGCCGATGGCCCGGTCGTGGAAGGCGGGGTGCAGGTGGCCGTTGACGCGGGCGCCGACCTCCACGAGGGCCGGGCCGTCCTTGGTGATGATCACCTCGGAGTGGGCGGGGCCGTTGTGGATGCGCAGGGCGTCCAGCACCTCGCGGATGTAGTCCATCAGGACCACGGCCGTCGGGTCGTCGGAGGCCAGCAGGATGTCGCGGTTGTAGATCGGCTTGCCGTTGGCCAGCAGCCGCTTCTCGTACTGCCAGACACCGCAGACGAAGGGCCGGCCGTCGACGCTCACGGTGTCGAGGATGTACTCGGTGCCCTCCAGGAAGCTCTGGACCAGTACCTGGGTGTTGGCGCCGTTGAAGACGGTGCTGCTGCCCAGGATGTCCGGGAAGGCGGCGCGCAGGTCGTCGGCGTCGCGGCAGATGAAGACCCCGTCGGTGGACGCGGAGGACAGCGGTTTGGCCACGCACGGCCAGTGGCCGTTCCGCTCGGCCCAGGCGACGGCCCGCTCGGCGTCGTCGGTGGCCAGCTGGTCGGCGGTGCGCAGGCCGGCCGCGGAGACGGCCCGGATCATCTCGTACTTGTCGCGGCGGGCCGCGGAGTACTCCGTGCCGTTGGTGCGGACGCCCAGGGCCTCGCTCAGCCGGTCGGCGAGCCGTACGCCGGGCTCCTGGCCGGGCAGGACGAAGCGCGGCCGGAGCTCCTTGAGGGCGCTCTCGGTGCTCCCGTCCGGGTCGTACACCAGCCAGTCCAGGTAGCTCGACGGCTCCCACGGCTGCATCCGGGCTATCGGCTCGGGCGAGCTCTGGACGTGGATCACTTCGATGCCGTGCCGGTTGAAGGCGGCCGGCAGGTGGTTCCCGGTGCCGTACGCGTCGACCAGGACGCCGACCTCGCGTCCGGCGGCCTTGCGCACCACCTCGCGGGGGTCGTTCCACAGCTCGGATCGCGCGCCTTCGGACTGCTTGCTCATCAGGTCCTCACATCCCTGCTCGATCGGCGGTGATCAACGGCTGGTGGTGCCAGCCACAGGCATAGAAAACCAACCACCTGGTTTTGTCAACCCCGGACCCGGAGCAAGATCCATTGGCCGAAAAGGGCGATCAGGGGGCGAAATGCGGGTGATGTCGCGAGAACACCTTGGAATCCCCGTTGACAAAACAGCGCAGTTGGTTTGTTATATCGATCAGCTGATCGTGGGAAGTAGACGGCTTCGGGGCTTCGGAAGGATCAAGCATGCTCACACAGGCGCCACCGCACGACGTGGCCACGCGACTCGCCGTGGAGATCCGGCGCAAGGTCATCGAGATGAGCGGTTCGCCCAACGGCGTCCACATCGGCGGCAGCATGTCGATGGCCGACCTGCTGGCGGTGCTCTACGGCGAGGTGCTCCGGGACCCGGCCGGCGACGGGCCGTCCGGCGACCGCGACTACCTGGTCCTGAGCAAGGGGCAGGCCTCCGCCGGCCTGTACGCGGCGCTCGCCTCCGTCGGGGTCATCCCCGAGGAGGAGTGCGCGACGTACGCCGAAGAGGGCAGCCGACTGGGCGGCCACCCGATGAAACGGCTGCCCGGCGTGCACTTCTCGACCGGGGCCCTGGGGCACGGACTCTCGCTGGGCCTCGGGATCGCCCTGGCCGGACAGCGCTACGGGTACGACAGCCGGGCCTACGTGATCCTCGGCGACGGGGAGCTCCAGGAGGGCTCCAACTGGGAGGCGGCCATGGCCGCGGCCCACCTCGGCACGGACAACCTGTTCGCGATCGTGGACCGCAACCTCTGGCAGATCAGCGGCCGCACCGAGGACACGATGTCGCTGGAGCCCCTGACCGACAAGTGGGCGAGCTTCGGCTGGCGGGTGCTCACCGTCGACGGCCACGACCACGCCCAGATCCGGCGGGCGCTGGGCACCCCGGCCGAGCCGGGCCGTCCCACCGTGGTCATCGCCCGCACCATCAAGGGGCGCGGGGTCCCGGGCCTGCACGACACCAAGAAGAGCCACTCGGCCACCCTGAAGCCGGAGGCGCAGCGACTGGCCCTCGAGGCCCTGGAGAGTGAATTGGCATGAGCACCACACTCGCCGCCCGCCGCACCGTGGCGGAGGTCCTGGACCACGTCTGGGAGAACCGGTCCACCATCCAGGGACGCGACGCCTACGTGATGATGCTGCTCGCCCTGGGCCGGGAGAACCCGGACCTGGCGTGCGTGGCCACCGACATGGACTACGAGGACCACTTCGCGGCGGAACTGCCCCGCCAGTACGTGGAGGTGGGCATCGCCGAGCAGAACATGATCGGCGTGGCCGCCGGGATGACCGTGGCCGCCCGTCCGGTGTTCGCCAACGGCATGAGCCCGTTCCTCATCGCCCGCGCCTACGAGCAGATCAAGGTCGACGTGGCGGGCGCCAACCTGCCGGTGAAGCTCGTGGGAACGCACGCGGGCCTCGCCTCCGGCCACTACGGCCCGACGCACCACTCGCTGGAGGACATCGGCGCGACCCGGATGCTCCCCAACATGACCGTGGTGGTGCCGGGCGACGCCTGGGAGGCCGCGCAGGCCACGGTCGCCGTGGCCCGCGACCCCGGGCCCGCCTACCTGCGGCTGGGCCGGCTGGCCACGCCCTCGCTGTACGAGGAGCGCGGCGAGTTCGTCCTCGGCAGGGCCCGGGTGCTGCGGGAGCCCGGCCGGGTGCTGTTCGTCGCCACCGGCCCCTACCCCAACCTGGTGGCGGCCGAGGCGGCCCGGGAGCTCGCCGCGCAGGGCGTGACCGCCGGGCACCTGAACATGCACACGGTCAAGCCGCTCGACCGCGAGGCGATCCTGGCGGCCATCGAGCCGGCCGAGGTCGTGGTGACCATCGAGGACCACCGCGCCGTGGGCGGCCTCGGCGGTGCGGTCTGCGAGGTCATCGCCGAGGTCGGCGGCCCGCCGGTGCGCCGCATCGGGGTGCCCGACGTCCACTACGACCTGGTCGGCGGCGAGCAGTACCTGCTGCACCACGCCGGGATCAACGCGGCCAACGCGGTCGCGCGGGCACGGGAAGTGCTGGCGCGGTGAACGCCGCCTCCCACCCGGACGGGGCGCCGGCCGGCCGACGGCCCACGCTCGACGTGCTCGCCGGGGCCGGCTTCATCGCCGCGTCCGCGACCTTCGTCCGGCTCGCCGACACCACCGCCGGCATGGCTGCGTTCTTCCGCTGCGCCTTCGCCGTGCCGGTGTTGTGGGCCCTGATGGTCCTCGACCGGAAGCGGGCCGGCCGTAGCCCCCTCTCGCCCGGGGCGCGCTGGCTGGCCCGGCTCTCCGGGGTGGCGCTCGCCTGCGACCTGGTGCTGTGGAGCCACACGATCAACGCCGTGGGCTCCGGTCTGGCCACCGTCCTGGGCAACCTGCAGGTGGTGTTCGTCGCGCTGATCGCCTGGACCGTGCTCGGCGAGCGCCCGGCCCGCTCCCTGCTGGTCGCGCTGCCGCTGATGCTGGGCGGCGTGGTGCTCATCGGCGGGGTGTTCGGCAGCGGCGCCTACGGCGACAGCCCGGGGCTGGGCGTGCTGTTCGGCATCGGCACCTCCCTCGCCTACGCCGGCTACATCCTGATCCTGCGCGCCTCCGGACTGAGCACGGGCAGGAGTTCCGAGGTGGGCACCATCGCCCCGCTCTACGAGGCGACGCTCGGCGCGGCCGTCGGCTCGGCGGTGCTCTCCTTCGCGGTGGGCGACGTACGGCTCGACGTGCCCTGGGCGTCGCTGGGCTGGCTGCTCGTCCTGGCCCTGTCCTCCCAGGTGGTCGGCTGGCTGCTGATCTCCCGGTCGCTGCCCGCCCTCCCCGCCGCGCTCACCAGCACCCTGCTGCTGATCCAGCCCGTGGGCGCGGTGGCGCTCGGGGCCGCGGTCTTCGGCGAGGACCCCTCCGCGGAGCAGCTGTGCGGGGTCGCGGTCCTGCTGGCGGGCGTACTGGTCGCGGCGGCGGGCGGCGGACGGGCACCCCGGCCCGCGGCCGGTGACGCCGACGAGCGGCCGACCGCATCCGCACCGGCCGCCTCCTCCACATCCACATCGGCATCCGCATCACACAGCCCGACCAGCCCGACCCGCCCGACCCGCCCGACCAGCGCGACCACCTCGACCACCCCCGCGGTCCCGACGGGCCAGAAGGTCCCGAGCACACCCGAAGGAGTCCGGTGAACAGCCCCGTGGCGTCCGTCCCCGCGACGGCGCAGACCATCCGCGTCCTGAAGTTCGGCGGCACCTCGATGGGCACCACGCCCGAGCGGATGCGCGCCGTGGCCGAGCGCGTGGCCGCCGTACACCGGGACGGACACCCGGTGGTCGTGGTGGTGTCCGCGCGCGGCGCCACCACGGACGAGCTCGTGGCCGACGCGCAGTCGGCGTCCCCGGCGCCGGCGGCCCGGGAAATGGACCAGCTGCTGTCCACCGGCGAGATCGTCTCGGCGGCCCTGCTCGCGATCGCCCTGGAGGAAGCGGGGGTTCCCGCGGTCTCGCTGACCGGCGCGCAGGCCGGCATCGTGGCCTCCGGCCGCCATGGCGACGGGCGCATCTCCGGCGTCGAGGGCTCCCGGCTGGCGGAGGTGCTCCGCGGCGGCACGGTCGCCGTGGTCACCGGATTCCAGGCGGTCGGCGCCACGGGTGACGTGGTCACGCTCGGCCGGGGCGGATCCGACACCTCGGCCGTCGCCCTCGCGGCCGCGCTCGGCGCGGAGGTCTGCGAGATCTACACGGACGTGGACGGCATCTACAACGCCGACCCGCGGATCGCCGCCGACGCCCGCCTGCTGACCCGGGTCGGCAGCACCGTCATGGCCGAGATGGCCTACTCCGGGGCGCGCGTGCTGCACCCCCGGTCGGTCGAACTCGCCGCCCGGGAAGGCGTCAGCATCCACGTGCGCTCCGCGTTCTCCGACGAGCCCGGCACCACCGTCGTATCCGATTCCGTCGAAACTGGAGAAGAAATGCTCGAGGACGCCCAGCCCGTCACCGGGATCGCCCATGACACGGACGTCGCCCGCGTGGTGATCCGTCCGGGCACCCTGGCCCACCGGGGCACGGAGCTGTTCGCCGCGCTCGCCGAGGCCTCCGTCTCCGTGGACCTGGTGTCCCGGGTCGGCGACCGGGACATCGGCTACGGCTGGGACTTCACCGTCGCCCGCTCCCACCTGGACGCGGTCCGCGAGGTCCTGGCCGGGCTCGGCTGCGAGGCCGACGTCCACGAGCCGGTGGCCAAGATCTCCCTGGTCGGCGCGGGGCTGCTGAGCAAGCCGGAGACCACCGGCCGCATGCTGGCCGCCCTGGGCCGCGCGGGCATCGAGGCGTACTCGGTGTCCACCTCGCAGGTGCGCACCTCCTTCACCCTGCCCAAGGCCCACTGCGGCCGCGCCGTGGGCCTGCTGCACCGCGAATTCCGCCTGGACCGCCCGGCCGAGACCCCCGACCACGCCCTGGCCGGCCACCCGGTGGCGGTCTGACGCGCCCGTGGCCCGGCTCGTGCCGGGCAGGACAGGCGAAAGACCCCGGCGGGACTGCCCGCCGGGGTCTTTCGCGTGGTGTGGGCCAGGCGTGGGCCAGGCGGCGGACCGGGCGGGGGCTTCGGTGGTGGTGACCGGGCAGGGGCGGTGTTCCAGGCTGAGTGCGCGGTCCCCGGCGTAGCTCGTGCGCATGGAGGCGTCGATGACCTGCGGGAGCTCCTGGAGTGGGTGCGGGCCTGACCCCGGCGTCACAATGGCGGGAGAGGTGGGTGGCGTGGCGTCGTACGTGGCGGTGACCGCTCTGAGCCATGCCGGGCTGGTACGTGAGGACAACGAGGACAGCCTGGTCGTCGGACCCTGGACACTGTGCGGCACCGTCACCGAGAACCCGCAGACCATGGTGTTCCGCCGCGGCACCCCGCTGTGCGTGGCCGTCGCCGACGGGCTCGGCGGGCAGCCCGCCGGCGAGGTGGCGAGCGCGCTGGTGGTCCGCAACCTCTCCCTGCTCGGCCCGTCCCTGGACGGCGAGGACGCCGTCCGGCGGGCGCTGGAGGCCTGCAACGAGGTCGTGTACGCGGCGGCCGCCGGTGATCCGGGGCTCCTGACCATGGGGACCACGGTCGCCGGTGTGGTCGTGCTCGCCGATTCGCTGCTCTGCTTCAACGTGGGCGACAGCAGGGTCTACGAGACCGGCCGGGACGGGCTGCGGCAGGTCAGCGTCGACGACAGCCCGCCCCTCCGACCGGGACAGCGGACCACCTCGATCGTCACCCAGACCCTCGGCGGCAGTCTGGAGTTCCAGCAGGTCACCCCGCATCTGACGGACCTCCCGCCGGATGCCGGCCACCGCTGGCTGATCTGCACCGACGGACTCACCGACTCGGTCCCGGACGAGCAGCTCGGCCGACTGCTGGCCGGCGCGGAGGACGACGGCCGGGCGGCCTTCGAACTGTGGCGGGCCGCCATCGAGGCCGGCGGCCCCGACAACATCACGCTCGCCGTGCTCAGCACGGGTGAGTGAGCCTCATCCCGGGCGGCCGGCGGGAGTGAGCGTCATCCCGTCGGCCCCTCGGGGAACAGCCACGGCTGCTGCGGCAGCGTACGGCCCGTCTCCAGCAGGGTCTTCAGGTTGGACACCACGGCCGCCCAGCCCGCCGCGGCCTGCTCGCGCTCGGTCTCGTCGGCCAGGTTCTCGTGGGTGACGGTGAGCCGGACGAGGTCCTCCCACGCGTCGACCTCGAAGGTCACCCGCGAGGGGTCGGCGGCCCCGGCCCCGTCACCGGGCAGCGCCCAGGTGGAGACCAGGCGGCTGGGCGGAACGCTCTCCTCTACGGTGCCGACCACGTCGGCGATGCCCGACCCGTCCGTCCGCCGGTGCTCCCACGGCGAGCCGGGCCGCCAGTCGGAGACGTTGCTGTGGCCCCAGTAGGCCGCGGTCAGGTCGGGGTCGGTCAGCGCGTACCAGACCTGGTCGGGGGTGCCGGCGAGGTAGCTGACGTAGCGGAAGGACAGGTTTCCCATGGACGTGCGTCCTCCGGTCGGGCCGACGGATCGGGACCTCCATACGTACCGCCGGTCCGTCCGGATGCGCACGCCGGGCGCACCCGAACGGACCCGGACGGACCGGCGGCCGCCTCCCGTCCCACCCCCGTGGGGCCGGAAAGCCGATCAGGCCGCCAGCTCGTGCGCCCCGTGCTCGTCCTGCTCCTCGCGCGCGCCGCGCTCGCCGTTCTCGCCGCGCTTCTCCTGCTCCCCGTGCTCCGGCTCCGTCCGCCGGACCACCCGCCCCGACACCGCCAGCGTCGCCGCCGAGCACAGCAGACCCGCGGCCAGCGCCGTCCACCACAGCACCGCGGCCCCCAGCCCCGTGTACACGGTGACCCCGAGGGTCAGGGCCGCGAACCGGGCCACGCCCCAGACCCAGCTGAACGCCCCCTGGTACCGGCCGCGGGCGTGCGCCGGGGCCAGGTTGGCCACCGCGGCCGCGGCGATGCCCGCGCCCACCACCTCGCCCAGGGACCACACCACCACCGAGAACGCGTACCCGGCGACGCCGTCGGCGAGCCCGGTCAGGGCCACGCCCACCGCGATCAGCGCACTGCCGGCGCACTGCACCGGGAGCTGCGGCAGGTGCCCCAGCCGGGCGGTGGCCAGCGGCTGGAGCAGGACCACCAGCAGGGCGTTGACCGCGGCCATCGCCCCGTAGACGGCCGGGGACAGGCCGCTGTCGTGGATGGCCATCGGCAGGGCGACCTCGGTGAGGGAATACACGAACAGCTGGACGCCGAAGATGCCGAGCAGCGCGAGCAGCAGCCGGTCCCGCAGCACCACGCCGTAGCCGGTCCCGCCGGGAGCCGCGGCCCCCGCCGCACGGCGGCCGACGGCCGGCCGCGCCGGCTCCGGCAGCCTGGTCGCGACCACCACCGCGTACACGAGCATCGAGGCCGCGTCCACGGCGAACAGCAGCCAGTACCCGCGCGCCGCCAGCAGGCCGCCCAGCACGCCCGCGACGGCCGTGCCGATGTTCACGCCCCAGCCCAGCAGTGCGTACGCCCGCCGCCTGCGCTCCGCCTCTACGGTGTCGGCCATCAGCGCGTACGCCGCCGGGCCCACCATCGCGCCCGCCGCGCTGATCAGCAGCGCCGCGGCGGCCATGGTGACCACGCCCGGGGCGGCGAACAGGGCGCCCTGCGCCACCGCCGCGCCGATCAGCCCGGCCATCATCGTCGGGCGCCGCCCGACGCGGTCCGCGAGCAGGCCGCCGACGGCCGGGCCGATCAGGTTGCCCGCGCCCAGGGCACCGAGGACGTACGCCGTCTCGCTGCCGGTGACCCCGCGCGAGGAGAGGAAGAAGACCAGGAAGGGAGTGACCATGTAGCCGAGGCGATTGATCACGGTGCCGGCGAACACGGTCCAGACGGTGCGCGGGAGACCGCGGAAGCTGGAGAACATGCGAGGAGCGTGCGGCCGGCCACCGCCCGTCGCCGATTGATTAAGCTGAGACCGAATCCAAACGGGATCCAGAACGGGCGGAGACCGGAGCGACGACGGAGCGATGCCGGAACGACGCCCGGTCGACGCCGGATCCGGCAGGGCTTGGGGGGGTCGGGATGGAATCGGAGCTGACGTTCTCCACCGCGGACCTGGCGCAGACACGCTTCACCGTGTCGCCGATGTGGGAAGTGGTCACCAGCTACCGGGTGTTGCGCGATCCGGCCGCTTTCCCCCTGCACCGGAACTGGGCCGCGCAGGTCCGGCCCCGGGTGACCGCCGCCGGGCTGGACCGCGGCTGGCTCGCCGAGCTGATCCCCGCCGACGGCTACCTCGCCGACTTCCTGAACCCGCCCCCCACCAAGCCCTTCCCCACCCTCGACGCCGAGCTGGAGCAGATCCGGCAGGCCCCGCCGGACCGGGTCCGCACGGACCTGGACCTGCTGGCCGCGAACGGGGTGACGGGCACCCGGCTCCGGCTGCTGCGCGAGGCGCCGGAACAGGCGCTCGCCAAGGTCGCGGAGGAGATCGCGGGCTATTGGGAGATCGCGCTCGCCCCGTACTGGGCCCGGATCGGCCGGCTGCTGGAGGCGGACGTCTTCCACCGCGCCCGCCAGGTCGCCGAGCACGGCTCCGCCCATGTCCTCAACGAACTGCACGAGAACATGCGCTGGGACGACGGCACCCTCACCCTGCTGCGCCGCCACTGCTCGCTCAGCCGCGACCAGGCGGGCTCCGGGCTGCTGCTGGTGCCGTCGGTGTTCGCCTGGCCGCGCATCCTGACCCGGATCGTGCCGCCCGACCCGCCGCAGCTCGCCTATCCCGCCCGTGGGATCGGCGCCCTGTGGGAACCCCGGCGCACCGCCTCCACCGAGGCCGTCGCCGCCGTGCTGGGCCGCTCCCGCGCGCAGCTGCTGGCCGAGCTGGACACCCCCGCCTCGACCACCCGGCTGGCGCTGCTCAGCGGCCTTTCGGCGGCCGGGGTCTCCCAGCACCTGACCGCCCTGCGCGACGCCCGCCTGGTCACCGCGCACCGCAGCGGCCGGTCGGTCCTCTACGCCCGCACGGCCATCGCCGACGCGCTGCTGGGGGAGGGCAGCTGAAGGGCTGATCCCGCCCGGGCCCGCCCGGTCAGGCGCAGCGCAGTGCCGCGTACAGGTCCAAATCTGCCGCTGTACCGGCTACCGCGCCATCGAGGACGCCGTCCGCGGCGTGAAGCACGTCGAGGAACCCGAGGCGGGCAGGGCCGTCGGCCGCAACCTCGGCGCGCCCGCCGCCCCCCAGGTGGTCACCGGCACCGCCCGTTACACCTTCGACGTCGAGGTGCCCGGACTGCGTTCGGCGCGATGGCCGCCCCCTGACGGTCAGGACGCCCGGACCGACGGCGGTCAGGCGGTGGCCAGGGAGATCTCGGTCGACTTGATCAGGGCGACGACGCGGCTGCCCGGGGCCAGGCCCAGCGCCTCGACGGCGTCGGCCGTCACGGCGGCGGTCAGCGCCCCGCCGTCCACGTCCACCTTGACCGAGGCCATCGCCGGGCCGACGGCCACGTCGACGACCGTTCCGTTGATCTGGTTGCGGATGGAGATGCCCTCGACCGGCCCGCCGGCCAGGGCCACCTCGGTGGCCTTGACCAGCGCCTTCACCGAGGACCCCGCCGCGATGCCCAGGTCCTTGACGGCGTCGGCGGTGATGGCGGCGGTGATGTCCTGGCCGCCTTCCAGACGGACCTTGACCGCGGCCATGGCCTCGCCGGTGGCGACGGACGTGACGGTGCCGGCGATCTGGTTGCGGATGCTCAGGCTCATGGCTCGTTCTACCTCTTGTGTGGACACGGCGTGCCGTCCGGCGGGACGTCACACCGCTGACGCTAGGACGGAGTTCAGTTCGGTGCGACGAGGCCGTCGCACTCGCCCACCGCAACCACCCTTCCGGCCCGCACCTGCGCACCATGATCCGCATCACCTGGGGATCAGGCCGCCGCCGGCCTGATCCGGACGTCCCCGGAGTCGGTCGTCACCGAGAGGCTCGGCTCCGCGGCCGGGTCGGTGGGCACCGAGATCTCGCGGTCCCCGGAGCCGGTCTCGGCGTGCACCCGGTAGGGGCCGTGCGGCAGACGCACCGTCACATCGCCGGAGGAGGTGTGCGCCGCGACCTCGCGGGGTGCCGTGGCGAACTCCAGGCGCGCGTCGCCCGAGGAGGACTTCGTGTCGGCGGTCGGCCCGGCCAGGGCCGCACCGGAGATGTCCCCCGAGGACGTACGCACCTTCAGCGCGCCCGCGATCCGGTCCGCGCGGACGTCACCCGAGCCGGTGTGCAGGTCGGCCGCCGCGACCCCGGTCACGGCGATGTCCCCGCTGCCGGTGCGCAGCTTCACCGTGGCCGACGCCGGCACCCGGAGCTCGTAGTCGATGGAGCAGTCGTCGTCGCAGCCGCCGTCGCTGAAGGTCAGCACCCCGCCGGCGACCCGCTGGCCGGGCTCCGGCGCCGCGCCGCCCCGATAGCGGACGGTGCGGTGCACGGCGACTCCCGTGCCCTCCCCGGTCGTGACGGTGATGTCGCCGGAGCCGGTGTCCCCCAGGTCCACCGCAGTGACGGCCTCGGTCACGGTCGCGTCGGCCGAGACGGCCTTCCGCGCACCGGGCAGCGAACAGCCGGCGGTGAGCAGCAGCCCCGCGGCGACGGCGAGGGAGATGCCGGCGGCGGTCGCGGCCACGGCGGGACGGCGGCGGGAGGTGCGATCAGCAGTCATACCGACGATCGTGCCGTCCGGACCGCCCTCCGCCGATGGTGCCGCCCACCGGACCGGGCCTGGGGTTAACCCCCGGACCGCCCCGGCGGGGGTACTGGCCCCCGCCGCGTCACTCGCTGCTGAGCTGCGGCATCTCCCCGGCCGTGGTGGTCATGTCGATGACCGCGAAGGCCGCGCCCTGCGGGTCGGCCAGCGCGGCGAACCGGCCGAACGGGCTGTCCATCGGCCCGAAGTGCAGGGCACCGCCGAGGTCCTTGGCCTTCTTCACCGCCGCGTCGCAGTCGGGGACGGTGAAGTACAGCTGGACGTACGAGGGGATCTCCGGCGGGAACTCCTCGCCCATCTTCATCCGCCCGAGGACCGGCTGTTCGTGGCCGGGCACGCTGAACACCTTGAAGTCCATGCCGGCCTCCGCCGTGTCCTCGCCCGGCTCCATCCGCTGCGCGGAGTAGGGGAAGACCGCCTTGAGGAAGGCGTCGGCCTTGCCGGGGTCCCGGGTGAACACCTCGGCCCAGGCGTAGGCGCCGTTCTCGCCCATCTTCTCGAAACCCTTGTGCTGACCGGGCTGCCAGCAGCCGAACACCGCTCCGCTGGGCTCCTGGGCGAGCAGCATGGTGCCGAACTCGCCGACCCGCATCGGCTCCATCAGCAGATTGCCACCCGCCGCCTTGATCTTCTCGGCGGTGGCGGCTGCGTCGGCCGTGGCGAAGTACAGACACCAGGCCGAGGGCATGTCCTCGCCGCCCGGCATGGGCGGGACCACCGCGGCGACGGCCTTGCCGTCCGCATACGCCTGCGTGTAGTTCCCGTACTCACTGGACGCCTCGCCGAAGGTCCAGCCGAGCACCTCGCCGTAGAAGCGCTTCGCGCCCTCCACGTCCTTGAACATCGCGTCGGCCCAGCAGGGGGCGCCTTCGGGGAAGTCGGTCATGGTGGATCCACTCCTGTCGCGTGCGTGCGCTCGGGCAGCTCGGTCCGCTCCGGTACACACGCTAGGCCGGGGCTCCGACAATCGCGCGCGGAGCCGGGCCGCGGGGCAGGCTGGAGGCATGGACATCACCATCAGGCTGGCGCAGCAGCCGGAGGCCGACGAACTGCTGGGCCGCAGCCCCCTCGCCGCGCTGGTGGGCATGCTGCTGGACCAGCAGGTACCGATGGAGTGGGCGTTCTCGGGGCCGTGGACGATCGCCCGGCGGATGGATTCCGACGACCTGGACGCGCACGTGATCGCCGCGTACGACCCGGAGGCGTTCGCCGCGCTGCTGTCGCAGAAGCCGGCCGTGCACCGCTATCCCGGGTCGATGGCGAAGCGGATCCAGCAGCTGTGCGGGTACCTGGTCGAGCACTACGACGGGGACGCCGAGGCGATCTGGTCGGACGCGAAGACCGGCGCGGAGCTGCTGGCCCGGCTGAAGGCCCTGCCCGGCTTCGGCGAGCAGAAGGCCCAGATCTTCCTGGCCCTGCTGGGCAAGCGGCTGGGCGTCCGCCCCAAGGGCTGGCGGGAGGCCGCGGGCGGCTACGGCCCGGCGGGCGTCTACCGCTCTGCGGCGGACATCACCGGCCCGGAGTCCCTGGCCAAGGTCCGCGCCTACAAGCAGGAGGCGAAGGCGGCGGCCAAGGCGGCCAGGGCCGCCGGCGGCTGAGCCGCCGAGGGCTGAGCTGCCTGGGCCCCAGCCACCTGGGCCCCAGCCGCCGGGGGCCGAGCTGCGGCGGACTGAATTGACCGGAAAAACAGCCCGCCAAATGCACCTGCAGCCCAGTCACACCATGATCTATTTTTGACGCATGGACACCACGCAGAGCACCCGGACCTCGCCCCTCCTGACCCGCGAGGCCACCGCCGAGAAGATCTCCGACGCCCCCGGCAGCCTGATCACCCTCCTCGCCGACCAGCCCGGTCTGACCTGCAACACCGCCGAGTTCGAGGAGGGCGCGGCCGGCGCCCCGGTGCACTTCCACACCCGGGCCACCGAGTTCTTCTTCGTCACCGACGGCCGGCTCGACGTGCTCGTCGACGAGGAGATCGTCACGCTCGGCAAGGGCGACTTCCTCGCCGTCCCGCCCGGCACCAAGCACGCCTTCGCGCCCGCCGCCGGCTCCACCGCGCAGGTCCTGGTCGGCTTCACCCCCGGCATGGAGCGCTTCGACTACTACCGCCTGCTGGGCCGGGTCAGCGCCGGCGAGGCCACCGTCCAGGACATCAAGGACTCCTCCCCGGTGTACGACAACCACTACGCGGAGAGCACCGTGTGGAGCGCCCGCACCCGCTGAGCCACCCGGCCGGCAGACCGCGCGCCCCCCGCAGCCACCCGGGCCGCCGACCCGCTCAGCGGCGCCGCCGGGCCGTCCCGAAGAGCGAACGGGAGATCTCCCGGCCCAGCTGCGTGCCGACCGACCGCGCCAGGGAGCGGAACAGCCCGCTCCCCACCACCTGTTCGGCCAGTGAGGGCTCCGGCTTCGGCGCCGCCTTCGCCCCGGCCCGCGCCCGCTGCCCCGCCTTCTCCGCCTTCTCCGCCTCCGCCGCGGCCGCCGCGGCCTCCGCCTCGGCCTCCGCCGCCGCCTGCTCGGCCCCGATCCGCTCGTACGCCGACTCCCGGTCGACCGGCTCCGCGTACCGCGCCCAGAGCGGCGAGGAGGTCACCGCCCGCTCCAGCCCGGCCGCGTCGACCGGCCCCATGAGCGACCGCGGGGCCCGCAGCCGGGTCGCGGCCACCGGTGTCGGCGCGCCGTTCTCGCTCAGCACCGTGACCACCGCCTCGCCCGTCCCCAGCCGGGTGAGCAGCTCCTCCAGGTCGTACTCCGAATCGGGGAAGGTGCGTACGGCGGCCCGCAACGCCTTCGCGTCGTCCGGGGTGAAGGCCCGCAGCGCGTGCTGCACCCGGTTGCCGAGCTGCGCCAGCACGTCCGCCGGCACGTCCTTCGGCGTCTGCGTCACGAAGAAGACCCCGACCCCCTTCGACCGGATCAGCCGCACCGTCTGGGTGACCGCCTCCAGGAACGCCTTCGACGCGCCGTTGAACAGCAGGTGTGCCTCGTCCAGGAAGAACACCAGCTTCGGCCGGTCCACGTCGCCGACCTCCGGCAGGTCGTGGAAGAGGTCGGCCAGCAGCCACATCAGGAACGTGGAGAACAGCCTGGGCTTGTCCTGGACCGCCGGCAGCTCCAGCACGGACACCACCCCGCGCCCGTCGGGAGCCGTCCGGAGGAATTCGCTCGTATCGAATTCCGGCTCGCCGAAGAATTCCGCGGCACCCTGCTGCTCGAATGCCGTGAGGGCCCGGAGAATCACGCCCGCGGTCGCCGTCGAGAGCCCGCCGATCCCCTTCAGTTCCGCCTTTCCCCGGTCCGACACCAGGAATGCGACAACCGCCCGCAGATCCTTCAGGTCGATCAGTTCCAGGCCCTTGGAATCGGCATAGTGGAAAATCAGTCCGAGGGACTGCTCCTGCGTCTGGTTGAGCTGCAGCACTTTCGACAGGAGAACCGGCCCGAAACCGGTGACCGTGGCCCGCACCGGAATTCCCGTGCCGATCCCGCCCAGCGCGTAGAACTCGGCCGGACATGCGGCCGGTTCCCACTGCTGGCCCACCTCCCGGGCCCGTGCGGCGGTCTTCTCGCCGGGCGCGCCCGGCGCCGAGATTCCCGACACGTCACCCTTGATGTCGGCGAGGAACACCGGCACGCCCTGCGCCGACAGCTGCTCGGCGATCAGCTGGAGGGTCTTGGTCTTGCCCGTGCCGGTCGCACCCGCGATCAGCCCGTGCCGGCCGAGCATCGACAGCGGCACCCGGACCTGGTGTTCCGGCAGGCAGGCGCCGTCCCACAGCAAGGCGCCGAGGTCGAGCGCCGGACTCGTGAACGCGTACCCGGCCGCGATCGCCTCCGCGCCGCCCGCCGCGGTCCGCGGGGTGCTGTCGCTCATATCTCACTCCCGGAATAGCCCTGTTTGACACCTTTGCATCACCGTCGCGAGGCTGCGCCCGCAGCCACCGGACCGGTAGGCTTTCCGTGTGATCTTCAAGCGCATCGGAAACGGGCGGCCGTACCCCGACCACGGCAGGGAAACCACCCGGCAGTGGGCGGACGTCGCGCCACGCCCGGTCCGGCTCGACCAGCTGGTGACCACCAAGGGCCAACTGGATCTTGAGACGCTGCTCGCCGAGGACTCGACGTTCTACGGCGACCTCTTCGCGCACGTCGTGAAATGGCAGGGCGATCTGTACCTGGAGGACGGGCTGCACCGCGCCGTGCGCGCCGCCCTGCAACAGCGTCAGGTCCTGCACGCGCGGGTTCTCGAACTGGGCTGATTGCGCCTTTCGGGTCTGCTCTGCACTATCAGCAGATCATTTAGTAGGCATCGTCACCGGGCCGCACTACGCTGCGCCCATGAGCATGCTCACTCCCCCCGGCATGGGCGGAAAGTACCGCGTAACGGGAACCTCTTATCCCCGCCTGTCCCGTCCCCGGCGCCGCCGCCGGATCGTGCTCGCCGTCCTCGGTGCCCTGGTGGCACTGGGCCTGCTCGGCTACGGAACGCTCCAGCTCGTCGGCGTCTTCGGCGGAGACGGCAAGAAGACCGCCGCCGGCAAGGACTGCGTCCAGGGCACCTCGGGCAAGCAGGGCGGACGGGCGGCACCCGCCGCGGCCTCCAAGGCCCCCGCCGTGGTGCTCCCGCAGCCGGGACAGATCACGGTCAACGTGTACAACGCCACGCCCCGCTCCGGACTGGCCAAGGCCGTCGGCGACGAGCTGAAGAAACGCGGCTTCGTCATCGGCAAGGTCGGCAACGCGCCCGCCGACTTCGACAAGAAGGTGCCCGGGCCCGGGATACTGCTCGGCTCGGCCCGCACCGACAAGGCGGCCTACTCGGTCCTGGGCACCCAGCTGGCCGGTACCACCCAGCAGACCGACACCCGTGAGACCGCGGACATCGACCTGATCCTCGGCACCGGCTTCACGGCACTCGCCACCAAGGAGAACGCGGACAAGGCACTGGCCGTCCTGGCCAACCCCTCACCCGCGCCCTCCGGGAAGTGCTGAGCACCGGCTGCTACTCGGCCGCGCCGTACATCCGGTCACCCGCGTCGCCCAGGCCCGGGACGATGTAGCCGTGCTCGTTGAGCCGCTCGTCGACGGAGGCGGTGACCACGGTGACCGGCTGGCCCGCCAGATCGCGCTCCATGATCTCGATGCCCTCCGGCGCGGCCAGCAGCACCACGGCCGTGACGTCGTCGGCCCCGCGCTTGATCAGCTCCTGGATCGCCGCGACCAGCGTGCCGCCGGTGGCCAGCATCGGGTCGACGACGTAGACCTGGCGGCCGGAGAGGTCCTCGGGCATGCGGGTCGCGTAGGTGGAGGCCTCCAGGGTCTCCTCGTTGCGGACCATGCCCATGAAGCCCACCTCGGCGGTCGGCAGCAGCCGGACCATGCCGTCCAGCATGCCCAGGCCCGCCCGGAGGATCGGGACGATCAGCGGGCGCGGGTTCGACAGCTTCACGCCCGTGGTCGGGGCGACCGGGGTCTCGATGTCGGCCTGCTCGGTACGCACGTCCCGGGTCGCCTCGTACGCGAGCAGGGTCACCAGCTCGTCGGCGAGCCGCCGGAAGGTCGGGGAGTCGGTGCGCTTGTCGCGCAGGGTGGTCAGCTTGTGCGCGACCAGGGGGTGGTCGACGACGTGAATCCGCATGACCCCACAGTAACCGCGACGACCGGCATGTGAGACCGCCCCGGCCTGCGCGCACACGGCCGGCGGGCGGACCTGACGGGAACGCGACGCCGGCCGGAACCGGCCCGCAACAGACCCGCCGGAGACCCTGGCATCAAGCGGCCGGTCCGGGGGAAAGTGGTGGCGGGGGGTCTGCTTCGCGACGCGGAGGAGGACGACGGACCAGCCTGGGACGGTGGCCGATGCCCGACGACCAGCCGAGCATTCAGACGGGAACGGCAGAAAAGGAGCCCGAAGCGCCGGAGACCACGGCGGAGCGCCGGGCCCGCCGCGCCCAGTTCCTGCGCGAGTTGAACGAGGCGCGGGAACTGCGCGACCGGGTCCAGCCGCGGCGCGCCCGGGCCGCGCGGATGCGCCAGCAGATGCGTATGCGCACCTTCCGCTGGTAGCACCCACGACGCCGGGCACCTCGCGCGGTACCGTGCCCCGAGGGGGCCGCAGGCCGCCCCCGACCACACCCACGGCACCACGCACGGCCGCCCTCCGCGCAGGCGGCACGGCACGACGCAAGCGCGGAAGACCTCTCGCAAAGCCGCTGTTTCTGCCACGATGCCGATGGGGCGGGGCACGAAACGCCAAGCACGACGGCCGTTCCACCCCCCGGCCTCCGGCCGGGGGGACCTCCAACCGGCATCACGCCTATGACCAGTGGGAGAGTCACGGTGTACTTCGCCGCACTGCTCGCGCGCACCGAAGACGGGTGGGAAGCGAGCGACATGGAACTCGACGACGTCGAGTCCCTGACCGATCTGACCGAGCTCGCCCGCGACGCCGCGGTCGACGACGACACGGTGGTCGCGTTCATCGAGCTGGAGGACTCGTGGTTCGGCGTCGTCCGGGTGGACGGCGAGGACGATCCGCGGATCTTCGTCTCGAACGCCGCCGCCGCCAAACGCAGCTCGTACGGTTCGATGCTCACGGACGAGCTGCTGGGCCGTGACGACACGGACGACGACGAACTCGACGCGCTCGACCTCGACGGCACCGAGGACGGCGAGGAGGACGTCGCCGCCTCGTACGAGGACGAGGACGTGGACGCCGACGGCGCCACCGGAGAACCGGTACTGGCCGGCCCGCTCGGTGACGCACGGCTGCTCGACGACCTCGGGGTGAGCGAAAAGGAGCTGCTGTCCCTGGACGGGGACGCCCTCTCGCAGCTCGCCGACGCCCTCGGCGCCACCGAGGTGCTGGAGGCCGTCCGCTAGTGGGGGCAGTGGTACGCGAACACGGTCCCGGGGCGGGTGCCGACCCGGTCCGGGACCCGTGGCGGGACGCCATGCGCCTGGCGCTGGCCGAGGCCGCGCGGGCGGTGCGGGCCGGTGACGTACCGGTCGGCGCCGTCGTGCTCGGCCCGGACGGCACCGTCCTCGGCGCCGGCCACAACGAGCGGGAGGCCACCTCCGACCCGACCGCGCACGCCGAGGTGCTGGCCCTCCGGCGGGCCGCGGCGCGGCTGGGCGAGTGGCGGCTGTCCGGGTGCACCCTGGTGGTCACCCTGGAGCCGTGCGTCATGTGCGCGGGGGCCCTCGTGCAGTCCCGGGTCGCCCGGGTCGTCTACGGAGCCGGCGACGAGAAGGCGGGCGCGGCCGGCTCGCTCTGGGACCTCGTACGGGACCGGAGGCTGAACCACCGGCCCGAGGTGATCCGCGGGGTTCTGGAGGACGAGTGCTCCGCCCTGCTCACCGCCTTCTTCCGGGAGCGGTGAGCGGGACCGCGCGGAACCGATTTGCAAAGCACTCCCCGGGGTGGGCTAGGATCTCTCTCGGTGGTGTGTCCGAGTGGCCGAAGGAGCTCGCCTCGAAAGCGAGTATGGGGCAACCCATCGGGGGTTCAAATCCCTCCACCACCGCTCTGGACGAGAGCCCCGGTTCGTACGAACCGGGGCTCTCGTGCATGCCCGCCGTGACCGCCCCGGCGCCGGGGCCGTTGTCACGGCATGACCAAGACCCAGCGCATGCTCGCCGCCATCGCCCTCGCGGGGGCCGCTGCGGGCCTCGCCGCCCCCACCGCCTCCGCCCTGCCGGTGGGCGCCCCCCTGGCCCTGCCGGACCTGCCGCAGGCGGCTCCCGGCATGCCGGCCGGCGCCCAGCCCCGCTCCGTCCAGGAGATCGGCGGACAGCTGAGCGGCGGGCTGAACCAGGCCAACGCACTGATGGAGGTGCCGAACCAGCTGGCGCCGCTGGTCTCCCAGGTGGAGCCGGTGATCGGCCTGACCGGCGCCCTCGAATAGCCGGCCGGCCCGCGGGCGGCCCCCGCGGAGTCGTATCCGCCGACGGCCCCCGCAGGGGCCCGCACGCCCCCGTACGCCCCCGCAGGCCCCCGTGCCCCCCGTACCGTCCCCGGACGCAGGAAGGCCCCGGCCTGAGCCGGAGCCTTCGCGCGTGGGGACGGGGGAAGCGGCATCGGGGGGACAAGCCGCTCCCCCCGGCGAGGACGGGCCGAAAAGTCCCGGCCGCCGTCAGGGGGAAGCGTGCGGCCCGGGACCCCGCGGTGAGGCCCGTCCCTCCGCCCTCCGGTTTCCTGCCAGAACCGGTGGGCACGACGACAATCCTCCCCCTCCGCCTGCCCCGCGGCACCCGACGAAGGGCCCCGACCTGCGGGCCGTTGGTCCTTGAAGACCGGGTGAGTGCCCGACCCGACCGGGTTAGACTCACCCGACTCAGCAGGACCGGCAGGGGAGGCCGAAACCGCTCGTGGACACCAGGAAGCTCATCACGGGCGCGCTCACCGTGTTCGTCCTCTTCGTCATCATCACCCAGCCGAAGCGGGCCGCCGAGATGGTGGAAATCGGCTTTCAGGGCATATCGGATGCCGCCAAGGGAATCGGCGAGTTCATGACCGAACTGGTGACCTGAGTCCGTACGCCGGTCCGTTTTCCGGATCCGCCCGACGGCCTACAGGCCCTCCACCGACAACAGGTGGGGGGCCTTCCGTGCACCCGCCCCGAGAACATCACCACAACAGCCCGTCGAATGTCCAACTTGCCCTCAACACGGTGATATACGGTGCTTGCGCATGGTGCACATCTCTTGTGATGCTATGACCGCTTTTGCGAATTTGCGGCCGCGTTGACCGACCGCGTTGACATCGAAGGGGTGGCGTGACCGTGCCGGCCAATTCTGCGCCTCAGGTGCCACCCCAGCAGGAGCCCCCCGAGGAGCCCTCAGCCCCCGCCAGACCGCACAGCAGGGGCGCGGACACCCGGGCGCTCACCCAGGTCCTCTTCGGGCAGCTGAAGGAGCTGGAACCGGGCACCGGCGAGCACAACCGGGTACGCGGGGCCCTGATCGAGGCCAACCTCCCGCTGGTCCGCTACGCGGCCGCCCGGTTCCGCAGCCGCAACGAGCCGATGGAGGACGTGGTCCAGGTCGGCACCATCGGACTGATCAACGCGATCGACCGGTTCGACCCGGACCGCGGGGTGCAGTTCCCGACCTTCGCCATGCCCACCGTGGTCGGCGAGATCAAACGGTACTTCCGGGACAACGTCCGGACCGTGCACGTACCGCGCCGGCTGCACGAGCTCTGGGTCCAGGTGAACGCGGCCACCGAGGACCTCACCACCCTGCACGGCCGGGTCCCCACCACCTCCGAGATCGCCGAGCGGCTGCGCATCTCCGAGGACGAGGTGCTGTCCTGCATCGAGGCCGGGCGCTCCTACCACGCCACTTCGCTGGAGGCGGCCCAGGAAGGGGACGGGCTGCCCGGCCTGCTCGACCGGCTCGGCTACGAGGACCCGGAGCTGGCCGGGGTCGAGCACCGCGACCTGGTCCGCCACCTGCTCGTCCAGCTGCCCGAGCGGGAGCAGCGGATCCTGCTGCTGCGCTACTACAGCAATCTGACGCAGTCGCAGATCAGCGCGGAGCTCGGAGTGTCCCAGATGCACGTCTCCCGGCTGCTCGCGCGGAGCTTCGCCCGGCTGCGATCCGCAAACAGGATCGAGGCGTAACCGGATCGGGTGGAGATCGCAGAACCGGTTTCCCGACAGAACGGGCTCATTCCGCTCTGTCGCTGCACTGATATGTCGACTTGGCGCTACAGCGTGTTGCCGACATGTGACATTCTGCTGGAACCGCGTTTGCCGCAGCCCCGCCGCCGGTATTCAGGTTGAGGCTGCGTTCCTCCGACGGACGCGCCCGACGCGACCGTCCGCGACCTCAAGGGGGTGGCATGTCCGTAGACCAGGGCAGCTCCAAGGTGCTCACGCTCGTCAAGAGCGAGGCTCCCACTGCACCCACGGCGTCTGACCGCACGGAAGCCATCGACACCCGCACCCTCTCCCGCTCCCTCTTCCAGCGTCTCGCCGCCCTGGACGCGGACAGCCCCGAACGGGCTTACGTACGCGACACCCTGATCGAGCTGAACCTGCCGCTGGTGCGCTACGCCGCGGCCCGGTTCCGCAGCCGAAACGAGCCGATGGAGGACATCGTCCAGGTCGGCACGATCGGGCTGATCAAGGCGATCGACCGGTTCGACTGCGAACGCGGCGTGGAGTTCCCGACGTTCGCGATGCCGACCGTCGTGGGCGAGATCAAACGATTCTTTCGGGACACTTCCTGGTCGGTCCGGGTCCCCCGCCGACTCCAGGAGCTGCGTCTGGCGCTGACGAAGGCCAGCGACGAGCTCGCCCAGCGCTTGGACCGCTCCCCGACGGTGCCCGAACTGGCCGCCGTACTGGGGGTGTCCGAGGAGGAGGTCGTCGACGGCCTGGCGGTCGGCAACGCGTACACCGCCTCCTCGCTCGACTCCCCGTCCCCGGAGGACGAGGGCGGCGAAGGCTCCCTCGCGGACCGGCTGGGGTACGAGGACACCGCGCTGGAGGGTGTCGAGTACCGCGAGTCCCTGAAGCCGCTGCTGGCCAAACTCCCGCCCAGGGAACGGCAGATCATCATGCTGCGGTTCTTCGCCAACATGACCCAGTCGCAGATCGGCGAGGAGGTCGGCATCTCGCAGATGCACGTCTCGCGGCTGCTGACCCGCACCCTGGCGCAGCTCCGGCAGGGCCTGATCGGCGAGTGAGCCGTACGGGTCTGGCGATTTGACGGAGCGTCAGTGACACTGGCGCGATGCGAAGGCGACCGCTCGGAGCGCTCACCCTGCTGTCGGCGTGCCTGGCCGCCGCGACCCTGACGGGCTGCGGCGGCCAGGCGCGCGACGGCTTCGTGGCCGTGGGCGGGGCGGGCGCGGGCCCGGAGCGGTCCGCAGGGCAGACCGTGCCGCCGGAGGGCGGGGTGGAGCTCCAGCCGCTCGCCGGGCCGCCCCCGGGCTCCCCGGCATCCCCGTCCGGCGCGACAGGCACGTCCACGACCACCGTCACGACGGGCACGACGGGCACGACGGGCACGACGGGTACGACCTCGGGTACGGCGGGCACGGACGGCACGGCGGGCATTCCGCCCGGGAACACCGGTCCGGGCGGCGATCCCGGCACCGGCGGACCCGGCGACCCCGGCACCCCGGGCACGACGCCGCCCGGCACGCGCACACCCCCCGGCACGGGAACGCCCGCGGACCCGGACGATCCGACCGCGCCCGCACCGCCCCGGCCGGGCACCCCGACTACGCCTCCGGCCCCGAAGCCGCCCACCGGGGGGCCACCGACGGCCCCGGCGCCCGGCCCCACACCCCCGGCCACCCCGGCGAAGCTGACGCTCGGCACGCCCACACTGGCCGACACCGGCGAGCGCCGGTGCGAGAAGGTCACCGTCCGGTTCACCAACACCGGCGGCACCGCAGTCCGTTCGGGCACCGTGACGTTCACCGTCGACATCCTCGGCGACCTGCTCGGCGCACGCTGGGGCACGGTCACCACGGACCAGCCGCTGCCGGCCCCCCTCGCCGGCGGGGCCACCCGGACGCAGACCTACACGGTGTGCGTGGAGGCCTGGCGGGTCCCGCTGGGCTGGCACATCGACACCCGGCAGGTCACGGCCACCTGGCGGTAGCCGTCCACCGACCGGGCGGCGGTCGGGCGGCGGACGGTCAGTGGAGGGCCACCCAGGCCGCGCAGCCGATCAGCAGCAGCACGGCGACGGCGAAAGCGATCCAGCCCGCCTGCGGGCCCGTACCGGACTCCTGCCGCCGACGGCTGCCCGCCGCCGGGGCCGGACCGGCCTGCTCGCCCTCGTCCACGAAGGCCCGGAACATCTGGGTGCTGCCCGCGGGGTCGTAGTTGCCCTCGGGGCCCTGTGCGTTGCTCTGTGCAGACATGGACCAGGACCCTAGCGGGTTTTCCGTTTCCTTTACCGCCTACCCCCTGCGATTCATTTGCCTGTATCAACCATCCTCTTCTATGGTTGCCCCAAGCAACAAGATGGAGAGGGTGTCCCGTGACGGTCCCTGCGGTCCCGTACGAGGAGCTGGCCCGCCAGCTCACCGGCATCGGCGCGGTCAAGCGCGACCTCGCGCGCACCCTCCCCGCCGACTGCCCGCCCGGCCCCGCCGCGGTGCTCACCGTGCTCGACCGGCACGGCGAGATGCGGATGAGCCGGCTCACCGAGCTGCTCGCCGTCGACATCTCGGTCACCAGCCGGCACGTGGCCCACGCCGCCGAGCGCGGCTGGATCGACCGGGAGACCGACCCGGCCGACGCCCGCTGCCGCATCCTCCGGATCACCCCGGCGGGCCGCCTGCTCCTCACCGAGCTCGCGGCCCGCTACACGGCCGCGCTCGAACGGGCGCTGACCGACTGGTCCGCCGAGGACGTGACCGTGCTGAGCACGCTGCTGGCCCGGCTCCGCCGGAGCTTCTGACCGCTGCCCGCCGGCCTCGGCCCGCCGCCGGCGCCCACCGCCGGCGCCCGCCGACCACTGACCTGCCGAACCGAAGCACACGAAGGACACCCATGGCCACGACCGCCGCGCCCGCACCGCCCGACAGCGGCACCACCACCCTGACCATGACCCATCCGCAGATCATGAAGGCGCTGTCCGGCCTGATGCTGGGCATGTTCGTCGCGATCCTGTCCTCCACGATCGTCTCGAACGCCCTGCCGCAGATCATCACCGACCTCGGCGGCACCCAGTCCTCGTACACCTGGGTGGTCACCGCGGCCCTGCTCTCGATGACCGCCGCCACCCCGCTGTGGGGCAAGCTGGCCGACCTCTTCAGCAAGAAGCTGCTGGTCCAGATATCGCTGGTGATCTACGTCCTGGGCTCGGTCGTGGCCGGCATGTCCCAGAACACCGGCATGCTGATCGCCTGCCGCGTGGTCCAGGGCATCGGCGTCGGCGGCCTGTCCGCCCTCGCGCAGATCGTGATGGCCGCGATGATCCCGCCGCGTGAGCGCGGCCGGTACAGCGGCTACCTCGGTGCCGTCTTCGCCGTGGCCACCGTCGGCGGCCCGCTGCTCGGCGGCGTCATCACCGACACGGAGTGGCTGGGCTGGCGCTGGTGCTTCTACGTGGGCGTGCCGTTCGCGGTGATCGCGCTGATCGTGCTCCAGCGGACGCTGCGGCTCCCGGTCGTCCGGCGCGAGGTCAAGGTCGACTGGCTCGGCGCGTTCCTGATCAGCGCGGCGGTCTCGGTGCTGCTGATCTGGGTCACCCAGGCCGGGGACTCGTACGACTGGCTGTCCTGGCAGACGTACGCGATGACGGCCGGCGCGCTGCTGCTCGGCGCGCTCTTCGTCCTGGTCGAGTCCCGGGCGAGCGACCCGATCATCCCGCTGCACCTCTTCCGCAACAAGACCATCAGCCTCGCCTCGGCGGCCTCCCTGTTCGTGGGCGTGGCCATGTTCTCGGGCACGGTGTTCTTCAGCCAGTTCTTCCAGCTGGCGCGGAACGAGTCGCCGACCATGTCCGGCATCCTCACCATCCCGATGATCGGCGGACTGTTCGTCTCCTCGACCGTCTCCGGGCAGATCATCACCCGCACCGGAAAGTGGAAGGCCTGGCTGATCGCCGGCGGTGTGCTGCTGACGGCGGGCATGGGCCTGCTGGGCACCCTCCGCCACGACACCCCGTACTGGCACATCGCCGTCTTCATGGTCCTGACCGGGCTCGGCCTCGGCATGATGATGCAGAACCTCGTCCTCGCCACCCAGAACCAGGTGGCCCCGGAGGAGCTGGGCGCGGCCAGCTCGGTCGTCACCTTCTTCCGGTCGCTCGGCGGTGCGGTGGGCGTCTCGGCGCTGGGCGCGCTGATGGCCCACCAGGTCACCGGCTACGTGAAGGACGGTCTGACCGCGCTCGGCCCGAAGGCGGCCGCCCTGGGCCACGGCGGCACCGGCGGAGGCGGCATCCCCGACCTGGACAAGCTCCCGGCGCCGTTCCGCGAGGTGGTCGAGTCGGCGTACGGACACGCCGTCGGGGACGTCTTCCTCTACGCGGCGCCGACCGCGCTGCTCGCGCTGCTGCTGGTGCTCTTCATCAAGGAAGTGGCCCTGAAGGGCCGTACGCCGGCCGAGCACGAGCCGGCCGAACGCGAGCCGGCCGGCGAGAAGCAGTCCGCCTAGCAGCGGCCGGCCCGGGAACGGGGCGGGACGGCGGACAGCCGCCGTTCGCCCCGATCATCGCCGACGGGTACCCGGGCGCCTCCCGGACCGCGCCGGTCAGGGGCAGCGGGCCGGGCTACCCGGCGATGACGGGTCCCGGGCTTTCGCCCCGGGCCTGGGCGGCGATCCCGGCGATCCCGGCGACGAGCACGTCGAGGGCCGATACGAAGGCCCCCTCCGGGACCCGCCCGTCAGTGCCCCCGCACCCCCGGAGGAAGTGCGCCACGGCGAGGTGGGCGCCGCTCCTGGCGCGTCCGGCCAGGCCGGCAGCGTCCAGCAGACGCTGCAGGGCGGTGTCGAAGGCTCGGGCGTGCGGACCGGTCTCGGCGCAGTCGGTCGCGAGTCGCGCGGCCCACGGGTGCGCGGCGAGCACCTGCCGGTACCCGCAGGCGAGCCGACGCAGCCGCAGGTCCCACCCGCAGTCCGGCCCGCCGTCCGGCCCCTCGTCCCCCGCCACGGGCACTTCGCCGATGACCCGGTCGAGCGCGAGCCCCAGCAGGTCGTGCTTGGTGTCCACGTACCAGTAGAGGGACATCGCGGTGACCCCGAGCTCCCCGGCGAGCCGCCGCATGGAGAACCGCCCGAGCCCTTCGGCATCGAGCAACCGCACGGCAGCGCCGGTGATCCGCTCCCGGTCCAACCCGGCCGGGCCCGCTTCCCTCACCATGGAGCACCCTCCTGAAGCGCCCGCCATCCACCCGCTATGCCCGGCTGCGCCCTCTTCATGCTAGAGCGTTCCCCCACCCACCCGCCCTCCACCTGCGGCACGGTGACGCACCGTCGAGGGATGGCCGACGGAGATCGGCGGCGAAGCCCGCGGCGCACCCGGCTGGATGGCGATGGGGCCACAGCGCCCCACCGGGCTCGGGGCGCAGCGCCCCACCGGGCTTGGGCAACAGCCCGGTGGGGCTGGGGACGCAGCCCCACGAGGCTTGGGGCAGAGCCCCACCGGGCTCGGGGCGGAGCCCCGCGGGGTCCGGGGCGGAGCCCCGGTTTCGGGAAGGGGTGGGGTGGGGGAAAGGCCCCGCAGGGTCAGGAGGTCAGGTCGTACAGGGTGGCGCCGCCGACCTCGATGGGCTCGTAGTTTGCCTGCACCCATTCCGCGATCGCCGAGCTGCCGGAGCCGTCCGGTCCGCCGCCGCCGCGCATGCCCTGGCCGCCACCAACGTAGTAGTGGATCTTCTCCGCCTTCACGTACTCCTGGAACTGCGCCAGCGTCGGCGACGGATCGCTGCCGTTGAACCCGCCGATCGGCATCACGGGCCGTTCGCTCGCCAGCTGGTAGCTCGCCGCGTTCTGCGCCCCGATGGCGGCCGCGGCCCAGGTGTAGCGGTCCGCGTCCTTGCGGAGCAGTGCCTTCACCTCGTCGGAGACCTGGGCGCCGTCCAGCAGACCGCCCGTCCCGCCGCCCAGGCCCCTGCCGCTGCCCGCGTACGGGCCGGTGGCCGAGCCGGTCGCCGAGCCGTTTGCACCGCCGGGGACTCCGCCGGGGCCTCCCGGGATCGTCTGGCCGGTGCCCGGACCGCCCGGAACGCCACCCGGTACACCGCCCTGCGTTCCTCCCGGGCCACCGGGCATTCCGCCCGGCATGCCCCCCTGCACGCCCTGGCCGCCGCCGAAGCCCAGCCCCGGCCCCCGCCCGCCGTTCTCCCCGCCGCGGAACAGTCGCGGGCCGCCGCCCGGACCGCCGCCCGCCACCGACGGGCCCGCCGTCACGATGGAGCCGGAGTGCGGGGTGTCCACCGTGCTCAGGCAGTACGCGAACGGCCCGGCCAGCGCCGCGCCCAGCGCCACCCCCGCCGCGCCCAGCGTGAGCCGCCGGCCCAGCCGGCCGGCCGCGAGCAGGCCGGCCGCCGCCACCAGCCCGCCGCCGAGCACCGCCCACCGCAGCCCCGGCAGATAGTCCGGCGAGCGCGACAGCAGTACGTACGACCACCACGCCGTCAGCGCCGTCACCCCGGACAGGACGGCCGCGGCCGCGAACCCGTGCCGCTCCTCCCACAGCACCGCCGCGCCCATGCCGACCAGCGCCGCCACGTACGGCGCCAGCGCCACCGTGTAGTACTCGTGGAAGATGCCCTGCATCCAGCTGAACACGACGAAGGTGACCAGCAGGCAGCCGCCCCAGGCGAGGAAGGCCGCGCGGCCCATGCTCTCCAGGGAGTCGGTGGCCCGCCGGGCCCGCCAGGTGACGACCAGCCCGGCGACCATCAGTACCAGCGCCGCCGGCAGCAGCCAGGAGATCTGCCCGCCGATCCCGGCCGAGAACAGCCGGTCGATCCCGGTCTCCCCCCAAGCGCCCCCGCCACCGCCGCCGAAGGCCGGCCCGGTCGGCGCCTGCGCCCCGTACGGCAGCTCCGCGCTGAGCACCGGGCCCGTGCCGCTGCCGCGCCCGCCGCCGCCGCCCACGCTGCCGACCTCGTCGCCGTTCAGCCGGCCGAGGCCGTTGTAGCCGAAGGTCAGCTCCAGGAAGGAGTTCGTCTGGGAGCCCCCGATGTACGGCCGGGAGGACGCCGGCCACAGTTCCACCACCGCGACCCACCAGCCGCCCGCGACCACCATCGCGGCGCCCGCCAGGGCCAGCTGGCCCAGCCGTCGCCGCAGCCGGGTCGGCGCGCAGACGGCGTAGAGCAGGGCCAGCGGCGGCAGGACGAGGAAGGCCTGCAGGGTCTTGGTCAGGAAGGCGAAGCCCAGTGCCACCCCCGCCCACACCAGCCACTTCGTCCGGGCCCCCTCCATCGCCCGCAGCACGCAGTACACCGACACGGTCAGCAGCAGTGTCAGCAGCGCGTCCGGATTGTTGAAGCGGAACATCAGCGCGGCCACCGGCGTCAGAGCGAACACCGTGCCCGACAGCAGTGCCGCTCCCGGCCCGAACTGCCGCCGCACGGAGGCGTGGAGCACCGCCGTGGTGGCCACGCCCATCAGTGCCTGGGGCACCAGGATCTGCCAGGCACCCAGTCCGAACAGCCGGACCGACAGGGCCATCGGCCACAGCGCGGCGGGCGGCTTGTCGACGGTGATGGAGTTCCCGGCGTCCGAGGAGCCGAAGAAGAACGCCTTCCAGCTCTCGCCGCCCGCCTGCGCGGCCGCGGAGTAGAAGGAGTTGGCGTAGCCGGACGCGCTCAGGTTCCAGAGCAGCAGTACGGCCGTGGCCAGCAGCAGGGCGGCCAGCGCCGGGCGTTCCCAGCGCGGTCGGTGCGTGGTGGTCATCGGGTGTGGTCCTTCAGGTCGGTCGTGGCCCGGCGCTCGGGGAAGACCCAAGAGCGAAAGAGCAGGAAACGCAGCACGGTGGCGGCGAGGTTCGCGGTGATCAGGACGGCGAGTTCGGTGCCGTGCGAGGGGCGGTCGGTCGCGGCGCCGAGCGCGGCCAGCGAACCGGCGGTCAGCGCCAGTCCGATGCCGAAGACCACCAGCCCCTGCGCCTGGTGCCGCAGCACCCGCTCGCGGCCGCGGACCCCGAAGGTCAGCCGCCGATTGGCGGCCGTGTTCGCGACGGCGGACAGCAGCAGCGCCACCGCGTTGGCCGCCTGCGCCCCGGTGCCGAGTCGGAACAGGGAGTACAGGCCGAGGTAGCAGAGGGTGGAGAGGACACCGACCACACAGAACCCGAGGAGCTGCCGGGCCAGCCCGCGCGGCACTCCGCTCAGGGCCCGGTCCCTCGGGTCGTCGCCGAAGGGCCGGGCCACCCGGTCCAGCGGCAGCGCCCCCACGGCCAGCGCCCGGCCCACCCGCCAGACCCCCTTCAGGTCCTCGACGGCGGTCCGGACGATGTGCACGGTGGAGTCGGGGTCGTCCACCCAGTCCACCGGCACCTCGTGGATGCGCAGTCCGGCCCGCTCGGCGAGCACCAGCAGCTCGGTGTCGAAGAACCATCCGGTGTCCTCGACCAGCGGCAGCAGCCGCTCCGCGACCTCCCGGCGGATGGCCTTGAACCCGCACTGGGCGTCGCTGAACCGGGCGGCCAGCGAGGACCGGAGGATCAGGTTGTAGGCACGGGACACGAACTCCCGCTTCGCCCCCCGCACCACCCGGGAGGACCGGGCCAGCCGGGTGCCGATGGCCAGGTCGGAGTGGCCGGAGATGAGCGGGGCGACCAGCGGAAGCAGCGCGTTGAGGTCCGTGGAGAGGTCGACGTCCATATAGGCCAGGACCGGTGCCTGCGACCCGGACCAGACGGTCCGCAGGGCCCGGCCCCGTCCTTTCTCCTCCAGCCGGACGCTGCGCACGCCGGGCACGGTGGCGGCGAGCCCGGCGGCGATCTCCGGGGTCCGGTCGGTGCTCGCGTTGTCGGCGACGGTGATCCGGAAGGCGTAGGGGAAGGTCGCGGTGAGGTGCTCGTGCAGGCGGCGGACACAGGCTCCGAGGTCCTTCTCCTCGTTGAAGACCGGTACCACCACATCGAGTACGGGCTCACCGGAGGCGCTGGGCGTCAGGTGCTCACGGCGCGGGAGAGTCGTTTCGGTCGGCATGGACCGACCCTCGCCGCGCGGGCTGTCACGGCCGTGTGCCGAGCCTGTGCCCCGCCTGTGAGAACTCCTGTGCCGCTACGGGCGACGGTACGAGCGGCAGCCGGACCTCGAACC
Source organism: Streptomyces sp. NPDC043853 (assembly GCF_056436025.1). Taxonomy (NCBI): domain Bacteria; kingdom Bacillati; phylum Actinomycetota; class Actinomycetes; order Kitasatosporales; family Streptomycetaceae; genus Streptomyces; species Streptomyces sp. NPDC043853. The sequence goes on from NZ_JBWKDJ010000003.1 coordinate 134,302, forward strand.
GGGTGCGCCCGGGCTCGCTCCGTACGCCCACCTGCCCGCCGTGGGCGGCGACCACGGCCTGGACGATGGCCAGGCCCAGGCCGGTGGAGCCGGCCTGCCGGGAACGGGAGGCGTCACCGCGCGCGAACCGTTCGAAGACGTGGGGGAGCAGGGTCGGCGGGATCCCCGGCCCGTCGTCCTCCACCTCGATCCGCACGCACGCGCCGACCGCAGCCCCAGGCCCGGCCCCAGGCTCGGCCCCAGGCCCGGCCTCAGGCCCAGCCCCACTGAAGGTTTCTCCCCCGGCTGCCGCCGGGGGTACCCCCAGTGACACGCGCGCGGTGACCGTCGTGCCGGGCGGGGTGTGCGTCCGCGCATTGGCGAGCAGGTTGACCAGTACCTGCTGGACGCGCGCCGGATCGGCGTCCACCGGAGCGGGCTCCGCCGGGAGTTCGAGCCGCCAGCGGTGCTCCGGCCCGGCGGCGCGGGCATCGCTGACCGCGTCCACGACCAGCGGCGCGAGGTCCACGGTCCGGCGGCTGAGCGGGCGGCCGGCGTCCAGCCGCGCGAGCAGCAGCAGGTCCTCGACCAGCCCGGTCATCCGGGTCGCCTCGGACTCGATGCGGCTCAGGGCGTGCCGGGTGTCCGGGCCGGGCTCCTCCCGTCCCCGGCGGGTGAGTTCGGCGTATCCGCGGATGGAGGCCAGCGGGGTGCGCAGCTCGTGGCTGGCGTCCGCGACGAACTGCCGGACCCTCGTTTCGCTCTCCTGGCGGGCGGCGAGGGCCGAACCGACGTGGCCCAGCATCCGGTTCAGGGCGGCACCCACCTGGCCCACCTCGGTACGCGGGTCCGCCTCGGCGCCCGGGACCCGCTCGTGCAGGGCCACTTCGCCGCTGTGCAGGGGAAGTTCGGAGACCCGGGTGGCGGTGGCGGCGACCCGGCGCAGCGGGCGCAGGGCGACCCCGACCAGGGCCTGCCCGGCCAGCCCGGCGGCGATCAGCCCGGCAAGGGTCACGCACACCTCGACCGTGATCATGGTGTTCAGGGTGGAGTCGACCGCGGCCAGCGGGAAGGCGAGGGCGAGCGAGCCGTCGGCAGCGGCCAGCACCCGGTAGTGGCCGAGTTCCGGCACCTCCAGCTCGACCGCGTCCTGCCGGGCCCGCGGAACGGCGGCCGACAAGGCCTGGACCTGGGCGTCCGTGAGCGGGGTGTTGTAGTTCTTGGCGGGACCCTCGTCGGAGATGAAACGGGCGCTGCTGATGACAGTGCCGTCAGAGCCCAGCCGGATCATGGCGGTACCGAGCGGTGAGCCGGGCGGGGTCCAGAGGAAAGGGGGCGGAACGGCGGCCGGGGGCGCCTCGCGGCCCGGCTTGGTCCCATCGCCGTGGGTGGACTTCTCGACGGCGGCGCCCAGCTGTCCGTCCACCTGGTTCACCAGGTACGCGCGCAGGGCGAGCGTGGTGACCGCCCCGATCACCGCCCCCACGACGGCGACCAGCACGACGGCGGACACCACCAGCCGGGTCCGCAGCGACCAGGGCCGGGCGGACCGGGCGCGGACGCCCCCGACCCCCCGCACTACTCGCCCGGCTTGATCAGATAGCCGGCGCCGCGCCGGGTGTGGATCATCCGGCTGAGCCCGGGGCCGCTCTCCAGCTTGCGCCGCAGGTAGGAGATGTAGAGCTCGACGACATTGGCCTGGCCGCCGAAGTCGTAGGACCAGACCCGGTCGAGGATCTGCGCCTTGCTGAGCACCCGGCGCGGATTACGCATCAGGTAGCGCAGCAGCTCGAACTCGGTGGCGGTCAGCCGGATCTCCCGGCCGCCACGGGTCACCTCGTGGCTGTCCTCGTCCATCGTGAGGTCGCCGACGACCAGCACGGATTCGCCCCGGGCGGCCTGGGCGGCCCCCGCCCGGCGGATCAGCCCGCGCAGCCGGGCCACCACCTCCTCCAGGCTGAACGGCTTGGTCACGTAGTCGTCCCCGCCGGCCGTGAGGCCGGCGATGCGGTCCTCCACGGAGTCCCGGGCGGTCAGGAACAGCACCGGGACCTGCGGGAGTTCCCGGCGGAGCCGACCCAGCACGGACAGGCCGTCCATGTCCGGCAGCATGATGTCGAGGACCACGGCGTCCGGCCGGAAGGACCGGGCCGCCCGCAGGGCGGTGGCGCCGTCGCCGGCGGTGCGCACCTCGCAGCCCTCGTAGCGCAGGGCCATGGAGAGCAGCTCGGAGAGGCTGGCCTCGTCGTCCACGACCAGGACCCGGCAGGGCCCGCCGTCGGGGCGGACCAGCGCTCCGGCCGCCCGGTCCTGGTGCGGGGCGGTGAGGGTGGACGCGGACGCGGGGGAGGTGGTCGTCGCAGTCATGGGGACCACGCTCGCCGCCGCCTCTGAGAGCGCCCTTGCCGGTTCCTGTGAATCTCCTGAGAAACCCGTGGGCCGCCGGCCCGGCCCCCTCGGGGGCTCAGGTGTCGAGTGCGAACAGCCGGGCCGCGTTGTCGTGGCAGACCGCCCGGAGCCAGTCGTCACCCAGGCCGAGCCGTTCGAGCGCGTCGAGCTGGTGGTCGTAGGGGTACGGGATGTTCGGGAAGTCGGTGCCGAGCAGGATCCGGTCCCCCAGGGCGGCGAGCCGGCCGAGCGCGCCCGGCGGGAAGCCGCCGAGCCGCTCGGCGAAGTCGGTGAAGGCCATGGTGGTGTCCAGCCGGACCTCCGGGTACCGGTCGGCGAGGCCGAGGAAGTCCTCGTACTCGGGCATGCCCATGTGGGCGACGATCAGCGGCAGCCGGGGATGGCGGGCGAGCAGCCGCCCGACCGGCTCGGGCCCCGTGTGCTTGCCGGGGACCGGGCCGGACCCGCAGTGGACCACCACCGGGATCCCGGCCTCGGCGAGCAGCCCCCACACCGGGTCCAGCCGGTCGTCGTTCGGGTCGTACCCGCCGACCTGCAGGTGCGCCTTGAAGACCCGTGCCCCGCCGCCGACTGCCCGGCGCACGTACTCCGCCACCCCGTCCTCCGGGAAGAAGGTCGCGGTGTGCAGGCAGTCTGGGGTCCTGGCCGCGAAACCGGCCGACCAGGAGTTCAGCCAGGCGGCCATCGCCGGCTTGTGCGGGTACAGCATGGCGGTGAAGGCCCGGACGCCGAACGCGCGGAGCAGTGCGACGCGTTCCTCCTCCTCGTGCCGGTAGGTGATGGGCCATTCGACGCCGGTCAGCGGGCCCACGGCGTCGAAGTGGTCCCACACCTTCTCCAGCACCCGTCGCGGCATGAAGTGGGTGTGTACGTCGACCAGGCCGGGCACGCCGAGCCGGTCCCGGAAGCGCCGGACGGCCGCGGCGGTCCGCGCCGCCGCGTCAGCCTCCGCGGGTGAATTCACTGCTGCGCTCCACTGTGCCGACGTGCAGGGTGTAGCTCTCGTACCACTCCTTGATGCCGCGCGCCTGCGTCCGGCGGTGTTCGAGGTCGGTGCGCCAGGCGGTGAGCGCCTCCTCGTCGCGGAAGTAGGCGACGGTGATGCTGAGCCCGCCGGGGGTGTGGGCGTTCTCGTGGCCGAGGTAGCCGGGGACCTCCTTGACGAGCTCGTTCATCCGGGCGGACGCCTCGGGGTAGCCCTCGTCGGCCCCGGCGGTGCGGACGGAGGTGAACACGGTCATCAGGTACGGCGGTTCGAACGCCGGAAGGGGTCGGATGCTCATGGGCCCACTCTCCGGTCGAAGATCGGATCGTGTCCACGGCAAAGCCCGCCGGGCGGGCAAAGGGATCCAAGATTTGACCTTCGCGGGGCCTTCCCCGGGGCCCTCCCGGGGCCCTCCCGCCGGGCCTTCCCCGGGCTTTCCGGGCCCTCCCGGGGCCCCGGGCGCTTCCGCAGGGTCCTTGCGGGACCGGGTCAGAACAGCCCGTCCTGCTCCGCCGGGTCCGGTGCCGGGGCGAGCGGGGCGAGGGGTACTCCGGAGGTTTCCGCGTCCGGTCCGGCGGCGGTCAGCGCCCAGCCCGCGAGCAGCCGGGCGTCCACCACGAGACCGTCCGCGAAGTGCAGGTCGGGCCCGGCGGCGGCCACCAGGACGCCCGCGACCGTTCCGCCGCCCGCCATGGCTTCGAGCACCCGCGGCCGTACCGGCTCCGCCGTTCGCGCCGCCCCCGCCGTACGGGCCAGGGCCGCCAGGGCGAACGCCTCGTCGTGGTCGGTCACCTCACAGGGCAGCCGTTCCAGGGAGTCCGGCCAGCCGGGCAGCGCGGCGGCGAGGGCGTGCGGCCCGGCCACCTCCCGCTCCCGTTCGGCGGCCGGCGGCAGCTGCGCGCGGACGGCCCGCTTGCGCGCGTACGGGATCCGGTCGGGCACCCCGAGGGCCGCCCGGAGCAGCTCCTCGGTACGCCGGGCGGCCATCAGCGGCCCCCGCCCGAGCCAGCTCCAGGCCACCGCGCCCTGCTCCAGCAACCGTGCGCTGCCGCGTTCCTCCGCGGTGATCCCCACCTTGAGCAGGCCGGGCCCGAACCAGGCCAGGTAGACGCGGTAGGGGCGCGGGTCGGCCGCGTTGGTGTCGGCGGCCACCGAGAAGGAGCGGTCCAGTCGGGCGCACTCGGCGCACTGCGCGGAACCGGCCGCGGCCGGGACCGGAGCCGCCGTGGGGCACGGTGTCCGCCGACCGCCCCGCCGCACCCCGGTGCAGCGCCGCTCCCCGGCGCCGGTGAAGGCGAGCCGCTGACCGTACGCGAGCACGCTGACCCGATCGCCCCGCCCGTCGGCGTACCAGCCGATGCCGGGCCGGCCCCCGCTCCAACGCGGGCCCGTGCACTGCCAGTCGACCGGCGCGGTCACAGGGGCAGCGGCCGTTCGAAGAAGGTCTCCAGGGCGACCGTCGCCTGGGTGCCGCTGACCCCGTCGATGGCGTAGAGCCGGCGCAGGACGTCCTGCAACTGCTCGGTGGTGGCCGTCCGCACCTTCACCAGCACGGACGCGCTGCCGGCGATGATGTGCGCCTCCTGGATCTCGGCGATGGCCGCGAACTGCTCCGCGGAGTCCCCCATCCAGGCGTTCGCGTCCACCATCACGAAGGCCAGCACCCCGCTGCCGACGGCCGCCGGATCCACGTCCACGGTGGTGCGCCGGATGACGCCGCGCTCGCGCAGCTTCCGTACCCGCTCGTGCGCGGCACCGGCCGACAGCCCGACAGCCGCGCCGAGGGTGGCGTACGACTGCCCGGCGTCCTCCTGCAGCCGCGCGACGATCGCCCGGTCGATCCCGTCCATAGGTGCTCGCGGCCCCTTTCCCTCTCCTCGGACTCCTCGGACTCCTCGGATCTCCTCCGGCATGTCCTTGCCAGGACCGTACCGCATCCGGCAATCTCGATCACGACCGAACACAATTCGGCGATCAAGGAGTCTGAGGCGATGCCTTCCCCCATAGCCGATCCTGACCTGTACGAGATCCTGGACGATCGCTTCCGGACCGGCCGCTGCGCGAACGGCGACATGCGGCTGGAACGCCTCCACGACGATTGCCGCTGGGCGGAGGGCCCGCTCTACCTCCCGGCCTGGCGCCAGCTGGTCTGGAGCGACATCCCGAACGACCGGATGCTGCGCTGGGACGAACTCACCGGCAGGGTCGGCACGTTCCGCACCCCGGCCGGACACCCGAACGGCAACACCCTCGACCGCGAAGGCCGGCTGATCACCTGTGAGCAGGGCAACCGGCGGGTCAGCCGCACCGAACCGGACGGCACGGTCACTCCCCTCGCCACGCACTACGGGAACCGCCGCCTGAACAGCCCCAACGACGCGGTGGTCCGCTCGGACGGCTCGGTGTGGTTCTCCGACCCCGACTTCGGGATCACCAGCGACTACGAGGGCGTCCGCGGCGAGAGCGAGATCGGCGCCCGCAACGTCTACCGCGCCGACCCGGTGACGGGCGAGGTGCGGCTGGTCGCGGACGGCTTCGACGGCCCGAACGGCCTGGTCTTCTCCCCGGACGAACGCATGCTGTACGTGTCCGACACCCGCAACGGCCACATCCGGGTCTTCGAGGTCCGCGAGGACGGGACCCTGTCGGACGGCAAGGTCTTCGCCGAGGCCCCCGCCGACCGCCCGCGCGCCCGCTTCGACAATATCCGCTTCGACGACGGCGGCCGGCTGTGGGTGGCGGCGATGGAGGACGGCGTCCACTGCTACGCCCCCGACGGCGACCTGATCGGCCGCGTCAAGGTCCCCGAACCGGTCTCGAACATCGCCTTCGGCGGCCCGCGCAACAACCGTCTCCACGGCCACCACCTCGCTCTACTCCCTGGTGATGTCGGTGACGGGGCTGCCCCGCGTCCACCGCGGCGCCGCCCCTGCCGCACCCTCCCCGGCAGCCGGCTGACGAGGGGAAGGCCCCCCCGGCCGCCGGGGGGCCTTCTACGAGCCACGAACCACGGAGCTACTGAGCTACTGGGCTACGGGGCTACGGAGCCGCGGACTTGGCGTCAGGCAGCCGGGGCCGTGACGGCGGCGGCCGAGCCCGTCCGGGCCACCGCCCCCGGCACGACGCGCCGGCGGCGGACCGGCAGACCGAAGGTCGGGTTGGCGACGCCCCAGGCGGCGCCCTTGCAGATCAGCTCCTTGTAGACGGCGGCGAGCCGGCCGGTGAGGGCCGCGCTGACGGCGCGGTCGTCGGCGGTCACGTACTGGATCAGCCCCTCCTTGCGCCCCAGCGAGATGCACTGGTTGAAGTAGCGGACCGGCATCTTGGGGATCTTCCGGCCGGTCAGCCGCGCGGCGATGGCATCGACGCCCTGCAGGGCCGCCGGGCCGCCCGAGGCGCACGACATCCGCAGCGGCTTGTCACCGGGGCCCATCGCCAGGGCCGCGTCGCCGACGGCGTACACGTCCGGGTGCGAGACCGAGCGCATCGTCCCGTCGACCACGATCTGGCCGGTGTCGCCCACCTCCAGCGCGGTGGCCAGCGCGATCGGGTGGACCGCGAAGCCGGTGGTCCACACGGTGACCGCGGCCGGCACCACCTCCCCGTCGGCGGTGATGACGCGGTCGGCGGCGACGGCGGTGACGGCGGTGTCCTCGTGCACCGTGATACCGAGCCCGTCGCAGACCTTCCGCAGGTGCCCGCGGCCCTTGGGCGAGAGCCAGTCACCGAGGCCGCCGCGGGCGGCGAGGGCGACGTCGAGGTCCGGGCGGGCCTCGGCGATCTCGGTCGCGGCCTCCAGGCCGGTGAGGCCTCCGCCGACGACGACCACGGGCTGCCCGGCGGCCAGGCCGGCCAGCCGCTCGCGCAGCCGCAGCGCTCCGGGCCGGCTCGCGACCTCGTGGGCGTGCTCGGCGACACCGGGCACGCCGTGGTCGTCCCAGCCGCTGCCGAGGGCGTACACGAGGGTGTCGTACTCCAGCTCCCCGGCTCCGGCGCCCCCACCGTCCGCGTCGACGACGGCGACGGTCTTCCGCTCGACGTCGACGCCCGTGACCTTCGCGATCCGCAGTTCGACGCCGGTGCCCGCGAACATCTCGGCGAACGGCCGGGCCTTGAGGTCCTGACCGGCCGCGAGCTGGTGCATCCGTACGCGCTCGACGAAGTCGGGCTCGGCGTTGACGAGGGTGATGGCGACGTCGTCGCGGTGCAGCCGCTTGGCGAGGCGGCCGGCCGCCATGGCTCCGGTGTACCCGGCACCGAGAACGATGATGCGGTGCTGCATGTCCCTGCTCCTGTCTGCGCGGTTACGCCCGCTGTCCGACGCGGTTACGCACCTTGAACCGGGCAGCCCGCCGTTTCCTGACAGGCCCCCGGTGTGAAGCACGTCACACCGGGGGCGGGGTCGGAAGGATCAGGTCAGAACGCGACGAGGAGGGGTTCCCCGTGCTCGCCGGCCGCCCACACCTCGGTCGCGCGGGCGAGCTTGTCGGGGTTGACCTGGCTGCGGAACGCGGCGATGCCCTCGGAGGTGATCTCCAGGCACATGACCCCGATGACCCGGCCGTCCAGGACCGCCACGACGGCGGGTACGCCGTTGGCGGCCGTCACGTGGATCTCGGCCGAGCCGCCGACAATGGCGCGCTTGGCCACGGAGGGCTTGAACATGCCCCGCATGAACGTGGCCACCGCGATGGCACCCTCGAACGCCTTGGCGCGCGCCGGAACCTTCCCGCCGCCGTCCCCGATGGCGATCGCATCGCCGGTCAGCAGCCGCACCAGCGGCTCGGTCCGCCCACTGGTGGCGGCCGCGAGGAACTCCTCGACGATCCGCCGGGCGGACTCCTCGTCGACCTCGGTCCGGGCCTTCCCCTCGGCGATGTGCTTCTTGGCCCGGTGGAAGACCTGCTGGCTGGCCGACTCACTGATGTCGAGGATCTCGGCGATCTCCCGGTGCGGGTAGTCGAAGGCCTCCCGCAGCACGTACACCGCCCGCTCGTTGGGCGACAGCCGCTCCATCAGGGTGAGCACCGCGTACGAGACCGACTCGCGCTGCTCGGCCGTGTCGGCCGGCCCGAGCATCGGGTCCCCCTCGAGCAACGGCTCGGGCAGCCAGTGCCCCACATAGGTCTCGCGCCGGGCCCGCGCCGAACCGAGCTGATTGAGGCACAGGTTGGTGAGCACCTTCGTCAGCCACGCCTCGGGCACCTCGATCCGCCCGACATCGGCACCCTGCCACCGCAGGAACGTCTCCTGCACGACGTCCTCGGCCTCACCGGCCGACCCGAGCAGCCGATAGGCAATGGCCTCCAGCCGCCCCCGCGCCGCTTCGAACCGGTCCACTTCCTCCATGGTCAACACCATGCCGGGATCCTAACCGCGGGCAACACAAGAGGCCCCGGACTTTCGTCCGGGGCCTCTTGGGCTGTGCACTCGGCAGGATTCGAACCTGCAACCTTCTGATCCGTAGTCAGATGCTCTATCCGTTAAGCTACGAGTGCTTGTGCTTCCCGGGGTTTTTCGCCCCGTTGGCCTTGCGAGAACAACAATACATGGACCTCGCCGGGACGCGAAATCCATTACCCAAACCACCTCTGACCTGCGGAAACGCCTGGAGGACGGGCTGACGGCCGGGCGGGGCGCGCAGCGGCGTGCGGGTGGGGAGCGCCGGTCTCGGCGGGAAGAAGTGAACCGGGGAACCAGGCCCGGAACCGGGCGGGGAAACCAAGCGGGGGAACCAGGTGGGGAACCAAGCGCCGGAGAACGACCGAAGCCCCGGTCCTGTCGGACCGGGGCTTCGGTGATCACAGCGCGGAGGCGGAGGGATTTGAACCCTCGATGGACGGTAAAGCCCAAACCGCATTAGCAGTGCGGCGCCATAGACCGGACTAGGCGACGCCTCCAGCACACCCGCGTGTACGAGGGTGCGTGCAGATGATGACACAGGCCCAGGCCCGGTCACCAATCCGCTCCCACGGTACTAGGCGTGGCGGCACCAGAGCAAAGGCTTTCGGGGGTGGGCGCGCGGAACATCGGGGCCGGGTTCTCGTTGGTCAGGCGTACCCGCCCGACGCGTACCGGACGACCGACCCTGGAGATCTCGATGCGTCTCGCCACCCTCGCCGCCTCTGCCGTCGCCGCCGCGGCGGCGGCCGCCGGGCCGCTTCCGCCCCTTCCGCTCGGCGGGCTCCTCGCCCCGCCGCCCGACCGGCTCACCGTGGCCGTGGAACACAACGGGCCCTCCCGCGCGGCCAACGGGACGTACTCCCTGGAATGCGATCCGGTGGGCGGCACCCATCCGGAGGCCCGGCGGGCGTGCGCGCGGCTGGACCGGCTGGCCCGCGCCGGGAAGGACCCCTTCGCGCCCGTCCCGCCCGACGAGATGTGCGCCGGGGTGCACGGCGGCCGGGCCGTCGCCCGGATCACCGGGACCTGGCGGGGGCGCGAGGTCGACGCCTCCTTCAGCAGGAAGAACGGTTGTGAGATCAGCAGGTGGAATGACTTGGAACCTGTGCTTCCGAGTGCGCGTTCCTGACCAGGCAGGATGCCGGAGGCACCGCGTCCCGGGCCCCGATCCGCCGTCCCGCGCGGGGAACGTGGCCTTAGACTCCTCCCGAGTCATGCCGGTCGTCGTGGTCAGGGAGGAAGCTCGTCGTGAGCAGCAGGCCATCCCGAGGCGCTGCTCGCCTCGCAGCAATACTCGACGCTCTGCCGGACGCGCTGCTGCTCGTCAACGCGAACGGCACGGTCGTCAACGCGAATTCGATCGCGCTGGAGCTCATGGAGAGCCCGGGCACCGGGCTCGTCGGGCGCGGTCTGCTGGACCTGCTGCCCGAATTCGACTCCAAGCTGATCCCCGGTTCCATGCGCCGGCCCGGCGACGACGACGGCCTGCGCAGCAAACCGACCCGGATGACGGCACGCCGTACGGACGGCACCGAGTTCCCGGCCGAGGTGACCAGCGCCAGTCTGGACGGCCGGGACGCCTACCGGGAGCCGCACCAGGGCTACACCGGGGACGAACTGCTGATGCTCGTCCTGCGCGACCTCTCCGGGACCATGGACACCGAGGCCGAGCTCGCCCGGTCGCAGCGGCAGACCGAGATGATCCTGCGGGCCGCCGCCGAGGGCGTGGTGGGTACGGACACCGACGGCAGGGTCGTACTCGTCAATCCGGCCGCCGCCCAGATCCTCGGCTACCGGGCCACCGACCTCGGCAACCGCGAGCTGCACGGCCTCATCCAGCACTCCCGCGCCGACGGCTCCCCGTTCCCCTTCGAGGAGTCGCCGCTCGCCGACACCCTGCGCAGCGGGCGCAAGCACCGGGTGCGCGGGCAGGTGCTGTGGAACAAGGCCGGGCAGGCCGTCGCGGTGGACCTCACCACCTCGCCGGTGCGCGAGGGCGACCAGCTGGTCGGCGCGGTGATGACCTTCACCGACCGTCGGCCGTACGACGCCCTGGCCGCGCGGCACCGGCAGCTGATGGCGGTGCTCGGGGACGCCCTGCGCGGTCCGCTGGAGGAGCTCCGCGGCGAGCTGGCCACCCTGGCGGCGGACGACGCGGGCCAGCTGTGGCCGGAGGCGAACCAGCTGCTGCACCACCTGGCCGCCGGGTACTCGCGGATGACCACGCTGGTGGACAACGTGCTCGGCTTCCAGCGGCTGGACGCGGGCCGGGAGAAGCTCACCAAGCGGAAGGCGATGGTCAACGAGGCCGTCGCGGCCGGTGTCGACGGCGCCGTGGAGCTGATCGGGCCGGGCCGCGCGCAGTTCGCGGTGCACGCGCCCACCATCGAGGCGGAGATCGACCCGGAGCGGATCGCGACCGCGCTCGCGCACCTGATCGCGGACGTGGCCGGGGTCGACGCCACCGGCAAGACTCCGGCCGGCAGCGGCTACACGGACTCGACGATCGTCGTGGCGGTGGCGCAGCGCGGGGACGCGGTACGGATCGAGGTGCGCGGGCCGTACGACGGCGGGAGCCCGGTGCACGAGCCGATCGTGCGGGGCGTGGTGGCCGCGCACGGCGGTGTGCTGCAGACCGTCGAGGTGCCGGGCGCGCCCGGTGGCGCGTACGTGCTGGAGCTGCCGCTGGGCGAGGGGGCCGGGACGGTCACCCTGCCGGATCCGGAGCCCGAGCCGGAACCCGAATCCGATGCGCATGCGGATGCCGATGCCGCGGCCGGGGCCGCGGCCGATCGGCAGCCGGAGCACGGGCCCGGGCGCGCGCCGGGGTCCGGGCGGCGGGGGCGGCGCGGGGTCGACGCCTTCCTGGAGGACGTGCGGAGTCCGGAGGGGGAGTCCGGCGGAGGCGCGCTCGCGCTGCCGTCGGGGCGGCGCCGGGCGGCCGGTCCGGTGGCCCCCGAGCTCGCCCAGGCCCCGGTGAACCCGGCCGGGCTGGGCACGGGACGGCGTCGCGGACGCGACGGTGACGGCTCCGCCGAGGGCGCCGCCACCGGTGCCCCGGGCGGGGGCGGGGGCCGGGCGCTGCCGGCACTGCCCGCGGTGGCCTCCGGATCTCCGGCCACGCCCGCGCCTCCGGCTCCCGTGCCTGCGGGTACGCCCGTGCCCACGGGGATGCCCGTGCCTGCCGGGACGGCCGTACCGCCGGGGGCCGTGGTGCCTCCCGGTGCTCCCGTGCCTCCCGGCACTCCCGTACCCCCGGGTGCGCCCGTACCCCCGGGTGCGCCCGTACCGCCCGGTGCCCCCGTGCCCGCCCAGGCCGTGGCCCCGCCGGCCGGGCGCCGCCGGGCCCTGGCCCCGACCCCGGACCGGTCCTCCGCTCCTGCCGGGGCTCCCGAAGCAGCTACGGCGCCGATCGCGCCGCCCGGCGGCTTCGCCCTGCCCGCCGGGCCGCAGCAGCCGGCGTCCGGCCGCCCCGACGGGCAGCGGGGCGTCGGTCCGCAGCCGGTGGGCCCGCAGCCGGTGGGCCCGCAGGGCATGAGCCCCGTCGGCGCGCCCGCCCCGGCCGCCGCCCCGGTCGCCCCGCCCGGTGGGTTCGCCCTCCCGGCGGGTCCGCAGGGCGCCGCCGAGGCGCGCGCCGCCGTCTCCGACGCTCCCGCCGCCCCGCCCGTCGCCCCGCCCGGTGGCTTCGCCCTCCCCCCGGCCGGACCCGCCGCCGGCAGCGGCGCGGGCGAGCCCGCCCCGACCGCGCCCGGCGGACGCCGCGGCCGCCGGGCACTCGCCAGCCCCGAGGCCGCCGAGGAGACGCACGCGAGCGCTGACGGGAACGGCGGCCAGGACACCCACACCCCGGCCCAGCCGCACCCCACCGGCCGGCGCCGCGCCCTGGCCCCGGCCGACGGCGCGCCCGAGGCCCCTGCGTGGCCGGTGCCGGCCGCCCGTACCGCGCCCGAGGACGGTCCCGCCGCGCAGGCCGCCGTACCCGCGGCCCGGCAGCCGCAGGACGACGCCGGCCGGCCCGTCAGCGTGCAGACGATCGGACAGGGCGTCACCCCCGACCCCGCCGCGGCCGGTCCCGCGGCCGGCGCTCCCGCCTCCGGCTCCGGACGGCGGCGCAGGCTCGCCGAACCCGCCCCGCAGGGCCGCGCCTTCGCCATAGGGGCGCCCGAGGCCGGTGCCGCGGAGGGACCCGAGCCGCTCGACGGCCCGGGCGGAGCCGTCGAGGTGGTCAACCGGCCGGTGCCGCAGCCCGTCGACGACGAGCTGCCCCCCGAGCCGCTCGACAACCCGCGCCGGCTGCTCGTCTGGCCCGCGCCGGACGTCGCGACCACCCAGGCGCTGAGCGAGCGCGGCTACCGCCCGGTGATCGTGCACTCCCGCGAGGAAGTGGACGCGCAGATCGCCGCGTTCCCCGCCGCGCTGTTCGTCGACCCGCTGACCGGGCCGATCACCCGGACCGCGCTGCAGTCGCTGCGGCAGGCGGCCGTGGCCGCCGAGGTGCCCGTCCTGGTGACGGCCGGACTGGGGCACGCCACGCGGGAGGCGGCGTACGGGGCGGACCCTGCCGTGCTGCTCAAGGCGCTGGCGCCGCGCGACAGCGAGCAGCACCCCTCCCGGGTGCTGCTGATCGAGGAGAAGGAAGAGATCGCCGGGGCGCTCGCCGCCGCCCTGGAACGGCGCGGCATGCAGGTGGGCCGGGCGGGGGCGGACACCGACGCCGTCGAGCTGGCGACCCGGATGCGGCCCAACCTGGTCGTGATGGACCTGATGCAGGTCCGCCGCCGCCGTGCGGGGATCGTGGACTGGCTTCGCGCGAACGGGCAGTTGAACCGCACTCCGCTGGTCGTCTACACCACGGCCGGCATCGACGCGGAGGCCCTGCCGCGGCTGGCCTCCGGGGAGAGCGTGCTGTTCCTCGCCGAACGGTCGACCACCGCCGAGGTGCAGGGCCGGATCGTGGACCTCCTGGCCAAGATCGGCACCAATTAGCCAGTCTGTACCGATGGCCATCATCGATCGCACCGAGAAGCCCGTTCCCGCCGACGACGGCGAGGTCACCCTCCTCATAGCCCGGCAGGTGGAGCCGGGCTACGAGGAGTCCTTCGAGAAGTGGGCGCGCGGCATCCTGGACACTGCCGCCGGCTTCCCCGACCACCTCGGATACGGGCTGTTCCGCCCGGCCGCCGAGGGCGCACCGTGGTTCCTGGTCCACCGCTTCCGCGACCAGGCGGCCTTCGAGGCCTGGCAGGACTCGCCCGAGCGGGCCTCGTGGTTCGCGAACTGCGAGGGCCACCACCACACCGAGATCGCCCGCCGGGAACTGCACGGCATGGAGACCTGGTTCGCCAAGCCCGGATCGGCCCGGCCCGCGCCGCCCCGCTGGAAGATGGCGATCAGCTCGGGACTGGCCATCTTCCCGATCTCGCTGGCGGGCAACGCGCTGCTCGGGCCGATCCTGGTGGACCTGAACTTCGTCCTGCGGACCGCGGCCTTCACCGTGGTCTTCAGCACCCTGATGACGTACGTGGCCATGCCCGCGGTCAGCAGGCTGCTGCGGAGCTGGCTGACCCGCGACTGAGGCCGTACCGGCCCGCCCCGGCCGTCCGGGCCGAGCGGCGTACGGGGCCGACGGACGTACGGGGCCGACCGGCTTGGCCGACGAGGGCGACCGGCGTACGGGGCCGACCGGCCGCACCCGGTCAGGCCCCGCCGTACGCCCGCCTAGTCGAGCGTGGTGACCTCCAGCTCACCGGCCGCGTACTGCCGCCTGATGACCTTCTTGTCGAACTTTCCGACGCTCGTCTTGGGGACGGCGTCGACGATCGTCCAGCGCTCCGGCAGCTGCCACTTGGCGATGGACCCGCCGAGGAACTCGCGCAGGGCGGAGTAGTCGGCGGTGGCACCGGCCTTGAGGACGACCGTGGCCAGCGGCCGTTCGCCCCACTTCTCGTCGGGGACGGCGACGACCGCCGCCTCGGCGACCTCGGGGTGGGCCATGAGCGCGTTCTCCAGCTCCACGCTGGAGATCCACTCGCCGCCGGACTTGATCACGTCCTTGGCCCGGTCGGTGAGCGTGAGGAAGCCCTCCGCGGTGATCACGCCGACATCGCCGGTCTTGAGCCAGCCGTCCGCGCTGAACTTGTCCTCGGGGCGGATCGGTTCGCCGTCCACACCGCCGAAGTAGGAGGCGGCGATCCAGTTGCCGCGGACCTCCAGCTCACCCGCGGACTCGCCGTCCCAGGACAGCACGTCCCCGCCCGGGCCGATCAGGCGCGCCTCGACGCCCGCCGGGAAGCGGCCCTGGGTGACCCGGTACGGCCACTGCTCCTCGGCCGACAGGCCGGCCGGCGGGTGGGCCATGGTGCCCAGCGGGGAGGTCTCGGTCATGCCCCAGGCGTGGCAGAGCCGGACGCCCAGCGCGTCGTAGGCCTCCATCAGCGCGGGCGGACAGGCCGAGCCGCCGATGGTGACCTGCTTCATCGAGGTCAGGTCACGCGGGTTCGCGGTGACCTCGGCCAGCAGGCCCTGCCAGATGGTGGGGACGGCCGCCGCGTGCGAGGGCTTCTCCCGTTCGATCATCTCGGCGAGCGGGGCGGGCTGCAGGAAGCGGTCCGGCATCAGCATGCCGATGCCGGTCATGAAGGTGGCGTGCGGCAGGCCCCAGGCGTTGACGTGGAACTGCGGGACCACGATCAGGCTGGTGTCGCGGTCGGTCAGGCCCATCGACTCGGTCATGTTGACCTGCATGGAGTGCAGGTAGATCGAGCGGTGGGAGTAGACCACGCCCTTGGGGTCGCCGGTGGTGCCGGAGGTGTAGCACATGGCGGCGGCCTGGCGTTCGTCCAGCTCCGGCCAGTCGAACCGGGTCGGGCGGCCGGCGATCAGTTCCTCGTAGTCGTGCACCCGGACCGGCAGCGGCTCCAGGCCGGAGCGGTCGCCGGGGCCGGAGACGACCACGTGCTCCACGGTCGGGAGGTGCGGCAGCAACGGGACCAGCAGGGGCAGCAGGGTGCCGTTGACCAGGACCACCCGGTCGGCCGCGTGGTTCACGATCCAGACGAGCTGCTCGGGGGGAAGCCGCAGGTTGAGGGTGTGCAGGACCGCGCCCATGGACGGGATCGCGAAGTACGCCTCGACGTGCTCGGCGTTGTTCCACATCAGGGTGGCCACGCGCTCGTGCGGCTGGACTCCGAGCTCGTCCCGCAGGGCGTGGGCGAGCTGGTGCGTACGGGTGCCGGCCTCGGCGAAGCTGCGCCGGTGCGGTTCGGCTTCCCCGGTCCATGTGGTGATCCGGGACCTGCCGTGGATCGTCATGCCGTGTTGCAGTATGCGGCTGACGAGGAGCGGTACGTCCTGCATGGTGCTCAGCAAAGCGTCCTCCCGGGGGCGCTGCGACTCTACGGCGGTCTGCGGCGGCTCTGCCGTCGTGCAGATTCTGCTCACATACCGATCGGTCTGTCACTACCCAGGGGTATGAACGGGGGTACGAATCACCGCGCCGTTCCGTTCTGCCGTCCCAGACGATGCTTTGTTTCTCTCCCGGCTACCGCTGGGAGGTGCCCCCGGTGAAACACTGCAGGTTCAGCTCTGGGTCCTCGCGGAGCTTCCCTATCGCCCGGGACACGGCGCTCTTCACGGTGCCGACGGACACTCCCAGCACCTCGGCGGTCTGGGCCTCGCTGAGGTCCTCGTAATAGCGGAGGACCACCATCGCGCGCTGCCGGTCGGGCAGCTTGGTGACCGCCCGCCACATCGCGTCGCGCAGGGCCTGGGCCTCGGCGGGGTCGGTGGCCGCGGGGGCCTCGGTCTCGGGCAGCTCGTCGCAGACGAACTCGTCCACCTTGCGCTTGCGCCACTGCGAGGTACGGGTGTTGACCAGGGCCCGGCGGACGTACCCGTCGACGGCCCGGTGGTCCTCGATCCGGTCCCAGGCGACATAGGTCTTGGCGAGGGCCGTCTGCAGGAGGTCCTCGGCGTCGCAGGGATTGGCGGTGAGCGAGCGCGCGGTGCGCATCAGGGCCGTACCGCGGGCCCGTACGTACGACGAGAACGACGAATAGGCCGGGAACGTCGGGTACGTCGCCGGGAGCGAGGCTTCCGTGCACACAGGCGTGGTCATGGCTCCACGCTAGGAGGCGGGGCATGCCCCTGGGATCGGCCGCAGGTGCCGAAGGAGGGTCCGTCTCAGGTTGTAGGGCTGGGGCCCGCCCTACCTACTGAAGTCGGAGGGGCATGCCCTCTTACGTCTCTCTTACGTCTCTCTCCGCCGCTCTTGCGTCTCACGTCCGTTCAGGACCGGCCCAGGATCAGCCCCGAGGTCGGGACGCCGGTGCCCGCCGTGACGAGGACGTGCTCCGTGTCCGCCACCTGGTTGACGGAGGTCCCGCGCAGCTGCCTGACGGCTTCCGCGATGCCGTTCATACCGTGCAGGTACGCCTCGCCGAGCTGGCCGCCGTGGGTGTTGAGCGGCAGGGTGCCGGCGGCGACGAAGTCGGCGGCCTCGCCCGGCTTGCAGAAGCCGAACTCCTCCAGCTGCATCAGCACGAACGGGGTGAAGTGGTCGTAGAGGATGCCCACGTCGATGTCCGAGGGACGCAGCCCGGAGGTCCGCCACAGCTGCCGGGCGACCACGTCCATCTCCGGCAGGCCGGTCAGGTCGTCGCGGTAGAAGGAGGTCATGCCCTCCTGGCGGCGGCCCGCCCCCTGCGCCGCGGCCGTGATCACGGCAGGGGTGTGCCGCAGGTCCCGGGCCCGTTCGGCGGTGGTCACGACGATCGCCTGTCCGCCGTCGGTCTCCTGGCAGCAGTCGAGCAGACGGAGCGGCTCGACGATCCACCGCGAGGCGGCGTGGTCGGCGAGGGTGATGGGCCTGCCGTGGAAGTACGCGGCCGGGTTGGTGGCGGCGTACTTCCGGCCGGTGACCGCGACGTGGCCGAAGGCATCCGGGGACAGGCCGAAGGCGTGCAGGTAGCGCTGGGCGGCCATGGCCACCCAGGAGGCCGGGGTGAGCAGGCCCCAGGGCAGCGACCAGCCGAGCGCCGCGCCCTCCGCCGAGGGCTCGCGCTGCTGCACCCCGGAGCCGAAGCGGCGGCCGGAGCGCTCGTTGAAGGCGCGGTAGCAGACGACGACCTCGGCGACTCCGGTGGCGACGGCGAGCGCCGCCTGCTGGACGGTGGCGCAGGCCGCGCCGCCGCCGTAATGGATCCGGGAGAAGAAGGACAACTCGCCGATCCCGGCCGCCTGGGCGACGGTGATCTCGGGGCTGGTGTCCATGGTGAAGGTGACCATGCCGTCGACGTCGGCGGGGGTGAGCCCGGCGTCGTCGAGGGCGGCGCGCACCGCCTCGACGGCCAGTTTGAGCTCGCTGCGGCCGGAGTCCTTGGAGAACTCGGTGGCTCCGATGCCCGCGATGGCGGCCAGGCCGCCGAGGGAGTCCCGGGTGCGGGCGCTCATGCCGCCACCTCCGCGGTGACCGTGCCGGTGACGTGGTGGCCGAGGCCGTTGGCGCCGGTCACGCGGATCTCGACGGTGCTGCCGTCGACGGCGGTGACCGTGCCGCGCAGGACCATCGTGTCGCCGGGGTAGTTGGGCGCGCCCAGGCGGATCGCCACCTTGCGGAGGACGGTGCGCGGGCCGAGGCGGTCGGTGACGTAGCGGCCGACCAGGCCGTTGGTGGTGAGGATGTTCATGAAGATGTCCGGGGAGCCCTTCTGCCGGGCGAGTTCCGCGTCGTGGTGCACGTCCTGGTAGTCGCGGGAGGCGATCGCGCCCGCGACGATCAGCGTGCGGGTCACCGGTATCTCCAGCGGGGGCAGGGTGTCGCCGACGTTCATCGCTGCTGCTCCTTCACGTCGGGCGCCTTCACGTCCTGCGCCGTCCCGTCGTGGTGCGCCGTCCCGTCATCGTGCGCGAGTACGGCACCGAGCTCGGCCAGCAGCTCGCTGCCGCAGCCCAGGTACGCGTCCAGCTGGCGCCCCCAGAGGAAGTGCCGGTGGACGGGATGGTCCAGGTCGGCACCCGTGCCGCCGTGCAGGTGCTGCCCGGCGTGCACCACCCGCTTGCCCGCTTCCGAGGCCCACCAGGCGGCGGTGAGGGCGTGCTCGGCGAAGGGGAGGCCCTCGTCCGCGCGCCAGGCCGCCTCGTAGGCGGTGACCCGGATCGCCTCGGTGTCCATGTGGGCGTCGGCGGCGCGGAGCTGGACGCCCTGGTTGGTGGAGAGCGGACGGCCGAACTGCTGGCGGGTGGAGGTGTACTCGACGGCGCGGGCCAGCGAACCGGCGCACACCCCCGCCTGGAGCCCGGCGAAGGCGGTTCGGGCGGTGGCGAGGAGGTGCGCGTAGGGAGTGGTGCCCGTCCCGGTGCCGAGGCGTTCCGCGGGGGCTCCGTCGAGGACCAGCCGGCCCGCCGCCCACGGGGCCGTGGTGTCGACGGCCGTCGCCTGAACCCCCGGCGCGTCGGTCCGTACGAGCCACAGCGCGTGGGCGGCGTCGGGCACCAGCACATGGGTGGCATCGCGCAGCCACGGGACGGCGGGGGCGGTGCCGGTGAGCCGGCCGTATCCGTCGCTGTCGCCATGGCCATCGGCGCGGATGTGGCCGCGGGCCGGGAAGGCCCCGGTGGCCACGGCCGTGCCGTCGCCGAACGCGGGCAGCAGGCGGGCGCGCTGTTCCGCGCTGCCGTGCGCGGTGACGGCGAGGATCCCGTAGACGCAGGTGGCGGCGAACGGCACCTGGGCGGTGGTGCGCCCCTGCTCCTCCAGCAGCAGGACGAGGCCGAGCAGGCCGATATCGGGCACGGCGGCGGCCAGTCCGGCGGTGGTCAGGGCCTTCCACAGCTCCGCGTCGGTGCCGGTCCCGGCGGCGGCGAGGCGCTCGTGGGTGGCGAGGTCCCGGAAGATCCGGGCGGCGAGCGCGGCGGCTTCGGCCTGCTCTTCGGTCGGGCGGAAGTCCATCAGTCCTCGCTCCCCTGTGTCCGCTCGCTCTCCCGGAACCCGCCGGCGCGGAAGACGGGGAGTTCGAGCTCCTCGTCGGCGCGGAGGAACTCCAGCTGGACGGGCATGCCGATGTTCACCTTGTCGTAGGGGACACCGGTGATGTTGCTGATGATCCGGACGCCCTCGGCGAGCTCCACGAGGGCGACCGCGTAGGGGCCCGCCGCGTCAGCGGCATGATCAGAGGCGGTGAAGGCCGGGAAGGGCGGGTGGTGCATCACCACGTACGAGAAGACGGTGCCGGAGCCGGACGCCTCGACGGTGTCCCAGTCGGGGCTGCCGCAGTCGTTGCAGCCGGGCAGCCAGGGGAAGCGGAGGGCCGCGCAGGCGGTGCACCGCTGGATGAGCAGCCGGTGCTCCTTGACCCCGTCCCAGAAGCCCTGGTTGTCGCGGTTGACCACGGGGCGGGGGCGGAGCGGGCGTTTCGGGGCGCGCGCCGCCGGGGCGTACTTGAGGATGCGGAAGCGGTGGGTGCCGACGAGCTCCCGGCCGTCGCCGCCACCGTTGCCGTCACCGTCGGGTCCGCCTTCCCCGCCGCCGGTGCGTATGTCCGTGCGGGTGGTCACGAAGTGGCCGGTGCCCAGCTTGGTGGTCTTGCGCGGGGAGACCGATTCGATGACCGCGTCGTAGGTGACCGTGTCCCCGGGCCGCAGCGGGCGGAAGTACTCCTGCTCGCAGTCGGTGGCGACCACCGAGGTGTAGCCGGCCCCGTCGAGGAGGGAGAACAGCTCGTCGTAGGCGGTGGAGCGCCCGGTTCCGTCGGTGTGGCCGGACAGACCGCCCATCGTCCACGCCTGGAGCATGGTGGGCGGGGCGATGGCGTCCGGTCCGGCGTAGGCGGGGTTGGTGTCGCCCATCGCCTCGCACCAGTGGCGGATCATGGGCTCGTTGACGGGGTCCTTGCCGGTGCCGCCGGTGGCGGCGGGGCGCCCCTCGAAGGCGCGGAGCCGCTCGTACAGGTCCTCGCTCACCGCTTGCGTCCCTTCATTCCGAGCCGCATCATCGCGACGATCTCCCGCTGGACCTCGCTGACCCCGCCGCCGAAGGTGTTGATCTGCGCCGCCCGGTTCATCCGCTCCAGCTCGCCGCCGCCGAACCCGTCCGGGCCGCGGACCAGGGCCTCCTCGCCGACGACCTCCTGGCAGATCCGGTAGACATCGACGGTGGTCTCGGTGCCGAGGAACTTCACCCCGCTGGCGTCGCCGGGCGCCAGGGTGCCGGCGCCCACGTCCTGGACCAGCCGCCAGTTGAGCAGGCGTACGGCGGCCAGCCGGGCGTGCGCCTCGGCGAGCCGGGCCTGCACCCAGGGGCGGTCGGCGGGCCGCTCGCCGGTGTCGGGGTCGGGCGTACGGGCGCGGTCGAGGGCGGCGGCGTAGAAGTCCTCGGCTTGCATGCCGATCGCGGCGAGGGCGACCCGCTCGTGGTTGAGCTGGTTGGTGATCAGCCCCCAGCCGCCGTGCTCGGGGCCGACCAGGTTCCCGGCGGGCACGCGGACGGTGTCGTAGTAGGTGGCGGTGGTGGTGAGGCCGCCGACGGTGTCGATGGGGGTCCAGGAGAAACCGGGGGCGTCGGTCGGGACCAGCACGATCGAGATGCCCTTGTGCTTGGGGGCCTCGGGGTCGGTGCGGCAGGCCAGCCAGATCCAGTCCGCGTTCTGGGCGTTGGAGGTGAAGATCTTCTGCCCGTCGATCACCCAGTCCGCGCCGTCCCGGACGGCCTTGGTACGGAGGGCTGCGAGGTCGGTGCCGGCCTCGGGCTCGGAGTAACCGATGGCGAAGACCAGCTCGCCCCGGAGGATGCGGGGGAGGAAGTACTCCTTCTGCTCCGCGGTGCCGTACTTCATCAGGGTCGGACCGACCGTGTTGAGGGTGACCATGGAGACCGGGGCGCCGGCCCGGTACGCCTCGTCGAAGAAGACGAACTGCTCGTCGGGACCGCGCCCCTGGCCTCCGTACTCGGCGGGCCAGCCGAGGCCGAGCAGGCCGTCGGCTCCGATGCGGCGGAGCAGGGCGCGCTGGGCGTCCGGGTCCTGCGGGGGCGGCGGACCGTCCGGCATCACCTGCCGGAAGTAGGCGCGGAGTTCGGCGCGCAGCCGGAGCTGGCCTTCGGTCGGGGCGAGGTGCACGGCACGGGCCTCCCGGCGTCACGACATCGGAGGAATCTGACTGTCCGTCAGATCGCCCGGGGATGTCAAGGCGGAGGCGTCCGGCGGCGACCCGGAAACGGCGGAGCAGGCCCCCGGCGGCGGCCCGGAAACGGCGGAGCAGGCCCGAAAACGGCGGAGCAGGCCCGGAAACGGCGGAGCGCCCGCGCTACCGGACCCCAGCCGGTCCGGTCGCACGGGCGCTCGCAGCGTTTCGAGGGGATCTACCACCAGGGGAAGAAGTTCACCTCGACGTTGGCGTTCGACTGGTCGATGGCCGTGAACGCCGAGCCGTTGACCTGCGCGGTGTTGTTCTGGTTGGACGCACCGGAACCGGTGGCGACCTGCTGCGTGGTGGCGGAGTTCCCGTTGTTGTTCCCGCCGACACCGCTGCCGACGATGCTGGCGACGCTCGCATTCGATCCGTCGTTCGCGAACGAGCCGTTGTCGGCCTGGGCCACGCCACCGAAGAGGGCGACGGCGAGCGGGAGAGCGGCGACGGCTGCGATGACGCGGGCGGTACGGATGCTTGACATGTTTTCTATCCTCCAGAGACCCGGAACGGGACAAGTGGGGCTGATTCCAAGGCAGTTGGCCGACCGCCTCGGTCGTTCGGTGACGACGTCGCGAGATCAGAGTTGCCCACCGAATCCCCGGCGAACCACCCCGGACGGCACGATTCCCCCGCAAGTATGAGCAACATCGGATAAACCTGATTCGCGCCCCCAGAGCCCCAGGTCAGGACCCCTTTCACCCTGGAAACCCCTGCCCCACAAGGGACGAAGCGTTCCGGCAATCGGCTGGACCCGTACATGCCGAAAAGGGCCGCGACCGCCCCGGAGGACCAGCACCTCCCGGGGCCCACGACCCTGGAACACCAAGCTTCACACCCCCCGCGCCCCCCAGGCGCACGCCGGAGCCCTCACCCCCGGCTATGCGGCCGGCGCGGTCACCGGCCCGGCGGCCCCGAGCAGCCGGTCGAAGCGGAACAGGTCCAGCAGGTCGGCACTGGCGAGCGAGCGGCGGGGCGCGGGCGCGGAACCATGGGCCTCGGCGCGGATCCGCTGGGCGAGGGTCGGCGGCAGCGCGCCACGGAGGAGCAACTCGCGCCGGCTGCGCTGCCGGTCCCGTACGGCCGACCCGTCCGCTGCGGCCGACCCGTCCCGTACCGCCGACCCGTCCCGTACGGCCGCTCGGTCCGGCACGGCCGGCTGCCGGGGCACGCGCGGCGCATCCGCCACGACCGGGCGGGCCGCGGTCGCCACCGCCCCCACCGGAGCCGGTTCCGGAGCCGGAGCCGGAGCCGGGACCCTGCGGACATGCGTACCGCCGTAGACGGTGACGGCGGGAGCTGCGGGCACGGCCGGGGCGCCGGCGGCAGGCACCACGGCGGCGGCCCCAAAGCGCGACCCTGCCTTACGGACGAACCCGAGGGAGGTGAAGAACGCCACGAGCGCGGCGAGGACGGCGGAGACTGCGTTCCGGATCGACTCGACCTTGATGCTGCCGGCCATGACGGTCCCTCACTTCCCGATGTTCGGACGGGCGGATCTGCATACATTCGTCATGATGCGGACGCAACCGGACGAGCACCCCGCCGCGCGCCGATCTTCCGACAAACACCACTCGCCCGGACCAGTCCGAAGGCCACGGGTCGCGCGGGCCCCGGCGGCACGGAAAGATTCGCTGTCGACCTTTCAACCTTTGGCGTCCGGCAGTGCTCTGAAGGTGGTGACAGAGCAGGGCCCTCCACCAGGGCCCCGGAAAGGAAACGCAGATGCCGGATGACGGCCGGGGCCACAGAGGGTCAGGGAACTCCCCCTCACCCGAGAGCTTCGAGAGCTTTGCCCGGGCGAGCCAAGGGCGGCTGTACCGGACCGCGTACCTGCTGTGCGGGGACGCGGACACGGCCCGGGACCTCACCCAGACCACGCTCGCGAAGATGTTCCAGCACTGGCGGCGGGCCGGCGCGGCCGATCACGTCGAGGCGTACGCCCGGACCGTGCTGACCCGCACGTACCTCGCCGAGCGGCGGCGCCGCCTGCGCGATCTGCTGGCGCACTCCCGGCCCGACCCCCGCCCCGCGCCCGACCACGCCGACCTGCGGCTCACCCTGCTCTCCGCGCTGGCCGGGCTGCCGCCCCGGGCCCGGGCCATGGTCGTACTGCGGTACTGGGAGGACCTGAGCGTCGAGGCCGTCGCCGAGCTCATGAAGTGCAGCGAATCCACGGTCAAGAGCCAGTGCTCACGCTCCCTGACCAAGCTGCGCGCCCAATTGGGCGAGGTCCACACGTACGCCACGGGGAGTTGAGGAACCGCCATGCGAGACACGATGACCGAAGAAGCCGACGCCCACGCCCTGCTGGTCAGGGACGCGATGGAGCGTACGGTGTCGGACCTGCCGCCGGCCCGCGACCTGGTGCCGGACGCGATCGCCCAGGGCCGGCGCCGCCGGGCGCGGGCCCGGTTCACGACAGCCGCCGCGGTCGCCGCCGTCGCCGGGGCCGTCGTGTTCGGTGCCGTGGCGCTGCCGAACGGCAGCGGCGAGGGCACGGTCCGGCCCGCCACGAGCGCCTCGCCCGAGCCCAGCGAGTCCCCGAGCCAGGCGCCGGAGCCCTACCGCACGCCCGTCCACGTCGAGCCGACGAGCGAGTCGGAGGCGTCCGCGTCCACCGGCCTGCCGCCCGCCGAGCGCCAGCGGCGGGCGGACTTCCAGCAGCGGGCGGCCGTCGTCCTGGATGCTCTGCTGCCGGACGCCGTCGGCCTGATCCGGCCGGTCGACCTGCCCGTGACGCTCTACCAGGGCGAAGCCGCGAACGGCAAGCAGTTCCCCGTCCTCTTCTCCGTAGCACCGTCCCAAGGGACCCCGGAACGCCACCCCTGCGATTCCGGGGAGGCCGCGGCCCTTCGGGGCATGGTCTGCGCTCGGGCCCTCCTGCCGGGCGGCATCCGGGCGACCGCGATGCAGCACCCCTCGGACGGACCGGGCCTCACGGCCACCACGGTCTCCTTCCGCTACGGCAAGAGCTCCGTGGGCCTCACGGTGACACCCGACAAGGGCGCCACGGCTTCCGCCCCGGTCACCGCCGACCAGCTGCTGGCGGCCGCCGCGGACCCGCGCCTCCTCGACCTGGTCCGGTACGCCGAGCAGAACCCCGTGCAGGAGGAGCAGAGGACCGTCAAGGGCGGGTGACCGGCACGGGCCGGCCCCTGCCCGCCGGGCCGTGTACACGGCGGGCGCAACGGCACGCCAGGAGGCACGACAAAGGGGCGCCCCGTATCCGGGACACCCCTTGTGATCAGCGCGTCGGCTGATGTGGTGCGGTGGGTGTGGGATTTGAACCCACGGTGACTCGCGCCACGACGGTTTTCAAGACCGTTCCCTTAGGCCGCTCGGGCAACCCACCTGGCCGGTACAGAGTACCGGGCGGCGGGGGTGGGTGGGGGCTGGTGTTCTCGCCGGGGGCGGGACGGTCTCGGGGCGGGGCGGGCTCGGTGCGGGCCCCGGCGCGTGGCCGGGCCCGTACGACGGGCGGGACGAGGACGCCACCTCGGCGGCCGGCATCGCCGCCGTCGTGGCCGGCCGGCCCGATCGCGTCAGGCGCTGATCGGACCGGCCGGCGTACGGGGGCTGCGCCGGGGTACGAGGGTGGTCAGGCGGTCTGCGCCTTGTCGTAGGCCGCCTTCGCCTCGGGGCCGAAGTAGGGCCCGTACATCCGGTTCGGCAGGAAGGTGTAGCCGAAACTGTTCACCGAGACCTGGGTGCCCAGGCCGGTGGTCTCGTTGAAGTCCTGGAACCAGGGGCCGCCGCTGGAGCCGCCCGTCATGTTGCAGGACAGGCTGTGGTCCTTGGTCAGCAGGAAGTCCTTGCCGCTGTTGCCGCTGCAGTAGACCAGCTTGGTGCCGTCGTACGGCGAGGCGGCGGGGAAGCCGAAGGCGTACATCCGCTTGCTGTAGCCGCCGTTGAAGAGGAGGCCCTGGGCGCCGACCGCCTGGGCGAGCGTCCGGCCGTTCAGCGGGGCCACGACGGCGAAGCCGACGTCGTGGTTCATCTCCTCGTTGGCCGCCCACTGGTCGGTGGCGAAGGTCTTGGTCGCGGACCACTGGCCGTAGGGCGCGTTGCCGTTGTCGTACGCCGGCACGAACACCCAGTCGGTGTGCCAGGAGCCCTGGTACTTCACGCAGTGCCCGGCCGTGATGACGGTGCTGCCGTTGGCGCTGGTGATCGAGTCGCCGGAGCAGGAGGCGGTGCGGCCCTGGAAGGTGAAGAACACCCGGCCCGAGGTCCGCACCACCGCGCCGCCGCCCGTCCAGGCCCCGCCCGCCTGCGGGAACGCCATGGGCGAGGTCCCCGACCCGGAGGCCGGCACGGTGGCGGACGCCGTGGCCGAACCGGCGGAGGGGGCGGTCGGCGGGATGGTCACCGGCTCGGCCGTCCGCCACGGGGGCTTCTTCATGTCGGCCCCGCGCCCGGCCGGGGCGGCGGCCGGGTCCACGTCCAGCGGGGTGGCGCTGCGCATCCGCTCGGCGGTCCAGAAGCCCTGGGTGTGCCGCGGGGTGAAGGACGCCGGGGCGGCGGAGGCCGCCGAGGGGGTCGCGGCGGACAGCGCCCCGGCGATCAGGGCTCCGGCCGCCAGCAGGACGGAAGCGGCTGTGCGGTGTCGATTCACGCAGGACTCCTTCTGCCACGCCGGAACCGGTGGTCGGGTCCGGGCAGGGTGGGGGACGAAGTGCTGTCGGTGCGGATCGGCTTGCCGGGGCAGAGTGGCACGACACCGGCATCGCTGTCATGTCCTTGTCAGTTCTTCGGTCGGGTTCAGGCCAGGACCGGTCGAGGTCGTGACGCCCCCGACGCCCTCATACGGTGAGCAGCACGCCCGCGTACGAGGCCCCGGCCACCACCACCCAGGCACCCAGCCCCAGCAGTGCGGCTCGCCCGCCCGTACGGGCCAGCGTCGGCAGGTGGACCGCGCTCCCCAGCCCGAACAGGGCCGCCGCCAGCAGCGCTTCCTGGGCGGTGCGCGACCAGGCCAGGGCCGTCTCCGGCACCAGGCCGGTGGCCCGCAGGGCCGCCGCCGCCAGGAAGCCGGCCACGAACAGCGGCACCGGTGCCGGCCTCCGCCCCGAGGGCGTGCGCGTCCCGCGCCGCCGGGCCCGCAAGGACAGGGCCACCGCCGCCACCAGCGGGGCGAGCAGCGCCACCCGCATCAGCTTGACCAGAACCGCCTCACCGAGCGCCTCCGGTCCGGCCGTCCGGGCAGTCGCCACCACCTGGCCCACGTCGTGCACGCTCGCCCCCGCCCAGCGGCCGAAGGCCGGGTCCGACAGGCCCAAGGGGCCCTGGAGCAGCGGAAGAACGGCGATGGCCAACGTCCCGCACAGGGTGACCAGGGCCACCGAGGCCGCCACGTCCTCCTCGTCGCTGCCGGACACCTCACTGACCGCTCCGATCGCCGAGGCCCCGCAGATCGAGTAGCCGGTCGCGATCAGCAGCGGCTGGTCCCCGCGCAGTCCCAGGCGCCGACCCAGCCAGAGGGTGCCCAGGAAGGTCGCCGCGACCACGCCGACCACCATGGCCACCGTGGCCCAGCCAAGCCGCCGCACCTCGTCCAGGCCCAGACCGAGCCCCAGCAGCACGATGCCGATCCGCATCAGCCGCCGTCCTGCCAGCGAGAGCCCTGGGCGCCCAGGGCCCCGTACGACCGCCCGGGCGCCGGGGAGGTGGGCGACGGCGATCCCCAGTACCACCGAGGCGGTCAGCATCGGCACAGCGGGGAGGAGCCGGTGGACACCCCAGGCCAGCAGGGCGCCACAGGCGGCCATCGCCAACCCCGCCCAGGGAGACGATGTTTCACGTGAAACACGCCCCGCGTCCGCGCTCCGCCCGCCGCTCCGCGGCCTGTTGAGGAGGGCCATCACTCGGCGGGGAGCCGGTACACGCGACGGATGCTGGTGCCCAGCCGGGACACGTCAGCGCCGTACACGTGGATCGAGATCGCCTTGTCCGTACAGGAGTTGCGCACCCGGTGGATGTCACCGGGCGGCGCGAACCCGCACACCTCGCCCTGCGCGTTGACCACGTCCTCGGTCGGCACCAGCCGGGCGGCGGCGCCCGGCGACGCGGCCAGCCGGTAACGCCGTTCGCTCTCCTCACCCTGGTGCACCCCTGCCACGCACCAGGAGACGTGATCGTGGATGCAGGTCTCCTGGCCGGGCAGCCAGACCAGCGCGACCACGGAGAAGGAGCCGTCCGGATCGGCGTGCAGGACGTGCTGCCGGTAGCGCTCCGGATCGCCCTCCTGCTGGGCGGGGGTGAGGAGGTCGGGCGCGCCCAGATGCGGGGCGAGCAGCTCGCCGACCAGGTAGGCGGTCAGGTCGGGGGCGAGGCCCCGGTCGACGACGGTGCGTATGTCGCGGACGAGGGCGGCCATCCTCGCGGTGGTGCGGGCCGGCACGGTCGTGGTCATATCCGCAGCGTCCGCCCGGCGATTCCTCGCGTCCAACGCCAGTTTCGACCCGAGATCCCAAGCCCGCGTTATGGATGGGGGCGACTGCGCGCGGCGGTTTCAGCAGCCCACGCGGTTCGCCGCCACCCGCCGGAGCCTGTCCAGCACCACGGAGGTGGCGGGGATCCGCAGGTGGTCCCGGTAGACGTAGGCGGAGATGTGGCGGCGGGCAGCGGGCTGGAGGGCACGCCCGCAGACCCGGCTCAGCGCCAGCGAGGGAAGGACCAGGGCCGGCATCATCGCCACGCCCAGCCCCTGGGCGACCAGGCTCTGCACCACCAGGTTGTCGTCGGTGGCGAACCGGATGTCCGGGACGAAGCCCAGTTCCGCGCACTCGTGCAGCAGGTTGGCCCGGCAGCGCGGGCAGCCCGCGATCCACCGTTCCTCGGCGAGGTCCGCGAGGTTCACCGCGCGGCGGCGGGCCAGCGGATGGCCGTTGGGCAGCAGGACGGTCAGCTGGTCCTCCATCAGCCTGACCTCGGCGACCTCCTCCGGAACCGCCTCGTGCAGCCCGGGATAGGTGAACGCGAGGGTGATGTCGCACTCTCCGCGCCGCAGCCGGTGCAGCGAATCGGGCGGCTCCCCCTCCAGCAGTTCGACCTGGACTCCCGGGTGGTCCTTGGCCAGTCCGCTGAGCGCCTCGGGGACCAGCGCGACGTTGGCGCTGGGGAAACCGCAGAGCCGGACCCGCCCGGTGCGCAGCCGGGCGTACGCGGACATCTGCTGCTGTGCCTCGGTCAGGGAGCCGAGGATCGACTCGGCGTGCCTGGCCAGGGACTCACCGGCTTCGGTGAGCCGCATCCGGCGGCCGACGCGGGTGAACAGCGGTGTGCCGACGGCGCGTTCGAGCGCCTTCATCTGCTGGGTGATCGCGGGCTGGGTGTACCCCAGGGCGCGCGCGGCCGCCGAGTACGACCCCGAGACGACGACCTCGTGGAATGTCCGGATGTGCCGCGAATCGAACACCTCCGAAGCATAAGCGGATGTTGGGAGGGGCCGTAGGCACAATCGCGCCTACGACCCCTCCCGGACCGGCCGGTGATCGGCCAGGGCCCGGGGGCCGGCCGGGTGCTTCAGCCCGTGGGTTGCTTCAGCCCGTGGGGTGCTTCCGCCCGTGGGTTACTTGTCGCCGATCCGCGAGCCGAGGGTGATGTCCACCGTGTGCGGCTTGCCGTCCCGCAGGTAGGTGAGCTTCAGGGTCTCGCCCGGCTTGTGCGTCCAGATCTCACTGATCAGCGTCGGGCCGCTGTCGATCGGCTTGCCGCCGAACTCGGTGATGACGTCGCCCGGCTTGAGTCCTGCCTTGTCGGCCGGACCGCCCGGCTTGACGAGCTCCGCGGGGGAGCCGCCCGACTCCGAGATCTTGGCGCCCTCGGACTTGGCCTGGAGGTCGACGGAGACCTCGATCACCGGGTAGACCGGCTTGCCGTTCTTGATCAGCTGGTCGGCGACCGTCTTCGCCTGGTTGATCGGGATGGCGAAGCCGAGGCCGATCGAGCCGGCCTGGCCGCCGCCGAAACCGCCGTTGCCGGCGGACTGGATCGCCGAGTTGATGCCGATCACCGCGCCCCGGCTGTCGAGCAGCGGGCCGCCCGAGTTTCCGGGGTTGATCGAGGCGTCGGTCTGCAGCGCGCTCATGTACGAGTTCTTGTTGCCGCTGCCGTCGCCGGATGCCACCGGGCGGTGCTTGGCGCTGACGATGCCGGTGGTGACGGTGTTCGACAGGCCGAAGGGGGCGCCGATGGCGATCGTCGGGTCGCCGACCGCCACCCGGTCGGAGTCGCCGAGGGCCAGCGGGGCCAGGCCGGACGGCGGGGTCTTGAGCTTGAGGACGGCCACGTCGTAGCCCTGGGCCCGGCCCACCACCTCGGCGTCGTACTTCTTTCCGTTGGAGAAGGTCGCGGAGAGCTTCCCGCCCTCGGCGGCGGAGGCCACCACGTGGTTGTTGGTGAGGATGTGGCCCTCTTGGTCGTAGACGAAGCCGGTGCCGGTGCCGCCCTCGCCGTCGCCCGCCTGCGCCTGGATGGTCACCACGCTGGGCAGGGCGTGTGCGGCCAGACCCGCCACCGAGCCGGGGTCGCGCTTGAGGTCCTTCGGGGTGTTCCCGGCCGCGACCGTGGTGGAGCCGGACACCACGTCCCCGCGCTCGGCCGCCCAGTAGCCGATGCCGCCGCCGACCCCGCCGGCGAGCAGCGCCGCCACCAGGACCGCCGCGATCAGGCCGCCGCGGCTCTTGCGCTTGGCCGGCGGCATGCCGTCGGTGGTCAGCGGGGCACCCCAGCCGCCGTGGCCCGTTCCGCCGGGCATGCCGTACCCCGGGACGGCCGGCGGGGGCGGCGGCCAGGCGGCCGCACCGTGCGCGGCCGGGGGAGGTACGGGCGCGCCGTACGCCGGGGCGGCGGGCGCAGGGGCCTGGCCCTGGAGGGGCTGGACGGGCTGGGCGGGGGGCTCGGGCGCCGGCGGCAGCTGCTGGGTCGGCGCCTCGCCCGGAACGGGGGCGGCGGGGCCGGGAGCGGCAGGCGCCGCCGGACCCGCGGGAGCGGCATGCGCCGCCTCCGGGCCGGACTCGCCTTCGGCCGGCCGGTCCGACCGGTGCGTGCTGTCACTCACGGGCACGGGAGCGGCCACCGGCACGGGAGGTGCGGACGGGGCCGCGGGGGGCGTCGGGGCCGCGGTGCCCTCGTTCTCGGTGCTCACAGCGCTCTCTCCTCGTCGCACACGGCTTCACTGGTATCGAGTGTCCACGGATATCGGTCCGACTGAACGTTCGACCACCCGCACAAGTTCCAGGGCAAAGCCTTTCCCATGAACTGTCAGAGCACTGTAAGCCGGACCTGTGCATCCGCGCCCGGCCCGGCGCGCTGGCCCCGCTCGGTGGCACCATGACCCGGTGACCCACGCAACGCCGCGTCCCATCCAGGTCGTCGCCCACCGAGGAGCCTCGGAAGACGCCCCCGAGCACACCCTGGCCGCCTACCGGAAGGCGATCGAGGACGGCGCGGACGCGCTCGAATGTGACGTACGGCTGACCGCGGACGGCCATCTCGTGCTCGTCCACGACCGCCGGGTGAACCGGACCTCCAACGGACGCGGCGCGGTCTCCGCCCTGGAACTGGCCGATCTCGCGGCACTGGACTTCGGGTCCTGGAAGGGCCGCGAGGAGTCGCCCGACTGGGACACGGACCCCGAGCGCACCTCGGTGCTGACCCTGGAACGGCTGCTGGAGCTGATCGCGGACGCCGGCCGGCCGGTGGACCTCGCCATCGAGACGAAACATCCGACCCGCTGGGCCGGACAGGTGGAGGAGCGCCTGCTCTTCCTGCTCAAGCGGTTCGGGCTGGACGCGCCGCCGGCCGGGGGCCCGCACCCCGTCCGGGTCATGAGCTTCTCCGCCCGGTCGCTGCACCGGGTGCGCGCGGCCGCGCCCACGGTGCCGACCGTCTACCTGATGCAGTTCATCTCCCCGCGGATGCGGGACGGGCGGCTGCCCGCCGGGGTGCGGATCGCCGGCCCCGGCATACGGATCGTCCGCAGCCATCCCGGGTTCATCCGGCGGCTCCAGGCCGCCGGGCACTCCGTCCACGTGTGGACCGTGAACGAACCCGAAGACGTTCAGCTCTGCGCTGATCTGGGTGTGGAAGCGATCATCACCAATCGGCCACGACAAGTCCTGTCCCAACTCGGTCGCTGAAACACCTTTTGTCCCACCTGTCACACCCCTCCCGTCGTTACAGGGTGTGCACCGGCGCATCCGCTCCGTTTCCTATGGTCATGAATGCGTCAGAGGGCTCCGGCCCGGCGGTTTCCGGTCCAGGCCATTGGGGCATCCAGACCATGGCGTGGGGCTAAGGAGGTTCCGGGGGTGGCGTTGGTGGTGGCACAGGAAGTGCCCACGTCGTCGTGCATGGCCGTACCCCATGGTCCTGCGGGCGTGGGCGAGGCGAGGCACCGGATGCGCGAGCAGCTGCGCATCAGCGGGGTGTCCGATTCGGTCGTGGACGACGCCGTACTGATCCTTTCCGAGCTGCTCAGCAACGCCTGCCGGCACGGCAGGCCACTGGGCACCCGAGAGGTCGGGGACGGGGACATACGCGCCGCGTGGCGCGTCGACGGAGCGGGGCGGCTGACGGTCGAGGTGACGGACGGGGGCGGTCCCACCCGCCCGGTTCCGGCCACGCCTTCGGTCACCGCGCGCGGCGGGCGGGGGCTGAACATCATCAGCGCCCTGGCCCTGGACTGGGGTGTCCGCGACGGAGCCGCGGGCGAGGTCACCGTATGGGTGATCGTCGCCGCCGGGCCCCGTCACGACGATTTCGCTACGCGCGTTGCGGCGCCCGCGATCGACTTCACGGCACCCTTCGATGATCTGGATCTCCCCGAGATCCCCTGATCCGGATCCATGAGCGGGTCCGCGTCAGGGCTCCGAGGCGGCCGTTCCGGGAGTGCACGCCGACCGTGCTTCCGGCAAGGCCCCGGGTTCGGCGGTGCGGGCGGTTCGAGCGGCTAGGCTCGCGCCGTCACGTACCGCCGCAACCGGGAGACACCGACCATGGCCAAGAAGCGCCCCGCAGCGACGACCGCTGCCAAGCCGCAGCTCAAGGACGGGGAGATCCCCGTGGTGGGTGCCCGCGAGCCCTGCCCCTGCGGGTCCGGGCGCCGCTACAAGGCCTGTCACGGCCGGACCGCCGCGCACGCCGGCACCGAGCTGGTGCAGCGTCCGTTCGCCGGACTGCCCGGCGAGTGCGACTGGGTGGCGCTGCGCGAACTGGTGCCCGCCGCCACGGTCGAGCTGTCCCTCAAGGGCGGCCTGCCCAAGGGCGTCCCCTCGGTCACCCTGGCGACCGTGCTGCCGATGGCCTGGCCGGCGCTGCGCCGGGAGGACGGCTCGATCCTGCTCGGCCTCCAGAACGAGAGCTCCACCGGCGACCTCGCCCGGGACATGGCCGACACCCTGGAGCGCGCCCTCGCCACCGAGCCGGGCAACCCGGTGCCGGCCCGCAAGGCGCCCGCCGAGGGGCCGCGACTTCAGGATCTCCTCGACCTCGACGGCGTTTTCGAGCCGGAAGTTCACACCGGGTTCGAATTCTGGATTCCGGATGCGGAGAGCGCCCAGAACGCCTCCCCGGAGGTCGCCGCCTCCCTGGAACGCGCCAACGCGGCCGCCATCCCGACCGTCAAGCTGTCCGGCGTCGACGCGGCCTACTGGTGCGAGACCCCGGACAAGAACCACCTGCGCTGGGTCATGCCGCACCCCGAGGAGAAGCTGCTCGACGCACTGGCGCGGCTGCACGCCGCGGGTGAGTCCTCGCTGGGCGAAGGCACCCGTCTGGTCGGCTCGTTCCGTGCCCACGGCCTGATGGTGCCGGTCTGGGACCTGCCCACCGGAGTCTCGGCCAAGGAGGTCGAGAAGCCGGCCGCGGCGCTCGCCGAGCGGCTCGCGAAGGCCCTGGCCAACGACGCCCCGCTGACCGCGGAGGAGCGTCGTGCCCGCGGCGGGCTCACCAACCGCCAGGTCACGCTGAGTTGATGTCCGGCCACCCGCAGGACCGGTGACCGGGGTCACAACTCCCGCTAATCGCCTGCAAATCGGTGTCTGAATATCAGAGATCGAATTTGCGAACAGGCGATCTCTTGTTACGGTTCTTGTAGCCCGGTCGCTGGTGCATCCCCCGTCGCCAGCGACCGGGCCTTACATTTCTCGCGGACTTCAACCGTCCGCCGGGGCCGGGGAGTTGCTCCCCGAGCGCAGGAGCAGCTTCCCTTCATCATCCGGAACTGCAAATTCCGCTACTGCCGAGTAGTCCCCGGGCGCCCCCGCAACCCGCTCACGCGGTGTTTCGCACAGCCCGGGTTCGTCCCCGCCCTCCACGCCACAGTGGATCCGTACGGTCCGTCCGGCCGGCCCCATCAACGTGAGCACGGCGTCCAGGGCGCGGCCACTGGTGTTGCGGTAGTAACTCCGCCCCCAGGTCCGCCCCTCGGCCGACAGGACGCAGGTCTGCGCCTCCAGCCCGTCGGGGGAGGTGAGTTCGGGGCCGCAGCGGGAGTCCGTACGGGGCGCTGCGGCCGGGCCGGAACGAGCGGCGGACGGAGCACCCGGGGAACCGGACACGGCACCTGATCCGGACGCGGAGCCGTCCCGGCCACCGGACGGATCCGGCCGCCCGTCGGCACCCTCGGCCCGGGCAGACCCCGCAGGACCCGTAGAACCGGAAGACCCCGCAGAACCGGCCGCACCATGAGCACCACCCGTACCGCCGGACCGGCCCGAACCCTCACCCGGACCCCGGCCCGCAGAGCCGCCTGAACCGCCCGCCCGGCCGGAATCCTCCGCCAGCCCGAACGTGGTGAGCAGTCCGCCGCCCTTTCCGTCGCCCTGACCGCGGAAGTCCGGTCCCGCAATCGCGCCCGCGAGCGGCAGCGACAAGATGATCAGTACACCGGCACCGATTGCGATCAGGCGGAGATTCATTCGGCGAAGATAGCGGCGCGGGAAAGGGCTACGGAGATGTCCGCGCCCAATTCCCCGGGAAACTCACGCCGGTGGCACCCGTTCGAGGGATGCGGCTTCCACCAGCGCGTCCACGACCTGCGACACGTCCGGCAGCCAGGGCCGTCCGGCTCCCGGCTGCGGCGCCCGTTCCCAGCGCACCCGCCCGCCGCCGGAGGCGGCGGAGGGCGGCAGCAGCAGATAGCCACCCTCGCCGTGGAAGCGCAGCGAGGAGGGCACCCGGTCCTGGGCGTAGAGCAGTTCGCCGAGCCGTTCCAGGGAGTAGGGAGCGACCAGCAGCGACCAGCGCGCGGGCGTCGCCACCACCGGCCCCAGCCGCAGGCCCAGCGCCTCCAGCCCGGCCAGCGCCAGCGCGCCCGCGCCGGCGGGCAGGCTCACCGCGCAGGGCGCACGACCGCCGGTGGCCAGGATGACCGGCGCGGCGGGCCGGTTGGTCCACCACCAGCGCACCATGCGGGCGTCGGTGGTGGCGGCGAGCAGGCCGGGGTCGAAGGGGTGCG
This sequence comes from Streptomyces sp. NPDC043853, assembly GCF_056436025.1. NCBI lineage: Bacteria > Bacillati > Actinomycetota > Actinomycetes > Kitasatosporales > Streptomycetaceae > Streptomyces > Streptomyces sp. NPDC043853. The sequence continues at coordinate 169,725 of NZ_JBWKDJ010000003.1, forward strand.
CGCCCGGGACCTGGCAGTCCGGGTCGGGGCAGGCGCACCGCCGTTCGTCGGTGCCCGAGCGGCCGACACCGGGGAGCACCGGCCAGCCCCAGTCGTCGGCGCAGCGCAGTGCCCCGCCGAGCAGGTCGGGCGGGCCGGACGGGCCGCTCCCGTCGCCGCCGCGGGAACGGGGGCGGGAGCCGGCACGGGAACGCACGGACTGCAAGGAACTGCGGAGCCGCTGGAGACGCCTTCCGAGGATCTCGCGCATGTGCGCTCGTTCCTTTCCGTTGAACGCCGAGGGCCACATCACACCATGTATGCGGTGTTTCACCGCACGTACACGATTCGCGTCACTGTCCGCTTGAAGCAAGTTCACACGGTTCGTGCAGTTTTCTTACGGGTCCATGAAACGTCCGGCGGGGGTGGAACGCACCAGCACCGGATCGAGCCCGGCCCCGGCCGGCGCTCCCGCCGACCTCGCCGCCAACTCGCTCCGGCCACCACGAACTACGTACCCGGAGTCACTTCCACGCCCGTCCAGTCGACCTCAAAAACGGCTCCCGTCCGGCCATTTCCGGCCAAGTTCGAGCCTTGGCCGTACGTGGAGTTGTCGCCTCACAGACACCAGGATTCCCAGCTTGACAATGCTGGACATCGATCCTCCCGGACGTGTAGATGTGGACCCATTGATGGCGGCGCAGATTGATCTGGGGGTTTGCAATGCCTTATGGCGAATCGCACCAGGTGGAAAGGCGGACGCCATGAGCGCCTCGCATCTGCCGAAAGTGGCCGGAATCGATCCAGCAGTTGCGGCCTCCCCTCACACTGCGGCCCCCGTGTCCGCCCGGACGCCCCCCGGCCCGCCCCCGCCGCCCACGCCGAGCTCGGTCATCCAGGACCGGCTGGCCGGCATGGTCTCCGACCTCACCACCCTCCACGAACTCACCGAACGACTCGCCCGCACCACCGATCTCGACTCCTCCCTCAGGGAACTCCTGCGCGCCGGCGCCTCCCTGGTCGGCGCCCGCCGCGGTCTGGTGGTCCTGGAGCCCGCGGACGGACTCGGCCCGGTCCACACCATCGGCCTGGGCCTCGGCCGCGCCGAGCTCGGTCACATCGAGACCGTGCCGCGCAGCGCCACCCGCTACGGCCGCATCCTCGACGGCCTCCCCGACGCCCAGGGCGGCTCCGAGGTGCTGCCCGAGCCCGACTCCGCGCCCGGCTCCGGCGGCTACGCGGTCCCCGTCGACCCGCACCACCGCGAGGTCGCCGCGCGCCTGGGTTACGCCGCCAGCTACGCGCTGCCGCTGACCGCCGAGGCCACGGGCCGGTTGGGCGCGGCGGTCTGGCTCTACGACGAACCGGCCGAGCCGAACGACCGCCAGCGCGACCTGGCCGACCTCTACGTCCGGCACGGGGCCGAGTACCTGGCCCGCATGGTGGAGGTCGAGCGGACCCGCATCCGGCTCGCCACCATCTCCGAGGAGCTGCTGCCCAGCCGGCTGCCCCGGGTCCCCGGCGTGCAGCTGGCCTCCCGGCACCGCACCGGCCCGGCAGGCGGCGGCGACTGGTACGACGCCCTGCCACTGCCGGAGGGCGCCCTCGGCCTGGCCGTCGGTTCGGTCACCGGCTCCGGCCCGAGCGCCGTCGCCGCGATGGGCCGGCTCCGGGCGTCCCTGCGCGCGTACGCCGTCATGGAGGGCGAGGACCCGGTCGCCGTCCTGTCCGACCTGGAGCTGCTGCTCCGGCTCACCGAGCCGGCCCGCGCGGCGACCGCGCTGTTCGCGTACTGCGAGCCCGCCCAGCGGAAGATCGTCCTGGCCGGGGCCGGGCACGCCCCGCCGCTGCTGATCGGGGACCGCCGCACCGAATACGTGGAGACCTCGCTCTCCGCCCCGCTGGGGATGCTCGCCTGCTGGGAAGCGCCGAGCGTGGAGATCGAGCCCGCCGCCGGAGAAACGGTGCTTCTCTACACCGACGGGCTGCTCCGGCGGACCGGCGACCCGATGGACCGGGCCTACGCGCGGCTGCACGCGGCGGCAGCGAACGTGCCGAGGTCGCTCCGCGAGGACCCGGACGCCCTCTGCGAGCACGTGCTGCGGACGGTGCTGCCCGAGGACGTCCCGTCCGCCGCCGACGAGGACGTCGTCCTGCTCGCCGCCCGTTTCGAGTGAGCCGGCCTCCCCTGGACGGGCGACTTCATGCCCGTTTTGGGGCGATTGACTGATTCATCACAGCCTGGTCGGCTGCTTGCCCCTCGCACATACGATGGAAGAGGTTCCTACCCGGTCCCTTGCCGTAGCGGTCGTATGAGGAGAAGACGTGGCTGACGAGCTCACCCCGGAGACCCCGGAAGAAGAGCAGCCCAAGAAGACGCACAAGCAGCGGAAGAACGGTCTCTACCCGGGCGTCAGCGAGGAACTCGCGGCGAGCATGCGCTCCGGCTGGGCCGACACCGAGCTCCACGGCCTGGCGCCGATCCCCCAGGCCGGACAGACCGCCGCCCGCCGCGCCGCGCTCTCCGCCCGCTTCCCCGGCGAGCGCCTGGTCGTCCCGGCCGGCCGGCTGAAGACCCGGTCGAACGACACCGAGTACCCCTTCCGCGCCTCGACCGAGTACGCGTACCTCACCGGCGACCAGACCGAGAACGGCGTCCTGGTGCTGGAACCCACCACCACGGGCCACACCGCGACGGTCTACCTGCTGCCGCGCTCCGACCGCGAGAACGGCGAGTTCTGGCTCTCCGGCCAGGGCGAGCTGTGGGTCGGCCGCCGCCACTCGCTGGCCGAGGCCGAGCAATTGCTCGGCATCCCCGCCAAGGACGTCCGCAAGCTCCCCGAGGAGCTCACCGAGGCCACCGGCCCGGTCCGCAACGTCCGCGGCCACGACTCCGTCGTCGAGGCCGCCCTGACCGACAAGGTCACCAAGGAGCTCGACGAGGAGCTGCGCGTCTACCTCTCCGAGGCCCGCGCCGTGAAGGACGAGTTCGAGGTCGGCGAGCTGCAGAAGGCCGTGGACTCCACCGTCCGCGGCTTCGAGGACGTCGTGAAGGTCCTCGACAAGGCGGAGGCCACCTCCGAGCGCTACATCGAGGGCACCTTCTTCCTGCGCGCCCGCGTCGAGGGCAACGACGTCGGCTACGGCACCATCGCCGCCGCCGGCCCGCACGCCTGCACCCTGCACTGGGTCCGCAACGACGGCCCGGTCCGCTCCGGCGACCTGCTGCTGCTCGACGCCGGTGTGGAGACCGACACCCTCTACACCGCCGACGTGACCCGCACCCTGCCCATCAGCGGCCGGTTCAGCGAGATCCAGCGCAAGATCTACGACGCGGTGTACGAGTCCCAGGAGGCCGGCATCGCGGCCGTCCGGCCGGGCGCGAAGTTCCGCGACTTCCACGACGCCTCGCAGCACGTCCTCGCCGAGAAGCTGGTCGAGTGGGGCCTCCTGGAGGGCCCGGTCGAGCGCGTCCTGGAACTGGGCCTGCAGCGCCGCTGGACCCTCCACGGCACCGGCCACATGCTCGGCATGGACGTCCACGACTGCGCCGCCGCGCGCACCGAGGCCTACGTGGACGGCACCCTGGAGCCCGGCATGTGCCTCACGGTCGAGCCCGGCCTCTACTTCCAGGCCGACGACCTGACCGTGCCCGAGGAGTACCGCGGCATCGGCGTCCGGATCGAGGACGACATCCTCGTCACCGAGGACGGCAACCGGAACCTGTCGGCCGGGCTGCCGCGCCGGTCCGACGAGGTCGAGGCCTGGATGGCCGGCCTGAAGGGCTGACCACCCCGCCGGCCCGTTCGGCGCCCACGGGCGCCGGGGCCGGAAAGCGCTGACCGCCGGAGGGCGGTGTCCCGAGCGGGCACCGCCCTCCGGCGCGTACGCCCCACCGCGCGTACGCCCCGGGCCACCGCGCGTATGCCCCGGCCACCTGCGCGGATGCCCGGGCCACCGACGTCACGACACGTGCAGCAGCGCTCCGTCGCGGTACTTGAGCATCTTGTCGAAGCTGACCACCGCACCCCGGCCCGGCCGGTTCCGGAACCGCACGTGGTCGGCCAGCTCCTCGATCAGGCACAGGCCCCGCCCGCTCTCCCGGAGCCCCGGTCCGGGCCGGGCCGGTCTGTGGGGGCCGACGGCGTGCGCCGGGAAGCCCGGACCCGAGTCGGTCACCTCGATCCGGCACCGGTCCCCGTCCAGATAGGCGGTGACGCGGTACGCGCCGCACTCCGCGGGCCGCCCGTCCAGTCCGGCCCGGCCACCGTGTTCCACCGCGTTCGCGCACGCCTCGCTCAGCGCCAGAGAGAGATCGAAGGAGATGTCCGGATCCACCCCCGCGGTCTCCATCGCCCCGAGCAGCAGCCGCCGTGCGAGCGGCACGCTCGCGGCCTCGCGCCTCAAGTGGAGAGACCACCAGATGCTCATACCCGTACCTATTGCCGCAGGGGCCGCCCCGTAAGCCCCCCGCGTCCGGCAGAGCCCTCTTTCGGCCCAGACGGCGGCGGGACTCGGACTCCTTCGGCACCTGCCTGGGGAAGTACCGGGGCGCAGTGCAAAAATGGCCCGGCCATGACTGTCCCCCAGACGGCACGCGCCGGAGCCTCGATCCGGCTCGCCCGGGCCGCGGTGTTCACCGCGGTCTGCGTCGTGCTGTCCGCGATCGGGCACGCCCTGGCCTCCTGCGCCACCGTGCCCTGGTGGGCGATCGGCGCGGGATTCCTGCTCGTGTTCTCCGTCGCCGCGCCCCTCGCCGGACGCCGCCGGTCGCTGCCCGGCATCGCGGCCGCACTGGCCGGCGGACAGATCGGGCTGCACGCCCTGTTCGGCCTCGGCCAGCACGGGGCCGCGGCGGCACCGGCCGCCGGAGGGGTGCAGCCGGCCTCCGACGCCTCCCTGGCGGCCCTGGCAGCCAAGCTGGTGTGCGGCGGCAACTCCGTCCCGCTCCGGCCGGGCGAGGCCCGGCAGCTGCTCGAAGCCGCCGGCATCGATCCCGACGCCCAGGCCGCGCTGGCCGGGCAGGCGGCGCACGCCGTCCACGCCCACGCGGCACCGGCCGCGCAGGCCGCGGCCGAACCCGCGACCGCCCTGTTCAGCCTGCCCATGCTGCTCGGCCACCTGCTGGCCGCGCTGGTCGCGGGGTGGCTCCTGGGGCGGGGCGACGCAGCCCTGTTCCGGCTGATCGAGCTGGGCCGACGGTCCGCCGAAGCCGCTCCCGTACGGGCGCTGCGCGCCGCGCTGGGCTTCGTACGGGCCCTCGGCAGCGCACTCCACGACACCGACCCGGCGCCCCGGCGGGCCCGGCGCGCGGCCCCCGACCGGACACCCTGCCCGGGCCGGGAGGCACTCCAGCACACGGTCATCAGGCGCGGGCCGCCGGCGGCGTACGCCCTCGCTGCCTGACGCGGCGCCCTCCTGCCCTCACTCGCGGACCGAGTGCGGTGAGCAGCGGCGGCCGCCGCGTACTCCGCGCGCGTCCGCGCCCGGAGCCACCGCACCACTGCATCCGTGGAGTTTCCGCCATGAAGATCGCTCGCGCCTGCTCTCGCACCGCCTTCGCCGCCGCACTCACCGCCGGTTCCGTCCTCGTCCTCTCGGCCACCGCCTACGCGCACGTCAGCGTGCAGCCGTTCGGGGAAGCCGCCCAGGGCGGCTACGCCACCATCGTCTTCCGGGTGCCGAACGAGCGCGACAACGCCTCGACGAACAAGCTGGAGATCAGTTTCCCGGCCGGCCAGCCGCTGTCCCACGCCATGCCTCAGGACATTCCCGGCTGGACGGTTACCGTCGAGAAGACCAAGCTCGACAAGCCGCTCACGGTCCACGGCAGCCAGGTAAACGAGGCCGTCAGCAAGATCACCTGGTCCGGCGGCAAGGTCGAGCCGGGCAAGTTCCAGCAGTTCCCCGTCGCACTCGGCCCGCTCCCCGAGAAGGCCGACAAAATGGTCTTCAAGGCGGTCCAGACGTACGACAACAACGAGGTCGTCCGCTGGATCGAGGAGCCGAAGGAAGGCGGCCAGGAGCCGGATGCGCCGGCCCCCGTACTCGAGCTGACCCCGGCCAAGGCCGACGGGCACCACGGCGGCGACGACAAGAACGCCCCCGCGGACGGCGGCAAGGGGAACGAGAAGCAGGACGGGCACGGCACGGCTGCCGCGGACGGCTCCGGCACCGACACCACGGCACGCGCCCTCGGCATCGCCGGCATCGTCGTCGGCCTCGGCGGGGTCGCGTTCGGCATCGCCTCCCGGCGCCGCACCTCCGCCTGATCTTCCGGTCCGTCCGGAATCCCTACGGCATTCGAATTTCCGACATCCCGATCCCGATCCCGATCAGAGGGACATCTCTTCATGCGCACCACACGTGTGACGGCCGCCGCCCTGGCGCTGGCGGCCGCGCTCACCCTGTCCGCCTGCGGTGACGGCGGATCCGGCGGCAACTCCGTCGCCGAGGTCAACGCACCCGCGGCCAGGAAGGCGGCCACGGTCCTCGACCGGCCCTTCCAGAAGCCGGACCTGGTCCTCACCGACACCACCGGCAAGCCCTGGAGCCTGCGGGAGCAGACCAAGGGCAAGCCCACGCTCATCTACTTCGGGTACACCAACTGCCCGGACGTCTGCCCGCTGACCATGAGCAACATCGCGGTCGCCCGGAAGGCCCTGCCCAAGGCCGACCAGGACGACCTCCAGGTCGTCTTCGTCACCACCGACCCCGAGCGGGACACCCCCGACTCCCTGGGAAAGTGGCTCAAGGCGCAGGACCCGTCCTTCGTCGGCCTGACCGGCGACTTCAAGACCATCCAGGCCGGCGCCTTCAAGCTGGGCATCGGCATCGAGGCGGCGAAGAAGGAGGCCGACGGCAGCGTCGTCTCCATGCACGGCGCACAGGTCATCGCGTTCTCCCCCAAGACCGACGAGGGCTACGTCCTCTACGGGGAGAACACGAGCGTCGACGACTACACCAAGGACCTGCCGAAGATCGCCAAGGGAGAGAACCCGTGAACACCCGCACCACCCGTACCCTGGCCGCCGCCCTCTCCCTGACGGCCGCCCTCGCCATATCCGGCTGCTCCTCCGACTCCGGCTCGGAGGGGTCGAAGGCCTCCGGCAAGCCGGAGATGAAGGTCAGCGGCGCCTTCATGCCGGAACCCGTCAACGACAAGATGGCCGGCGGGTTCATGGTCATCGAGAACGGCTCCGGCACGGCGGACAAGCTGACGGGCGTCACCAGCCCGCTCTCCGACGACGTCCAGATCCACGAGACCAAGAACCAGAAGATGCAGCAGGTCCAGGCCATGGACGTGCCCGCGAAGGGCGAACTCAGGCTGGAGCGCGGCGGCAACCACGTCATGTTCATGGGCCTGAAGAACAAGCCGAAGGTGGGCGAGAAGGTCACCGTCGAGCTCCGGTTCGAGAAGTCCGGCCCGGTCAAGGTCGAACTCGACGTGAAGGAACGCACGTACAACCCGCAGCACGGCGCATCGCACGACGCATCCCACTGACGGACCGAGGGACACACACGCCATGACGGCCACCGCCCCATCCCTGGCCCGCACCTCCGCCGGCGCGCTCCTGCCCCGGCTCGTGCTGGTCCTCGCAGCCCTGCTGGCGGCGCTGTTCACCGCGGCCACCCCGGCCACGGCGCACGCCGCACTCACCGCGAGCGACCCCAAGGACGGGTCGGTGGTCGCCACGGCCCCCGCACAGGTGACCCTCTCCTTCTCGGAGCAGGTCGCGATGGGCGAGGACTCCCTCCGCGTCATGGACCCCCGGGGCAGGCGGGTCGACACCGGTGAACTCCGCGACATGTGCAGCGGATCCGTGGTCCGGTACGGCATCGGCCTGCACACCGGGCTCCCCAACGGCACCTACACGGTGGCCTGGCAGGCGGTCTCCGCCGACAGCCACCCCATCTCCGGCGCCTTCACCTTCTCCGTCGGCGCACCCTCCGCGACCAGCGTCACCCTGCCCGCCCGGCAGGCGGGCGGCGGGCCGGTCGGCACCGCCTACGGGATCGCGCGGTACCTCGCCTACGCGGGCTTCACCGTGCTGGTGGGCGCCGCCGCCTTCATCCTGCTGTGCCGGCCGCGCGGGGCCGAGGAGCGGCCGCTGCAGAAGCTGGTCCTCCGCGGCTGGCTGGCACTCACCGCGGCCACCCTGGCCATGCTGGTGCTGCGGAACCCCTACACGGGCAGCGGCGAGTTCGCCGACGTCTTCGACCTCGCCGGGCTCAAGGCCGTCCTGGACACCAAGACCGGCGCCTCGCTGGTCTCCCGGCTGCTCCTGCTCGGCGCCGCGGCCCTGTTCATCGCCGTACTCTTCGGCAGCTACGCCCGACGACAGCGCGGCGAGCTCGACGGCGAGCGCAACGGTACGGAGACCGACCCGAAGGACACCGGCGACCTGACCTTCGGCCTCGCCATGGGCGGGGCGGTCATCGCCGCGGGCATCGCCGCGACCTGGGCCCTCTCCGAGCACGCCTCCACCGGCGTCCAGACCGGCCTCGCCATGCCGGTGGACATCCTCCACCTGCTGGCCGTCGCCGTCTGGCTCGGCGGGCTGACCGCCCTGCTGGTCAGCCTCCACACGGCGCCCGGCCTCGAACTCGATTCCGTGCGGCGCTTCTCCCGGGTCGCCTTCGTCTCCGTGCTCGTCCTCACCGCCACCGGGCTCTACCAGTCCTGGCGGCAGGTCGGCAGCTGGTCCGCGCTCACCGGCACCGAGTACGGGCGGCTCCTGATCCTCAAGATCGGGCTGGTCGTGGTGCTGGTCGGGATCGCCTCCCTGTCCCGGAAGTGGACCGCGCACCTGGCCGAGACCGGCGAGGTTCCACTGCGGGTACCCGCGGCGGCAGCCGGGGGAGAAACACGGGCGGAAGCCGAGGGGGAGGCGGAGTCCGAGGCCGGGTCCGAGGCCGGGTCCGAGACCGGGTCCGAGACCGGGTCCGAGGCCGGGTCCGAAGGCGGGTCCGAGGAGGCGGCCGAGCGCGAGCCGGTCACCGTCCCCGCCGACCCGGAGCGCGCCGCCCAGCTCGCCCGGCAGCAGGCCGCCCGGGCCAAGGCCACCCGGCGGCGGGAGCGCGACGCCGACCCCGGCCGGGCCGGACTGCGCCGGTCCGTGCTCGCAGAGGCAGCGGTCGCCGCCGTGCTGCTCGCCGTCACCACCCTGCTCACCGGCACCGAGCCCGGCCGCACCGCCCAACAGGAAGTCGGTCGCGGCGGTCCGGTGAGCACCGCCGTCCCGGACCGACCCATCAAGATCAGCCTGCCGTTCGACACCGGCGGCCCGAACGGCAAGGGCACCGCGCGCTTCGAGCTCGACCCGGGCCGGACCGGCGCCAACACCCTCCACCTCTGGATCGACGGCGCCGACGGCAAGCCGCTGGACGCCCCCGAGGTGAAGGTGGCCTTCACCCTCCCGGCCAAGGACATCGGCCCGCTGCCGCTCGCCCCCGACCGCCTCGCTCCCGGACACTGGACCGCCCAGGGCGTCCAGCTCCCCCTCGCCGGCGAGTGGCGCGTCGACGTGACCGTGCGCACCTCCGACATCGACCAGACGACCGTCCAGAAGAACGTGAAGATCGGCTGACCAGCGTGACCGAGACCAACACCGACATCGAGATCTCCCGCAGGCGGCTGCTGGGCACCGTCGGAGCGGCCGGCGCCGCCGGCCTCGCCCTGGGCGGGACCGCCGGCGCCCTGGCCCATTCCGCACTGGCCGACGGCTCCGGCAGCGGCGGCGCGGCCGGCTCCGCCGGCGCGCTGGCCTCGCTCGGCAGCACCGAGGTCCCCTTCCACGGCACCCGCCAGGCCGGGATCACCACCCCGATGCAGGCCAAGGGGCACCTCCTGGCCTTCGACCTGGCCCCCGGGGCGGGCCGCAAGGAGGCCGCGGCCCTGCTGCGCCGTTGGTCCGAGACCGCCCGCCGGCTGATGGCGGGCGAGCCGGCGCCGAACGCCGACACCGGTATCGCCCTGGACGCGGGGCCCTGCTCTCTGAGCGTCACCTTCGGGTTCGGCCACTCCTTCTTCGACCGCACCGCGCTCACCGACCGCAGGCCTACCGCGCTCGACCCGCTGCCCGACTTCTCCGCCGACCGGCTCGACCCGCGCCGCAGCAACGGGGATCTGTGGATCCAGATCGGCGCGAACGACGGCCTCGTCGCCTTCCACGCCCTGCGCTCCCTGCAGAAGGACGCCGGGGACGCCGCCCGGGTCCGCTGGCAGATGAACGGCTTCAACCGGTCCCCCGGGGCCACCGGCAGCCCGATGACCGCCCGCAACCTGATGGGCCAGGTCGACGGCACCGGCAACCCGAAGCCGGCCGAGCCCGACTTCGACAAACGGATCTTCGTACCCGAGGCCGGACCCGGCCCGGCCGGGCACGCCTGGATGGCCGGCGGTTCGTACGCCGTCGTACGCCGCATCCGGATGCTCCTCGACGACTGGGAGAAGCAGCCCCCGGCGGAGCAGGAACGTGTCATCGGCCGCCGGAAGGCCGACGGGTCCCCGCTCACCGGCGGCACCGAGACCACCGAGCCGGACCTGGACAAGCGGGGTGCCGACGGCAAGCCGGTGATCCCCTCCAACGCGCACGCCCGGATCTCCGCCCCCGAGCAGAACGGCGGGGCGGCGATGCTCCGGCGGCCGTTCTCCTACCACGACGGGATCGGCCCGGACGGTGCCCCGGACGCCGGTCTGCTCTTCGTCTGCTGGCAGGCCGACCCGCTGCGGGGCTTCGTACCGGTGCAGCGCAAGCTCGACCGGGGCGACGCGCTGTCCGCGTTCATCGTGCACGAGGCCAGCGGCCTGTTCGCGGTCCCCGGCGGTCCGGGTCCCGGGGAGTACGTCGGGCAGCGTCTGCTCGAAGGGTGAACGCCGCCCCGGCGGACGGCCCCCCGGCATTAGGCTGATCGCATGTCGGCCACCCGCTTCACCTATCTCGGACCCGAGGGCACCTTCACCGAGGCCGCCCTGCGCACCCTGCCGGAAGCCGCCACCCGGGAGCTCGTGCCCATGGTGTCGGTGCCGGCCGCCCTGGACGCCGTACGCAACGGGGAAGCCGCGGCGGCGCTGGTACCGATCGAGAACTCGGTGGAGGGCGGGGTCACCGCGACCCTGGACGAGCTGGCCTCCGGCGAGCCGCTGATGATCTACCGCGAGGTGCTGCTGCCGATCTCCTTCGCGCTGCTCGTGCGGCCGGGCACCAAGCTGTCGGACGTCAAGACGGTCACCGGGCACCCGGTGGCTCAGCCTCAGGTGCGGAACTGGCTGCGGGCCAACCTCCCGGACGCCCTGTGGGAGTCGGCCGCCTCCAACGCGGACGGCGCGCGGCTGGTCCAGGAGGGCCGGTACGACGCGGCCTTCGCGGGGGAGTTCGCCGCGGCCACCTACGGGCTGGAGCCGCTGGTCACCGAGATCCACGACGCGCAGAACGCCGAGACCCGCTTCGTGCTGGTCGGGCGGCCTGCCCGGCCGGCTGCCCCGACGGGCGCGGACAAGACCTCGGTGGTGCTGTGGATGCACGACGACCACCCGGGCGCGCTGCTGGAGCTGCTCCAGGAGTTCGCGGTCCGCGGGGTGAACCTGATGCTGATCCAGTCGCGGCCGACCGGCGAGGGCATCGGCAACTACTGCTTCGCGGTGGACGCCGAGGGCCACGTCTCCGACCGGCGGATGGGCGAGGCGCTGATGGGGCTGAGGCGGACCTGTCCGCAGATCCGTTTCCTGGGCTCCTACCCGCGCGCGGGTGTCGCACAGAGTGACGTGGGCGCGACCCGGCCCGGAACGGCGGATTCGGACTTCACGGCCGCCTCGGACTGGCTGACCCGCTGCCTCGACGGCCGTCCGTAGCCGGCCAAGTTATCCACCGGGTTGTCCACAGAGTTATCCACAGGGCACCGGGGAGACCTGTGGACTAGTCGACACTTGGGGACGGCAAGGTCGACAAATCGGTCGGGGCGCCCGGGTTTCGCATGAGCGAGCGGAAGGTGAACGGCGTCACCCCTGTATCACCGATCAACTCTTTGGGGCGAGTCATTCCCACCCGAATGAGTGTGTGAGGGCGGTTTGAACCCCGAATCCCTTGCCGCTGGTCACATCCACCAAAGATCTCGAATCCTGTCCACAGACACGGAGCGCAGCCTGTGGAAAAGATGCGGCCCTCCTTCATTCCTGTGGACAAGTCGGCTGCTCAGGCCGTGGACCTGGCGTTGGCGATGTGCCCCGTTTCAGGGAATGCGGGTGCTTTTATTGACCTCTTCGGACTGTTCGGATCCGGCCACACGGCAACAGTTTTCCATTCTCGGCAATTGGGACATAGCGACACGCAGCGTGATATCGGTGTGATCCGAGGAAGCCCCGACCGGTAGCCTGGAGGGGTGATTGACCTTCGGCTGCTCCGTGAAGACCCTGACCGTGTCCGCGCCTCGCAGCGCGCCCGTGGAGAGGACGTCGGCCTCGTCGACTCCCTGCTCTCCGCCGACGAGCGCCGCCGGTCCGCGGGCGTGCGCTTCGACGAGCTGCGCAACGAGCAGAAGTCCCTGGGCAAGCTGATCCCCAAGGCCACTCCGGACGAGCGCGCCGAGCTGCTGAAGAGGGCCGAGCAGCTCAAGGCCGACGTGAAGGCCGCCGAGGCCGAACAGAACGAGGCGGACGACGCCGCCCGCGCCCTGCTGCTGCAGCTCGGCAACATCGTCCACCCGGACGTGCCGGTCGGCGGCGAGGACGACTTCGCGGTCCTGGAGACCCACGGCACCATCCGTGACTTCGCCGCGGAGGGCTTCGAGCCCAAGGACCACCTGGAGCTCGGCGAGGCCCTCGGCGCCATCGACGTCGAGCGCGGCGCGAAGGTCTCCGGCTCGCGCTTCTACTACCTGACCGGTGTCGGCGCCCTGCTCGAACTGGCGCTGGTCAACGCCGCCATCGCGCAGGCCACCGAAGCCGGCTTCATCCCGATGCTCACCCCGGCCCTGGTGCGCCCGCGCGCCATGGAGGGCACCGGCTTCCTCGGTCAGGCCGCGGAGAACGTCTACCACCTGGAGAAGGACGACTTCTACCTGGTCGGCACCTCCGAGGTCCCGCTCGCCGCGTACCACATGGACGAGATCATCGAGGCCGACAAGCTGCCGCTGCGGTACGCCGGCTTCTCCCCGTGCTTCCGCCGCGAGGCCGGCACGTACGGCAAGGACACCCGCGGCATCTTCCGCGTCCACCAGTTCGACAAGGTCGAGATGTTCTCGTACGTCGCCCCGGAGGACGCCCAGGCCGAACACCAGCGCCTGCTGGACTGGGAGAAGCAGTGGCTGAACTCCCTGGAGCTGCCGTTCCAGGTGATCGACGTGGCCACCGGTGACCTGGGCTCCTCCGCCTCCCGCAAGTTCGACTGCGAGGCGTGGATCCCGACCCAGGGCAAGTACCGAGAGCTGACCTCCGCCTCCAACTGTGACGGCTTCCAGGCCCGCCGCCTGTCGGTCCGCGTCCGCGAGGGCAAGAAGATCCAGCCGCTGTCCACCCTGAACGGCACCCTGTGCGCCGTCCCGCGCACCATCGTGGCGATCCTGGAGAACCACCAGCAGGCCGATGGCTCCGTGCGGGTGCCCGAGGTCCTCCGGCCCTACCTGGGCGGCCGGGAGCTGCTGGAGCCGGTCACCAAGTGAGCTTCCCGTACCGCCTGATCGCGACGGACCTCGACGGCACCCTGCTGCGGGCCGACGAGTCGATCTCCGAGCGGACGCGCGAGGCGCTCGCCGCGGCCACCGCGGCGGGTGCCGCGCACATCGTGGTCACCGGCCGTGCGGTCCCCTGGACCCGTCACATCCTCGACGACCTGGGCTACCAGGGGCTGGCGGTGTGCGGGCAGGGAGCGCAGGTCTACCACGCGGGAGAGCACCGGCTGCTCACCTCGGTGACCCTGGACCGGCAGCTCGCCGGACTGGCGCTGGCCAAGATCGAGGCGGAGCTCGGACCGGTGCGCCTGGCCGCGAGCCGGGACGGCCTCGACGGCGACGTGCTGGTCGGTCCGGGCTACCGGGTGCAGGAGGGGCCGCTGCCGTACGTGTTCCTGGAGGACACGGCGGAGCTGTGGGCGGCCCCGCTCACCAAGCTCTACGTCCAGCACGGCGAGCTGGACGACGACACCCTGGCCACGAAGGCGAGGGCGGTCGTCGGGGCGCTGGTCGACGTGGTCGTGGCCGGTCCGAACATAGTGGAGATCCTTCCGCTGGGGCTGAGCAAGGCCACCGGGCTCTCGCTGGCGGCACGCCGCCTGGGCGTGAAGAAGACCGAGACCATCGCCTTTGGCGACATGCCGAACGACATCCCCATGTTCGGCTGGGCGGCCCACGGTGTGGCCATGGCCAACGCCCACCGCGAGCTGAAGGCCGTCGCCGACGAGGTGACGACCTCCAACGAGGAGGACGGCATCGCGGTGGTGCTGGAGCGCCTGCTGGGCGCCGCGTAGCAGAAGTCCGGGAAGGTCCGGGACGGCCCGCGCCGTGAGGCGCGCTCGAAGTGGCTGCCCCGGACCTCCGTGTTGCTCCCCGCGAGATCCACTGTGCCCCTGCGGGTGCCCCCGTACCAGCGAATTTCCGCGCCTCAGCCATGCGCCCGGCGGCGGCGCCGGTAGGCGACGGTGAGGATGCCCAGCAGGGGACCCCACAGCAGCAGGGGCGCATAGGTCAGCGCGAAGACCCAGCCGAAGAACCCGGTGGGCGCGTCGGGATTCGCGCCGTTGGTGTCGTTCCACACCCACGCCCCCAGGAACGTGATGCCGGTGACCGCGAGGGCACCGAGCGCGGCGGGGACCAGGGCCACCGCCGGGTGGATCCGGCGTCCGCCCGGTCCGGGCACCCAGCGGGGCACCTGCTCGCCCCAGCGCTGGACCAGGCCGAGACTCAGCAGGCCCGCGGCTTCCTGGAGGGCACACACGAACAGCAGGACCAGGGACGCCCGGCCCGGGTAGTACGAGTGGTGCAGGTCGCTGCCCGGACCCCAGCCCATGGAGACGCCCGCCGCGATCAGCAGCCGCCACACACAGCTGGGCAGCACGGTCAGCGAGGCGAGCACGGCGATCCGGTGGAGCCGGCGGGAGACACCGGGCACGATGTCCGTGGCGCGTGTGGAGGGGATCGTGGTCATCAGCCAAGTCCTTGTCCCGAGGCAACGGTTGATGGATCCAAGCCTCGTTCGGGCGCCGCGCCGGAACCATCCGCCGATGAGCAGGTCCCGGGCGCCGGCGCTCTGCCGATCGGCAGATGGCCCGGCCCGGCCACCCCTCGTAGGGTCGGTCGGGTGATCCCGAAACCGCACGCCGTGTACGCGTCTTCGCTGGCCCTGGGCTCCGTCGTGCTGCTGATCGCCTGCGTGCTGGGGGCGCCCGCCGGGGCGACGCTGCTGGGAGTCCTGGTGCTGCTCCCGCTCCAGGCGCTCTCGGCCCGCTGGTCCCCCGGACCATGGGCCTGGACCGCCTGCCTCCTGGGCGGGGTGGCGTCGGCGTACTGGCCGGTGTCCCTGATCGGGGACGGGGGGTGGCTGGAGCTGTCCGGGGCGGCCCTGTTCTGGGCACTGCCGGCGGCGGGAGCGGCCGGGGCCGGATGGCACCTGCGGCGTCAGGCGGGGCGCGCCCGGCGGGCGGTGCACGAGGCCCGGCGCGAGCAGCAGCTGGAACTCGCGCGCGATCTGCATGACTTCGTCGCACACGACGTGAGCGCGATCGTGGTCCAGGCGCAGGCGGCGCGGTTCGTGGCGGAGCAGGACCCGGCGCTGGCGCTGGCGGCCCTGGAGCGGATCGAGAAGGCGGGGCTGAACGCGCTGGCCACGATGGACCGGACGGTGCACGCGCTGCGGGTGGCGGGCGGCGGCCCGACCGCCCCCACTCCGGGACTGGCCGAACTCCCGGCGCTGGTCGAGCGGTTCGAGGGCGGGGTGCTGAAAGCCGAGCCGGGGGCGCTGGCCGGGTTGTCGCGGGAGGCGGACACCACCGCGTACCGGGTGGCGGTGGAGGCGCTGACGAACGTACGGCGGCACGCGCCGGGCGCCGCGGCGGTCACGGTGACGGTCAGGCGGGACGGGAACGGGATCGAGCTGAGCGTGGCCAACGTGCAGGGCGTCCGGGGCGGTCGGGGCCGGTGGGCGCGGCGCTGGGGCGGTGGCACCGGGCTGGAAGGGTTGCGGGGCCGGGTCGAGGCGGCGGAGGGAACGCTCACGGCCGGTCCGGTGGCCGGGGGCGGCTGGCTGGTCCGGGCGGTTTTCCCGACGGCGGCGGGGTCCCAGGGGTGATCATGGCTGGGTGACGACGCGCATTCTGATAGCCGACGACCAGGCGGACGTCCGCAGCGGATTCCGGCTGATCCTCGATTCGCAGCCGGACATGACGGTGGTGGGGGAGGCGGAGGACGGGGAGCGCGCGGTGGCGCTGGCCCGGGAGCTCAGGCCGGACGTGGTGCTGGCCGACATCCGGATGCCGAAGCTCGACGGGCTGGAGGTGACCCGGCTGCTGGCCCCCGACACCCGGGTGGTCGTGGTGACCACCTTCGACCACGACGAGTACGTGCACACGGCGCTGCGGAACGGGGCCTGCGGGTTCCTGCTGAAGCGGTCGGGGCCGACCCTGTTGATCGAGGGCGTACGGGCGGCCGTGCAGGGGGACACGCTGATCAGCCCGCAGATCACGGTGCGGCTGCTGGGCTCGCTGGCCGAGCGGCCCACGGCACCGGCGGACCGGGCGGCTCCCGCTCACCCGCTGACCGGGCGCGAGTTGGAGATCGTCCGGCTGGTGGCACGCGGGCTGACGAACGCGGAGATCGGCACGGAACTGTTCATCAGCGCGGGCACGGCCAAGACGCACATCGCGAACGTGCAGGCGAAGTTGGGCGTGCGGAACCGGGTGGGGATCGCCTCGTGGGCGTGGGAGCACGGGGTGGTGAAGGCCGAGCGGTGACTGACAGCAGGTCGGCAGCGGTGTTTCTCCACCGGCTGCCGCCGGGGCCGCCGGGGGTACCCCGGTGAAGCATCTGCCTATGTTTCACGTGAAACACAGGCAGATGTTTCACGTGAAACGGGGTTCCGGGTGAGGGGCCAGGCGAGCAGGCCGACGGACAGGGCGATGGCGTGCCCGAGGTCCGTGAAGGTGGCGCCGGTGAGCAGCGGGATGCCGAAGAAGGCGACGGCGCCGATCAGGTAGGGCCATCGCCAGGGGTGCGGGAGCCGGTAGGTGAGCACCCCGACGGACGCGGCGAGTCCGTAACTGACGCCGATGTCGACCACGTGGGCCATGCTGCGCGGGGCCCGGTGGTGCTCGATGGCCGCCAGGACCAGCCGCTGGCTGATCAGGGTGGCGACCACATGGGCGGTCGCGACGATCGCGATCCAGCGCCCACTGCCCAGCCAGCGCTCGACCGGCGCGTGGAAGAACTCGAAGAGGACGGCGTAGAGGGCGAGGGAGGCCGGGTTCTCGATCCAGAACGCGCTGCCGATCAGCGCCCGGACGGGGTACTGGACGAGTTCGTGGAGGTTGCTGCTGTTGCGGTGCAGGAGCACGTGGTCGATCCGGTCGGGGGCGATGACCACGACCAGGCTGGTGACGGCGATGACCAGCAGCCAGATGTGCGTACCGGGCGAGGAGCGGATCCAGGACCGGATCGGCCTGGAGGGCTCCGGACCGGGGGGCGGCATCATGATCCGATCATGACGCGCGAAGCGGTGTCCCGCCCGGATTGTGGTCCGGGTGGGGCACCGCTTCGGCCGGCGGCGGGCGCCGGGGCTACTCCTCCCCGGCGAGGGTGAGGCGGCGCAGTTTCTGGCCGGCGTAGACGGTGGCTCCGACGGTGACGCCCGCGAGCAGGAGCGAGGCCGTGGGCAGGCCGACTGCCGAGTCCACGTAGCCCGGTCCGGCGACCTTCTCGGCCAGGGACAGCGCCCACTGCTGGACGCTCAGGGTCTTGGCGCCGTCGACCAGGCTGCCGAAGAGGGACTCCCAGATCAGGGCGTAGACCAGGCCGAACACCACCGCGTGCCGACTGATGGTGCCCAACAGCAGGAACAGGGCGCTGTAGGCGACGGAGGCGACGAGGGCGGCGACGGTGTACGCCACGGCGATCTGCTGGCCGTTCCCGTTGAGGATGAAGCCGGCGATCAGGGTGGGGATCGCGGAGAAGGCCATCGTCACGGCGATCGCGACGATCAGCTTGGTCATGATGATCGTCGGGCGCTTCACCGGCTTGGCGAGCAGGTAGACGATCGAGCCGTCGTCGATCTCGGGGCCGATCGCGCCGGTGCCGGCGATGACACCGATCAGCGGGACCATGGTGGCCAGGGCGAACCCGCCGAGCAGGTCGGCGGCGACCTTGTCGTCCACGCCCGTGAGGGCGCGTACGGCGGCGGCGATGACGAGGAGCAGGGCCGGGAGCGCGAAGAGGATCAGCGCGCGGCGGCGGCCGAGGAGGGCCCGGTAGGTGAGCCGGGCGACGGTGGGGTTATACATCGGTGCCAGCTCCTTCTAGGCCGCTACGAGGTAGGAGAAGACCGACTCGAGGGACTCGTCGGACGGGGACACCGTCAGCAGCCGGATGCCGTGTTCGCGGGCGACACGGGGCAGCAGTTCGGTGAACCGTCCGAAGTCGACCGCCTGGATGCGCAGGGCGCCTTCCTTGTGGTCGACCTCGATGCCGGCGGTGGAGGGGTCGGCGATGAGGGCCGCGGCCAGTGCCCGGTCGTCGGAGGAGCGGACCAGGTAGCGGTGCGGGCGGTCGGTCATCAGCCGGCGGATCTTGCGGAAGTCGCCGGAGGCCGCGTGCCGACCCGCGACGATCACCTCGATGTGGGACGCGAGCTGCTCGACCTCCTCCAGGATGTGGGAGGAGAACAGCACGGTGCGGCCCTCGGCGCCCATCCGCCGCAGCAGGTCCATCAGCTGCATGCGCTGCCGCGGGTCCATGCCGTTGAACGGCTCGTCCAGCAGGAGCACGGACGGGTCGTGGACCAGGGCGGAGGCCATCTTGACGCGCTGGCGCATGCCCTTGGAGTACGTCGCGATCTTGCGGTCCTGGGCGTACTCCATCTCGACGGTGGCCAGCGCCCGCCGGGCGGCGGCGTCGTCGAGTCCGTGGAGTTCGGCGTTGGCGACGACGAACTCGCGGCCGGTGAGGAAGTCGTACATGGCCTCGCGCTCGGGCACGACTCCGATGTGCTTGTAGATGCTCTCGTTGCGCCAGATCGGGGTGCCGTCGAGGGTGACGGTGCCGGTCGAGGGGGCCAGGAAGCCGCCCATCATGTTGATGAGGGTGGACTTGCCGGCGCCGTTGGGGCCGAGGAGGCCGGTGACGCCGGGACCGATGCGCATGGTCACGTCGTTGACGGCGACGACGTTCCCGAACCAGCGGGAGGTGTGGTCGATGTCGATGGTTGTCACAGCCCGGCCTTCCGGTAGCGGGCCATCAGCGCGGCGTAGCAGCCGGCGATGAGGCCGAGGATCACCAGCAGATAGACGACGCCCATGCCGGCCGAGGGGCCCTCGCCGCCGGGGAAGGCGGAGGTGGCGCCGAGGAAGGCGGTCTGGAAGCCGTCGATCAGGGTGATCGGGGAGAACAGGCCCATCCACTCGATGGCCCCGCTGTTGCCGGTCTCCGTGGCCACCGCCTGGATGGTGGAGACGGCGCCGAAGGGGATGAGCAGCAGCGCGATGACGGCGGCCACGCCGAAGCCGCGGCGCGGGGTGAGCGCGGCCATCACCAGGCCGAGGCCCGCGAACAGTACGGAGAGCACCAGTACCGACACCAGTCCCTGCCCGAATCCCTTGGTCTGGTCGCCGAAGTCGAACTTCGCCAGCAGCGAGCCGATGTACATGATCACCAGTGGTGTGGCGGTGAGGACGAACAGCGCGCTGGCCATCGCGGCGTACTTGGCGAGGACGTAGTCGACGCGTTCGATGGGCCGCGAGAAGTACAGCGGCACGGTCTTGAAGCGCAGGTCCCGGGAGACCGACTGCGGGGCCTGGGAGGCCAGGTAGAGCCCGATGACGACCTGGGTGGTCAGCGCGTACGTCGTGTACTTGATCGGCAGGTCGGTGGAGCCCGGGACGGCGATGGCCACGGCGACGATGATCAGCGCGGGGACGCACATCACCGCGAAGAGCAGCATCGGCAGGACCTTGGACTTGGCGGAGCGGCCCAGTCCGTAGGCGCCGCGCAGGGACTGCGAGTAGAGGGACTTGCGGGCGTACGCGCGGCCGAGGCGGGGGCCCTCGTAGGAGCGGTAGCCGATGTTGTGGATCTGGGTGGAGCTGTCAGCGGCCATCGGAACCGGCTCCCTTCAGTACGTGCTGCTGGGTGGGCTCGCGGAAGACCTCCGCGATGTGGTGGCGGCGCTGCTCCATGCGGACCAGGCCCAGGCCGAGCGCGGCGACGGTGTCGCGGACGATGTCGTACGTCTGCTCGCCCGTGGCCTCGACCAGGAGGATGTGGCCGGCGCCGGGCAGGCCCTGCTCCTCGCCGGCGTGGGGCACGATGCCCGCCGCGGTGAGCGCCTCGCGCAGGGCGGCCGTGCCGTCGGGGTGGGTGTCGGAGTCGGTGACCTCGACCGCCAGGGTGGTGGTGATCTGCGTGAAGTCGCTGGTGGAGCTGGAGCGCAGCAGCGTGCCGCCGTCGACGACGACCACGTGGTCGCAGGTCCGTTCGAGTTCGCCCAGGAGGTGCGAGGTGACCAGGACGGAGATGCCGAAGTCGGTGTACACGCGGCGGATCAGGCCGAGCATCTCGTCGCGGCCGACCGGGTCCAGTCCGTTGGTGGGCTCGTCCAGGAGCACCAGTTGGGGATCGTGGACCAGGGCCTGGGCGAGTTTGACCCGCTGCTTCATGCCGGTGGAGTAGCCGCCGATAGGGCGGTAGCGCTCCTCGTAGAGGCCGACGTGGCGCAGGGTGTCGGCGGTCCGCTCGCGGGCGGCGGCCGGCGGCAGGCCGGACATGCGGGCCATGTGCACGACGAACTCGGTGGCCGAGACGTCGGGCGGCAGGCAGTCGTGTTCGGGCATGTAGCCGACGCGTTCCCGGATGGCGCTGCCGTGTGTGGCGACGTCGAGTCCGAGTACGGCGGCACGGCCCTCGGTGGCGGGGGACAGTCCCAGCAGGATCTTGATCAGCGTGGACTTGCCGGCTCCGTTGGCGCCCACGAGGCCGGTTACGCCGGGCCCGATGTCCAGGGAGAGCCGGTCGAGGGCGGTCACTCGGGGGTACCGCTTGCTCAGGCTTTCGGTCGCGATGACAGTCACGGCTCCGACGGTAGTGGTGCGGCCGGTTCCGGTCGTCAGACCTGGAGCGGGACCACGTCTCCGCCTTCAGGACTACATGCCCGTACGGGAGGCTGACGCGGGGTGGCTCCGGGGAGCGGTCTTGGGGCCGGACCGGCACGGGTCCGTGCACAGCCCTTGACGTGATCTCCAGGCATTGTCACATTCATCAGTGTCAACTTACGGACGCGTACGGCCAGGGGACGGACGGTAGTCATGGCAGGGGACGATCTTCGCGGGTTCAGGGAAGTGCAGCGGCTCGCCTATGCGTGCGCCGAGGCGGTGGCGGCCCAGCTCAAGGCCGGGGTCACCGAGCGGGAGGCCGCGCGGATGCAGCGCGACTGGCTGCGCGAACGGGGGGTGCGGGACTGGTTCCACCTGCCCTTCGCCTGGTTCGGGGACCGCACGGCGTTCGTGAACTTCCGGATACCGCTCCAGTTCTTTCCCACCAACCGCCGGCTGGAGCCGGGCATGCCGTTCATCCTGGACGCGGCCCCGGTCCTGGGCGGGTACGCGGCGGACATCGGCTACTCGGGCAGCCTGGGGCTCAACCCGGTGCAGGACCGGCTGATGGACGACCTGCGGGCGCACCGGGAGCTGATCCTCGCCGAGGTCCGCGAGCGGCGGACGCTGCGCGAGATCTACGAGGACGTCGACCGGCTGATGGTCCGGCAGGGGTACGCCAACCGGCACCGGGCCTATCCGTTCGGGGTGATCGCGCACAAGGTGGGGCGGGTCAGGGAGCGCCGCTGGTCACCGACCGCGTTCGGGTTCGGCACCCAGTCGCTGAAGGGGCTGGCGAGCGACGTCCTGCACGGGCACCGCGACGGCTGGTCCCCGCTGTGGAGCCCCTACAAATTCTCCGACCACCCACCGCAGCCCGGCCTGTGGGCGGTGGAGCCCCACCTGGGGTTCCGGGGCACCGGGGCGAAGTTCGAGGAGCTCCTGGTCGTGACCGACTCCAGGGATCCCGAGGAGAGCGCCTTCTGGCTGGACGACGATCTGCCGCACGTGCGGCGCTGGGCCGAGACCGAGGAGAAGGTGGCATGAGCGGGACGGGGCGTGCGGAGGCACGCGAGCGCCGGGTGAGCACGGGCGGGATCGAGCTGTGCGTCGTCGAGCTCGGTGACCCGGAGCGGCCGACCGTGCTGCTGGTGCACGGCTACCCGGACAGCAAGGAGGTCTGGTCGGAGGTGGCCGAGCGGCTGGCGGAGCGGTTCCACGTGGTGCTCTACGACGTGCGGGGGCACGGCCGGTCCACGGCCCCGCAGCCACTGCGCGGCGGGTTCACGCTGGAGAAGCTCACCGATGACTTCCTGGCCGTCGCGGACGCGGTGAGCCCGGACCGGCCGGTGCACCTGGTGGGGCACGACTGGGGGTCTGTCCAGGGCTGGGAGTTCGCCACGGTCAAGCGGACCGAGGGGCGGATCGCCTCGTTCACCTCGATGTCCGGGCCCTCACTGGACCACTTCGGTCACTGGATCAAGAAGCGGCTGGCCCGGCCCACCCCGCGGCGGGCGGCGCAGCTGCTCGGCCAGGGCGCCAAGTCCTGGTACGTGTACATGCTGCACACCCCGGTCCTGCCGGAGCTGGCCTGGCGGGGGCCGCTCGGCAAGCGGTGGCCCAAGCTCCTCGAACGGACCGAGGGGGTCCCGTCCGGCAGCTACCCGACGGCCTCGCTGCCCTCGGACGCGGCGCACGGCGCCTGGCTCTACCGGGACAACGTCCGGGCCCGGATGCGCCGGCCCCGCACGGACGCGTACGCCCACGTGCCCGTCCAGCTGATCACTCCGACCGAGGACGCGTTCCTCTCCGAGCGGCTCTACGACGAGCTGGAGCTGTGGGCACCGGAGCTGGTGCGCCGTACCCTGCCGGCCAAGCACTGGATCCCGCGGACCCGGCCCGACCAGCTGGCCGCGTGGATCACCGAGTTCGTCACCGCGCGGGAGGACACACCCGGCCCGGCCCCGGAGCAGCGGGCGCCCGGCCGGTACGCCGACCGGTTCGGCGGGCAGCTGGTACTGGTGACCGGAGCCGCCAGCGGCATCGGCCGGGCCACCGCCTTCGCGTTCGCCGAGGCCGGCGCCCGGGTGGTGGCGGTCGACCGGGACGCGGAAGGGGCCGCGCGGACGGCCGACATGGCCCGGCTGATCGGGGCGCCCGCCGCCTGGGGCGAATGCGCGGACGTCAGTGACGAGCAGGCGATGGAGAAGCTGGCGGCGAAGGTCGCCGCCGAGTACGGGATCGTCGACGTCCTGGTCAACAACGCGGGGATCGGCCTGTCCGGGAGCTTCCTCGACACCAGCTCGGAGGACTGGAAGAAGGTCCTGGACGTCAATCTGTGGGGCGTCATCCACGGCTGCCGGATCTTCGGCCGCCAGATGGCCGACCGCGGACAGGGCGGGCACATCGTCAACACCGCCTCGGCCGCCGCCTATCTGCCGTCCAGGACTCTGCCGGCCTATTCGACCTCGAAGGCGGCGGTGCTGATGCTGTCCGAGTGCCTGCGGGCGGAGCTCGCCTCGCGGTCGATCGGGGTGTCGGCGATCTGCCCCGGCATCGTCAACACCAACATCACCTCCACCGCCCGGTTCGCCGGGGTGGACGAGGCCGAGGAGAAGCGCCGGCAGCAGCGTTCGGCCCGGATGTACGGGCTGCGCAACTTCCCGCCGGAGAAGGTGGCCGACGCGATCCTCGACGCGGTGGTCCACAACCGGGCGGTCGTTCCGGTGACCCCCGAGTCCAAGGGCGCGCTGTTCATGTCGAGGTACACCCCGCGGCTGCTGCGCCGGCTGGCCAGGGTGGAGCCGAAGCTGTGAGCGGGCCCCGGGCCGGGGTTGGCCGTCCGGTGCGCAGAGAGCACGGCACGGCCATACCCGGCTCCCTCCGGCGGTCGTACCATCCCTCGCAGGCCATGGCGTAGGGAGCGGGGATTGTCCGAACAGGTGGTAGCCGAGTACCGGATCGAGGATCTGGCGCACCACAGCGGTGCGACGGTCCGCACCATCCGTGCGTACCAGGACCGCGGGCTGCTGCCGAAGCCGGAGCGGCGGGGCCGTTCCAACGTGTACCGGGACACGCACCTGGCGCGGCTGCGGCAGATCGCCGATCTGCTGGACCGCGGCTACACCCTGGCCTCCATCAAGGAACTGCTGGAGGCCTGGGACGCCGGGCGCGGTTTGGGCGGGGTGCTGGGGCTGGTGGCCGAGGTGCACGGTCCGTGGACGGACGAGGAGGCGGCCCGGATATCCCGGGACGAGCTGAACGAGCGGTTCGGCGGCTTCCCCGACGACCGGGCGGTGGACGAGGCGTGCGAGCTGGGCGTGCTGGAGCGGGTCCCCGGGTCACCCGAGGAGTTCCTGGTGCCCTCTCCGCAGGAGCTCGCGGTGGCCGCCGAGCTGCACGCGGCGGGGGTGCCGCTGGCCGCGATCACGGGTCACTTGCGGGAGCTGCGGGGTCAGGTGGAGCACATCGCCTCGCGGTTCCTGGAGTTCACCACGGAGCACGTGTTCGCCCGGTACCTTGGCCAGCTTCCGCCTTCGGACGCGGACGCCGCGGAAGCGGCGACCCTGGTGCGCCGGCTGCGGCCGCTCGCACAGCAGACGGTCGACGCGGAACTGGCACGTGCGATGCGGCTGTTCGCGACGCGCCATCTGCAGCGGCATCTGGGTGCGGCGGGCCCGCCGCACCCGGCCGGGCCGACTCCGGTGGCGTTGCCCGCCGAGACGGTGCGGGCGGTCGCCGGGCTGGTCGGCCCCGAGCATGTGGCGGCGTTCGTCCGGGCCGCGACCGAGCGGGAGCTCCAGGCCAGGACGATGAACGATCTGGCGCGGCGGGGAGGCGGCTGAGGTCGTCCACAGGGCGGATCACTCCTTTGGGCGCATTTCCCGCCGAATCGGCTGTGGACAAGTCACCCAAGCTGTGGACGGCTCAACTAACCGTCTCGTACACCTGATTGAGCCGGGTCTTCTTGGCGCGGCCGGTGGCCCCGGGGCGGCGGCCGTAGAGGACGGTGGCGAGGAAGAGTCCGAGGATGCCGCCGAGCAGCTGCGCGACCACGAAGCCGGGCAGGGACGCGGGGGCGATGCCGGTGAACGAGTCGGTGAAGGCGCGTCCGACCGTGGCGGAGGGGTTCGCGAAGGAACCCGAGGAGGTGAACCAGATCGCGGCCGCGATGTAGAGGGCGACGGCGGCGGGGATGAACCGGCCGCGGCCGAGGCGGTCCAGACCCTGGATGAGCAGGACCAGTCCGGCGGTGGCGACGATCTCGCCGATCAGCAGGTGTCCGCCGTCGCGGACCTGGGTGGCGAGGGCGCCGGGGGTGCGGCCGAACATGGTCTCGGCGACCACGGCGCCGCCGATCGCGCCGGCGGTCTGGGCGGCGGTGTAGAGCAGGGCCTCACGGCCGGTGAGGCCGCTCTGGTCGCCGGTGCGCCGGCCCCACCACGAGGTGAGGGTCACCACGGGGTTGAAGTGGGCGCCGGAGAGCGGGCCGATCAGGGTGATGAGCAGGCCGAGCCCGATCGCGGAGGCGGCGGAGTTGGCGATCAGGGACACGGCGCCGTCGGCGCTCAGGGCGTCCGCCTGGATGCCGGATCCGATGATCACGATGAGCAGGGCTGCGGTACCGATCGATTCGGCGGCCACCCGGCGCGCGAGTGAGGCGGGGGCAGAGGTCATGGGGTCTCCCTCGGGGCAGACGCGTGCAGGCGTCGGTCAGACTCGGACCGACGCCGCAGGATGTGATTACGGAAAATGTATTCCGTACCCCGGAAGTGCGATAGAGGGGGTCCACACGTGGCCAAGGGCCGAAAATCCCTGCCCGGACCGCCTCCGACCAGGCACTCTGTGGCCATGGACGAGAAACGCACTGTGAAAGTATCCAAATACGTCTCGAAACATTTGCGGCATCAGCCGGAACGCATCGGACTGGTGCTCGACCCCCAGGGCTGGGTGGAAATCGACGATCTTCTGAGCGCCGCCGCGAACCACGGTTTCCACTTCACCCGCGCCGAACTCGATCATGTCGTGGCCTCGAACGACAAACAGCGTTTCGCGGTGGAGGGCACCCGGATCCGCGCCAATCAGGGCCATACCGTGACCGGGGTCGACCTCCGCCTCCCGGAAGCCGAACCGCCCGCCTTCCTGTACCACGGGACCGTGCCCGCCGCCCTGGACGCCATCCGCGACCAGGGGCTCCGCCCAATGCGCCGCCACCACGTCCACCTCTCCCCCGACCGGGAGACCGCCACCCGGGTCGGCGCCCGCCGCGGCCGGCCCGTCGTCCTGGTCGTCGACGCCGCCGCCATGCGCGCCGCCGGGCACGTCTTCCGGGTCAGCGCCAACGGGGTGTGGCTGGTCGACGCGGTGCCCCCCGAGTTCCTGCGCATGCCCGCGCAGCGCCGCTGAAGTCCCCTCTTCTCAGCGGCCGTTCGGCACGGCTCCGGAGCCCTCCGGCACGATCGGAATTACCCGGGAGATTGTCGGACCCGCCCCCTACGCTGATCACAACGATCTGTGAGGGGGGGTCCTCGCGGTCGCTCCACCCACCGTGCGCACCACGAGGTGACATCCCATGACGTCCGTGAACAACTTCCAGGTCGACCTGCGCGGCCTGGTCGACCTGCTGTCCCACCACCTCTATTCCAGCCCCCGGGTGTATGTGCGCGAACTCCTGCAGAACGCCGTGGACGCCGTCACCGCCCGGCGCATCCACGAACCGGAAGCCGGGGTCCGCATCCACCTGACCGCCTCCGGCGGAGGGGTCTCCATCGAGGACAACGGCATCGGCCTGACCGCCGAGGAGGCCCACTCCCTGCTCGCCACCATCGGCCGCAGTTCCAAGCGCGGCGGCGGCACCGCCGAGGACCTCCGCGGCCTGGAGACCACCCGCCAGGAATTCCTCGGCCAGTTCGGCATCGGCCTGTTGGCCTGTTTCGTCGTCGCCCGGCGGATCCGCGTGGTCACCCGCTCCGCGCGCGACCCGAAGGCCGCCCCCGTCGAATGGCTCGCCACCGACGACGGTTCGTACACCGTCCGCGAGCTCCCCGACGAGGCCCGCCCCGAACCCGGCACCACCGTCCACCTGGAAGCCCGCCCCGGCGCCGCCGAGTGGACCGTTCCCTCCAGGGTCGAGCAGCTCGCCCGCGACTTCGGCGCGCTGCTGCCCTACGAGATCACCTTCGAGGACGGCACCGGCACCGCGCCCCGCGTGATCACCGACCGGCCGGCGGTCTGGGACCGCGAGTTCCCCACCCCCACCGCCCGCCGCGTCGCCCTCGCCGGCCACTGCGCACAGCAGTTCGGGTTCACCCCGCTCGACTCGATCGACCTGGACCTGCCGGTCGCCGGGGTACGCGGAGTGGCGTACGTCCTGCCCGAGCCGACCAGCCCCGCGCACCGCGCCGGCCACCGGGTCCACCTCAAGGGCATGCTCCTCACCGACCGGGCCGACAACCTCCTGCCGGACTGGGCCTTCTTCGTCCGCGCCGTCCTGGACACCGACACCCTGCGGCCCACCGCTTCCCGGGAGAACCTCTACGACGACGAGACCCTCGCCGCCGTACGGGAGGCCCTGGGCGCCCGCATCCGCGGCTGGCTCGCCGAGCTCGCCGCGACCGAACCGGACCGGCTCGCCGCCTTCCTGAACGTGCACCACCTCGGCGTGAAGTCGCTGGCCCGGCACGACGCCGAACTGCTCGGGCTGATGCTGCCGTGGCTGCCCTTCGAAACCAGCGACGGCTCGATGAGCCTGGAGGAGTTCGCCGCAGCGCACAGCGACATCCACTTCACCCGCACCGTCGAGGAGTTCCGCCAGGTCGCCCCGATCGCCGCCGCCCACGGCCTCGGCGTGATCAACGCGGGCTACACCTACGACGCCGACCTGCTGGCCCTGCTGCCCACCGTGCGCCCCGGCATCAAGGTCACCGAGCTGGACGCCGGAGCGGTCACCGACCGGCTCGACCCGGTGCCGACCCCGGCCGAGCTGGCCCTGGCCGGGTTCCTGTCCACCGCACGCACCCGCCTGGAGCCGCAGAGCTGCGACGTGGTGCTGCGCGCCTTCCAGCCGGTGTCCGTCCCCGCCCTCTACCTCGACGACCGGCAGGCCCGCCAGGAACGGGACCGCTCGGCCGCCGAGGAGAGCGCCGACTCCCTCTGGTCCGGCATTCTCGGCGCACTCCGCGGATCGGGCCCGCGCGCCCGGCTCGTCCTCAACCACAACAACCCCCTGGTCCGCCGGATCGCCGGAGTCACCGACCCGGAGCTGACCGGCACCGCCGTCGAGTCCCTCTACGGGCAGGCGCTGCTGATGTCGCAGCGCCCGCTGCGCCCCGCCGACTCCACCCTGCTCAACCGGGCCTTCCTCGGACTCCTGGAATGGGCCACCCACAGCGACGGCTCCGCCGGGCAGCAGGAAGGACGCCAGTGAGCGGCAACATGACCCCCGACGAGGTACGCCGACAGCTCGCCGAGAACCGGCGGGCCCCCCACGGCGCCGCGCGCAACGCCCACGCCGAGGCGCTCAGCGCCGCCGCCGAGGCCACGGGCGACAGGGCACTGCTCCGCCAGGCCCTGGACAGCCAGATCGACGCGTACGAGTTCTCCTCCGAGCGGCCCAAGATCCTGGTCCCCTTCGCCCGGCTGCTCCAGGAGTACGACCGGGATCCGGCCGCCTTCACGCCCAGCGAGACGCACTCGCTGTTCTGGCAGTTCAAGTGGGTGGCCACGGCCATCTCGTGTTCCCCCGAGATCTCCCTGGAGTCCGGGGCCGGCTGGCTGGCCGAGATGGAGCGCCGCTACCGGATCGCCGGATACAGCGACCGCCCCGTGCGGGAGGCCGAACTGTTCCTCGCCGAGGCGATGGCCGACGACGCCCGCGCCGAGCGCGCCGCCGAGGCGTTCATGGCGGCCGAACGCGACTCCATGAGCGACTGCCACGCCTGCGAACTCAACACCCAGGGCTGGTTCTGGTCCCACCAGGGCGACGACGCCAAGGCCGTCGAGGTGTGGAAGCCGGTCCTGGAGGGCGACCGCTCCTGCGCGGAGGAACCGCACCGGACACTGGCCCGATCCCTGATGCCCCTGGTCCGCCTGGGCCGGGTCGACGAGGCCCGCGCCCACCATCTGCGGGGCTACCGGATGGCCCGGGGCAACGAGAGCCTGCTCCGTTCCGTCGGGCAGCACATCGAGTTCTGCGCGCTGACCGGCAACGAGTCGCGCGGGCTGGAGATCCTCGCCGAGCACTCCGCCCATCTGCGGCCGCTGGCCGACCTGGACGCACGGCTGACCTTCTACGGCGGCGTGCTCGTACTGCTGCGCCGGCTGACCGGGCTCGGCTTCGGCGACAGCCCGGCCGCCCCCTTCGACGGGGTCCCGCACACGGTCCGGGAGCTGGACGAGCTCCTGTACGCGGATGCGCTGGACATCGCGCGGCGCTTCGACGCGCGCAACGGCAACGCCCGCGTCTCGGAACGCTTCGAGGAGCGCATCGCCCAGGACCCGCTGCTGGAGGCACTGCCGCTGGGGGTCCGCAGCAGCCCGTTGCCGGAGGCGCGCGCGGCGGTCCCGGCTCCTGCCGCCTCGGCCCCCGCCCCGGCCGCCGTGCCCCGAGGCGATGTTTCTCCCCCAGCTGCCGCCGGGGGTACCCCCAGTGAAACAGAGGCCGGTGAAGCACGCACCGCATTGTCCGAACTGCTGGATGCGGCGCGAGCGGCCCGCGCCCAGGGACATCCGGCCACCGATCTGCGGTGGGCTGCAGTGCTCG
The DNA here is from genome assembly GCF_056436025.1 of Streptomyces sp. NPDC043853. Lineage (NCBI taxonomy): Bacteria > Bacillati > Actinomycetota > Actinomycetes > Kitasatosporales > Streptomycetaceae > Streptomyces > Streptomyces sp. NPDC043853. The sequence continues at coordinate 199,749 of NZ_JBWKDJ010000003.1, forward strand.
CCGAGGCGGGCGAGGAGCCCGCGGACGCACTGCTGGCCGCCGACCTGCTGGAGTACCGGGGCGTGCGCGCCGCCCAGAGCGGCGATCCGGCGGCCTCGGCACTGATCGCCGAGACCCGGGACGCCTACCGGGCCCTCGGGCAGGAGGACCGGGCCGTGCTCGCGGAACTCCGCCTGGCCTCGGCGGCCGTGCAGTCCGGGGCCGCACCCGAGGAGGTCCGGGAGCTGCTCGCGGTGGCCGCCCGTTCGGCGGAAGCACTCACCGCGGACGAGCCGCTGCGGGCCCGCCGGGTGGCCTCGGTCGAGCTGACCCGGATCCGCATCGAGGCCTACCTGCGGGCCGAACAGGACAGCGCGGAAGGGCCTGAGGAAGCGGACCGCCTGCTGGCCGCGGACCTGTCCGCGTTCCTGGCCGCCTTGACCGGGAACGCGGACCACACCGACGGGGGCGAGGGCGCGCACCTCGCGGACCTGCTCTCCGACGCCGAGGAGGCGCTGGCCAGGCTGGCCCTGGCCGACGGGGACCCCGAGCGGGCCGACGCCCTGCTGGCCTCGGCCGCCGCCCGTGGCACCGGCTCCGGCCGGCCGTGGCTGGCGGTGGACCCCCTGGCCACCCGGGCCGCAGTCCTGGCGTCGCTGGGCCGGCCCGGGGACGCGGTGGAGGCCGCCCGGGCCGCCCTGGCGCACGCGGCGGAACTGCCCGAGGCCGAGCGGCAGGGCGCCGTACGGCTGAACCTGGCGGACGTACTGCTGCGGACCGGGGACGCGGAGGAATCGGCCCGGCACGCTCTGGACGCGGCCCACTGGTTCGACCAGGCGGGACCTTCGGGCTCCCGGGGCGGCGGGGCGAAGGCCCGGCTGCTGCTGACCCACGCGTACGCGCGGCAGGAGCGCACCGCGGAGGCCGCGGAGGTGCTCCAGTCCGCCCTGCCGGACCTGCTGGAGCACGGCGAGCACCAGGCGGTGCACGCACGGCAGTTCCTGGGGGAGCTGCTCGGCGGGCTGCACGACGCGCGGGCGGCGGCCGAGCAGTTCCTGCTGGCCGCCGAGACGGCGAGGGGCTGGGAGGACCCCCGCCCGCAGGCAGGGCTGGCCCATTCGGCGGCCGAGTCCCTGGCCGCGGCCGGGCTGGTGGCGGAGTCCTTCGCCGCCTACGAGCGGGCGCTGGAGCTGCACCGGGCGACGGGGGACAACCCGGTGGCGGTGGTGCGGATCCTGCGGTCCCTGGCCTGGCTGTACCTGCGCGAGGACACCGTGAACGCGACGGTGGCACGCGCCCGGGCCCGGATGGACGAGGCGGCCGCGGTCCTGGACGGCGCCACCGAGCCCCAGCTGCGCTATGAGACGGCGCAGACCTGGCAGCAGCTCGCGCAGATCCTCGACCAGCGGGTGGACGCCTTCGAGGACGCTCATGCCTATGAGGACGAGGAGGACGATCATGACCAGGGGGAGTGCGGGAGCGGTCCCGCCGAGCCGTTGACCGAGGCCGAGATACGGGCGCTGCGGGACGAGGCCGTGCGGTTGTGGGGGCGGGCCGCCGGGATCTACGCCGGGCTCGGCCCGGAGCACGTCCAGCAGCGCTACCGCTGCCTGCACGCGGCCGCCTGGACGGAGGCCCGGCTCGGGCGGCCGGGGGCGGGGGCTGAGCGGCTGGCGGGGCTGGCGGCGGATCTCCGCGCGATGCCGGACGGCTCCGTGCCGGACTGGCTGCTGCCCCAGGTCGAGGAGGCGGCCAGGGCACTGCTCGACTGACCGGAGCCGCATGCGCTCGTGTCCCCCGCACCGGCGAAGGTACGGGGGACAGGGCGGCAGTTCAGCGCAGCTGGGAGAGGGCTTCGGTGGCGATGCGTTCGAAGACGGTCTCGTCGGAGGCGAACTGGGAGTCCGGGATCGGGGAGTGGATCACGATCTCGGTGAAGCCGAGCTCGTGGTGGCGGCCGGCGAAGTCCACGAAGGCGTCCACCGAGTCGAGCACCGCGTTCTGCTCCGGGGTGAAGCCGGTCAGCAGGATCTTGTCCAGCTCCGCCACGTTCCGGCCGGACTCCGCGCACGCCTTGCCCAGCTTCTCCAGCTGGCCGCGGATCGCCTCCAGCGACTGCTCCGGCGTGCCCGCCTCGTACAGCTTCGGGTCGCCCGTGGTCACCCACGCCTGGCCGTGCGCGGCGGCCAGCTTCAGCCCGCGCGGTCCGGTCGCGGCCACCGCGAACGGCAGCCGGGGCCGCTGCACGCAGCCGGGGATGTTCCGGGCCTCGTCAGCCGAGTAGAACCGGCCCCGCTCGGTGACCGCGCCCTCCGTCAGCAGCCGGTCCAGCAGCGGCACGAACTCCGCGAAGTGGTCCGCCCGCTCGCGCGGGGTCCACGCCTGCTGGCCGAGCGCCGTGGCGTCGTAGCCGTTGCCGCCCGCCCCGATGCCCAGGGTGATCCGCCCGCCGGAGATGTCGTCCAGCGAGATCAGTTCCTTCGCCAGGGTGACCGGGTGCCGGAAGTTGGGCGAGGTGACCAGCGTGCCCAGGCGCAGCCGCTCGGTGGCTCCGGCCGCCGCGGTCAGGGTCGGCAGCGCACCGAACCACGGACGGTCACGGAAACTGCGCCAGGCCAGGTGGTCGTAGGTGTAGGCGGTGTGGAAACCCAGCCGCTCGGCGCGCAGCCACTGGTCCCGCCCTCCCTCGTGCCACCGACGTACCGGGAGGATCACCGTGCTCAGACGCAGACTCATGTCACCGAGCCTACGGCGGCCCGCACCCCTTCCGGGTCACCCGGCATCGGCGAAGATGGTCAGGTGACCTCGGCTTCCCAGCGCCCGGACGGGCACACACCCGCGTCCGCGCCCGCACCCGTGACCCGGCTCATCGCCACTGACCTCGACGGAACGCTGCTGCGTGACGACAAATCCGTCTCGGAACGGACCGTCGCCGCGCTCGCCGCCGCGGAGCGCGCCGGCATCGAGGTGTTCTTCGTCACCGGGCGGCCCGCCCGCTGGATGGACGTGGTCAGCGCGCATGTCCACGGCCACGGCCTCGCCATCTGCGCGAACGGTGCCGCGGTCGTCGACCTGCACGACGACGCCCGGATCATCGAGGTCCGGCCGCTGGCCCGGACGGCCGCGCTCGCCGTGGTGCGGGCCCTGCGGGAGGCCGCGCCCGGCACCTCCTTCGCGGTCGAGATGACCACCGGGATCCATTACGAGCCGGACTACCCGCCGTTCTTCAAGGACCCGGGCGCCACCGTGGCCACCGCCGAGAAGCTGCTCCGCGAGGAGCCCGGCGCGCAGGCCGCCCCCGTCCTCAAGCTGCTCGCCCACCACGCGGAACTGACCCCCGACGCGTTCCTGGAGCTGGCCCGGTCCGTGGCCGGCGCGCACGCCTCGATCACCCGGTCCAGCCCCACCGCCCTGCTGGAGGTCAGCGGGCCGGGGGTGTCCAAGGCCAGCACCCTCGCGATGTGCTGCGCGGAGCGCGGCATCTCCCCCGAGGAGGTGGTGGCGTTCGGCGACATGCCGAACGACGTGGAGATGCTGACCTGGGCGGGCACCTCGTACGCCATGGGCAATGCGCACCCCGACGTGATCGCGGCGGCCTCCGGCCGGACCGTGGCGAACAACGAGGACGGCGTCGCCGTCGTCATCGAAAGCATCCTCGCCGAGCACGCACAGCAGGAGGCCGCACAGCGGGAGGCCGCACAGCAGGAGGCCGCACAGCAGGAGGCCGCACAGCGGGAGGCCACCGCCCAGCCGGAGGCACAGCCGTAGGCGTCCCCGGCCTCACTGGGCAGGACACCTAGAGCGGCGCCTCCCACACCAGGGTGGTGCCGCCGCCGTCCTCGCCGATCCCCGGCCCGTACCGGCTGGAGCCGCCCAGCGACTCGGCCCGCCGCCGCAGGTTCCGCAGGCCGCTGCGGCGGCCGCCCTCCGCGATGCCCACCCCGTCGTCGGCGACCTCCAGCCGTACCGCGGGCCGCCCGTCCGGCAGCGTGCCGGTGCAGTCGAGGACCACCTCGATGCGGGAGGCCCCGGCATGCCGGAAGGCATTGGACAGGGCCTCGCGCAGCGCGGCGATCAGGTTCTTGCCGACGAGCTCACCGACCACCGCGTCGATCGGCCCCAGGAACCGGTGCGAGGGCTTGAACCCCAGCGGCACGGCCGCCATGTTGATCTCGCGCAGGACCCGGGTGCGGAACCCGGAGGGCACCTCGGCGGGTCCCTGCTGCAACGCGAAGATCGCCGTACGGATCTCCTGGATGGTGACGTCCAGCTCGTCCACGGCCTTGCCGACCCCTTCCACCACCTCCGGCACGACCGACCGGCGCTGCGCACCCTCCAGCATCATCCCGGTGGCGAACAGCCGCTGGATCACCAGGTCGTGCAGGTCCCGGGCGATCCGGTCGCGGTCCTCGAACACAGCCAGCCGCTCCCGGTCGCGCTGTGCCTCCGCCATCATCAGCGCGAGCGCCGCCTGTGCCGCGAACTGGGTGGCCAGGGTCCGCTCGGCCTCGGTGAACGGCCGCTGCCCGCGGGCCCGGGGGGTCACCAGCGCACCCAGCACCCGGCCTTCGCTGTGCAGCGGGAGCATCATGCAGGGCCCGAACTCGACGGTCAGCCGGGTGATCATGCGGGGGTCCGTGGACGCGTCGTCCGCGAACACCGGCTCGCCCTCCAGCAGCTTCCGCACCACCGGGCTCCCGGCGGGGACCACGAGCCCCAGCGAGGACGAGGGGTCGTCGGCGGACACCGCGACGATCTCCATGCCGCCCTCGCCGGCCGGCAGCATCACGATGCCCGCGGCCGAGTCGGCCAGCCGGCGGGCCTGTTCGGCGACCACGACCAGGGCGTCGTCGGCGTCGCCGCCCGACAGCAGGGCCGTGGTGACGGCGACCGAGCCGTCGATCCAGCGCTCCCGCTGGGTGGCCGCCTCGTAGAGCCGGGCGTTTCCGATGGCGATGCCCGCCTCGGTGGCCAGTACCCGGACCATGTGCAGGTCGTAGTCGTTGAACTCGGCGCCGCCGCGCTTCTCGGCCAGGTAGAGGTTGCCGAAGATCTCGCCCTGCACCCGGATCGGCACGCCCAGGAAGGTCTTCATCGGCGGGTGGTGGGCCGGGAAGCCGGCCGAGCGGGGGTCCTGTGTGAGGTCGGCGAGGACCACCGGGTCGGGATGCCGGATCAGCGCCCCGAGCAGGCCGCGCTTGCCGTCGGGGCGGTGCCCGATCAGGTGGGCCCGCTCGGCTCCGATGCCGTGGGTGACGAAGTCGGAGAGCCCGCGGCCCTCGGTGTCCACCACCCCGATCGCCGCGTAGCGGGCGTCCGCGAGCTCGGCCGCGGTCTCGCAGATGCGGTCCAGGGTGGAGTGCAGTTCCAGGCCGGTGCCGACCGACCGCATCGCCTCCAGCAGCTGCGGCACCCGTGCGGTGAGTTCGGTGGACAGCCCCTGCAGACTGCGGGTGGCCCGGGTGGCGGCCTCCAGCGGGTCGGCGGACTCCTGCGGGTCGGCGGACTCCTGCGGCTCCTGGACTGACATGACCTTGAGCCTAATTAGTCCCTTTTACCGAGGAAAGTCGGCTCAAGCGGATCCCGAAGCCACCGCCGCGCGATCTGCCAGGTGCACCGCCGCGCGGTCCGCCTCCCGTTCCCGTTCCAGCAGCCCGCGCAGCGGCCCGTCGGTGCCGGCGAGTTCGCCGTACGCCCCGCGCTGCACGATCCGCCCGGCCTCCAGCACCAGCACCTCGTCGACCTGGTCCAGCCCGGCCAGCCGATGGGTGATCAGGACCGTGGTCCGGCCCGCCGTGGCGGCCAGCAGGTCGGCCGTCAGGGCGTCCGCGGTCCGGGTGTCCAGGTGCTCGGCCGGCTCGTCCAGGACCAGCACGGGGAAGTCCGCCAGCAGGGCCCGGGCCAGCGCCAGGCGCTGCCGCTGCCCGCCGGAGATCCGCTCGCCGTGCTCGCCGACCAGCGTGTCCAGCCCGTCCGGCAGCGCCTCCGCCCAGTCCAGCAGCCGGGCGCCGGCCAGGGCCGCGCGCAGCTCCGGCTCGGTCGCCGCGGGCCGGGCCAGCCGCAGGTTCTCCCGCACCGAGCTGTCGAAGATGTGCGCGTCCTGGGCGCACAGCCCGACGAACCGGCGCACCTCGTCGCCCTCCAGCGTGCGGACGTCGGTCCCGCCGAGGGTGTACGCGCCCCCGTCCGGCTCCAGGAAGCGGAGGAGCACCTGGGCGAGCGTGGTCTTGCCGGAGCCGGACGGCCCCACGACCGCGATCCGCCGGCCCGGCTCCAGGGTCAGGTCGACGCCGGTCAGCGCGTCCCGCTCCTGGCCCGGGTGCCGGGCGGTGATCCCGGCGAGCCGCAGCGGGAAGGGAGAGGCCGGGGCCGGGCCGGGGAGCTCCGGCTCCGCGACCGGAACGGGCGCGTCCAGCACCTCGTAGACCCGCTCGGCGCTGCGCCGGACGCGCTGCCGGTACCGCACGGCCGTGGGCAGGCCGCTGACCGCCTCGAAGGCGGCGAGCGGGGTGAGGACGACCACGGCCATGCACACGCCGGACAGCCGTCCGCCGGCCACGGCGGCGGCGCCCACGGCGGCCGCACCCACCACGGTCAGCCCGCAGACCAGGGCAGACAGCCCGCTCCCCAGCCCGGCCGCGGCGGCGCCCCGGGCGGCGACGGCCGTGAGCGTACGGTCGCTCTCCCGGGCCGCGGCCCTACGGCCGGCCAAGGCGCCGGCGACGGTCAGCTCGGCGGTGCCGGACAGCAGTTCGGCCACCCGGTCCGCGAGCTCGCCGCGGGCCGGGGCGAGCCGGCGCTCGGCGCGCCGTGCGACGGCGGCGGTGACCAGCGGGACCCCCACGCCGGCCGGCAGCAGGCCGGCGGCGAGTACGACGCCCGCCCCGGGCAGCAGCCAGGCGGTGAACGCCACCGAGCCGGTGCCGACGAGGAGGGCGGTGCCGGCCGGCAGCAGCCAGCGCAGCCAGTAGTCCTGCAGCGCGTCGGCGTCGGCCACCAGCCGGGCGAGCAGATCGCCCCGGCGCTGCTCGCGCAGCCCGGCGGGGGCGATGCGCTCCAGCCGGCGGTACACGGAGACCCGGAGCTCGGCGAGCATGCGCAGGACGGCGTCGTGCGAGACCAGCCGCTCGGCGTAGCGGAACACGGCGCGGCCGATGCCGAAGGCGCGGGTCGCGGTGACGGCCATCATCAGGTAGAGCACCGGGGGCTGTTCGGAGGCCCGCGAGATCAGCCATCCGGACACCGCCATCAGGCCGACGCTGCTGCCGACGGCGAGCGCGCCGAGCAGCAGCCCGAGCCCGAACCGCCCGCGCGAGGCCCGCGCGGCCTCCCGCACCCGCCCGAGCGGATCCCGGCTGCCGCCGGGGGCGCCGACGGCGATTCCGGCCCCGGTACCCGGCGCGGGGTTCTCGGCCTCCTGCGGCGCCGGCCCGAGGATCCACGCACCGGGGTCCGAGCCCCCGGCCGCCGCGGCGGCCGCGCCCTGAGCCGGGGCCCGGCCCGGAGCCGGGGCCGGGGCCGCAGCCCCCGGCCGCACCTCGGCCACCCGGTCCGCCACCGCCAGCAGGGCCGGCCGGTGGACCACCAGCAGGACCGTGCGGCCCGCCGCCAGCCGCCGGACCGCGTCCACCACGGCCGCCTCGGTCTCCCCGTCCAGCGCGGCCGTCGGCTCGTCCAGCAGCAGCACCGGACGGTCCGCCAGGAACGCCCGCGCCAGCGCGAGCCGCTGCCGCTGCCCCGCGGAGAGCCCGGTCCCGCCCTCCCCCAGCACGGTCTCCGCACCCCGCGGCAGGGCCGATACGAACTCCTGGGCGCCCGCGTCCCGCAGCGCGGCGGCCACCTGCTCGTCGGAGGCCTCCGGACGGGCCAGCCGGACGTTCTCCGCGACGGTCCCCGCGAACAGGTGCGGCCGCTGCGGCACCCACGCGATCCGCGACCGCCACTCGGCCAGCGCCTCCGCCGAAAGCTCCGTCAGATCCACACCGCCGACACGGACCCGCCCCCCGGTCGGCGCGGTGAATCCCAGCAGCACCGACAGCAGCGTCGACTTGCCCGCCCCGCTGGGCCCGGTGAGCGCCACGCACTCGCCCGGCGCCACACGCAGCGAGACGGGTCCGGGCGAGGCCTCGGCCCGCCCCCCGTAGCGGACCTCGACCCCCTCGAAGTCCAGTGCCACCGGCCCCGCCGGAACCTCCGCGCGTCCCGCGCGGGCCGGCAGCGGGGTCTCCAGCACCTCGAAGATCTCCTCCGCGGCCGCCAGCCCCTCGGCGGCCGCGTGGTACTGCGCCCCCACCTGCCGCAGCGGCAGGTACGCCTCCGGCGCCAGGACCAGGATCACCAGGCCGGTGTAGAGGTCGAGGTCGCCGTGCACCAGCCGCATGCCGATGGTGACGGCCACCAGCGCCACCGACAGGGTGGCCAGCAACTCCAGCGCGAAGGAGGACAGGAAGGCGATCCGCAGGGTCCGCAGGGTGGCCCGGCGGTAGTCCGAGGTGATCGCGCGGATCGATTCCGCCTGGGCCTTGGCCCGGCCGAACACCTTCAGCGTCGGCAGTCCCGCGACCACGTCGAGGAAGTGCCCCGACAGCCGGGACAGCAGCCGCCACTGCCGGTCCATCCGGGCCTGTGTGGCCCAGCCGATCAGGACCATGAACAGCGGGATCAGCGGCAGCGTGCCCACGATGATCGCGGCGGACACCCAGTCCTCGGTGACGATCCGGGCGAGCACCGCCGCCGGGACCACCACGGCCAGCCCCAGCTGCGGCAGGTAGCGGGAGAAGTAGTCGTCGAGCGCGTCCACGCCCCGGGTGGCGACCGCCACCAGCGAGCCGGTCCGCTGCCCGCTCAGCCACCCCGGCCCCAGGCCGGAGGCGTGCGCCAGCAGCCGGCCGCGGAGCTCCGACTTGACCTCCGCACTGGCCCGGTGCGCGGCCAGCTCGGTCAGCCAGGACACCAGCGCGCGCCCCAGCGCCACCGCCGCGAGCAGCAGCAGTGGCGTCCGGAGCGCGCCGGCGTCGAGTCCTTCCTCGAAGGCCCCGACCACGATCTCGGCGATGAGCATCGCCTGGCCGACGACCAGCCCTGCCCCGGCCAGGCCGAGGGCCACCAGCGCGCCGAGGAACAGGCGGGTGGAGCGGGCGTACCGGAGCAGGCGCGGGTCGATCGGTTTCACGTGAAACATGCCCCCTTAGTGAGCGGGCTCGGCGATGTGCTGGGTACCGATCCGCTTGCGGAACACCCAGTACGTCCACCCCTGGTAGAGCAGGACCAGCGGGGTCGCGATGGCGGCGAGCCAGGTCATGATCTTCAGCGTGTACGGGCTGGACGAGGAGTTGGTGACCGTCAGGTTCCACGCCTCGTCCAGCGAGGAGGGCATGACGTTCGGGAACAGCGTCAGGAACAGCATCGCCACGGCCGCGGCGATGGTGACCCCGGACAGGGCGAACGACCAGCCCTCGCGCCCGGCGAGGTTGGCACCCAGGGCGCCGGCCAGGGCCAGCACGGCCACGATCATCGCGATCAGGCTGGTCCCGTCACCCCGGGACACCTGGGTCCAGGCCAGGAAGACCAGGGCCAGCACCGCGGTGGCCGCGCCCAGCCGGGTGGCCAGCGCCCGCGAGCGTTCGCGGATCTCGCCGACGGTCTTCAGCGAGGTGAACACCGCCCCGTGGAAGGTGAACAGGGTGAGGGTGACCAGGCCGCCCAGGACCGAGTAGACGTTCACCAGGTCCAGCAGGGTGCCGACGTATTCCTTGTCCGCGTCGATCTTCACGCCCCGCACGATGTTGGCGAAGGCCACGCCCCACAGGAAGGCGGGGATCAGCGAGGTCCAGAAGATCGCGTGCTCCCAGTTGGTCTGCCACCGGTCCTCGGGCCGCTTGACCCGGTACTCGAAGGCCACGCCCCGGACGATCAGGCAGACCAGGATCAGCAGCAGCGGCAGGTAGAAGCCGGAGAAGAGGGTGGCGTACCACTCGGGGAAGGCGGCGAAGGTGGCGCCGCCCGCGGTGAGCAGCCAGACCTCGTTGCCGTCCCAGACCGGGCCGATGGTGTTGATCAGGACCCGCTTCTCGGCCCGGTCGCGGGCGAGCAGCTTGGTCAGGACGCCGACACCGAAGTCGAAGCCCTCCAGGAAGAAGTAGCCGGTCCACAGGACCGCGATCAGTACGAACCAGACGTCGTGGAGTTGCATGGTGTGGTCTCCCCAGCCTCAGTACGAGAAGGCCATCGGCCGGTCGGCGTTCTGCGGGTCGCCGCCGATCCTGGTGGGCGGGTTGAGGTCGGACTCGGTGAGCTCGGGCGGTCCGGCCTTGACGTACTTGACCAGCAGCCTGACCTCGATCACGGCGAGCACGGCGTAGAGCGCGGTGAAGACGATCATCGAGGTGAGCACCTCGGCCTGGGAGACGCCGGGGGAGACCGCGTCCTTGGTGCGCAGGACTCCGTAGACCACCCAGGGCTGGCGGCCCATCTCGGTGAAGATCCAGCCCCAGGAGCTGGCGATCAGCGGGAAGCCCATGGTCCAGAGCGCGAGGGTCCAGTACCACTTGGTGAGCTTGGGGCTGAGCACCTTGTTCGGGAACAGGACCAGGTTCGGCACCTCGTCCTCCCCGGTCCGCAGGGCGGGCGGGAGCAGGAACTTCCTGCGGGTCAGCCAGAGGCCCAGCATGCCGATGCCGAGCGAGGCCATGCCGAAGCCGATCATCCAGCGGAAGCCCCAGTAGGCGACCGGGATGTTGGGCCGGTAGTCGCCGGGGCCGAACTTCTCCTGCTCGGCCTTGTTGACGTCGTTGATGCCGGGGACGAAGGAGCTGAAGTCGTCGTTGGCCAGGAAGGACAGCAGGCCGGGTACCTCGACGGCCACCTCGTTGTGGCCCTTGTCCACGTCGCCGTAGGCGAAGACGGAGAAGGGCGCGGGCGCCTCGCCGTCCCAGAGGGCCTCGGCGGCGGCCATCTTCATCGGCTGCTGCTGGAACATCACCTTGCCGAGCAGGTCACCGCTGATGGCCGTGCCGAGGCCGGCGATGATCAGGGTGACCAGACCGAGCCGCAGCGAGGTCCGCATCACCGGGACGTGCTTCCGGCGCATCAGGTGGTAGGCGGCGATGCCGACCATGAAGGCACCGCCGACCAGGAAGGCGGCCGTGATGGTGTGGAAGAACTGGGTGAGGGCGGTGTTCTGGGTGAGCACGGCCCAGAAGTCCGTCAGTTCCGCCCGCCCGGTGGCCTCGTTGATCCGGTAGCCGACCGGGTGCTGCATCCAGGAATTCGCCGCCAGGATGAAGTAGGCGGAGAGGACGGTGCCGATCGAGACCATCCAGATGCAGCCGAGGTGGATCTTCTTGGGGAGCTTGTCCCAGCCGAAGATCCACAGACCTATGAAGGTCGATTCGAAGAAGAAGGCGATCAGGGCTTCGAAGGCCAGCGGGGCCCCGAAGACGTCACCCACGAAGCGCGAGTAGTCGGACCAGTTCATGCCGAACTGGAACTCCTGGACGATGCCGGTGACGACACCCATCGCGATGTTGATCAGGAAGAGCTTGCCCCAGAACTTGGTGGCCCTGAGGTACTTCTCCTTCTCGGTCCTGACCCACGCGGTCTGCAGGCCGGCGGTCAGCGCGGCGAGCGAGATCGTGAGGGGGACGAAGAGGAAGTGGTAGACGGTGGTGATGCCGAACTGCCAGCGCGCCAATGTCTCGGGCGCCAAAGCCAGGTCCACGTCGTCTTCTCCTTACGTCGCCGTGGTCAAGCGGGCAGTCTGCCTGGCGGGTTCCGCCCATACAGGGAGGAAGCAGGACACGCTTGTGAACGCGTTCACATTCACAAGCAATTATGACGCATGGTCCCTTCGATCATTCATCCGGGGGGTACACCCCTAGCCAGCGAATTCAACATAATGTTGAATTTGGCTCATGCAGATTCGAATCTCGTGGCCCGCCGGCCACCTCACCGCAACCCTCGACGAGACCCCGACCGCCAAGGCCCTGGCCGCGGCACTCCCGATCGCCGCCACCGCGAACACCTGGGGCGAGGAGGTCTACTTCGACACCGGCGTCTCGGTCGCCCTGGAGCACGACGCCCAGCAGGTCGTCGACCCCGGCACGGTCGCCTTCTGGACCGAGGGGGACGCACTCGCCCTCCCCTACGGCCCCACCCCCATCTCGCGCGGGGGCGAGAGCCGCCTGGCGAGCCCGTGCAACGTGCTCGGCTCGTTCGACGGCGACCCCCGCCTGCTGGCCACCGTCCGCGACGGCGACCCCATCCGCGTCGAGCTCGCCTGAGCTCACAGCTCCTTGAAGAACGCCTCCGCCGTGTGCAGGAAGAGGTCGTTCGCCTCGGTCTCACCGATCGTGACCCGCAGGCCCTCGCCCGGGAAGGGCCGGACCACCACACCGGCCTTCTCGCAGGCCGCCGCGAACTCGGCGGTCCGCTCCCCCAGCCGCATCCAGACGAAGTTCGCCTGGGTCTCGGGGACCACCGTCCACCCCTGACCGCGCAGGCCCTCGTACACCCGGTTCCGCTCGCACACCAGCGAACCGACCCGGCCCAGCAGCTCGTCCTCGGCCCGCAGCGAGGCCACCGCCGCGTCCTGCGCCAGCTGGCTCACGCCGAAGGGCACCGCCGTCTTGCGCAGCGCCGCGGCCACCGGCTCGTGCGCCACCGCGAAGCCGACCCGCAGCCCGGCCAGGCCGTACGCCTTGGAGAACGTCCGCAGCACGGCCACGTTCGGGCGGTCCCGGTACAGCTCGATGCCGTCCGGCACCTCGGGGTCCCGGATGAACTCCTTGTACGCCTCGTCCAGCACCACCAGCACGTCGGAGGGCACCCGGTCCAGGAAGCGCTCCAGCTCCGCCCGCCGCACCACCGTGCCGGTGGGGTTGTTGGGGTTGCAGACGAAGATCAGCCGGGTCCGGTCGGTGATGGCCTCCGCCATCGCGTCCAGGTCGTGCACGTCACCCGCGGTCAGCGGGACCTGCACCGACTTCGCACCGGCGATCTGGACGATGATCGGGTACGCCTCGAAGGACCGCCAGGCGTAGATCACCTCGTCGCCCGGACCCGCCGTGGACTGGATCAGCGACTGGGCCACGCCCACCGAACCGGTGCCGGTGGCGATGTGCTCGACCGGGACGCCGAACCGGTCGGCCAGCTCGGTGACCAGGCCGGTGCAGGCCATGTCCGGGTAGCGGTTGAAGTTCCCCGCGGCCGCCACGGCGCTCTCCAGCACCCCCGGCAGCGGCGGATAGGGGTTCTCGTTGGAGGACAGCTTGTAGGCGACCGGACCACCGGCAGCCGCGGGCTTGCCCGGCTTGTAGGTGGGGATGCCGTCCAGCTCGGCGCGCAGCTTCGGGCTCTTCTCGCTCACCGCAGGTCCTCCTCGACCTTCCCGTACAACTCAATACTGCTCACCTTATGAGGATTCCGCCCTCCCGAAAACGGCGGGCGCCGAGAAAGAGGGGGAGCGCGCACATATATGCACGCGCCGGTGGCCTGCGCCGTGGCGCGCATCCCTCGTCAGGGTGAGTTGAGACCAGTCCGAGATCAATCCGATTTGGCATGCTCGTACCCGCCGACAGGCAACCCACCCCTTCCACCCCGCTAACTCCCTTCACTTCCAAGGTCATTGGCGGTGGCGAACCATGCAGAAACGTGCCTGTCAACGCGTGCATATGCATACGGACCAAGCACCCCACCGAGCCCTACTATCGGCTCGCGATGACAGCAGCAGGGAAGCATCAGGTGAGCCGGACCGAGACCACCCGGCGGGCCGCCGGCCGGCAGGGCCGGGCAGGCATCAGGGACGTGGCCGCCGCGGCGGGCGTCTCGATCACGACCGTCTCCGACGCGCTCAATGGCAAGGGACGGCTCCCGGACGCCACCCGCCGCCACGTCCGCGAGGTCGCCGACCGGCTGGGTTACCGCCCCTCCGCGGCCGCCCGCACCCTCCGTACCGGCAAGTCCGGTCTGATCGGTCTGACCGTGACGACGTACGGGGATGAACCTTTCACCTTCACCGAGTTCGCCTACTTCGCCGAGATGGCCAGGGCCGCCACCTCCGCCGCGCTCGCCCGCGGCTACGCCCTGGTGATCCTCCCGGCCACCTCCCGCCACGACGTCTGGTCCAACGTGGCCCTGGACGGCACCGTGGTCATCGATCCCTCCGACCACGACCCCGTCGTCACCGAGCTGGTCCGGCAGGGCCTGCCGGTGGTCTCCGACGGGCGCCCGGCGGGCTCGCTCCCGGTCACCGCCTGGGTCGACAACGACCACGAGGCCGCCGTCCTCAATCTGCTCGACCACCTCGCCGCGGCCGGGGCCCGCCGCATCGGACTCCTCACCGGCACCACCACCGACACCTACACCCGGCTCTCCACCACCGCCTACCTCAACTGGTGCGAGCGGGTCGGCCAGGACCCCGTCTACGAGTCCTACCCGGCCCACGACCCGTGCGCCGGAGCCGTGGCCGCCGACCGGCTGCTCGCCCGCCCCGACCGGCCCGACGCCGTCTACGGGCTCTTCGACCCCAACGGCACCGACCTGCTCGCCGCCGCCCGCCGCTACGGCCTGCGGGTCCCGGACGACCTGCTGCTGGTGTGCTGCAGCGAGTCCACCGTGTACGCCAACACCGAGCCGCCGATCACCACCCTCTCCCTCAAGCCGCGCCGGATCGGGACCGCCGTCGTGCAGCTCCTCATCGACGCCATCGAGGGGGTCGACACCGGTCGGCCGGTGGAACAGGTGGTGCCGACCGAACTGATCGTCAGGACCTCCTCACAGCGCAGGAAGCCCCGCACCACGGTCAGTCCGCCCCGGTCTCCGGCCCGGGACTGACACACCGGGACTGCGGCATTTCCGGACATACCAGGGGAAAAAAGGCGGAAGGCCCGGTTCCGCCCAGGATTCACCACCCCTGGTGCGTCACAGAGCGCGAGCCGCATTCCTATGATGGGCGCACGACATCACGGACCCTCCGCTCAAGGCAGGGGGGTCCGCAGGTGTACGGCAGCGCGACGGTGGTGGAGGGGTCGATGACTCAGGGGGCCGGTCAGGGACCCGCGATGCGTACGGACACGCTGCGGGACTTCCAGGTGCCAGCCCTCGATACCCCTGGCGAGGTCCCGGTCTACGGCGAGTACCCCGCCTACTACGACGAGAGCGCCCCCGTCCCGCCGGGGCCGCCCGCGCCGCCCGCGGCGCCTCCCGTCCCGCCGCAGCCGGTCCCGCCGCAGCCCGCGTACCGGCCGCCGTACGAGCCGCCGTACGACGGCACGTACGAGGACGCCGACGACGGCTACACCCCGACCCGGCGCGACCTCCCGGTGATCGGCCGCGGCGCGGCCGGCGGTCCGGGGGACACCGTCCAGGTCACCTACGTCCCGCAGGAGCAGGACCAGTCGAGCCCCGGCTCCGGCCCCGGCCCGCTGTACGTGGTCGGCGACGTCCACGGCTACCTCGACGAGCTCGTCACCGAACTGCGCGCCCAGGGCCTGATCGACACCGACGGCCGCTGGTCGGCCGGCAACGCACGGCTCTGGTTCCTCGGCGACTTCACCGACCGCGGCCCCGACGGCATCGGCGTCATCGACCTGGTCATGCGGCTGTCCGCCGAGGCGGCCGCCTCCGGCGGCTACTGCAAGGCCCTGATGGGCAATCACGAACTGCTGCTGATCGGCGCCAAGCGGTTCGGCGACACCCCCGTGCACTCCGGCGCCGGCACCGCCACCTTCCAGGCCGCCTGGCTGCTCAACGGCGGCCAGCGCACCGACATGGAGCGCCTGGAGGACGTCCACCTGCAGTGGATGTCCCGGCTGGACGCGGCCGCCCTGGTGGACGGGCACCTGCTGCTGCACTCCGACACCACCGCCTACCTCGACTACGGCGACTCCATCGAGGACGTCAACGACAGGCTCCACGAGCTGCTCAACCTCAACGACGCCGACGAAACCTGGGACCTCTTCCGGAAGTTCACCAAGCGGTTCGCCTTCCGCGACCAGGAGACCGGCCCCGACGCGGTGCGCGAACTGCTGACCACCTACGGCGGCGGGCGCGTGGTGCACGGCCACAGCCCCATCCCGTACCTGCTGGGCGAGGTCGGCACCGAGGACGGCGACGAGGGGCGCGGCCCGGAGGTCAACGGCCCGCACGTGTACGCGGACGGCCTGGCCATCGCGATGGACGGCGGGGTCACCATGGCCGGGAAACTGCTGGTCGTGCAACTGCCCTTGAAGGGCTGACGGCAGCGGCCGACGGTCGGTTTTTCCTACGTTCCCCTGTCAGCGGGCGGTGCGTGCCCTCTACCATCGCTTCTATCCGTAGCAGTAGCAGGCTCTCCTCCGTTTGTGCCGGCCGCCCGGTGTCCGCAACACGGGCCGACCGGCCCGTGCGGAGCATCGGGGGATGCACATGACCAACGCCGGCCACCTGCTGACCGAAGACCGCCCGGAGTTCGACCGTCTCCTCGACGAGGCGCTGCGCACCGCTCGCGACCGGCCGGAACTCTCCACCCTCGGCGAACGGCTCAACGCCGAACAGCTGCGCACCATGGCGCTCGACGCGAGCGTGCTGCTGACGACCGCCGCCTCGGCGGAGTACGAGCACTACGTGAAGATGCGCGGCGAGCTGCGCGAGGCGGCAGCAGCCGCCTCCGCGGCCGCCGCGGCGGCGGCACCCGCGGCGGAGGACGAGTCGGGGGAGGCCCGTACCGGAGCCGGGATCAGTGCCGTGGTCGCGGTGCTCGCGCCCGTGCTGGCGTTCACCGCCATGGTGATCTTCCTGCTGGTGGGCTACCTCCTGAAGCTGATCGAGCCCGAGCCGGCCTTCGCCGAGACCATCCTGACCACCGGCTGGCTGTTCGGCGCGCTGACCGCGGCGGCGCTGCTGTTCGCGGCGGTGGCCCTGCTGGTGACGGCCGTCCGCAACCAGGCCAACGAGGTGGGCGCCGATGTGGCGGAGGCGGTGCCGGACGAGGTGCAGCGGGCCCGCGAGGCCTGGCTGCACGCGCTGCTGGAGCGGGGGATCGTGCCGTTCCTGCGGGACGCGCTGGCGGATCCGGCCGGGACGCCCGGCTATCCCGTGCCCCCCACGCCGGCGGCCGGGCGCATCCCCGATCTGGGATACACCCGGCCCGACTTCACCAGTCCGGGACCTCCGTCGCAAGGGTCCCGGCCCGGCTACACGCGTCCGGACTTCACCAGTCCGGACTTCGGCGGCCCGGAGCACGAGCCGGAGTAGGAGCGCCCGGCGTCAGTGGACGTTGACGGACCCGGAGAAGGAGAGGTCCCCCTTCCACTCGACGCCCTGGGAGACGCCCTCGGCGGCGCTCCGGTCTGCGTTCATGCCGCGCAGGCCGATGTTCGGGTTCGGGGGCGGCAGCAGCTCGATCCACTGCTCGTCCCAGTCGAAGTCCTGTCCCCCGACGTCGCCGTGGGTCTGGAACACCCGTCCGTCGGTGGTCAGGACCTTGATGTACGCGCTCTCGCCCTGGGCCGCGATGGAGATGCCGCAGGCGAAGCCGGTCGGGAAGCCCGGGTTGTCGTCGGCGTCGCTGATGTTCTGCCAGACCGGGCTGCCACCGGGCGCGGCCGCCCGGCCCGCGTAGGCGACCCCGCCGACCAGCGCCGCGTGGAAGTCCTCGGTGTTCGAGGGGGAGTAGCTGTCGATGTCCACGCACGGGCCGGTGGCACCCGTCGCACCGGTGTCACCCGTCGCGCCGGTCGCACCCGTCGCGCCGGTCGCACCCGTGGGGCCCGTCGGACCCGTGTCACCGGTGGCACCCGAGCCGCCCGTGCCACCGGTGGGACCGGTCGGACCCGTGTCACCGGTGGGGCCGGTCGGACCCGTGTCACCCGTAGGGCCGGTCGGACCCGTGTCACCCGTAGGGCCAGTGGGGCCAGTGGGGCCGGTCGGGCCGACCACGCACTTCACCTTCTCCCCGCCGCCGCCCATGGCCGTGCGGTCCTCGTTGGGCTTCTCACCCGGCCGGTGCTTGCGCGGCTTGCACTCGTCGTCGTGGCCCGCGGCCACGGCCGTCTCCACGGCCGGCCGGTCGGCCGACGTGGTGTTCGCGTACGCCAGCGCGGGGGAGACGACCCCGGACAGCACCAGAGCCAGCGAGGCGACGGTTCCGCCGGTCCGCAGGCGGGCCCTCGCGGGCAGCGGGCCGAGGGGGGTACGGGTCGTCCTCGCCTCGGGAACCTCAGGACTCATACAGCGCTCCTTGCAGGAGTTCGGAGAGCCGGCCGGCAGCACACCGGATCAACGTCCGGGCCGGAACCGGATCGGGATGATTTTCGGAAAGTGCGCTTTTCACTTCCGGGGTCATCCTGAGGACCCCCGCCCCCGCCGCCGCGCCGCCGCGCCCACCCGTCATCGGATCGGACCAGCGCACGCGCCCCCATCCGGGTGCCAACCCGGTGACGGGCACGCCACGGCACCGGCGAGCCGTGCGCAACGCCGCAAACCGGTCACTAGGGTCACGGAGCACTGATCCGACGCCGGCCCGGTCGCCCGCCGCACGGGCGGCCCACTACAGCGGATGGGACCCGTGAAACACGTGAAGCGCGGAAAATCCGTGAAACCGACAGTCTGCCTGAACATGATCGTCAAAAACGAGGCGCCGACCATCCGGGCGTGCCTGGAGACGGTCCGTCCGCTGATCGACACCTGGGTGATCGTGGACACGGGCTCGACCGACGGCACCCAGGACGTCATCCGGGAGTGCTTCGAGGAACTCGGCGTGCCCGGCACGCTGTACGAGCGGGAGTGGAAGGGCTTCGACGGCAGCCGCAGCGAGGCGATCGAACTCGCCCGCGACAGCGCCGACTACCTCTTCTTCATCGACGGCGACGACATCGTGGAGACCGAGCCCGGCTTCACCATGCCGCACCTGACGAAGGACGCGTACCGCGTCGCACTCAAGCACGGCCCGATGATCCACTACCGGCCGGCCCTGGTCTCCACCAAGCTGCCCTGGCGGTACGTCGGCGTGCTCCACGAGTACATCGACTGCGGCCGGCAGTACGGCACCGGGGTGCTCGAAGGCGCCAACATCCGCACCATCGGCAACGGCGCCCGCATGCGGGAGGGCCAGCGGGTCAAGTACCTGCGCGACGCGGAGGTACTCACCGAGGGACTGCGCAAGGAACCCGACAACGCCCGCTACGCCTTCTACCTCGCCCAGAGCTGGCGCGACGCGAGCGAGCCCGAGAAGTCCCTCGCCGCCTACGACCACCGGGCCTCCATGCCCGGCTGGGTCGAGGAGACGTACTACGCCCGGCTCTCGGCCGCCCGGCTCGCGGCGGACCTCGACCGGCCCTGGCCCGAGGTCCTGGACCGCTACCTGCGCGCGCACGAGACCCGGCCCTCCCGGGCCGAGGCCCTCGGCGACCTCGCCCGCATCTGCCGCATGGAGAAGCGCTGGCCACTGGCGTACCTCTTCGCCCGGCAGGCCGCGGCCATCCCCCACCCCGAGGACATCCTGTTCGTCGAGTTCTCCTGGCACGAGTGGCGCGCCCTCGACGAGCTCGCGGTGGCCGCCTACTGGACCGGACAGTACAAGGAGTCCCTGGAGGCCTGCGAGCGTCTCCTGAACGGGGACAAGCTCCCCGAGGAGCACCGCGAGCGGGTCGCGGCGAACCTCGACTTCGCCCGGCGCAAGCTGGGCGCCGACTACCAGGTGGTCGCGTAACCGCCACGGCGGCGGCCGGCCCGGTGGGGCCGGCCGCCGGTGTGGCGCGGCCGGCTCAGCGGTCCCCGACGGCCCGTCGCCGCTGCGCGGGATCGGTCAGCGCGAGGGGCCGCCACACGCCGTCCGCCCGGTAGAGATCGGTCCCCGGCGGCACGATCTCGTCGATCCGGTCCAGGGTCTCGTCGTCGAGCTGCAGGGACGCGCCCTTCAGCAGGTCCCGCAGCTGGTCCATGGTCCGGGGGCCGATGATCACCGAGCTGACGGCCGGGTGCGCGAGGGGGAAGGCCACCGCGAGCTCCGGCAGCGTACGCCCGATCCCCTCCGCCACCTCGATCAGCCGCCCGGCCGCCGCCAGCTTGGCCTCGTTCCCCGGGATCGCCGGGTCGAACCGGGCCGGTGTGAGCGCCGCCCGTCCGCTGGTCAGGTCCACCTCCCGGCCCGGCCGGTACTTCCCGCTGAGGAACCCCGACGCCAGCGGACTCCAGGTCAGCACCCCCATCCCGTACCGCCGGCAGACCGGCAGCACGTGCCCCTCGACACCGCGCGCGAGGATCGAGTACGGCGGCTGCTCGGTCCGGAAACGCTGGAGCGCGCGCCGCTCGGCGACGTGGTGGGACTCGGCGATCTCCTCGGCGGGGAAGGTGGAGCAGCCGAAGGCCCGTATCTTCCCCTCCCGCACCAGGTCCCCGAGGACTCCGAGGGTCTCCTCGACATCGGTCCGGGGATCGGGCCGGTGGATCTGGTAGAGGTCGATCCGGTCCGTCCCCAGCCGGGTCAGGCTGTCCTCGACGGCCTGTACGATCCACCGCCGCGAGTTCCCGCTCCGGTTGCGCCCCTCCCCCATCCGGAAGTGCCCCTTGGTGGCGAGCACCACCTCGTCCCGGCGGCTCCCCCGGAGGGCCTTCCCCACGATCGTCTCGGACTCCCCGGCCGAGTACATGTCCGCGGTGTCCACGAAGTTGATGCCCTCGTCGAGCGCCGCGTGGATGATCCGTACGCATTCGTCGTGATCGGGATTGCCGACCGCGCCGAACATCATCGTGCCCAGGCAGTACGCACTGACTTCCATCCCGGTCCGCCCGAGATCCCTGTAACGCATCGTCATACCGCCGGACCCTACGAGCTGGAGCGCACTCCAGCTCAAGCCCTTTCCGCACCCGGATCGGAGAAAGCACGGGAAGGCGCGGGAAGGGGAGGAAGGAAAAGGAGACGGGCCCGCGACTCCCCCCATGAGGTCGCGGGCCCGTCCGGCTCCGGGCGGGACTACTCGGCCATCGGGAGGTAGACGCGGCTGCCCGAGGCGGCGAACTCCGCCGACTTCTTCAGCATGCCCTCGGCGATCTCGTCGTCCGTAGCTGCCGGCTGGTCGCCGCCGAACTGCTCGGTGATGCTCCGGCTGATCTTCATCGAGCAGAACTTGGGACCGCACATGGAGCAGAAGTGCGCGGTCTTGGCCGGCTCGGCCGGGAGGGTCTCGTCGTGGAACTCGCGGGCCGTGTCCGGGTCGAGGGCCAGGTTGAACTGGTCCTCCCAGCGGAACTCGAAGCGGGCGTCGGAGAGGGCGTCGTCCCATTCCTGGGCGCCCGGGTGGCCCTTGGCGAGGTCCGCCGCGTGGGCCGCGATCTTGTACGTGATGACGCCGGTCTTCACGTCGTCGCGGTTCGGCAGGCCCAGGTGCTCCTTCGGCGTCACGTAGCAGAGCATCGCGGTGCCCCACCAGGCGATCATCGCGGCGCCGATGCCCGAGGTGATGTGGTCGTAGGCGGGGGCCACGTCCGTGGTCAGCGGGCCGAGCGTGTAGAACGGCGCCTCCTCGCAGATCTCCTGCTGGAGGTCGATGTTCTCCTTGATCTTGTGCATCGGGACGTGGCCCGGGCCCTCGATCATGGTCTGGACGTTGTGGCGCTTGGCGATGGTGTTGAGCTCGCCCAGCGTCTTGAGCTCGGCGAACTGCGCCGCGTCGTTGGCGTCCGCGATCGAGCCGGGCCGCAGGCCGTCACCGAGCGAGTAGGTGACGTCGTACGTCGCGAGGATCTCGCAGAGCTCCTCGAAGTTCGTGTAGAGGAAGTTCTCCTTGTGGTGCGCCAGGCACCAGGCCGCCATGATCGAGCCGCCGCGGGAGACGATGCCGGTCTTGCGACGGGCGGTCAGCGGCACGTACGGCAGCAGCACGCCGGCGTGGACGGTCATGTAGTCCACGCCCTGCTCGGCCTGCTCGATGACGGTGTCCTTGTAGATCTCCCAGGTCAGCTCCTCGGCCTTGCCGTCGACCTTCTCCAGCGCCTGGTAGAGGGGGACGGTACCGATGGGCACGGGGGAGTTGCGGAGCACCCACTCACGGGTGGTGTGGATGTTCCGGCCGGTGGAGAGGTCCATGACCGTGTCCGCGCCCCAGCGGGTCGCCCAGGTCATCTTCTCCACCTCCTCCTCGATGGAGGAGGTGACGGCGGAGTTGCCGATGTTGGCGTTGACCTTGACCAGGAACTTCTTGCCGATGATCATCGGCTCGATCTCCGGGTGGTTCACGTTCGCCGGCAGCACCGCGCGGCCGGCCGCGATCTCCTCGCGGACGACCTCGGGGTCGACGTTCTCGCGGATCGCGACGAACTCCATCTCCGGGGTGATCTCACCGCGGCGGGCGTACGCGAGCTGCGTGACGGCGGCACCGTCGCGGCCGCGGCGGGGCAGCCGCGGGCGGCCGGGAAAGACCGCGTCGAGGTTCTTGAGGCCACCGCGCGGCGAGGTGTGCTTGATGCCGTCGTCCTCGGGGCGGACCGGGCGGCCGGCGTACTCCTCGGTGTCACCGCGGCTGATGATCCAGTTCTCGCGGAGCGGGGCGAGACCGCGACGGACGTCGGTGTCGATCTGCGGGTCGGTGTACGGACCCGAGGTGTCGTACAGCGTGACGTCCTGGCCCGTGGTGAGGTGGACCTGGCGGACCGGCACCCGGAGGTCGGGGCGGGAGCCCTCGACGTAGCCCTTGTGCCAGCCCGGCTTGCGCCCGTTCTGGTCGGCGGCAGGCGTGCGTGCGTCGTCCTGAATGGTCATGAGACCTATCTCCCTACGCCGGCATTACCCGGTAACAGGTTCGGCGGTCGACGCAGCCTCTTCCCGTACGCCCGTTCGGCGCGCGTACGGTGATCAGCGTCCTCTCAGCCCGGTGCTCCGAGCTCCCGCGTTGTGCAAAGTAGCCCCCACGCTAGCGTCACCTGTGGCGTGCTGAACAGTGGGCCCCCGCATCTCTTGCGATGATCGGCCCGTGACGACCTCAGCGCAGCCCCCGACCGAGCCCGCTCACTCCGCGCACGGCGGAGGTCACGGCCCAGGTCAACCCCATGGTCACGGGAGCGGGCACGGGAGCGGGCACGGGCACGGCCACGGGCACGGCCACGGGCACGGCCACGGGCACGGCCACGGACCCGCCGCCCCGGTCTCGCGGCACCTGCGCCGGGTCATCGCCGCCGTCCTGATCCCGTTCGCCACCGCCGTGCTCGTCGGCCTGGTGGCACTGTGGCCGGGCGGAGCACCCGGCCACGAACGCACCGGGGTCGGCTTCGACCGGCAGACCCAGCAGGCCAAGGTCGTGGATTTGCAGGTAGTTGACTGCAAATCGGTGAATGTGGCGCAGGCGCCGCCCGCCGGGGACACCGCCGCCCCCGGGGGACCCGGGGCGCAGGCCGCGCCCACGGGCCCCTGCAAGAAGGCCACCGTCGAGGTCACCAGCGGCCCCGACAAGGGCCGCACCTTCACGGAGATCGTCCAGCCGGGTGCCCCGCGGCAGTTGGAGGACGGGCAGGAGGTCGTGGTCGCCTACGCCCCGGACGCCCCGCGCGACCTGCAGTACTCGGTCATCGACGTGAACCGGAAGTTCCCGATGCTGATGCTGGCCGCGGTCTTCGCCCTCGCGGTGGTCGCGGTCGGGCGGATGCGCGGACTCCTCGCCCTGGTCGCCCTGGTGGTCAGCTTCGGCGTCCTGACCCTGTTCGTCCTGCCCGCCATCCTGCAGGGGTCGAACCCGCTGCTCGTGGCCGTTGTCGGGGCCAGCGCGATCATGCTGATCGCGCTGTACATGTGCCACGGGATCACCGCCCGCACCTCGGTCGCGGTGCTCGGCACACTGGTCTCGCTGCTGCTGATCGGACTGCTCGGCTCGGTGCTCATCGACTGGGCGTTCCTGAGCGGCAACACCGATGACAACACCGGGCTGATCCACGGGCTGTACCCGGACATCGACATGAGCGGCCTGCTGCTGGCCGGCGTGATCATCGGATCGCTGGGCGTGCTCGACGACGTGACGGTCACCCAGACCTCGGCGGTCTGGGAACTGCACCAGGCGGACCCCGACATGGGACCGCGCGCCCTCTACCGGGCGGCCATCCGGATCGGCCGGGACCACATCGCGTCCGTGGTCAACACCCTGGTCCTGGCCTACGCCGGTGCCGCCCTCCCCTTGATGCTGCTGTTCTCCATCGCGAACAGCAGCATGGGATCGGTGGCCAACAGCGAGCTGGTCGCGGAGGAGATCGTACGGACCCTGGTGGGGTCGATCGGGCTGGTGGCCTCGGTTCCGGTGACCACGGTGCTGGCGGCCCTGGTGGTCTCCGCGGACCGGCCGGAATCCGCGGCGCCCGCCGGGCCGGCCCTTTCGGGGCGGGGCCGCGGCGGGCGCGGGCGCCGTCGCAAGCGCTGAGCGGGCGGGCGCGGGCGCGACGGAGCGGGAGAGAGGCAGGAACGGTGCGTCAGCCCGCGTTCCGCTGGTTCTGCTGGGCCTCGGCGAGGATCTTGCCCAGCGCCTCGTCCAGGTGCTCCTCGAAGTCACCGAGAGTGCGCTCCTGACCGAGTGGCACCAGGCGGTCGGTCCGGTCGAGGAAGGCCACCAGTGGTGCCGCGCCGGCCCGGAACAGGGCCCGGTCGCTGCCGACCTGGAGCCTGATGTGGACGTCGGACAGCTCGTCCGGATCGGTGGGGGCGATGCGCACATCGCCGTCGCCGGACGGCTTGTTGATGCCGTCGAGGAGCAGCTCCCGGCCGAACGCCCAGGTCACAGGCGCGTCTCCGGGAAGGTGGAAGGTCAGGCGTACGGCAAAGGGGTCACGTGATTCGTACCGGAGTTCCACCGGAATCCGGAAGGAGAGCTCCTCGGAAACGAGAAAGCTCATCATGACCTCTGCCTGTACCGACTCGCGCATTTCCATACCCCGCAGTGATTGGAAGTGGCCAGGAATGGTCCCCCAGGGCCTCTTGACAAGGGTGGTGGACGCGCCAGCAGATCACAAGGAGTGAGTTTTCAGATACTGATAGAGAAGGAGAGCGTGCTCAACAGCGCGCCTACTTCACTCCGTAGCCGATCCACTACACAGAGCAATCTATGTTCCTGATGGGCGGGAAGAGAAATGGCCATGGTCGCGGCAGCGTCACCGGCAGTGATCGGAATGGCCGCACATACCGTGCCGAGGGCATATTCCTGTCGTTCGGTCACGGGCTGCATCCGTTCCATGCCGGCGATTCGCTGTTCCAGCGCCCACATGTCCCGGACCGTATAGGGGGTGATCGCCTCGACGGGGTGCCGGTCGTAGTGGTCCCGACGGCTCTTCTCGTCGAGCTGGGCGAGCAGGCACTGCCCGATTGCGTGCGCGTGGCCGGTCGCCCGGAAGTCCGCCCATTCCTGACAGGCGGGATGACCCGGGGTGTCCGAGACCCCGACGACCTCGATCTCGCCCTCGCGGTAGACCGCGAAATAGACGGGTGCGCCGACCACCTCACGGAAGTGCGCGAGGGAGTCGAGGATCATGCTGCGACGTTTCTGCTGCACCCCGCCGCCCGCCAGCCTGCCGGCCGCGTCACCGAGCACGAAGACCCCGCTCTCCCGGCGCAGATAGCCCTCGTGGGTGAGCGTCCGCAGCAGGTGGTACGCGGTGGGAAGCGGGAGCCCGGCCTCGCGCGCCAGCTGTTTCGCCGGGGCTCCCTCACTATGGGAACCGACCGCTTCGAGCAGTCTCAGCGCCCGCTGTACCGACCCGATCAGCGTCGGCACCGCGGCGTTGTCGACCGAAGACAAGGCTCACCCCCAGGCGTGGCGGCGGGCATCCGGACGGCCCGCTCTGCGGGGGCCGCCCCCGCGTGTGCCACGTCTCCTGGGGGTCGCGCTCGGCTTCTGTTTGAAATGACCACCGGTCAGGGCGGGTCTACCGGGCTCGGTGACCAGGTGACGGCACGGATTGCCACTGTATCGGCCGATAGCCCGCCCATGAGGGGTTACTGGCCTTGTGTCCCCCGCGTGGGTTAATCACCATTCCGAGGACTTCGCCGCTCCGCCGCCGAAACGCTTGACCACGAACACCAGACCACCGACCAGGGCGACGAACAGCAGCACCTTGAACACGAATCCGATCAGCGCGGTCAGGATGCTGGTGATCACACCGCCGAAGACGAACAGGGCCAACAGCGGAACGGCGACCCACTTCACCCACCAGGGCATGCCTGCGAATATCTGCCGGATGCCGTCCATGACCTCGACCTCTTCCTGTTCTTCCGGGTGACTTCCTGTCATCGATGCTAGGAGCGGCGGCTCCGGAAATGGGGCCCGCGAGCCCCACCCGTCCCCTGATCCGCCCCCTAGGGGCCGGATCCGTCAGCCCTCGGGCGGGGAGAACACGACCAGCACCTTCAGGTCCTCGCTGATGTGGTGGAACCGGTGCGGCACCCCGGCCGGCACGTAGACCACGCTGCCCCGGGCCACCGACTGCGTCTCGTCCCCGACGGTGATCGCGGCCCGGCCGCTGACCACGAAGTACACCTCGTCCTGTCCGTGCGGCTGCTGCGGATCGCTCTGCCCCGCGTCCAGCGCGTACAGCCCGACCGACATGTTCCGCTCGCGCAGAAACTGCAGGTACGCACCCTGGTTCGCGGCCCGTTCGGCCTCCAGTTCGTCCAGCCGGAACGCCTTCATGCTGCTCGTGACCCTTTCTTTCCCGCGGTTGTCTGCAACGATCGATCCATGACGAACTTCCTGGTCAAGACGCTCGCCAACGCCGCCGCGCTGGCCGTGGCCATCGCGGTGCTCAAGGGAATCACCCTGACCGGTGACAGCACCGCCGACAAGGCCCTGGCCCTGATCCTGGTCGCCCTGGTCTTCGGACTGGTCAACCTCATCGTCAAGCCGGTGGTGAAGCTGCTGTCCCTGCCGTTGTTCGTCCTCACCCTGGGCCTGTTCACCCTGGTGGTGAACGCCCTGATGCTGCTGCTGACCTCCTGGCTCGCCGACAAGCTCAACATCGCCTTCCACGTCGACGGCTTCTGGACCGCCGTCCTCGGCGGCCTGATCATCTCCATCGTCTCCTGGGCCGTGAACCTCGCACTGCCCGACCGGAGCTGACGGCCCGTGTACCGCGTCTGCTTCGTCTGCACCGGCAACATCTGCCGCTCCCCCATGGCCGAGGCCGTCTTCCGCGCCCACGTCGCCGAGGCCGGCCTGGACGGCCTGGTCTCCGTGGACAGCGCCGGCACGGGCGGCTGGCACGAGGGGGACGGCGCCGACCCGCGCACCGTCGCCGTCCTCGAATCGGCCGGCTACCTCCACGACCACAGGGCCCGGCAGTTCCGCGCCTCCTGGTTCGCCGCCGTGGACCTCGTCATCGCCCTCGACTCCGGGCACCTGCGCGACCTGCGCCGGCTCGCGCCCACGCCCGAGGACGGCGCCAAGGTGCGGCTGCTGCGCTCCTACGACCCCGGCGCCGCCGCCGGCGACACCGATGTGCCCGACCCCTACTACGGCGGGCTCGACGGCTTCGAGGAGTGCCTGGAACTGGTCGAGGCGGCGAGCCCCGGCCTGCTGGAAGCCGTCCGCCTGGCCGTGACCGGGCGGCCTGAAGCGCCCCCGCAGCCGGAGGTTCCCGCGCAGCCGAGCGCCCCCGCGCAGCCGACCGTGAAGGAGCCGCGGCCGTGACCCACGCCCCGATCGGCGACGGAACCCGGGCCGTCCGCGCCGGACTTCCCGAGCCCGTCAAGAACGAACCCACCCACCCGGGTCCGGTGTTCGCCTCGCACTTCCACCTCCCCGGTGAGGTCGAGGGCCCGTACACCTACGCCCGCGACTCCAACCCCACCTGGACCCTGCTGGAACGGGCCATCGGCGAGCTGGAGGCCCCCGGTGCGGAAGGGGTGGAGACCGTGGTCTTCGCCTCCGGCATGGCCGCCGTCTCCGCCGTCCTGCTCTCCCAGGTGCAGGCCGGCGACACCGTCGTCCTCCCCGCCGACGGCTACCAGGCACTGCCCCTGGCCGCCGCGCAGCTGGAGGCGTACGGGGTCCGCGTCCGCACCGCGCCCACCGCCGGCGACGCCCAGCTCGAGCTGCTCGACGGGGCCCGGCTGCTGTGGCTGGAGACCCCCTCCAACCCCGGGCTGGACGTGTGCGACATCCGGCGGCTGGCCGAGGCCGCGCACGCCGCGGGCTCGCTGGTGGCCGTGGACAACACCCTGGCCACCCCGCTCGGCCAGCGGCCTCTGGAGCTGGGCGCGGACTTCGCCGTGGCCAGCGGCACCAAGGGGCTGACCGGCCACGGCGACCTGCTGCTCGGCTACGTCAGCTGCCGGGACGCGGAACTCGCCGCCCGGGTCCGGCGGTGGCGCAAGATCGTCGGAGCGATCCCGGGGCCGATGGAGGCCTGGCTCGCCCACCGCTCCCTGGCCACGCTGCAGCTGCGCACCCACCGCCAGTGGGCCAATGCCCTGGCCGTAGCCGAAGCCCTCGCCGCCCGCCCCGACGTGTCCGGGCTGCGGTATCCGGGGCTGCCCGGCGACCCCGCGCACACCACGGCCGGCCGGCAGATGCGCGGTCACGGGTCGGTGGTGTCCTTCACCCTGTCCGACCGGGCCCACGCCGAGCGCTTCCTGCGGGCGGCGACCCTGGTGGAGGACGCCACCAGCTTCGGCGGCGTACGGTCCACCGCCGAGCGGCGCGCCCGGTGGGGCGGGGACCCCGTTCCGGAGGGCTTCATCCGGTTCTCCGCGGGCGCCGAGGACACCGAGGACCTGGTCGCGGACGTGCTGCGGGCCCTGGACGCGGCGGACCCGGCCCGGGGCGTTTCGGAACCGGAATAGCGGGCCACTCTTCTCCCATGACCGAACGTCCCGTGGTCAAGCGCACCGCACGCGCCATCCTGCTCGACGGTGCCGACCTGATCCTGATCAAACGCACCAAGCCCGGTGTGGATCCGTACTGGCTGACTCCCGGCGGCGGCGTGGAGGCGTCCGACGCCACGGTGGTCGACGCGCTGCACCGGGAGCTCGACGAGGAGCTCGGCGCCAAGGTGACCGACGTGGTGCCGTGCTTCGTCGACACCGTCGAGCACATCGCGGCGGGCGGGGTGACGGGCTGCAAGGTCCAGCACTTCTTCGTCTGCCGCCTGGAGTCCATGGACCCGGACCGCCGGCACGGGCCGGAGGTGGACCATCCGGAGGGCGAGTACGAGATCGTCCGGGTGCCGTTCAGCCGGGTCGGGATCGCCGCCGTGCACCTGGTCCCGTTGTCCCTGCGGCACTACCTGGACGGGAACATCGAGGGCGTGCGCGCGATGCACGCCCCCGACCTGGGCTGACGGGGGCCGGCCCGGCGGGCCGGCCCCCGCGGTTCCTCAGGCGTCCGCCCCGGCCAGTTCCTCGACGGCGTCGTACCGGATCCTTTCTCCTGGGATCCCGATCCGCTTCAGTGCGTCCACACCGCTGCGGATCAGCCCGGGCGGACCGGATATGAAGGCGTCGTACGAGTTCCACGGCCCGTGCTCGCCGACCGCCTGCGGCAGCTGTCCGGCCAGCCCGTCGCCCACCACGGGCCGCACCGACAGCCACGGGTGGGAGCGCTGGAGGCCCAGCAGCGTGTCCTTGTCGTAGAGGTCGCTGTCGCAGCGCGCGCCGAAGAACACCTCCACCGGGCGGCGTTCGCCGTGTTCGGCGACGTCCTCGATGAGCGCCTTGATGGGGGCGATGCCGGTACCGCCGCCCAGGCACAGCATCCCGTTGTCCGTGGTGTGGTCGACCACCATGGAGCCGGCCGGCGGGCCCAGCCGCAGGACGTCCCCGGGCCGGGCGTGCCGGACCAGCGCGTTGGAGACCCAGCCCGCGGGGACCGCTTTGACGTGGAAGGACAGCAGTCCGTCCGCGCGGGGCGCGGAGGCGAAGGAGTAGTGCCGCCAGACCCTCGGCCACCACGGCGTCTCCACGCTCGTGTACTGGCCGGCCAGGAAGGGGTAGGGCTGGTCGGGGCGGACCGTGATCACCGCGATGTCGGCGGTCCGCAGGTCGTGGGAGACCACCTCGGCGTGCCACGAGGCCGGCGAGCGCCGCTCGTCCTCCGCCGCCGCGTCGATCATCGTCTGGGAGATCGTCGTGTACGCCCGCACCCATGCGGCCTCGGCCTCCGGCCCCCAGGTCAGTTCCGCGTACCGGCCGAGCGCCCCGAGCAGCGCCTCACCGACGACCGGGTAGTGGGCGGCGTGGGTTCCGTACTTGCGGTGGCCGGTGCCCAGCCGGCGCAGGTACGGGACGAGCACCGAGGGGTCGTCGATGTGCTCGGCGGCGGTCAGCAGGGCCTTCAGCAGCCGGTCGCGCTGTCCGTCCATGGCCGCGGGGAACATCGACCGGACCTCTGGGTGCCCGGCGAAGACCAGCGCGTAGAAGTAGGAGGTCACCTTGTCGGCGACGGGTGCTATCTCCGCGAGAGTGCGGCGGATGAGCACAGCATCGGGGGAGGGCTCCATGGCTGCGCAGCATGCCAGCAGGGCGGAACACCCCGTGGGCATTTTGCGAAAGTTCCGCGCTTCGAACCCACTTTCCTCTTAAGATGCCTCGGCTCCCGGGCGTGCCGCGGCCACCAGCTGGTATGCCTCCCGCAGGTCCCGCCCCCGGTACACGTGCGTGGCGCGGGCCGCGAGGTGCGGCCGGGCGTTGACCGCCACCGACACCGGTACCGCCTCGAACAGCACGGCGTCGGTCATCGAGTCGCCGTACGCCACGCAGTCGGACCGGCCCAGCCCGAACCGGGCGCAGAGCCGGTCCGCGACCTCGACCTTGAGCTCCGGGGTCAGGATCCCGGTGACGTCCACGGGACGGGTGAAGGGCACCTCCGGGAAGACCGAGCCGTGGGCGGCGTGCGCGCCCCACTCCAGCAGGAGCTCCACGAAGAAGGACGGGGACAACGAGACCACCGCGCAGAACTCGCCGCGTTCCCGGATCTCCCGCCACACCTCGCGGATACCGGTCAGCCAGGGCGCCCCTTCGAAGGCCGCCCGCACATGCGCCGGCGTCAGGTCCGCCCACAGCGCGTGGACGCCCACCGCGAACTCCGGGGGCCCGATCTCCCGGGCGCTGAACGCCCGTTCCAGCTCGGCGATCTCGGCGGTCAGCCCCAGTTGCCGGGAGAGCTCGACCGGCGCCGCGGAGCCGTGCATCAGCGTGCCGTCGAGGTCGAAGAGGTGGAGGCGGGTCATGACGGTCGAGGCTACTGCCTGTGCCGTGACCGGGTGCCACCGCCGCTGCCGTGGAACGCGATGTTTCACGTGAAACACGGCGTTTCACCGGGAGCGGACCGGGAGCACCGCACGCCGCCGGCCGGGCCGGAAACACCAAATCCTCTGGACGCCTCCCAGCCGATGATCCAATCTGGCCCGGTGACACCATCACACCTCACTGACCTGCCGATCCGCCCGCTGACCGCAGGCGATCTCACCCGCTGCGCCGACCTCTCCGAGGACCGCGGCTGGCCCCGCGAGGAACACAAGTGGGGCCTGCTGCTCACCGCCGGATCCGGTTACGGCATCGACGCCCCCGACGGCCGCGGCCTGGCCGCCTGCTGCGTGATCACACGGTACGGAGGCTCGGCCGAGCGGACGGACCTCGCCGCCATCGGCATGGTGCTGGTCGCCGACCGGTACCAGCGCCAGGGCCTGGGGCGCAGCCTGATGACGTACGTCTGCGACGAGGTCCTCCGGGGCATCCCGCTCACCTTGCACGCGACCCCGCACGGGCGCCCGCTGTACGAGGAGCTCGGCTTCAAGGCCACCGGCCGCACCGACATGCTCCTGGGGACCTTCCGGGACGCGGACACCCCGGCGCCGGCCGGCACCGCGCGGGTCCGGCCCGCCGTGGCCGGTGACCTCCCGCGGATCCTGCGGCTGGACGCCGAGGTCTTCGGCGCCGACCGCACCCACATGATCACCAGGCTGCCCGCCTTCGCGGACCACCTGCTGGTCGCCGAGGACCCGGCCGAGGCGCCGGCCGCCGACCGGTCCCTCGCCGGGTACACGGCGGCCTGGCCCAATATGGACACGCACGTCGTCGGCCCCCTGGTGGCCCGGGACACCGCGACCGCCCGCTCCCTGATCACGGCTCTCGGCGCGGCCACCGACCGGCCGCTGCGCACCGACATCGACGTGCGCCACGAGGAGCTGATCGGCTGGCTCAAGGAACACGGCCTGGAATCCGTCGCCTTCAACGCCGTCATGACCAGGGACATCCCCCGCCTGCCCGGTGACTGGACCCGCCGGTGGGCCCCGCTGACCGTGGCCGCAGGCTGAGAGAGAACACGAGGAGCACCGAGCACCATGACCGAGCACGTCGAGCCGGCCATCCGGCCCGCCACCGAGGCCGACCTCCCCGCCATCGTCGCCATGCTGGCCGACGACCCCCTCGGCGCCACCCGCGAATCCCCCGATGACCTCGGCCCGTACCGCGCGGCCTTCAAGCGGCTCGCCGAGGACCCGAACCAGCACCTCGTCGTCGCCGCACGCGGGGACCGCGTCGTCGGGACCCTGCAGCTGACCCTGGTCCCCGGGCTGTCCCGCAAGGGATCCACCCGCTCGATCATCGAGGGCGTGCGGATCCACGCCGACGAACGCGGCAGCGGCCTCGGCAGCCGGCTCGTCACCTGGGCCGTCGAGGAGTCCCGCCGGCAGAACTGCCGGCTGGTGCAGCTCACCTCCGACGCCACCCGCACCGATGCCCACCGCTTCTACGAGCGGCTCGGGTTCACCGCCTCCCACGTCGGCTTCAAGCTGCAGTTCTGATCCCGAGGCCACCGGACGTCCCGAGGCCCGGGCGGACGCGGCAGCGCGGCCGTAGGATCCGAGGATGGGCAGCAGCCGCAGGACGATCAGCACCGCCGAGCGCCGGGACCGGCTCGGCGTCCGCCACATGCTCGCCCCCTCGGTCCGCGGCAGCAGCGTGGCCGAGGCAGCGGACGCCGTGGTCGCCCTGCACGCGACGGACGCCGCCACCGTCTACCTGTCCGCCCGGGCCCGGCTGACCGACCCCGGCGTGGAGGCCATCGATAAGAGCTTCTACGACGAGCACACCGTGGTGCGGATGCTGAGCATGCGGAACACCCTGTTCGCCGTCTCCGCCGGACTGGCGCCCTACGTGGCCTCGTCCACCGCGCTCGCCATCGCCACCAAGGAACGCCGCACCCTGGTCAAGCACCTCCAGGAGGACGGCCAGGGCCTGGACGCGGCCTGGCTGGCCGAGGCCGAGGAGGCCGTCCTGGCCGCCCTCGACGCCCGGGGACCGTCCACCGGGTCCCAGCTCTCCGCGGCCGTCCCGGCCCTGAACCGGAAGATCACCGTCTTTCCGGGATCCAAGTGGGAGACCGTCCAGGGCGTGGCCACCCGGGTGATCCGGCTGCTCGCCGCCGACGGCCGGATCCGCCGGGACCGGCCGCGCGGCTCCTGGACCTCCAGCCAGTTCCGCTGGACCCACTGCGCGCCCTGGCCCGAGGTCCCCAAGGAGCGGGCCCGCGCCGAACTCGCGCGCCGCTGGCTGCACGCGTACGGCCCGGCCACCGAGGCCGACCTCAAGTGGTGGACCGGCTGGACGCTCACCGAGACCCGGAAGGCACTGGCCTCCGTCGCGCCCGAGGAGGTCCTGCTCGACGACGGCAGCGCGGCCCTGGTGGCCCCGGGGGACACCGCGCCCGTGCCGGCCCCGGAGCCCTGGGCGGCCCTGCTGCCCGGCCTCGACCCCAGTGCGATGGGCTGGGCCGACCGCTCCTTCCACCTGGACCCCGCCCACCGCCCGGCCCTTTTCGACCGGGCGGGCAACATCGGCCCCACCGTGTGGTGGAACGGCGGGATCGTCGGCGGCTGGGCCCAGCGCCCGGACGGCGAGATCGTGTGGCGGCTGCTCGGGGACCCCGGCGCCGAGGCCGGACGGGCCGTCGCCGCCGAGGCCGCGCGCCTGACCGAGTGGATGGGCGAGACCCGGGTCACCCCCCGCTTCCGCACCCCGCTGGAACGCGAGCTGTCCGCCTGAGGGCGCCGGTGCGGCCCACCGGGCCGGCTAGCCGATGCCCCGCCAGCCCTGCGGGTCCACACCGCCGGGCACCGGGGCCTCGGGGTCGTACGGGAGCCGGGTGAACACGAAGGACCCCAGGTCGAGATGGCTCACCGTGCCGTCCGGCCGGCGCACGGCGCGCAGCGTCTCGCCGGCGTAGTAGCCGGCCAGCCCGGTCCAGGTGCCGTCCCCGGCGGGCCGGAACCGTGCCGCCCGGCCCATCGCCCCCAGTGGGCTCAGCTCCAGCAGCCCGTCGGCGGACAGCCGCAGGGCGAACGGCGAGGTCCCCCAGTACCAGGGGCCCACCACGTCCAGCGCCACCGGATCCGCCTCCCCCAGCGGCCGCCAGGGCTCGGGGATCCGCGGCTCC
Source organism: Streptomyces sp. NPDC043853 (assembly GCF_056436025.1). Taxonomy (NCBI): domain Bacteria; kingdom Bacillati; phylum Actinomycetota; class Actinomycetes; order Kitasatosporales; family Streptomycetaceae; genus Streptomyces; species Streptomyces sp. NPDC043853. The sequence continues at coordinate 234,104 of NZ_JBWKDJ010000003.1, forward strand.
GCCTCGGCCACGATCCGCACCAGGTCCGCCGCCACCGTGGCCGCCGGCAGGCCCGAGGTGCAGTTGGCGAGCACCACGGCCGCCACATCGTCCGCCTCGTCGAACCACAGCCCGGCCACGAACCCCGGCAGGGAGCCGCTGTGCCCGGCCAGCTGCCGCCCGTGCGCCTCCATCAGCTGCAGGCCCAGCCCGTACCCGGCATCGGGGGTGCCCGGCTCCGGCGGGGAGGCAGCCGTACGCATCTCCCGTACGGACTCCGCGCTCAGCACGCGCTCGTCGCCACGGGCCAGGAACACCGCGAACCGGGCCAGGTCGCGGGTGGTCGACCACAGCTGGCCGGCCGCGGCCATCAGCCCCAGGTCCTCCAGCGGCTCGGGCATCATCACGTCCGCCCACGGGTGCACCGCCCAGCCGCCGGCGTGCGGCGCCACCGGCTGCGCACTCGTCCGGCCCAGGCCCAGGGGCTCCAGCACCTCGGCCCGGAGCGCCTCCTCCCAGGGCCGCCCGCGGAGCGCCTCGACCAGCGAACCCAGCAGGGTGTAGCCGGGGTTGGAGTAGTGGAAGCGCCGTCCCGGAACATGCCGGAACGGCTCCTCGCCCAGGACGTCCGAGAGCTCCGGACGCAGCGCCGCCGGGCTCCGCTCCCACCACTCGCCCGGGGTCTCCGCCGCCAGGCCGGCCGTGTGGGACAGCAGCTGACCGATGGTCACCTCGCCCGCGCCGGTCCCCGGCAGATGCTTCTCCAGCGGATCACCGAGGTCCAGCAGGCCCTCGTCGCGGAGTCGCATCACGAGCACCGCGGTGAAGGTCTTGCTGATCGAACCGATGCGGTACTGCACCGAGCCGTCCGGCCCGTGTCCCTCCACCATCGTCCGGGAGCCCTCCCAGACGATCTCCCCGCCCCGCGCGACGGCCGCCGCCAGCGAGGGCGAGCGGCCTTCGGCCTGGGCCACCGCGATCCGGTGCAGCAGCGAGCGACGGGTGGAGGGCAGCAGCGCGGCATCCGAGGGCATGTCAGTCATGCCCCGGATGCTACGTGTTGGCCATGTCCACGAACCGCGAATAGTGACCCTGGAACGCCACGGTGATCGTGGCCGTGGGGCCGTTACGGTGCTTGGCCACGATCAGGTCGGCCTCACCGGCGCGCGGCGACTCCTTCTCGTAGGCGTCCTCGCGGTGCAGCAGGATCACCATGTCGGCGTCCTGCTCGATGGATCCGGACTCACGCAGGTCGGAGACCATCGGCTTCTTGTCCGTACGCTGCTCCGGGCCACGGTTCAGCTGGGACAGCGCGATGACCGGGACTTCGAGCTCCTTCGCCAGCAGCTTCAGGTTTCGCGACATGTCCGAGACCTCCTGCTGACGGCTCTCGGGCCGGCGCGCGCCGCCCGACTGCATCAGCTGGAGGTAGTCGATGACGACCAGCTGGAGGTCGCTGCGCTGCTTGAGCCGACGGCACTTGGCGCGGATCTCCATCATCGACAGGTTCGGGGAGTCGTCGATGTAGAGCGGCGCGGCGGAGACGTCGGGCATGCGGCGGGCCAGCCGGGTCCAGTCGTCGTCCGTCATCGTGCCCGAGCGCATGTGGTGCAGCGCCACCCGCGCCTCGGCGGACAGCAGGCGCATCGCGATCTCGTTCCGGCCCATTTCGAGGGAGAAGATCACGCTGGGCAGGTTGTTCTTGATCGAGCAGGCGCGGGCGAAGTCCAGCGCGAGGGTCGACTTGCCCATCGCGGGACGGGCCGCGATGACGATCATCTGGCCGGGGTGCAGGCCGTTGGTCAGCGAGTCCAGGTCGGTGAAGCCGGTGGGGACACCGGACATCTGGCCGCTGCGCGAGCCGATGGCCTCGATCTCGTCGAGCGCGCCCTCCATGATGTCGCCGAGCGGCAGGTAGTCCTCGGAGGTCCGCTGCTCGGTGACCGCGTAGATCTCGGCCTGGGCCTTGTTGACGATCTCGTCGACGTCCCCGTCGGCCGCGTAGCCCATCTGTGTGATCTTCGTACCGGCGGAGACCAGGCGGCGCAGTACCGCCCGCTCGTGCACGATCTCCGCGTAGTACTCGGCGTTCGCCGCCGTCGGCACGGACTGCACCAGGGTGTGCAGGTACGAGGCCCCGCCGACCTTGCCGATCTCGCCGCGCCGGGTCAGCTCCGCGCCGACCGTGATGGGGTCGGCCGGCTCCCCCTTGGCGTAGAGGTCCAGGATCGCCTGGTAGATCGTCTCGTGCGACGGGCGGTAGAAGTCCGCGCCCTTGAGCACCTCGACCACGTCGGCGATGGCGTCCTTGGACAGCAGCATGCCGCCCAGCACGGACTGCTCGGCGTCGAGGTCCTGCGGGGGCACGCGCTCGAAGCCGCCCCCGCCGTCCCAGGAGCCGCCCTCGCCGCCGCGGTCGTGCTGCTCCTCACCGCGACCGCTGCGGCCTTCACCGCGGCGCTGACGGACGGGCAGACGGTCGCCCGGACCACTGTCGGCCCAGGGGTCGTCCATGGGCTCGGGGATGCTCACCGGGCCGCCTCCTCCCGTCCGCCACGCGGACCTCGCCGTGCCACTCTTTCTTACGACACGGCTCTGACATTTGGGACACCCGGATCGGCTCTCGGCGCGTCGGGCAACGACCAACGGTAGGGCCGCGGACGACGTCAGCCAATCTTGTTATCCACAGGGTGTGTGGATGAGGTGTGGATGACGGGCCCCATCCTGTGGGTAACTCCCTCCGACCTGTGTACGGACCGGGGGACAGCGCTGTGGACAAAATCACCCGACCCACCCCGTTACCCCACCTGACCTGCAATTTCTCCGTCCCGGCCCGGTGGGGAAGAAATTTATCCAGCCAGGCCCCGAGATCGTTCCGAACGATCTCCCGAGAAGCCTGCGCCTGACCCATCGGTAAGGATCACAGCTATGTTGCGTCCATTACCTGTGGAAGATTAGATTGAGCACATGACACAGGCCACCGCGATACCGAAGGCCGCCCCGGGAACCGACCCGAAACGGCACGACCGCGAGATCCTCGCACTGGCCGTACCGGCCCTCGGCTCGCTGGTCGCCGAGCCCCTCTTCGTCATGGCCGACAGTGCGATCGTCGGTCACCTCGGCACCCCCCAACTGGCCGGCCTCGGCATCGCCGCCGCCCTCCTCACCACCGGCGTCAGCGTCTTCGTCTTCCTCGCCTACGCCACCACCGCCGCCGTCTCCCGCCGCGTCGGCGCCGGAGACCTCCGCGCCGCCGTACGCCAGGGCATGGACGGCATCTGGCTGGCCCTGCTGCTCGGCGCCGCCGTGATCGCCCTGCTGCTGCCCGCCGCACCCGCACTGGTCGACGCCTTCGGCGCATCCGCCACGGCCGCCCCGTACGCCGTCACGTACCTGCGGATCTCCGCCCTGGGGATCCCCGCCATGCTGGTCGTCCTCGCGGCCACCGGGGTCCTCCGCGGCCTGCAGGACACCAAGACGCCACTCGTGGTCGCCGTCGGCGGGTTCGCCGCCAACGGCGTGCTGAACCTCGCCCTGGTCTACGGCGCCGGACTCGGCATCGCCGGCTCCGCCTGGGGCACCGACCTCGCCCAGTGGGGCATGGCCGCCGTCTACCTCACCGTGGTCGTCCGGGCCGCCCGTCGGCACGAGGCCTCGCTCCGGCCCGACGCGAAGGGCATCCGGGCCTGCGCCCAGGCCGGCGCACCCCTGCTGGTGCGCACCCTCTCGCTGCGCGCCGTGCTGATGCTGGCCACCGCCGTCGCGGCCCGGCTGGGCGACACCGACATCGCGGCCCACCAGATCCTGCTCGCGCTGTGGAGCCTGCTGGCCTTCGCCCTGGACGCCATCGCCATCGCCGGCCAGTCGATCATCGGTCGCTACCTGGGCGCCGGAGACGCCGAGGGAGCCCGGGCGGTGGCCCGGCGCGCCGTGCAGTGGGGCATCGGCTCGGGCGTGGTGCTCGGCCTGCTGGTGGTCCTGGCCCGGCCGCTGTTCATCCCGCTCTTCACCTCGGACCCGGCCGTGCAGGAGGCCCTGCTGCCCGCGCTGCTGGTACTGGCGCTCTCCCAGCCCGTGGCCGGCATCGTCTTCGTCCTGGACGGGGTCCTGATGGGCGCGGGCGACGGGCCCTACCTGGCCGGAGCCATGGTGGTGACCCTGGCCGTGTTCGCCCCGGCCGCGCTGCTCGTCCCGGCCCTCGGCGGCGGCCTGACCGCGCTGTGGTGGGCCATGACCCTGATGATGCTGACGCGGATGGCCACGCTCCAGCTGCGGGCACGCTCGGGCCGCTGGCTGGTCACCGGCGCCACCCGCTGAGCACTGTTTCACGTGAAACAGTCCGTTTCACGTGAAACAGCACCGGCACGCGGAAGGGCCCGCACCCCCAGGGGTGCGGGCCCTTCTGCTGCGGCACTCAGGCGGCGACGACCTCGACCGGGACGTTCGCGGCAACCTCGGCGTGCAGACGCACGGAGACCGTGTACGAACCCAGGGTCTTGATCGGGGACGCCAGCTCGACGCGGCGCTTGTCGACCTTCGGACCACCGGAAGCCTCGATCGCAGCGGCGATGTCGGCCGGGGTCACGGAGCCGAAGAGACGGCCGGCGTCACCCGAGCGGGTGGCCAGACGGACCTTCGTGCCCTCGAGCTTGGCCTTGATCTCGTTGGCCTGCTCGATGGTCGCGATCTCGTGGATCTTGCGGGCGCGGCGGATCTGCGCCACGTCCTTCTCGCCACCCTTGGTCCAGCGGATCGCGAAACCGCGCGGGACCAGGTAGTTGCGAGCGTAGCCGTCCTTGACGTCGACGACGTCGCCGGCGGCGCCGAGGCCGGACACCTCGTGGGTCAGGATGATCTTCATCAGTCGGTCACCCTTTCCTTAGCGCGCGGTGGACGTGTAGGGCAGCAGCGCCATCTCACGGCTGTTCTTCACGGCCGTGGCGACGTCACGCTGGTGCTGCGTGCAGTTGCCGGTGACGCGGCGGGCACGGATCTTGCCGCGGTCGGAAATGAACTTCCGCAGCATGTTCGTGTCCTTGTAGTCCACGTACGCGGTCTTGTCCTTGCAGAACGCGCAGACCTTCTTCTTAGGCTTGCGCACAGGCGGCTTCGCCATGGTGTTTCTCCTGTGTGATCAAGAAGTGTGGGTACGGGCTGCCCTAGAAGGGCGGCTCGTCCGAGTAGCCGCCGCCGGAGCCGCCGGAGTTTCCACCCCAGCCGCCACCGCCGCCACCCTGCTGGCCGCCGGCCGGAGCGCTGGAGGCCCAGGGGTCGTCGGAGGGAGCTCCGCCGCCCTGCTGACCGCCGGAGTTTCCACCCCAGCCGCCGCCACCGCCGCCGCCCTGCTGGCCGCCGCCGCCGTAGCCACCCTGACCGCCGCGACCCGAGGTCTTGGTGACCTTGGCCGTGGCGTTGCGCAGGCTGGGGCCGACTTCCTCGACGTCCAGCTCGAAGACCGTGCGCTTGACACCCTCGCGGTCCTCGTACGAGCGCTGGCGGAGCCGGCCCTGTACGACGACGCGCATACCGCGCTGAAGCGACTCGGCGACGTTCTCAGCCGCCTGGCGCCACACCGAGCAGGTCAGGAACAGGCTCTCGCCGTCCTTCCACTCATTGGTCTGGCGGTCGAAGGTGCGCGGAGTGGACGCGACGCGGAACTTCGCGACCGCCGCACCCGAGGGGGTGAAGCGCAGCTCGGGGTCGTCGACGAGATTGCCGACGACCGTGATGACGGTCTCGCCTGCCATGGATGAACCTCTCGGCGGGGATTGCTGCTGGCTGCTTGTGCTACTCGAACCCGATTACCTCTGAACCGAAGGGGTTCAGTGGGTCTCGGGACGGAGGACCTTGGTCCGGAGGACCGACTCGTTCAGGTTCATCTGGCGGTCGAGCTCCTTGACGACCGCAGGCTCGGCCTGCAGGTCGATGACCGAGTAGATGCCCTCGGGCTTCTTCTTGATCTCGTAAGCGAGACGACGACGGCCCCAGGTGTCGACCTTCTCCACCTTTCCGTTGCCCTCACGGACGACGGAGAGGAAGTTCTCGATCAGCGGGGAGACAGCGCGCTCCTCGAGATCGGGGTCGAGGATGACCATCACCTCGTAGTGACGCATGTGGAACCCACCTCCTTTGGACTCAGCGGCCACGGTCGTTCCGTGGCAGGAGGGTCGTGATGCGTTGCCGCACGGTGTCAGTCGACGGCATGTCGATGACGTCGACGGCGTCGACGGCATGTCGATGCCAGCAGACACCAGTGCAGACCGTACAGAGTACCTGCTCGCGTCCTTCCGGTTGAAATCCCGCCGAGGAGGAACACAATCTGTAGGCATCGGGCGTGCTCGGTGCTATGCCCGCTTCAGCCAGGAGGTGCCACCCATGGCACAGGCAACGCAAGGCCAGAAGACCCCCATCTCCCTCCTGTCCACCGACCACAAGTCCCATCCGCTGCAGGACACCCTCCTGGCGGTCACCCTGATCCTGGGCGCCGTGGCGTTCGTCACGGCCTTCTTCCCCAACCTGCACCTGCTCACGTCGTGGACCGGCCTGATCGGGATCCTGACGGGGGCCTACGGACAGTTCATCTCCGAAACGACCCGCGAACGCTTCGGAATGATCGTCGGCCTGGGTGCCGCGGGCATCGGCTTCTACCTCGGCATGGCGAACGGCGGACTGTTCGGCGGACTGCTGGGCTAGCCGGGGCACCTCCGCGACGGGCGCCGCTTGTCCCCCGGATGGGTGGCGCCCTCGTCACAGTAGGCTTCGCGACATACCCAGCGAAGCCGCCGGAGGAGACGCCCCGCATGAGCCTGTCCCTGAGGACCATCAGCCGAGAGCAGCATCTGGCTTATCTCCAGAGCCTGCCCTCGGCGAGCCACTGCCAGGTCCCGGCGTGGGCCGACGTGAAGAACGAATGGCGCAACGAGAACCTCGGCTGGTTCGACGCCTCCGGCGAGCTCGTCGGCGTGGCCCTGGTCCTGTACCGCCAGCTGCCCAAGGTGAAGCGCTACCTCGCGTACCTGCCGGAGGGTCCGGTCATCAACTGGTACGCCCCGAACCTCGACGAGTGGCTCCAGCCGATGCTGGCCCACCTCAAGAAACAGGGCGCCTTCACCGTGAAGATGGGCCCGCCGGTGGTCATCCGCCGCTGGAACGCGGCCGCCATCAAGTCCGGTATCCAGGACCCCGAGGTCAAGCGCCTGCGGGACGTGGAGGCTTCGCACATCGAGCCGCGCGCGTTCGAGGTCTCGGACAAGCTGCGCCGGATGGGCTGGCAGCAGGGTGAGGACGGCGGGGCCGGCTTCGGCGACGTGCAGCCGCGCTACGTCTTCCAGGTGCCGCTGGCGAACCGTTCCCTGGACGACGTCCTCAAGGGCTTCAACCAGCTGTGGCGCCGCAACATCAAGAAGGCCGAGAAGGCCGGCGTCGAGGTGGTCCAGGGCGGTTACGACGACCTGCCGACCTGGCAGCACCTGTACGAGATCACGGCCGAGCGGGACAAGTTCCGCCCGCGCCCGCTCAGCTACTTCCAGCGCCAGTGGACGGCCCTCAACTCCGAGGACCCCAACCGGATGCGGCTGTACATCGCCACGCACGAGGGGGAGCCGCTGGCCGCCGCCACGATGATCACCGTCGGCCAGCACGTCTGGTACTCGTACGGCGCATCGGCGAACCACAAGCGCGAGGTCCGTCCCTCCAACGCGATGCAGTGGCGGATGCTGCGGGACGCCTACGCGCTGGGCGCCGGGGTCTACGACCTGCGCGGCATCAGTGACACCCTGGACGAGAACGACCACCTGTTCGGTCTCATCCAGTTCAAGGTGGGTACCGGCGGCGAGGCCGTCGAGTACGTCGGTGAGTGGGACTTCCCGCTGAACAAGATGCTGCACAAGGCGCTCGACATCTACATGTCGCGTCGCTGAGAAGCGATAAGAAGCCGAGAGAAGGGTTCAAGGCGGGTATGGCGCTCACGCTCTACGTCGACACCGCGCGCTGGCGTGCGCACCAGAAGCAGGTGTGCGACCAGTTCCCGGGCATCATCCCGGTCTGCAAGGGCAACGGCTACGGCTTCGGCCACGAGCGGCTCGCCGAGGAGGCGACCCGGCTCGGAGCCGACATCCTGGCGGTCGGCACCACCTACGAGGCCGAGAAGATCAAGGACATGTTCAGCGGGGACCTGCTGGTCCTGACCCCGTTCCGGCGGGGCGAGGACCCGGTGCCGCTGCCGGACCGGGTGATCCGCTCGGTGTCCTCGGTGGACGGTCTGCACGGTCTGCACGGCGCCCGGGTGGTCATCGAGTGCTTGAGCTCGATGAAGCGGCACGGTGTGTCCGAGCAGGACCTGGGGCTGCTGGCGGCCGCCATAGAGGGCGTGCGGCTGGAGGGCTTCGCCCTGCACCTTCCGCTGGACCGGCCCGACGGCACGGACGCCGTCGAGGAGGTCATCGGCTGGATGGACCGGCTGCGGGCGGCCCGGCTGCCGCTGCACACGATGTTCGTCAGCCACCTGCGCGCGGAGGAGCTGGCACGGCTCCAGCAGCAGTTCCCGCAGACCCGTTTCCGGGCCCGGATCGGCACCCGGCTGTGGCTGGGCGACCACGAGGCCACCCAGTACAAGGGCACCGTGCTGGACGTGACCCGGGTGGCCAAGGGGGACCGTTTCGGCTACCGGCAGCAGAAGACCGCTTCGGACGGCTGGCTGGTGGTGGTCGCGGGCGGCACGTCCCACGGCGTGGGCCTGGAGGCGCCGAAGGCGCTGCACGGGGTGATGCCGCGGGCCAAGGGCGTGGCCCGGGCCGGCCTCGCCACCGTCAACCGGAACCTTTCGCCTTTCGTGTGGGCGGGCAAGCAGCGCTGGTTCGCGGAGCCCCCGCACATGCAGGTGTCCATCGTGTTCGTGCCGTCGGACGCGACGGAGCCGAAGGTCGGCGACGAGCTGGTCGCGCACCTGCGGCACACGACCACCCAGTTCGACCGCTCCGTCGACCGCTAGCGGTCGGCGCCCCACTCGACCCGCTGTCCCTCCGAGGGCGCCGCGTACCGCGGCGCCCTCGCGGCGTCTCCCAGGACGAACACGTCCTCGGCCCCGTCCAGCACTCCGCCGGAGGGGTCGTCCGAGCCGTCCCGCCGCACCGGGTCCTTCTCGGGCCGCAGGACGTCGCGTACGACGACCGCGCAGAGGTAGAAGGTGCAGAGCAGGTGGGCCGCGATGGCCAGCTGGTAGCCCTCCACGGGCAGGCCCTGGTGCTTGTCCCCGCTGGTGGTGTAGGCGAGGTACATCCAGATGCCGAGGAAGTAGACGACCTCGCCCGCCTGCCAGATCAGGAAGTCGCGCCAGCGCGGCCGGGCGAGCGCGGCCAGCGGGATCAGCCACAGCACGTACTGCGGCGAGTAGACCTTGTTGGTCAGGATGAAGACGGCGACCACCAGGAAGGCGAGCTGGGCGAACCGGGGCCGCCGGGGGGCGGTCAGGGCCAGCAGGCCGATGGCCCCGCACAGCAGCACGAAGAGCCCCGTGCCGTAGGTGTTGGCGTCCTCCAGGGGGTTTCCGGAGCGCTGGGAGATCAGCAGCCAGACCGAGCCGAAGTCGATGGGGCGTTCCTGGCTGAAGGTGTAGAACTTCGTCCAGCCCTCCCAGGCCCCCACCATCACCGGCAGGTTGACCAGCAGCCAGGAGCCGACGGCGCCCAGGACCGCGGTCCCGAAGGCCCGCCACTTCCCGGCCCGCCAGCACAGCACGAACAGCGGGCCGAGCAGCAGGAAGGGGTACAGCTTGGCGGCGGTGGCCAGCCCGATCAGGATGCCGAAGGCGAGGGCGCGGCCGCGGGACCACATGAGCATCGCGGCCGCGGTCAGGGCGATGGCCAGCAGGTCCCAGTTGATGGTCGCGGTGAGGGCGAAGGCCGGGGCCAGGGCGAACAGCAGGGCGTCCCAGGGGCGTCGGCGGTGGGTCCGGGCCACGCAGACGGCGATGACGGCGGCGCAGGCCATCAGCATGCCGGCGTTGACCATCCAGTAGATCTGCTCGCGGTGCTGCATGGAGCCGCCGCCCGGGGTCAGCCAGGAGGCGACCTCCATGAAGAGGCCGGTGAGGACCGGGTACTCCAGGTACTCCATGTCGCCGGACAGCCGGTCGAAGTACGGCGTGAGGTTGTCGGCGAAGCCGCGTACGACGAACAGGTGCGGGATGTCGGAGTAGCAGGCGTGGGTGTACTGGGAGCTGGCGCCCTTGAACCAGGCCCAGTTGTAGCAGGGCAGTTTCTGCACCATGCCCAGGGCGAACATGCCGAGGGCGACGAGGACCACGACCCGTACCGGGGTGAGCCAGCGGCCTCCCCGCAGGGCGTGGCGGCCGAGCGGGCCGCCGATGAGCTCGCTGCCTGCGGCGGCCAGCTCGTCCTCCCGGGTGGGCGGTACGGGGTGGTCCTCGTGCACCTTGGTCATGCGTTCATCCTGCCGTACCGGCTTCAGCCGCCGGTGCCGCCGTCAGTGGTTCCCCAGATGGTGCTCCCGCTGGTGGTGCCCCCGTCGCTCCGGCCCGGCCGCTTGGTGGTGAAGGTGGGGCTGGGATCGCGGGAGGGGCCGCCGTCCGTGCCCCCGTCCGTCATCCCGCCGGTGTCGGTGCCGTTGGTGGTGCCGCCGTCCTTGCCGCAGTCCCACTGCCAGGGCTTGCAGGACGGCTTGCCTCCCCGGGAGGGGGTGGGCTTCGACGGGCTGGGGCTGGGCTCGGGGTCGTCCGACTTCGAGGCGGACGGGGTCGGGCTCGGCGAAGGCGTCGGCGAGGGGGCGCCGGCGGAGTCGGCGGTCACGCCGATGTCCTCGGCCTCCGGGAAGTCCTTCTCCGGGAGGCCCTTGAGGGCGGCCTTCATGTACTCGGTCCAGATCTCGGCCGGGATGTCACCACCGTGGATGGACGGGATGCCGCCGACGTTCTTCATCGACTCGAGCTTCTTCTGCTTGGCGTTCGGGTCGCTCCGGAAGAGGGTCACTGCCGTGGAGAGCTCGGGGGTGTAGCCGACGAACCAGGCCGACTTGTTCTCGTCGGTGGTACCGGTCTTGCCGGCAGCCGGCCGGCCGAGCTTCTTGACCTTGGTGCCGGTGCCGTTCTGGACGACGTTCTGCAGGACCTTGGTGATGTTGTCCGCGATGGCGTTGTCCATCGCCCGCTGCGCCTTGGGGGCCTCGAAGCCGTCGAGCGGCACGCCGTCCTTCTCCACCTTGGTCACCGAGAACGGCTCGTGGTGGGTGCCGGAAGCGGCGAAGGTCGCGTAGGAGTCGGCCATCCGGATCGCGCTGGGGGTGGAGGTGCCGAGCGCGAAGGAGGCGTCGTTGTTCGGGTTCATCGAGTCGCGGAGGATGCCGGTGGACTCGGCCACCTTGCGCACCTTCTCGTGGCCGACGTCGAAGACGAGCTGGGCGAACGGCACGTTGATGGACTTCTCCATCGACTCGTTGAGCGTGACGTAGCCGTACGGGGTGGTGCTCTCGTTCTTCTGCCGGAAGGGCCGGCCCTTGCCGTCCCGCAGCGGCTTGCCCTCCCGGTTGTTGATCACCGTGAGGTCGTTGGCCTGATACTTGCTGTCGGCCGAGATGCCCTCGCCGTCGGAGTTCTGGGTGCCGTACTCCATGGCCGCGGCCAGCACGTACGGCTTCCAGGTCGAGCCGACCGGGACACCGGTGGTGTTGGCGTTGTTGTTGAAGTACTTCTGGTCCCAGCCCGGACCGCCGTACAAGGCCACGATCGCACCGGACTTCACGTCCACGGAGGCCGCGCCGAACTGCACGTTCGTGTCGTACTGGGGGCGCTTGACCGGGTCGAGGAAGTCCTTGCGGGTGTCGTCCACGGCCTTGGCCAGGGCGTCGACCCTGGGCTTCTGGAAGGTGGTGTGGATCCGGTAGCCGCCGCGCGCCATCTGCTCCGGCGTGAGGCCCTTGGTCCTCATCACGTACTGCTTGGCCGTCTCGACCAGGTAGCCGGTCTGGCCGGCGAGCGAGCGGGCCTGCGCGGGGTCGATCAGCTTGGGGAAGCCGGACGCCTTGGCCTGGTCGCGCTCCTGCGGTGTCATCCGGCCCACCTCGACCTCGCGGTCCAGGACCCAGGCCCAGCGCTTGTGGGCGCGGTCGGCGTTCAGTTCCGGAGTGGCCTGGGCGCCGATGCCGCCGTCGGGGTTGTAGAGGTTGGGGCCCTTGAGCACCTGGGCGAGGAAGGCGCTCTCGGAGGGGGTGAGCTGGTCGCAGTCCTTGCCGAAGTAGGCACGGGCGGCGGCCTGGATGCCGTACGCGTCCCGGCCGTAGTAGGCGGTGTTCAGGTAGCCGGCGAGGACGGTGTCCTTCTCCTCGCTGACACCGAGCTTGATCGAGATGAACAGCTCGGTGACCTTGCGCTTGAGGGTCTGCTCGGAGCTGAGGAAGTTGTTCTTGACGTACTGCTGGGTGATGGTCGAGCCGCCCTGGGTGGAGCCGCCGGTGGCCATGTTGAACACGGCGCGCGCCACACCCATGGGGTCGACGCCCTTGTCGGTCTCGAAGGACGCGTTCTCGGCCGAGATCACCGCGTTGCGCATCGACAGCGGGATCCGGTCGATCGGGACGATCTGCCGGTTGGTCTCGCCACCGGTGGCCGCCATCTGCGTGTCGTCGGCCCAGAGGTAGACGTTGTTCTGAGCCTGAGCGGCCTTGTTGGGGTCGGGCGTGCCCACCATGGCGATACCGATGCCCGCACCGGCCGTCACGATCGCGAAGAATCCCAGCGCGGTACCGCCGACCAGCTTCCACGAGGGCAGGAAGCGCTGCCAGCCGTCCTTGTCGGACCGCGGGTAGTTGATCAGCCGCTTGTCAGGTCGCCCCGCTCCGTTGCCTCCACCGCGGCCGCGGCCGGAGACTCGCTGTGCGGCCCGGCGGGCCTCGGCTCTGCTGCCGTGGCCCTGCTGACTGCCGTACGGGCTGTTGTACGGACCGCTGGGCGATGCGGTGGGGACATCGCGTCCGGGCACGGAGCCTCGGCCGGGGCGCTGCTGCGCGGCCCGGCGGGACGCTGCGCGGCCGCCGCCCTGGGGCTGCGGCGGTTTGCGGCGGTGCTCGCTCATGGCGCACAGACTACGCACGCGCAAAACCTGCCCAGTGCCGAAGTTCACCCCAAAACAGGCAACCCGCAGGCTGTGAATCGAGGATGTGACGCCGGTCACAGGGCGTCGGCTTGTCGTCCGGCCCTGGCCGTTCTATCGTGCGGATGTATCGAGTCGATACATCAGCTCGGCATAAAGAGTTGCGAACTCAGGGGTGGGGGAGGAAGTGAGCGCATGAGCAGACGCTCCGGCATCCTCGAGTTCGCCGTGCTCGGCCTGCTCCGCGAGTCCCCCATGCACGGCTACGAGCTGCGGAAGCGGCTCAACACCTCGCTGGGGGTGTTCCGGGCGTTCAGCTACGGCACGCTCTACCCCTGCCTCAAGACGCTGGTCGCCAACGGCTGGTTGATCGAGGAACCCGGCAACGCTCCGGAGGACGCCCTCGCCGCTTCACTCGCAGGGCGACGGGCCAAGATCGTCTACCGGTTGACGCCCGCCGGGAAGCAGCACTTCGAGGAACTCCTCTCCCACACCGGGCCCGAGGCCTGGGAGGACGAGTCCTTCGCCGCTCGGTTCGCCTTTTTCGGCCAGACCGAACGCGAGGTGCGGATGAGGGTCCTGGAGGGCCGCCGCAGCCGCCTGGAGGAGCGTCTGGAGAAGATGCGCGCCTCACTCGCACGCGGCCGCGAACGCCTCGACGACTACACGCTGGAGCTCCAGCGTCACGGTATGGAGTCCGTTGAGCGCGAAGTGCGCTGGCTGAACGAGCTCATCGAGAGTGAGCGGGCGGGTCGGGACCAGAGACGTCCCGGGCCGTCCGACGAAACCACACACTGAGGCCCTGCTTCCCAGCAGGTCCTCGTCCGAGAACGAACAGGGAGCAACCGGAATGGGTTCGGTTCGCGTAGCCATCGTCGGCGTGGGCAACTGCGCCGCCTCGCTGGTGCAGGGCGTCGAGTACTACAAGGACGCCGACCCGGCGTCGAAGGTCCCCGGCCTGATGCATGTGCAGTTCGGCGACTACCACGTGCGCGACGTCGAGTTCGTCGCCGCCTTCGACGTGGACGCGAAGAAGGTCGGCCTCGACCTCTCGGACGCCATCGGCGCCAGCGAGAACAACACCATCAAGATCTGCGACGTTCCGCAGTCCGGCGTGACCGTGCAGCGCGGCCACACCCTCGACGGTCTCGGCAAGTACTACCGGTCCACCATCGAGGAGTCCGCCGAGGCCCCGGTCGACGTGGTCCAGGTCCTCAAGGACAAGCAGGTCGACGTCCTCGTCTGCTACCTCCCGGTCGGTTCCGAGGACGCGGCGAAGTTCTACGCCCAGTGCGCCATCGACGCCAAGGTCGGCTTCGTCAACGCCCTCCCGGTCTTCATCGCCGGCACCAAGGAGTGGGCGGACAAGTTCACCGAGGCAGGCGTCCCGATCGTCGGCGACGACATCAAGTCGCAGGTCGGCGCCACCATCACGCACCGCGTGATGGCGAAGCTCTTCGAGGACCGCGGTGTCGTCCTCGAGCGCACCATGCAGCTGAACGTCGGCGGCAACATGGACTTCAAGAACATGCTCGAGCGCGAGCGCCTTGAGTCCAAGAAGATCTCCAAGACCCAGGCCGTGACCTCGCAGATCCGCGACCGCGAGCTGGGCGAGAAGAACGTCCACATCGGCCCGTCCGACTACGTCGCGTGGCTCGACGACCGCAAGTGGGCGTACGTCCGCCTCGAGGGCCGCGCCTTCGGTGACGTTCCGCTGAACCTCGAGTACAAGCTCGAGGTGTGGGACTCCCCGAACTCCGCGGGTGTCATCATCGACGCCCTGCGCGCCGCGAAGATCGCCAAGGACCGCGGCATCGGCGGCCCGATCCTCTCGGCGTCCTCGTACTTCATGAAGTCCCCGCCGGTCCAGTACTTCGACGACGAGGCCCGCGAGAACGTCGAGAAGTTCATCAAGGGCGAGGTCGAGCGCTAAGAAGCGTCGCCGAGACGCACAGTCTTCGCCTTCTCTTCCGCGGAGGGTCCCCGGACAATGTGTCCGGGGACCCTCCGCGTGTGTGACCCTTCCCTCATGCCTGTCGTACGGGATCTGCGCGTGCTGCTGCGCCTGAGGGACTTCCGGAACCTGCTCACCGTACGACTCCTCTCCCAGGCCGCGGACGGCGTCTACCAGGTGGCCCTCGCCACCTACGTGGTGTTCTCCCCCGAGAAGCAGACCTCACCGGCCGCCATCGCCTCCGCCATGGCGGTCCTGCTGCTGCCCTACTCCGTGATCGGCCCGTTCGCCGGCGTGCTGCTCGACCGCTGGCGGCGCCGGCAGGTCTTCCTCTTCGGCAACCTGCTCCGCGCCTTCCTGGCCTGCGTCACCGGGATCCTGATCGTGGCGCAGGTCCCGGACTGGCTCTTCTACGCCTCCGCGCTCTCGGTCACCGCCGTGAACCGCTTCGTGCTGGCGGGGCTGTCCGCCTCCCTGCCCCGGGTGGTGGGCCCCGGGCAGCTGGTCACGGCGAACGCCCTGTCGCCCACCGCCGGGACCCTGGCCGCCACGGCCGGCGGCGGCCTCGCCTTCCTGGTGCGCGTGCTCGCCCCCGGGGCCGACGCCGTGGTGGTGCTGCTCGGCGCCGCCCTGTACCTGGCCGCGGCGCTGGCCTCGCTCCGGCTGGCCGTCGGGCTGCTCGGCCCCGACCACGATCCCGAGCACCGGTACCCGTCCGTCCCCGAGGGCGTCGCCCTGACCGTGCGGGGCATGGCGGAGGGGCTCCGGCACCTGGCCCGGCGCAGGGAGGCCGCCCAGGCGCTGGCCGCGATGACCCTGATGCGCTTCTGCTACGGGGCGCTCTTCGTGATGCTGCTGATGCTCTGCCGGTACGCCTGGTCGGACCGGGAGTCCGAGGGCCTGGCCCTGCTGGGGCTGGCGGTCGGCGTCTCCGGAGCGGGCTTCTTCGCCGCCGCGGTGGCCACCCCTCCGATGGCGGCCCGGATCGGGACCCGGGGCTGGATCACGGTCTGCGCGGCGGGTGCCGCAGTGCTGGTGCCCGCCCTGGGACTGTTCTTCACCCCCGAGCCGATGCTCGCCGCCGCGTTCATCCTGGGGCTGGCCACCCAGGGAGCCAAGATCGCCACCGATACCGAGGTCCAGTCCGGGGTGGACGACGACTTCCGCGGACGGGTCTTCTCCGTCTACGACGTGCTCTTCAACGTGGCCTTCGTCGGGGCGGCGGCCGTCTCCGCGCTGGTGCTGCCGCCCGACGGGAAGTCGGTGGTCCTGGTCCTGGCCGTGTCGCTGCTGTACGCCGCGATCGCGATGGCGCTCGCACGGGGAGGCCGAGGTTTCACCGGGGACACCTCCCAGCCGTAGCCCGGGGAGGAACATCGAGAGGGCCGAGCGCACCGGGGGCCGAGGGCACCGAACGCGACGGCGCCATGTTTCACGTGAAACATGGCGCCGTGAGATGCGTAGGGACAGCCGGGCGGGACGGCCGCACGGGCTGTGTCAGCCCTGGGCGGCCCACCACTCCTTGAGTGCCGCCACGGCGGCCTCGCGCTCCATCGGCCCGTGCTCCAGCCGGAGCTCCAGCAGGTGGGCGTACGCCTTCCCGACCGCGGGACCGGGACGGATCCCGAGGATCTCCATGATCTGGTTGCCGTCCAGGTCGGGCCGGATCGCGTCCAGCTCCTCCTGCTCCTGGAGCTGGGCGATGCGCTCCTCCAGGCCGTCGTAGGCCCGGGAGAGGTTGTTGGCCTTGCGCTTGTTCCGCGTGGTGCAGTCCGATCGGGTCAGCTTGTGCAGCCGGTCCAGCAGCGGGCCCGCGTCCCGCACGTAGCGGCGCACCGCCGAGTCCGTCCACTCGCCGTCGCCGTAGCCGTGGAACCGCAGGTGCAGCTCCACCAGCCGCGACACGTCCCGGACCATGTCGTTCGAGTACTTCAGCGCGGTCATGCGCTTCTTGGTCATCTTCGCGCCCACCACCTCGTGGTGGTGGAAGGAGACCCGGCCGTCGGTCTCGAAGCGGCGGGTCCGGGGCTTGCCGATGTCGTGCAGCAGGGCGGCCAGCCGCAGCACCAGGTCCGGGCCGTCCTCCTCCAGGTCGATCGCCTGCTCCAGCACGATCAGCGTGTGGTGGTAGACGTCCTTGTGCCGGTGGTGCTCGTCCCGCTCCAGCCGGAGGGCCGGCAGCTCGGGCAGCACCCGGTCGGCCAGCCCGCTGTCCACGAGCAGGGCGAGGCCCTTCCGCGGGTGCGCGGAGAGCACCAGCTTGTTGAGTTCCGCCTGGACGCGCTCGGCCGAAACGATGTCGATCCGGTCCGCCATGGCCTCCAGGGCGGCGACGACCTCATCGGCCACCTCGAAGTCCAGCTGGGCGGCGAACCGGGCGGCCCGCAGCATGCGCAGCGGGTCGTCGGAGAAGGACTCCTCGGGAGTCCCCGGGGTGCGCAGCACCCGGGCCGCCAGGTCCTCCAGACCGCCGTGCGGGTCGATGAACCGCTGCTCGGGCAGGGCGAGGGCCATGGCGTTGACCGTGAAGTCGCGCCGGACCAGGTCCTCCTCGATGGAGTCGCCGTAGGACACCTCGGGCTTGCGCGAGGTCCGGTCGTACGCCTCCGACCGGTACGTGGTCACCTCGATCTGGAAGTTCCGCTGAGCGTCTCCGACGCGGGCGGCCTTCTGGCAGCCGATGGTGCCGAAGGCGATGCCGACGTCCCAGACCGTGTCGGCCCAGGGCTTGAGGATCTTCAGGACGTCCTCGGGGCGGGCGTCGGTGGTGAAGTCGAGGTCGTTGCCGAGGCGTCCGAGCAGCGCGTCGCGGACGGAGCCGCCGACCAGGGCGAGGTGGAAGCCCGCCTCCTGGAAACGGCGGCCGAGCTCGTCGGCGACAGGGGCGACCCGCAGCAGTTCGTTCACCGCGCGGTGCTGCACCTGACTCAGGGTGCTGGGGGAGTCTTCATTGGCGTTCGGCACAACAGAAAAGGGTACGTGCCCCGCCCGTCGGCAGCTTCCGTTTAATGGAGACCCCGGGGCCGCGGCCCCACCGGGCGGGCCCGATCATGTGGAGCAGTGCGCGGCACTCGGGCCCGGCGGGCCTCGTTACCATGCGTGGACGCACAACCGACGACCACTGACACTTCGAGGAACGGGCGAGCGCGTGGCCGAAGCGGCAGACACGGGAGACTTCAACGGGCCGGTCCCCGCTCCTGCCCGGCGCCGCTGGCTGCGGCGCGCCATGGTCATGCTCGCCGGGACCCCGGTCCTGGCCGCCCTGGTCTACGCCCCGGCGCCGGAGGCACGGGCCGCCGACGGGAACGGCCCCGTCGACGTCCAACTGGACTTGCTGGCGCCCAGCGCCCCGGTGAAGAACGACACCCTCAAGATCAGCGGCAGGGTCACGAACACGGGGACGGAGACCGTCCGGGACGCGCGCGTGGCCCTGCGCGTGGGCCGGGCCCTGGCCGACCGGGACGCCATGGACGACGTCAACGAGCGGACCCGGTTCCGGTCGGGCGTGGACCCCGCCGAGATCGACCCGGCGTACTCCGTGAAGATCGCCTCGCTGCCCGCGAAGGTCGGCCAGGAGTTCACCCTCCAGGTCCCCGTGAACAAGCTGGACCTGGACAAGGACGGCGTCTACCCGCTGGCCGTGACCCTGTCCGGGGAGACCGGCGGCCGCTCCTACGAGCAGGTCCTGGGCATCGAGCGGACCTTCCTGCCCTGGCAGCCGGAGGCCTCCGCCAAGAAGTCCCAGCTCACCTTCGTGTGGCCGCTGATCTCCACCACGCACCTCACCGCGGAGACCCTCCCCGACGAGACCCAGACCCCGGTGTTCCTCGACGACACCCTGGCCGAGGAGCTGCTGCCCACCGGTCGGCTCGGCGGGATGGTCGGGCTCGGGAAGGACCTCCCGGTCACCTGGGTCATCGACCCCGACCTGCTGTACACGGTCGACGCGATGACCAAGGGCTACCGGGTGCGCACTCCGGACGGGAAGACCGTTCCGGGCAAGCGCAAGGCGGTCGCCGAGCAGTGGCTGAACTCCCTGGAGCAGGCCGTCCAGGGCAAGAAGGTGGTCGCGCTGCCCTTCGCCGACCCCGACATCGCCGCGCTCGCGCACCGCGGCAAGGACGTCTCCGGCAGCCTCGGCCAGCTGCGCCCGGCCACCGACAAGGCGGCCCAGGCCGTCGAGACGGTGCTGCACATCACCCCGTCCACCGACTTCTCCTGGCCCGTCGACGGCGCCGTCGACCCGTCGATCGTGAACGTGGCCACCTCGGCCGGCGCGCACAACGTGCTGACCCGCAGCGACAGCCTCCGGGAGACCGGCAGCCTCGGCTACACGCCCTCGGCGGCCCGCCCCATCGGAGCCGGGGCCACCGCGGTCGTCGCCGACGCCCGGATGTCCACCGCTTTCCAGGGCGACATGCTGATGGCAGGGAACGCCACCCTGGCGACCCAGGAGTTCCTGGCCCAGAGCCTCGCCCTGAACCTGCAGCGCACGGACGCCCAGCGCAGCTTCGTCGTCGCCCCGCAGCGGATGCCCACGGCCAGCCAGGCCCGGACCATGGCCGACGCGCTGCAGGTGCTGCAATCGGGACGCTGGACCCAGCCCCTGGACCTGGAGTCCGCGGCCAAGGCCAAGCCCGACCCGGGTGCCACCACCCAGGTGCCCGGTGCCGGCCAGTACCCGGAGGCGCTGCGCAAGACCGAGCTCCCGCAGGCGGCGTTCGAGAAGATCCGCACCACGCAGAACACGCTCGACAACTTCAAGGTGATCCTGAGCGCTCCGGACCGGGTCACCATCCCGTTCGGGAACACCACGAACCGCGAGATGTCCACGTCGTGGCGGGGCCACCCCCAGGAGGCCCGGCTGTACCGCGACGCGGTCCAGCAGTACCTGATCAGCCTCACCGACAAGGTCCGGCTGGTCCGGAAGTCCGACGCGACCCTCTCCGGGCACAGCGCGACCATCCCGGTCACCGTGTCCAACGGGCTGGTCCAGGACGTGCAGGGGCTGGTCCTGCGGCTGAAGTCGGCCAACCCCACCCGCCTCATGTTCGAGGGGGAGGGCGGTCAGGCCAGCGAGGAGGTGTCCGTCCAGGGCGGACACAGCCAGTCGGTGAAGTTCACGGCCAACGCCACCGCGAGCGGTCCGGTCGAGGTCACGGCCCAGCTGTTCACCAAGGACGGGGTGCCGTACGGCAAGGAACGCAAGTTCACGGTCGAGGCCACGGAGATCACCTCGACGGTGATGCTCGTCATCGCCGGCGGCGTGCTCCTCCTCGTGCTGGCGGGCATCAAGATGTACGCCGCCCGCAAGCGCGTGGCCGCCCGGACCGCCGCCGGGGAGAACACGCAGCCGAGTGACGAGAGCACGGACACCGGACCGCAAAGCAGCAGCGGGTCCGGCCCGGGTGAGAAAGTGGACCGTTGAGCGATGCCGTGGCCGGTCGGCCTGGGGACGATGAGGTGGGGTTCATGAACGCGCCGTACGAGGGTGACCGCGCGCAGGGCGCAGGCGGGCCCGCACCCGCCCAGGGCACTGCCCCGGGCACCCCGCCGGGGCAGGTGCCGCCGCCTGCCCCCGCACCGGACCGAGACCCGTACGTCACGGACGCGTACGCCTACGACCCGTACCGGGCGCAGGACCTGTCCGCGCAGGACCCGGTCGGCGAGGCGCTCTACGACCGGGCCTCGCACCCACCGCCACCACCCGGCACCTATCAGGACCCCGGCCCGCTGTACGCCGCTCCGGCGGCTTCCCCGTACTCCCCCGACCCGCGGGTGTGGGCGCAGACCCCGCCGCCCGAGCCGGACGCCCTGTCCCGGCGCATGCCGTACGGGGACCAGGCCGCCACCACCGAGTTCGTCGGGGTGGACTCCCTGGTCACCGGGGCCGCCGAGACCGAGGAGCGGGAGCCGGACGCCTTCGCGCACCTGTACCGGGACCAGCAGGCGGCGCCCCGCCCGCCGGCCGAGGAGGCCCCGATGGCGGCTCCGGCCCCGGCCAAGCCGGCCGGCAAGGCCGCGAGCCTGCTGAAGTCGAGCGCCCTGATGGCGGCCGGCACGATCGTCTCCCGCATCACCGGCTTCCTGCGCACCCTGGTGATCGCCGCCGCGATCGGCGTCGGCACCTTCAACGACACCTACCAGGTCGCCAACACCCTGCCGACGATGATCTACGTGCTGGTCGGCGGCGGCGCGCTCAACGCGGTCTTCATCCCGCAGCTGGTGCGGGCCATGAAGAACGACGACGACGGCGGAGAGGCGTACGCCAACCGGCTGCTGACCCTCGTGGTGGTCCTGCTCGCCGGCGTGACCACGGTCTGCGTGCTGGCGGCTCCGCTGTTCATCACCATGATGTCGCCGAAGATCGCCTCCGACCCGAAGCAGATGGAAGTCGCGGTCGCCTTCGCCCGCTACTGCCTGCCGACCATGTTCTTCATGGGCGTGCACGTGGTCCTCGGTCAGATCCTCAACGCACGCGGCCGGTTCGGCGCGATGATGTGGACCCCGGTCCTCAACAACATCGTGGTCATCGCCACCTTCGGCGCGTTCATCTGGGCCTTCGGCGGGTTCACCAGCTCCGGCGTCACCGCCTCCACGGTCACCGCCGACGGGGTCCGCCTGCTGGGCCTGGGCACCCTGCTGGGCCTCACCGTCCAGGCGCTCGCGATGCTCCCCTACCTGCGGGACGCCGGGTTCTCCCCGAAGCTGCGGTTCGACTGGCGGGGCCACGGCCTCGGCAAGGCCGCCCGCCTGGCCAAGTGGACCTTCTTCTTCGTCCTCGCCAATCAGGTCGGCCTGGTCGTCGTCACCCAGCTCGCCACCTGGGCGGGCTCCGTGGCCGAGAAGCAGGGCCACCCCGGCACCGGTATCACCGCCTACAACTACGCGCTGCTGCTCTGGCAGATGCCGCAGGCCATCATCACGGTCTCCGTGATGACCGCGGTGCTCCCCCGTATCTCCCGCTCCGCCCACGACGGCGACGCCGCCGCGGTCCGCGACGACATCTCCTACGGCCTGCGCACCTCGGCCGTGGCGATCGTCCCCTGCGCCTTCGCCTTCCTCGCCCTCGGCGTGCCGATGGCCACCCTGCTCTACGCCGGATCCGGCGCCGGCGCCCAGAACATCGGCTACGTGCTGATGGCCTTCGGCCTCGGCCTGATCCCGTACTCCGTGCAGTACGTCGTGCTCCGCGGGTTCTACGCCTACGAGGACACCCGGACGCCCTTCTACAACACGGTGATCGTCGCCGGCGTCAACGCCGCCGTGTCCACCGCCGCCTTCTTCGTCCTGCCCGCCCGGTGGGCCGTCGTCGGCATGGCGGCCGCCTACGGACTCGGCTACACCGTCGGCGTGGGCGTCGCCTGGCGCCGCCTCAAGAACCGCCTCGGCGGCGACCTCGACGGCGCCCAGGTCATCCGTACCTACACCCGCCTCGCCGGGGCCTGCATGCCGGCCGCCCTGGTGGCCGGGGCGGCGGCCTGGGGCGTCACCCACTTCCTGGGCAGCGGAGTACTCGGTTCCCTCACCGCGCTCGTCGTCGGCGGAATCCTCCTTGCGGCCGTATTCCTCACCGCCGCCAAGCGCATGCGGATCCAGGAGCTCAACGCCATGGTCGGGATGGTGCGCGGACGCCTGGGTCGCTGATGAGCGCAACCATCGGCCCCCATCGCGTGTCGTGCATAGCGGCGGACTGTGGGCACAATTGGCATGGCTTCGCAGACTGGCCGACAGCGTGCAACGGATGGGGAGGCAGGAACGACGGTGGCGGAACGTAGCACGGCTGCCGTCGACGTGGCCGACAACGGCGGCGACCAACCGCCGGCCGCTCAGGCGGCCAAGGCCACGGCCGACGGGGCGGAAACCCAGGACACCCGACACGCCGCGGACGAGCCCGCTCCGGGTTCGGAGGGCTCACCCCAGCAGGGCAGGACCGCCGCGGCCTCCGCGGCCACACCTGCCCCCGAACTCCACAGCGGCCACAAGCTGGCCAGACGGTACCGCCTCGAAGAGTGCGTCACCCGTCTGGACGGATTCAGCAGCTGGCGTGCGATGGACGAGAAACTGCGCCGTGCCGTGGGCGTTCACCTGCTGCCCGCGGACCACCCGCGGGCCCGCTCGGTGCTGGCCGCGGCCCGCTCCTCCGCACTGCTCGGCGACCCCCGGTTCGTCCAGGTCCTCGACGCCGTCGAGGAGAACGACCTCGTCTACGTGGTCCACGAGTGGCTCCCGGACGCCACCGAGCTGACCGCCCTGCTCGCCGTCGCCCCGCTGGAGCCCCACGAGGCCTACCAGCTCGTCAGCCAGGTCTCCCAGGCCATGGCCGCCGCACACCGCGAGGGCCTCTCCCACCTGCGCCTGACCCCCGGCGCGATACTGCGCACCTCCACCGGCCAGTACCGGATCCGCGGCCTCGCCGTGAACGCCGCCCTGCGCGGCATCACCAGCGACAGCCCGCAGCGCACCGACACCGAGGCCATCGGCGCCCTGCTGTACGCCGCCCTCACCCAGCGCTGGCCGTACGAGACCGACGCGTACGGCCTCTCCGGCCTGCCCAAGGGCGTCGGCCTGATCCCGCCGGACCAGGTCCGCGCGGGCGTCCACCGCGGCCTGGGCGAACTCGCCATGCGCGCCCTCGCCAACGACGGGGCCACCGCCTCGCGGCAGGAGCCCGCCTGCACCACCCCGGAGGAGCTGGCCAAGGCGGTCGCCGCGATGCCCCGCATCCGGCCCCCGGAGCCCGCGTTCACGGCCCCGCCCGAGTACCAGCACACGACCTACCAGCAGGGCAGCTACGGCGCGCCCCGCCCCGGCACGGCCACCACCGCGATCGCGGTGCCTCCGCCGCCGCTGCAGAGCCGTACCGGCCGGGTCCTGAAGTGGGGCGTCGCCGCCCTCCTCATCGCCGCCCTCGGCCTGGGCAGCTGGCAGCTCGCGGACACCCTGCTGAGGGGCAGCGACCAGGGCAGCAACACCAGCCAGAACCAGCCTCCGGCGAACAACGGCAACGAGGCCCCGGAGCAGAAGGAGCCGGTGGCGCTCACCATCCAGGACGCCGAGGAGTACTACCCGGACGGCAAGGCCCAGGACCGGGACGGCGTCCGGAAGAGCCACGACAAGGACGCGTCCAGCTACTGGCGCACCAAGAGCTTCAGCGACGGGCCCGACCTGGGCGCCTACAAGGACGGCGTCGGCATCGTCTACGACCTCGGCTCCGAGCAGGAGGTCAAGGCCGCCTCGATAGCGCTGAAGCACGGTGGGAACCACACCACGATCAGCCTGTACGCGGCCAAGAACATGTCCTCGTCGACGCCGGTCTCCTCGATGCAGAAGATCGCCAACGGCACCACCTCCGACAACGCGCTCAACCTGACGGCCAAGGACCCGGTCAAGACCCGCTACGTGGTGCTGTGGATCACGGCCATGCCGATGTCCGGCCAGAGCGAGTTCAGCGGCGCCGGCTACAAGCAGGGCATCACGGACGTGAAGTTCACCGGCTGACACGGAGCAGGGGAGGGGGCTCACCGTTGGACGAGGTCACACCCGGCGGCGCCGGCGACCGGGAACTCCTGGCGCGGCACGTCGCCGGGGACGCCGACGCGTTCGGCGAGCTCGTGCGCCGACACCGCGACCGGCTGTGGGCCGTCGCCTTGCGGACCCTCGGCGACCGCGAGGAGGCCGCCGACGCCGTCCAGGACGCCCTGGTCTCCGCCTACCGGGCCGCCCACACCTTCCGCGGCGACTCCGCCGTCACCACCTGGCTGCACCGGATCACCGTGAACGCCTGCCTCGACCGGGCCCGCAAGGCGGCCACCCGGCGGACCTCGCCGCTGGACGACACCGACCGGCTGGAGCGGCTGCTGGAGCCCCACGAATCCGCCGAGGCCCCCGCCGAGCGGCAGGACCTGCACCGGCAGCTGCTGGCCGCCCTGGCCACCCTGCCCGCGGAGCAGCGGGCCGCTCTGGTCCTCGTCGACATGCAGGGCTACTCGGTGGCCGAGGTGTCCCGGATCCTCGACGTGCCCACCGGGACCGTGAAGAGCCGCTGCGCCCGTGGCCGGGCAAAACTCGTCCCGATGCTCACTCATCTGCGCACCGATCCCGTGGATAACACCACCTCCGAGCGGGGAAGGAACCGGTCGCAGGGGACGCCCGTCCCACCGGCAGCAGAACCCAGGGACCCGAATGCTGTGAAGGACGGAGGTGGACGAACGTGAGCCCCACAACGGACGCGCCCGGCACGATCCGGCACCCTGACGTCTCGGAGATCTCCGACCTCACCGAAGGTCTGCTCCCTCCCTCCCGCACTGCGGAGATCCGCCGGCATCTGACCGACTGCGCCCTCTGCGAGGACGTCCGCGCCTCCCTGCAGGAGATCCGCGGCCTGCTCGGCACCCTGCCGGGGCCCGCCCGCATGCCCGCAGACATCGCCGGACGCATCGACGCCGCGCTCGCCGCGGAGGCCCTCCTCGACCGGACGGCACCCGAGACCCCGGAGCCGCGTCCCGCAACCACCGCGACAGCCACGCCGGCCGCGGAGGCCGCGAAGGCCGCGAAGGACACGGAGGACGCGGAGGACGCCACCCGGACGGCGGACGCCCCCGGCGCCGCGGGCTCCGGCCCGGCAGCGACACGCGATGTTTCACGTGAAACATCGCCCGCCGCAGGAGTGCGCGCCCCCCGCACCGCACCCGCCGGGCACGCCGGTGGCAGCACCGGCCCCGGGCGGGGCCGGGTGCGTGCCCGCCGCCGGATGGCCGCTCTCGGCGCCCTGGCCGCCGCGGCCGCCTGTGTCCTCGGCATCTACCTGTCCGGCGGCTTCCCCTCGACCACGGCCGTCCATGACGCCACCACCACGGAGACCGCGCGCTCCGCGGGCACCGCTCAGGCCGCGTCCCCGGCCGGCACCTTCACCGAAGAAGGACTTCCGGTGAGCGTGCGGCAGCTGCTGGGCGGCCCGGCACCCCAGGCCGAACCGGGGGAGAAGACCACCTTCCTGGAGAGCACCGCTCCGGGGCTCACGGCTCCGGAGGACCGCTCGGCAGGAAGCAAGGTGCCCTTGGTCTCCGAGGTGCCGCAGTGCGTCCGGGCGGGCACCGGCCGCGCCGGCGAGCCGCCGCTGGCGGCCGAACGGGGGACCTTCAAGGGGGCCGAGGTCTACCTGGTGGTCCTCCCGCACCCCGGCGACCCCGCCCGTGTCGATGCCTTCATCGTCGACTCCACCTGCGAGAAGACCCCCGGCGCGGCTGCGGGCACCACACTGCTGAAGGCCACCTACACGCGCACCTGACGCCCGCACTCCGGTCACGGGGACAACCCGGGAATGCACGCGCCGTAGGATCCGTTGGGTGGGGTGAGAGTCCGCACCGGCCCCCGGTAGGCATCAGCGAAGTCCGCAGAAACGAGGAAAGCACCCGTGAGCGACGTCCGTAACGTGATCATCATCGGCTCCGGGCCGGCCGGCTACACGGCAGCCCTGTACACCGCACGCGCTTCGCTCAAGCCCCTGGTCTTCGAAGGTGCCGTCACCGCCGGTGGCGCCCTGATGAACACCACCGAGGTGGAGAACTTCCCCGGCTTCCGCGACGGCATCATGGGCCCGGACCTCATGGACAACATGCGGGCGCAGGCCGAGCGCTTCGGTGCCGAACTGGTCCCCGACGACATCGTCACCGTCGACCTCACGGGCGAGATCAAGACCGTCACCGACACCGCCGGCACGGTCCACCGCGCCAAGGCCGTCATCGTGACCACCGGCTCCCAGCACCGCAAGCTCGGCCTGCCGCGCGAGGACGCGCTCTCCGGCCGCGGTGTCTCCTGGTGCGCCACCTGCGACGGGTTCTTCTTCAAGGACCAGGACATCGCCGTGGTCGGCGGCGGCGACACCGCGATGGAGGAGGCCACCTTCCTCTCGCGCTTCGCCAAGTCCGTGACCATCGTGCACCGCCGTGACAGCCTGCGCGCATCCAAGGCGATGCAGGACCGCGCCTTCGCCGACCCGAAGATCAAGTTCGCCTGGGACAGTGAGGTCGCCGAGATCCACGGCGAGTCCAAGCTCTCCGGCCTCACCCTGCGCAACACCAAGACCGGCGAGACCTCCGAGCTGGCCGTCACCGGCCTGTTCATCGCCGTCGGCCACGACCCGCGCACGGAGCTCTTCAAGGGCCAGCTGGAGCTCGACGAGGACGGCTACCTGAAGGTCGAGGCGCCCTCCACCCGCACCAACCTGACCGGTGTCTTCGGCGCCGGCGACGTGGTGGACCACACCTACCGCCAGGCCATCACGGCCGCCGGTACCGGCTGCTCCGCCGCCCTCGACGCCGAGCGCTTCCTCGCCGCCCTCACGGACGCCGAGAAGGCCGCGGCCACCGTCTGAACCCGAACCACCCCACCCCACACCCCGCAGTAAGAAGAAGGAGGCCGCTGTGGCCGGCACCCTGAAGAACGTGACCGACGACGACTTCGACGAGAAGGTCCTCGCCAGCGACAAGCCCGTGCTGGTGGACTTCTGGGCGGCCTGGTGCGGCCCGTGCCGCCAGATCGCCCCGTCGCTGGAGGCGATCGCGGCCGAGTACGGCGACCAGATCGAGATCGTCAAGCTGAACATCGACGAGAACCCGGGCACGGCCGCCAAGTACGGCGTGATGTCGATCCCGACCCTGAACGTCTACCAGGGTGGCGAGGTCGCCAAGACCATCGTCGGCGCCAAGCCGAAGGCCGCCATCCTGCGCGACCTGGACGGCTTCATCCAGGTCAAGGCGGGCTGACGCCCTCACGCACGGGACGGGGCCGCACCGGCGAGGTGCGGCCCCGTCCCGCGTTTCCGGCCGGCCCCGTCGGCAGCACTCACAACGGGCGCAGTACGGGTTCCTTCCGGGCGCCGCCCAGCAGCCGGTCCAGCGCCATCTCCACGTCTTCCTTCCACGACAGCGTGGAACGCAGCTCCAGCCGCAGCCGCGGATGGGCCGGGTGCGGCCGCACCGTCTTGAAGCCCACCGCCAGCAGATGGTCCGCCGGCAGCAGACACCCCGGCCCCTCCCAGCGCGCGTCGCCGAAGGCCTCGATGGCCCGGAAGCCGCGCCGGAGCAGGTCCTTGGCGACCGTCTGCACCATCACCCGCCCCAGCCCCTGCCCCTGGTACTCCGGGACGATCGCGCCCGTGATCAGCTGCACCGCGTCGGGGGACACCGGACTGGTCGGGAAGGCCGTGGACCTCGGCACATAGGCGGGGGGCGCGTAGAGGACGAACCCCACCGGGACCTCGTCCACATAGACCACGCGGCCGCAGGACCCCCACTCCAGGAGCACCGCGGAGATCCAGGCCTCCTTCTCCAGCTCCGGAGTACCCGCCTTCACCGCGGCCTCGCCACTGACCGGATCCAGCTCCCAGAACACACAGGACCGGCACCCCCTGGGCAGGTCCTGCAGGTTGTCCAGCGTGAGCGGTACCAGCCGACGACCCATGGACGCATCGTATAAGGGCGAAGGGCGGGCCGCACCGGTCGACGACCGGCGTGGCCCGCCCTTCCTCACGTCCCGTGGGGCGGCACGGCGGGGAGCTACTCCCCCGCGGTTCCCTGCTCCAGCACCCGGCCCTCGCCCGGCGCCAGCGTCCCCAGGATCCGCTCCAGGTCCTCCATCGACGCGAACTCGACGGTGATCTTCCCCTTCTTCTGGCCCAGGTCCACCTTCACCCGGGTCTCGAAGCGGTCGGACAGCCGCGAGGCCAGCTCGCTCAGCGCGGGGGACACCCGGGCACCGGCCCGCGGCCCCTTCGGCTTCGCCTTCGACTCGGTGGCCGGAGCCATCAGGGCGACGATCTCCTCGACCGACCGCACCGACAGGCCCTCGGCCACGATCCGCGCGGCCAGCCGGTCCTGTTCCTCAAGGTCCTTCACGGCCAGCAGCGCCCGCGCGTGACCTGCCAGGAGGACGCCCGCCGCAACCCGGTTCTGCACCCTGGGCGCCAGGTTCAGCAGCCGCAGCGTGTTCGTCACCTGCGGGCGTGACCGCCCGATACGGTCCGCCAGCTGGTCGTGGGTGCAGCCGAAGTCGCGCAGCAGCTGGTCGTACGCCGCCGCCTCCTCCAGCGGGTTCAGCTGAGCCCGGTGGAGGTTCTCCAGCAGCGCGTCCAGCAGCAGCTTCTCGTCCTCGGTCGCCCGGATGATCGCCGGGATCCGCTCCAGGCCCGCCTCCCGGCACGCCCGCCAGCGGCGCTCGCCCATGATGAGCTCGTAGCGGTCCGCCCCGGCCTGCCGCACCACCACGGGCTGCAGCAGACCGACCTCCTGGATCGAGGTCACCAGCTCGGCGAGGGCGTCCTCGTCGAACACCTCACGCGGCTGCCGCGGGTTCGGGGTGATGGCGTCCAGCGGCAGCTCCGCGAACGAGGCCCCGGCCACCGTGTTCTCCGGCTCCGACGAAGCCTGCGCCGCCTCCGCCGCACGGGCGGCATCGGCCTCTGCGAGCGAGGCGAGCTTCGCCGCCGCCACACCCCGCTCCGCCGGCAGCACCGGGACCGCGGTCGGGGAGACCGAGCCCGCCCCCATCACCGGGCCGTCCTGCTCCGGCGAGGCCGCGGGGATCAGCGCGGCAAGACCGCGCCCCAGCCCTCTACGTCGATCGCTCACTGGATCCCCTCCGCTGCATCGTGCATATGGTTCGTGCCCCGGTACGCGATCTCCCGCGCCGCCTCCAGATAGGAGAGGGAACCACTGGACCCCGGATCGTACGTCAAAACCGTCTGACCGTAGCTCGGTGCTTCCGAGATGCGCACCGAGCGCGGGATGCTCGTGCGCAGCACCTCCTTGCCGAAGTGGCTGCGCACCTCCTCGGCGACCTGGGAGGCCAGCCGGGTGCGGCCGTCGTACATGGTCAGCAGGATCGTGGACACGTGCAGGGCCGGGTTCAGGTGCGAGCGCACCAGGTCCACGTTCCGCAGCAGCTGGCCCAGTCCCTCGAGCGCGTAGTACTCGCACTGGATCGGGATGAGCACCTCGGCACCGGCCACCAGGGCGTTGACCGTGAGGAGGCCCAAGGAGGGCGGGCAGTCGATGAGGATGTAGTCGAGCGGCTGCTCGTACGCCTGGATGGCCCGCTGCAGCCGGCTCTCGCGGGCCACCAGCGACACCAGCTCGATCTCCGCACCGGCCAGGTCGATCGTGGCGGGCGCGCAGAAGAGCCCCTCCACGTCCGGAACCGGCTGGACGACCTCCAGCAGCGGCCGGCTCTCCACCAGCACCTCGTAGATGGACGGCACCTCGGCGTGGTGGTCGATGCCCAGCGCGGTGGACGCGTTGCCCTGGGGGTCGAGGTCGATGACCAGGACGCGGGCGCCGTGCAGGGCCAGGGAAGCCGCCAGGTTCACGGTCGTCGTGGTCTTGCCGACGCCGCCCTTCTGGTTGGCGACCACGATGACCCGGGTCCGCTCGGGACGGGGCAGTCCTTCTCCGGCCCGCCCCAGGGCCTCCACCGCCAGCTGGGCGGCCCGGCCGATCGGGGTGTCGTTGTCCACCGGGGGTGGCGATGTTTCACGTGAAACATCGCCACCCGCCGACTCGCTGCGGGGGCCGGGGACCGGATCGGCCATCGGCCCCGCGAGGTTGGCGTCTGACCGCACGGATTCACTCTCCTCGACATCAGCATCAGGCTCGCGCTGAACAGAGCCTGCCATGCCTTCGGGGTCGCGAACCAGCGGGGCCGGTACTCCTGTGGATGAATCCACCGTTGTGGACATCCGGCTGAAGATCCCGTGCAACAGCGAGCGACGTTTCACGTGAAACACGATGCACGGACGGGGTCGCCTGCCTGCCACGACACTCCGAAAGGCAGACCAACACGGAGCAGCCGGGCATTCAGCGCCGGCGTCGGACCCGTCCCGCACGGGCCGCCTTGGCCCGCTTGGCCGCGAACCGCACACCGCCGGGGCTCTCGCCGACTTCCACCCGCACCAGCGTGGACAGCGGATCGACCACTCCCTCGCCGACGTGGAGCACCGAGGTCTTCACCACACCGAGCTTGGTCAGCGCCGTCTTGGCCGCCACCAGCTCCTCCTCCGCGGTGTCCCCCTTCAGCGCCAGCATCTCCCCGTACGGACGGAGCAGCGGAACGCCCCAGCCGGCGAGCCGGTCCAGCGGAGCCACGGCCCGCGCGGTGACCACGTGCACCGGCTGCAGCTTGCCCAGCATCTCCTCGGCCCGGCCGCGCACCACGGTCACGTGGTCCAGGCCCAGCAGCTCGACCGCTTCCTGTAGGAAGGTGGTCCGCCGCAGCAGCGGCTCCAGCAGCGTGATCTTCAGGTCCGGGCGGACCAGGGCCAACGGGATACCCGGCAGTCCGGCCCCCGAGCCGACGTCGCATACGGTCACTCCCTGAGGGACCGCCTCTGCCAGCACCGCACAGTTCAGCAGGTGCCGCTCCCACAGACGCGGCACCTCACGGGGGCCGATCAGGCCCCGCTTGACGCCCGCGTCCGCCAGCAGCTCCGCGTACCGGACAGCCTCCGGGAAACGCTCACCGAACACCGCGCGCGCCTGTTCGGGCGCCGGGGGGAGGAGCTCCGATGCTGCTTCCGTCACGGGAACCGTCCTTCCGTACCGCACTCTGAGTTATCAGGCTGACAAACTTCGGCCCCGTCTGCGACACAGACGGGGCCGAGAAAACAAACACGCAACCGATCAGGCCGGGAGCACAACGACGTAGCGCTGCGGCTCCTCGCCCTCGGATTCGCTGCGCAGACCCGCGGCCGCCACGGCGTCGTGGACGACCTTGCGCTCGAACGGCGTCATGGGGTCGAGCTTGACCGGCTCACCGGAGGCCTTGACCTCGTCGGCGGTCTTCGCGCCCAGGGCAGCGAGCTGCTCGCGCTTCTTCGCGCGGAACCCGGCGATGTCCAGCATCAGCCGGCTGCGGTCCCCGGTCTCCCGGTGCACGGCGAGCCGGGTCAGCTCCTGCAGCGCCTCCAGGACCTCACCGTCACGGCCGACGAGCTTCTGCAGCTCACGGCTGGACGAGTCGCTGATGATCGACACCGAGGCGCGGTCCGCCTCGACGTCCATGTCGATGTCGCCGTCCAGGTCGGCGATGTCCAGCAGCCCCTCGAGGTAGTCGGCCGCGATCTCACCCTCCTGCTCGAGGCGGGTCAGGGTGTCGCCAGCCTCGGCAGCGGCGGAGGTGGTGCCTTCCGTCACGGGATGACTCCTTCTTACTTCTTGGTCGAGGGCTTGCCGGGCGGCGTCTGGCGCTGGGACTTCGACTGCCGCTTGGGCTGCTGCCGCTTGGGCCCGCCGCTCGCCGCATCCACGTCCACCGTCGCCTCGACGCTCTTGATCACAGAACCGTCCGCCTGCGCGGCCAGACCCTGCTTGGTGAGCGCCGCGATGAACTTGCGCTCGTTGTCGTTGCGGTCCGGACCCTTGGCCACGATCGCCGCGACGACCTTCTTCTTGCCCCGGCTCTTGAGCTCACCGTGCGAGGTGACGTTCTTGAGCAGCCGCGTCAGGTACTGGTCCTGCGCCTTGCTGCCCGGCGTCGGGTTCTGGTTGATCACGTACATCTGCTGACCCATGGTCCAGACGTTGGTGGTCAGCCAGTAGACGAGGACACCGACGGGGAAGTTGATACCCATGACCGCGAAGATCACCGGGAAGATGTACATCAGCATCTTCTGCTGCTGCATGAACGGCGTCTTGACCGTGAGGTCCACGTTCTTCTGCATCAGCTGACGCTGGGTGTAGAACTGCGACAGCGACATCAGGATGATCATGATCGCGGTCACGATCCGGACATCGGTGATCGAAGCGCCCAGGCTGGCGACCTTCTCGGCGCTGTCGGTGAACTTGGCGGCGATGGGCGCACCGAAGATCTCGGCCTCACGAGCGCTGTCGACCAGCTGCTGGTTCAGCACACCGATGGTCTTGCCGTTGGCGATGTTCGCCAGCACGTGGTACAGGGCGAAGAAGAACGGCGACTGCGCCAGGATGGGGAGGCACGAGGAGAGCGGGTTGGTGCCCGTCTCCTTGTACAGCTTCATCATCTCTTCGGACTGACGCTGCTTGTCGTTCTTGTAGCGCTCCTGGATCGCCTTCATCTTCGGCTGGAGCGCCTGCATGCCACGCGTCGCCTTGATCTGCTTCACGAAGAGCGGGATCAGGCAGATACGGATCAGGATCACCAGGGACACGATGGACAGGCCCCAGGCCCACCCACTGTCCTCTCCGAAGAGCGCACCGTACAGCTTGTGGAACTGGACGATGACCCATGAGACAGGCCAGGTGATAAAGCTGAACAGACTGGCAATCGTGTCCACTAATCAGGCTCCTTGAGCATTGCGAGGTCGACGCAACGCACTGCGCAGCTGCTCGTGCCAACGCGGGCGTTTACGAGGTGGGACATGGTCCACGCCGCCGGGGGACCACGGATTGCACCGCAGGATCCGCCAGGCGGTGAGGGCAGTCCCCTTCACCGCACCATGCCGGTCGATGGCCGTGTACCCGTAGTGCGAACACGAGGGGTAGTAGCGGCACACCGGCCCGAGCAGCGGACTGATCGTCCACTGGTACAGCTTGATCAATGCGAGCAGCGGGTACTTCATCGAGCCACGCCTCCCAGCAGCCGCTTCATGGCGGCATCCAGGTCCTGCGCCAGTTCGTCGGCGCCGGCGTCACCCGATCCGGGCAGCGCCCGTACCACCACCAGGCTACCGGCGGGCAGCACCGACAGCCGGTCGCGCATCAGGTGGCGCAGTCTGCGCTTGACCTTGTTGCGCACCACGGCGCCGCCCACGGCCTTGCTGACGACGAAACCCGCACGCGTCGGGGAAGCATTCTCCCCCGGCTCGTGCGGGTCCGTTGAACCGCTGGTACGTAGGTGAACGACGAGGAGCGGGCGTCCTGCCCGGCGTCCTCGGCGTACCGCGCTCGCGAAGTCCTCGCGCCGCCTCAGCCGATTCTCGGGAGACAGCACGACGTCACAACCTGCGCGTTGTTACGCGGAGAGGGCGGCGCGGCCCTTGCTGCGACGGTTCGCCAGGATGGCGCGGCCGGCACGGGTACGCATCCGCAGGCGGAAGCCGTGGGTCTTGGCACGACGACGGTTGTTCGGCTGGAAGGTGCGCTTGCTCACTCGGGGGCTCCAGAGAATGAATCGTTGTGGCGGTACATCGCCTGGCTGTCACCGTGCGCCCACGAGGAACTCGCGTGTTCGCCCGAGTGGACACCGCTAAATGATCACGATCAGTGATCTTCGCCCATCGGTAGGCAGGCGGCAGCAGCCATCGACAACTCGACCTCGTTACGGTACGCGGGGCTGCGCCATCCGGTCAAACCGAGCCTGCACCGGCCGTCCACGGGGCCCAGCTGTGCACAGGCTGTGGACAACGACTTGAACCCTACCCGTCACGCTGACTACCGTTGCCTGATCCCGGATTTTTTTGTCCCGACCGTCCCGAAGAACCACACATTCGTGGGACCTGTGAGAGAGCGTGCTCTGTGGCTGACGTACCTGCCGATCTTGCCGCAGTGTGGCCGCGAGTGCTGGAGACGCTCCTCGGGGAAGGCCAGCAGGGCATCGAGCCCAAGGACAAGCAGTGGATCGAGCGCTGCCAGCCGCTGGCCCTGGTCGCGGACACCGCTCTCCTCGCCGTCCCCAACGAATGGGGCAAGCGCGTGCTGGAAGGCCGCCTGGCCCCCCTCATCAGTGACACCCTGAGCCGGGAGTGCGGCCGCCCGATCCGGATCGCGATCACGGTCGACGACTCCGCCGGCGGCTCCGCGCCGCCGGCCCCGCCGGTGTCCTCGCAGCGCGAGCCGTACGGAGACCAGCGCGAGTCCTACGGCGACCAGCATCCCACCGCCCGGCCCGCCTACCCCGACTACCAGCAGCCGCGCCCGGAGCCCGGCGCCTGGCCGGGCTGGCAGCAGCCGCGCCTCGGCGGGTACCCCGAGCGCGACCCGTACGCCTCTCCGCAGCCCGGCTACCTCCAGCAGCCGGACAACGGGTACGAGCCCTCGTACGAGTCCCCTTCCTACGAGCCCTCCTCGTACGACAAGGGCGGCTACGACCAGAGCGCCTACGACCAGCAGGCACAGCTGCCGGCACCCGGCCGGACCGGCCCCGCCGCGCACCCGGCCCCGTCCGGCGGGTCCTCCTCCGGACCGGTGGAGCCGACCGCCCGGCTGAACCCGAAGTACCTCTTCGACACCTTCGTCATCGGTGCCTCGAACCGCTTCGCGCACGCCGCCGCGGTGGCCGTGGCCGAGGCCCCGGCCAAGGCGTACAACCCGCTGTTCATCTACGGCGAGTCGGGCCTGGGCAAGACCCACCTGCTGCACGCCATCGGGCACTACGCGCGGAGCCTCTACCCGGGCACCCGGGTGCGCTACGTGAGCTCCGAGGAGTTCACCAACGAGTTCATCAACTCCATCCGCGACGGCAAGGGCGACGCGTTCCGCAAGCGCTACCGCGAGATGGACATCCTGTTGGTCGACGACATCCAGTTCCTGGCGAGCAAGGAGTCGACGCAGGAGGAGTTCTTCCACACCTTCAACACGCTCCACAACGCCAACAAGCAGATCGTGCTGTCCTCCGACCGGCCGCCCAAGCAGCTGGTGACCCTGGAGGACCGGCTGCGGAACCGTTTCGAGTGGGGTCTGATCACCGACGTCCAGCCGCCCGAGCTGGAGACCCGTATCGCGATCCTCCGCAAGAAGGCCGTCCAGGAGCAGCTCAACGCCCCGCCGGAGGTGCTGGAGTTCATCGCCTCGCGGATCTCGCGGAACATCCGCGAGCTGGAGGGCGCGCTGATCCGGGTCACCGCCTTCGCGAGCCTGAACCGGCAGCCCGTGGACGTGGGGCTGACCGAGGACGTGCTGAAGAACCTGATCCCGGGCGGCGGTGAGGACACCGCCCCGGAGATCACCGCCACCGACATCATGGCGGCCACCGCCGACTACTTCGGCCTCAACGTGGAGGACCTGTGCGGTTCCTCGCGCAGCCGGGTGCTGGTGACGGCCCGGCAGATCGCCATGTACCTGTGCCGTGAGCTCACCGACCTGTCGCTGCCGAAGATCGGCGCCCAGTTCGGCGGCCGGGACCACACCACGGTCATGCACGCGGACCGCAAGATCCGCGCCCTGATGGCCGAGCGCCGGTCCATCTACAACCAGGTCACCGAGCTCACCAACCGCATCAAGAACGGCTGACGCGCCCGCTCTTCCACAGGGCTGTGCATCCGTTCCACACCCATCCCGCACCCATCCCGCACCCATCCCCGAAGGGCGCCCCCGGACCCGTCCGGAGGCGCCCTTCGGCGTCCCCGGGAACCGCCGTTGGGCGTATCGGGGAGGCGATGGGCCATCCGCAGGGGCGTGAACCGTCCACATGGGGGGCGTACTTGGATGTCCGCGCGCCCTTCGTCTGTTCGAATACGCCCCCTTGGGGGCAACTTATCCACAGATTCGGCGACTTTGTGCCGTCCACAGACTGGGGACTCTTTTCGTTGCCCACAATCTGTCCACAGGGGTGCCTGGTGAAGGACCATCAGGCGAGGTCAGAGCCCTGTGGAATTGTGAGCATCGGTAATCCACAGGTTGTGGACGAAGAAGTTGTCCACAGGCCTGCCCCAGGCGCTGTCCCCAGGCAATCCACAGCTTCGGGTGCTCTGTGCACAGGATGCCCCCTGCCATCCACATCCTTGTCCACTGTTCGGCAACAGGGGGACCCCCGTCACCGGCCCGAGTGAAAGGCGTCACACCGATGAGGACGTTTGGGCTGTGGAGTAGTCGGGGAAAACTGGGGACACAGCTGTGGACCACGGGGCCTCCTCTGTGGACGACCTGTGCAGAACTTTCTGTT
Organism: Streptomyces sp. NPDC043853; assembly: GCF_056436025.1. NCBI lineage: Bacteria > Bacillati > Actinomycetota > Actinomycetes > Kitasatosporales > Streptomycetaceae > Streptomyces > Streptomyces sp. NPDC043853. The sequence continues at coordinate 270,989 of NZ_JBWKDJ010000003.1, forward strand.
CTCCACAGATACCCCGGGTTGTCCACCGGCTCCATACACAGGCCCGGTGGATAAAAAACAGTTGCTGACCTGCGAGAATCGAGTTATCCACCGTTTCCACAGGCCCTACTACTACTCCCATAGACAGTTAGGCCGGATTCGGTTTTCAAGCAGGTCCTGTGCACAACTCGGCGATCGGCTCTCCCGACGCCGCGCTCCCGATTTGACGGGCGGCAGCAGCGGCTGTCGGTGCCGTACGTCAGACTGGTCTCCGGCATCGAGCCGACGACGAAGGCCAGCAACAGCAGGAGGCGGTTTCCGGTGAAGATCCGGGTGGAGCGCGACGTACTCGCGGAGGCGGTGGCGTGGGCGGCCCGTAGCCTCCCGGCCCGGCCGCCGGTGCCCGTTCTCGCGGGCCTGCTGCTGAAGGCCGAGGACGGCACGCTGAGCCTCTCCGGCTTCGACTACGAGGTCTCGGCCCGCGTCTCCATCGAGGCGGACGTGGAGGAGGACGGCACGGTCCTGGTCTCCGGCCGGCTCCTCGCCGACATCTGCCGCGCCCTCCCCAACCGGCCGGTGGAGATTTCCACAGACGGTGTACGGGTGACCGTGGTCTGCGGCTCCTCCCGCTTCACCCTCCACACCCTGCCCGTGGAGGAGTACCCGGCGCTGCCGCAGATGCCCACCGCCACCGGCACCGTCCCCGGCGAGGTCTTCGCCTCCGCCGCCAAGCAGGTGGTCACCGCCGCCGGCCGCGACGACACCCTGCCGGTGCTCACCGGTGTGCGGATCGAGATCGAGGGCGACCGCGTCACCCTGGCCTCCACCGACCGCTACCGCTTCGCCGTCCGCGAGTTCCTGTGGAAGCCGGAGAACCCGGACGCCTCCGCCGTGGCCCTGGTGCCCGCCAAGACCCTGGCCGAGATCGCCAACTCCCTGGGCAGCGGTGACTCCGTCACCCTGGCGCTGTCCGGCTCCGGCGCGGGCGAGGGCCTGATCGGTTTCGAGGGCGCCGGCCGCCGCACCACCACCCGCCTACTGGAGGGCGACCTCCCCAAGTACCGGACGCTCTTCCCGACCGAGTTCAACTCCGTCGCGGTGATCGAGACCGCCCCGTTCATCGAGGCCGTGAAGCGCGTCGCCCTGGTGGCCGAGCGGAACACCCCGGTCCGGCTCAGCTTCGAGCAGGGTGTACTGATCCTCGAGGCCGGTTCGTCCGACGATGCACAGGCTGTGGAAAGGGTCGACGCCCAGCTGGAGGGCGACGACATCTCGATCGCCTTCAACCCGACCTTCCTGCTGGAGGGTCTGAACGCGATCGGCTCCCCCGCAGCCCAGCTGTCCTTCACGACCTCGACCAAGCCGGCCCTGCTCAGCGGCCGCCCGGCGGTGGACGCCGAGGCGGACGAGTCGTACAAGTACCTGATCATGCCGGTGCGGCTGTCCGGCTGACCGGGGGCACCCCCGCGCGTAGCGTGGGGGGAAGGTGTGCGTCCGCGTCCGGGCGTAGGCTCGGACGCGGGTACGGAACCGCACACACTTAAGGAATCAACCTGATGGAGCTCGGTCTCGTCGGTCTCGGCAAGATGGGCGGCAACATGCGCGAGCGCATTCGCCGCGCAGGCCACACCGTCATCGGATACGACCGCAACCCCGACCTCGCCGATGTCCACAGCCTCGAAGAGCTTGTGGGCAAGTTGAAGGGCCCGCGGGTGGTGTGGGTGATGGTCCCCGCCGGAGCGGCCACCCAGTCCACCATCGACGAGCTGGCCGAGCTGCTCTCGCCCGGTGACATCGTGGTCGACGGCGGCAACTCCCGCTGGACCGACGACGAGAAGCACGCCGCCGAGCTGGCCGCCAAGGGCATCGGATTCGTCGACTGCGGTGTCTCCGGCGGTGTCTGGGGCCTGGAGAACGGCTACGCCCTGATGTACGGCGGCGCCGAGGAGCACGTGGCCCGGGTGCAGCCGGTCTTCGACGCCCTCAAGCCCGAGGGTGACTTCGGCTCGGTGCATGCCGGCAAGGTCGGCGCGGGCCACTTCGCGAAGATGGTCCACAACGGCATCGAGTACGCCATGATGCAGGCCTACGCCGAGGGCTGGGAGCTGCTGGAGAAGGTGGACTCGGTCACCGACGTGCGCGAGGTCTTCCGCTCCTGGCAGCAGGGCACGGTGATCCGCTCCTGGCTGCTGGACCTGGCGGTCAACGCGCTGGACGAGGACGAGCACCTCGACGATCTCAAGGGCTTCGCGCAGGACTCCGGCGAGGGCCGCTGGACGGTGGAGGCCGCGATCGACAACGCGGTTCCGCTGCCCGCGATCACCGCCTCCCTCTTCGCTCGGTTCGCCTCCCGCCAGGACGACTCCCCGCAGATGAAGATGATCGCCGCGCTGCGCAACCAGTTCGGCGGCCACGCGGTCGAGAAGAAGTAACGACTCAGCAGTACCCGCAGCACCTGCAGTACCCGCAGCACCTGCAACACCGCAGTACCAGCACCACCAGAGGTAGCCGGGGGAGGTCGGCGTCGCCATGCATGTAGCGCATCTGTCGCTGGCCGACTTCCGCTCGTACGCCCGGGCCGAGGTCCCCCTCGACCCGGGCGTCACCGCTTTCGTGGGCCCCAACGGCCAGGGGAAGACGAACCTGGTCGAGGCGGTCGGTTATCTGGCGACCCTGGGCAGCCACCGGGTGGCCTCGGACGCCCCGCTGGTCAGGATGGGCGCCGACCGGGCCGTGATCCGGGCCTCGGTCCGGCAGGGCGACCGCCAGCAGCTGGTCGAGCTGGAGCTCAACCCCGGCCGCGCCAACCGCGCCCGCATCAACCGGTCCTCCCAGGTCCGGCCGCGGGACGTGCTGGGGATCGTCAGGACCGTGCTGTTCGCCCCCGAGGACCTGGCCCTGGTGAAGGGCGACCCCGGGGAGCGGCGGCGGTTCCTGGACGAGCTGATCACCGCCCGGTCGCCGCGGATGGCGGGGGTCCGCTCCGACTACGAGCGGGTGCTCAAGCAGCGGAACACCCTGCTGAAGTCGGCGGCGATGGCCCGCCGGCACGGCGGCCGGTCCATGGACCTGTCCACCCTCGACGTGTGGGACCAGCACCTGGCCCGGGCCGGGGCGGAGCTGCTCGCCCAGCGGCTGGACCTGATCGGCACCCTGCGCCCGCTGGCGGACAAGGCGTACGAGCAGCTGGCCCCCGGCGGCGGTCCGCTGGGCCTGGCCTACCGGAGCTCGGCCGCCGAGGACCTCGACCTCGCTGTCCACAGCACCCGCGAGCAGCTGTGCACCGTGCTGCTGGAGGCGCTCGGCGCGGCCCGCAAGCAGGAGATCGAGCGGGGCGTCACACTGGTCGGCCCGCACCGGGACGAGCTGGTGCTCAAGCTGGGCGACCTGCCGGCGAAGGGGTACGCCAGCCACGGCGAGTCCTGGTCGTACGCCCTCGCGCTGCGGCTGGCCTCCTACGAGCTGCTGCGGTCGGAGGGCACTGAGCCGGTGCTGATCCTGGACGACGTCTTCGCTGAGCTGGACGCGCGGCGGCGGGAGCGGCTGGCGGAGCTGGTGGCCGGCGGCGAGCAGGTGCTCGTGACGGCGGCTGTGGACGACGACGTCCCGGACGTGCTGACGGGCACCCGCTTCGCGGTGTCCGGCGGGGAGGTGACCCGGCTGTGAACGGCACCGGTGCCCCGGGGCCGGGCTCCGCTCCGGAGCCCGACGGCCCGCGGCGGACCCCCGAACCCTCCGGCGTCGACCTGGCCCGCCAGGCCCTCGCGGCCGCCCGGGAGCAGGCCCGCGCCCGAGGCCAGGGCGCGGCCGGGAAGAAGCGGCAGGGCCAGCCGCGGCTTCGGTCCGGCGCCCGCGCCGACGGCCGCGACCCGATGCCGCTGATGGCGGCGCTGGACCGGCTGCGGACCGAGCGCGGCTGGGAGATGCCGATCGCGGTGGCCGGGGTGATGGAGCGCTGGGCGGAGATCGTCGGCCCGGAGATCGCCGCGCACTGCGAGCCGGAGACGTACGAGGACCGCGAGCTGACCGTGCGCTGCGACTCCTCGGCCTGGGCGGCGCAGCTGAAGCTGCTGGCCCCGCAGCTGGTGGCCAAGCTGAACAAGGAGCTCGGGCAGGGCACCGTACGTCTGATCCAGGTGCAGGGACCGGGCGGCCGGCCGCGCCGCTACGGGCCCCTGCGCGCGCCGGGCAGCACCGGCACCGGCCGCGACTGGGACTAGGGTCTGCCCGGCCGGGCCCTTCCCCCACCGGACCCGCTCGGGGATCCCCGCGGGATCCACTCCCGTCGGGCGCCTCATCCGGCGCCTGCTCCCACCGGTTCCCGCCCGCTCTCCCAAGGGCTTCGGACCAGTGTTCCCAAGGGCTCCGGCCGTTCCCCGCAACGGTCCCGGGCACCGCCGGGTTCCGGCCACGCGGGTGGTGTCCCTCACGGTAGCCGGAGGTTGACAGGCCGAAGCTCTGAATGCCCGCGTGAGCCACTTTGAGCCCCGGTCTGAATATGGGGAGTCGGGCGAGGGAGGTTCAGGGCGGCACATGCGGACTCAGGTACCGGCAAACCCCCATCAGTGTCAGCGCTACCGGTAGACTGGTGGTAAGTAGGCGGTCCCGCTCGCGCGAGACCGCTGACTGACCGCTGACAACGCAGATCGACGCAGCCGCTCCTGCTTGCATGCCTGCTGGCCCGGAGAACGGCCTGTGCTGTGCCAGAAAGGGCGCTTCGTGGCCGATTCCGGCAACTCCAACGAGAACAATCAGTACACCGGCAGCAACATCCAGGTCCTCGAGGGCCTGGACGCCGTGCGCAAGCGGCCGGGCATGTACATCGGCTCGACCGGTGAGCGCGGCCTCCACCACCTCGTCTACGAGGTGGTCGACAACTCCGTCGACGAGGCGCTGGCCGGGCACGCGGACACCATCGACGTGACCATCCTGGCCGACGGCGGTGTGCGGGTGGTCGACAACGGGCGAGGCATCCCGGTCGACATCGTGCCCTCCGAGGGCAAGCCGGCGCTGGAGGTCGTCCTGACGGTGCTGCACGCGGGCGGCAAGTTCGGCGGCGGCGGCTACGCCGTCTCCGGCGGTTTGCACGGTGTCGGCGTCTCCGTGGTGAACGCCCTGTCCACGAAGGTCTCGGTCGAGGTCCGGCGCGACGGCCACCGCTGGAGCCAGGACTACAAGCTGGGTGCTCCGACCGCGCCGCTGGCCCGCAACGAGGAGACCGACGAGCACGGCACCTCGGTCACCTTCTGGGCCGACGGCGACATCTTCGAGACCACCGAGTACTCCTTCGAGACGCTGTCCCGGCGCTTCCAGGAGATGGCCTTCCTGAACAAGGGCCTGACCATCTCGCTGACCGACGAGCGCGAGTCGGCCAAGGCCACGGCCGGGGCCGACGACCCGGAGGCGGACACCGCCGAGCCGGTGGCGCGCACCGTCCGGTACCACTACGAGGGCGGCATCGTCGACTTCGTGAAGTACCTCAACTCGCGCAAGGGCGAGCTGATCCACCCGACCGTCATCGACGTCGAGGCCGAGGACAAGGAGCGCATGCTCTCGGTCGAGATCGCGATGCAGTGGAACTCGCAGTACAGCGAGGGCGTGTACTCCTTCGCCAACACGATCCACACGCACGAGGGCGGCACCCACGAGGAGGGCTTCCGCGCCGCGCTGACCTCCCTGGTCAACCGGTACGCGCGCGACAAGAAGCTGCTGCGCGAGAAGGACGACAACCTCACCGGTGACGACATCCGCGAGGGTCTGACCGCGATCATCTCGGTCAAGCTGGGCGAGCCGCAGTTCGAGGGCCAGACCAAGACCAAGCTGGGCAACACGGAGGCGAAGACCTTCGTCCAGAAGGTGGCCCACGAGCACCTGTCGGACTGGTTCGACCGGAACCCGAACGAGTCCGCGGACATCGTCCGCAAGGCCATCCAGGCCGCCACGGCCCGGGTCGCGGCCCGCAAGGCCCGCGACCTGACCCGCCGCAAGGGCCTGCTGGAGAGCGCCTCGCTGCCCGGCAAGCTGTCGGACTGCCAGTCGAACGACCCCACCAAGTGCGAGATCTTCATCGTCGAGGGTGACTCCGCCGGCGGCAGCGCGAAGTCCGGCCGCAACCCGATGTACCAGGCCATCCTGCCGATCCGCGGCAAGATCCTGAACGTCGAGAAGGCGCGGATCGACAAGATCCTGCAGAACACCGAGATCCAGGCGCTGATCTCCGCCTTCGGCACCGGTGTGCACGAGGACTTCGACATCGAGAAGCTCCGCTATCACAAGATCATCCTGATGGCGGACGCCGACGTCGACGGCCAGCACATCAACACCCTGCTGCTGACCTTCCTGTTCCGCTTCATGCGGCCGCTGGTCGAGGCCGGGCACGTGTACCTCTCCCGCCCGCCGCTGTACAAGATCAAGTGGGGCCGCGACGACTTCGAGTACGCGTACTCGGACCGCGAGCGCGACGCCCTGGTCGAGCTCGGCAAGCAGAACGGCAAGCGCATCAAGGAAGACTCGATCCAGCGCTTCAAGGGCCTGGGCGAGATGAACGCCGAGGAGCTGCGCGTCACCACCATGGACGTCGACCACCGCGTGCTCGGCCAGGTCACCCTGGACGACGCCGCCCAGGCCGACGACCTGTTCTCGGTGCTGATGGGTGAGGACGTCGAGGCCCGGCGCTCCTTCATCCAGCGCAACGCCAAGGACGTCCGCTTCCTCGACATCTGAGTCGGTCCGCTGACCGCCTGAAAGGATCTGAAGACCGGTAATGGCCGACGAAACCACTCCCACCAGCACCGAAGCCGCCGAGGAAGAACCGCAGATGCGCATCGAGCCCGTCGGGCTCGAGACGGAGATGCAGCGCTCGTACCTCGACTACGCGATGTCCGTCATCGTGTCCCGCGCGCTGCCCGACGTACGCGACGGCCTGAAGCCGGTGCACCGGCGCGTGCTGTACGCCATGTACGACGGCGGGTACCGCCCCGAGAAGGGCTTCTACAAATGTGCCCGCGTCGTCGGTGACGTCATGGGTACGTACCACCCGCACGGCGACTCCTCGATCTACGACGCCCTGGTGCGCCTCGCCCAGCCGTGGTCGATGCGCATGCCGCTGGTGGACTCCAACGGCAACTTCGGCTCCCCGGGCAACGACCCGGCGGCCGCCATGCGCTACACCGAGTGCAAGATGGCGCCGCTGTCGATGGAGATGGTCCGCGACATCGACGAGGAGACCGTCGACTTCACGGACAACTACGACGGCCGCAACCAGGAGCCGACGGTCCTGCCGGCACGCTTCCCGAACCTCCTGGTCAACGGTTCCGCCGGTATCGCGGTCGGCATGGCGACCAACATCCCGCCGCACAACCTGCGCGAGGTCGCCGAGGGTGCCCAGTGGTACCTGGCCAACCCCGAAGCCTCCCACGAGGACCTCCTCGACGCGCTCGTCGAGCGCATCAAGGGCCCCGACTTCCCGACCGGCGCGCTGGTCGTGGGCCGCAAGGGCATCGAGGAGGCCTACCGGACCGGCCGCGGCTCGATCACCATGCGCGCCGTGGTCGAGGTCGAGGAGATCCAGAACCGCCAGTGCCTGGTGGTCACCGAGCTCCCCTACCAGGTGAACCCGGACAACCTCGCGCAGAAGATCGCCGACCTGGTGAAGGACGGCCGGATCGGCGGCATCGCCGACGTCCGCGACGAGACCTCCTCCCGGACCGGCCAGCGCCTGGTGATCGTGCTCAAGCGCGACGCGGTCGCCAAGGTGGTGCTCAACAACCTCTACAAGCACACCGACCTGCAGACCAACTTCGGCGCCAACATGCTGGCCCTGGTCGACGGGGTGCCGCGCACGCTCTCGCTGGACGCGTTCATCCGCCACTGGGTGCACCACCAGATCGAGGTCATCGTCCGCCGGACGAAGTTCCGCCTGCGCAAGGCGGAGGAGCGGGCCCACATCCTGCGCGGTCTGCTGAAGGCGCTGGACGCGATCGACGAGGTCATCGCGCTGATCCGGCGCAGCGAGACCGTCGAGATCGCCCGCGAGGGCCTGATGGGCCTGCTGCAGATCGACGAGATCCAGGCCAACGCGATCCTGGAGATGCAGCTCCGCCGGCTCGCGGCCCTGGAGCGGCAGAAGATCGTCGCCGAGCACGACGAGCTCCAGGCGAAGATCAACGAGTACAACGCCATCCTGGCTTCGCCGGAGAAGCAGCGCGCGATCGTCAGCGAGGAGCTGGCGGCGATCGTCGAGAAGTTCGGCGACGACCGGCGCAGCAAGCTGGTGCCCTTCGACGGCGACATGTCCATGGAGGACCTGATCGCCGAAGAGGACATCGTCGTCACCATCACCCGCGGCGGTTACGTCAAGCGGACCAAGACCGACGACTACCGCTCCCAGCGGCGCGGCGGCAAGGGCGTGCGCGGCACGAAGCTGAAGGAAGACGACATCGTCGACCACTTCTTCGTCTCCACCACGCACCACTGGCTGCTCTTCTTCACCAACAAGGGCCGGGTGTACCGGGCCAAGGCCTACGAGCTCCCGGACGCCGGGCGCGACGCCCGCGGCCAGCACGTGGCCAACCTGCTGGCCTTCCAGCCGGACGAGCAGATCGCGCAGATCCTGGCGATCCGCGACTACGAGGCGGCCCCGTACCTGATCCTGGCCACCAAGGCCGGTCTGGTGAAGAAGACCCCGCTGAAGGACTACGACTCGCCCCGTTCGGGTGGTGTCATCGCCATCAACCTGCGCGAGCAGCAGGACGGCAGCGACGACGAGCTGATCGGCGCGGAGCTGGTCTCGGCCGAGGACGACCTTCTGCTCATCAGCAAGAAGGCGCAGTCGATCCGGTTCACCGCGACCGACGACGCGCTGCGCCCGATGGGCCGTGCGACGTCCGGCGTGAAGGGCATGAGTTTCCGTGAGGGTGACGAACTGCTCTCCATGAGCGTGGTCCGACCCGGTACGTTCGTCTTCACCGCGACCGACGGCGGCTACGCCAAGCGGACGCCGGTCGACGAGTACCGCGTCCAGGGCCGTGGTGGTCTGGGTATCAAGGCCGCCAAGATCGTGGAGGATCGTGGATCCCTCGTCGGCGCGCTCGTGGTGGACGAAACCGACGAAATCCTTGCAATCACCCTCGGCGGAGGTGTGATTCGTACGCGCGTCAATGAAGTCAGGGAGACCGGCCGTGACACCATGGGCGTCCAGCTGATCAACCTGGGCAAGCGCGATGCCGTCGTCGGTATCGCACGCAATGCCGAGGCAGGTCAGGAGGCCGAGGAGGGCGATGAGCCCGAGACGGCCGAGGGACAGGCCACCGAGGCCGCCGAGGGCACGGAGCCCTCGGCCGGGGAGCAGTAGGAGCAAGCGTGAGTGGAGCCACGGGCGCCGGAGCGGCCACGACCGGAGATAGCGGTGCCCGTGGCCCCGCCGCGGACGCGCAGGGAGCGACAACCGTGACGGACACCCGAGGGCCGCAGTCGTCGGCGGAGGCCGGCCAGGAGCGTCCCGCTCAGCCGTACCACCCGCCGCAGGCGTACGCGGCGCCGGCGGGCCCCGGAGCGCAGCGCAAGCCGCGCCCGGGGGCCCGTACGACGCCCAGGACGCGCAAGGCGCGGCTGCGGGTGTCCAAGGCCGACCCCTGGTCGGTGATGAAGGTCAGCTTCCTGCTGTCGATCGCGCTGGGCATCTGCACCATCGTGGCCTCGGCGGTGCTGTGGATGGTCATGGACGCGATGGGCGTCTTCTCGACCGTCGGCGGCACCATCTCCGAGGCCACCGGGTCGAACGAGTCGAACGGCTTCGACCTACAGTCGTTCCTGTCGCTGCCGCGGGTGCTCGTGTTCACCTCGGTGATCGCGGTCATCGACGTGGTCCTGATGACGGCGCTGGCCACCCTGGGCGCCTTCATCTACAACCTCTCGGCGGGCTTCGTGGGCGGTGTGGAGCTCACTCTCGCCGAGGACGAGTAGGGCCCTGACCAGCGATTTGGGAACTCCCGGGTCTGTGCGCTAATCTTCAGGAGTCAGCGCGCAGCGCGGAGGGGCTATAGCTCAGTTGGTTAGAGCGCATCCCTGATAAGGATGAGGCCACAGGTTCAAATCCTGTTAGCCCCACAGTACGGTTACGGCCCGGCGGAGATTCTCCGCCGGGCCGTTGCCGTTTGATCGTCAGGGTCGTTCCCAGATAACCGATCGGTATCGGTCGGTGTGTATTGTTGGGCGCCAGAAGACTCCTACGTCAATGAGAGACGAGGTTCGCGCGGTGAAGAAGCTTCTCCTGGTCGCACTGGCCGCCATCGGCGGGCTCCTCGTGTACCGCCAGATCCAGGCGGACCGCGCCGAGCAGGACCTGTGGACGGAGGCCACCGACTCCGTGCCTTCCGGCTCCGGTGTGTGAGACCGAACGTTGTGACGCGAAGCCCCGGCCGCTTGAATGCGACCGGGGCTTCGTGCTGCCCGCGGCGCACGATTTCGTTTCGCTAATATTTTAGTTGCATTAGTAAATGTGGGGTGGGGTGTGATGGGTCGGGTCCGTGGAACGCTGGCCGCGGCCGGGGCCGTGGCCCTGTGCGCGGTGGTCACGGGTGCCGCGCCGGGTGCGGCGTACGCCGCCGGGGCCGACCCCGTACCGGAGTACCGGACGGGTCCGGGCGCACAGAAGGTCGAGGGCGGGGCGAACCGCGCGCTCGGGCCGCGGCTGGAGGCCGGCCGCTTCTACACCGACGCCGTCTCCCCGGGGCAGGAGCGGTTCTACGAGGTGCGCCTCGACGCCGCCTCCAGCGTCTACATCAGCGCGGTGGCCCACCCGAAGGGCACGGCCAAGGTCGCCTACGCGGACGGCATCGAGCTCGACCTGATCGACACCGACGGCCAGTCCTGCGCCAGTCCCGAGGGCGTCAACTTCTCCTCCTCCGAACAGGCCCGGCCGCTCGCCGACGTGGCCGTCCGCCGGTTGGAAGAGGACGGCAAGTGCCAGCAGGCCACCAGCTACTACGTGAAACTGACCCGGACCAGCGCCAAGGATTCCGACCAGGCCTCCTGGCCGGTGGAGCTCCACGTCCAGCGGGAGCCCGCGCTGAAGGGCGGCAACGCCCCGCAGAGCGGGCCGAGCGTCTGGCCGTCGGCGCCCGTGACACCGCCGTCCGACCAGCGCGTGGTCCGCCGGGGCGGCACCGGCTTCAACGACGCACGAGCCATCGGGACGGGCGTCTGGGGCGACTCGGTACGGCCCGGGCAGACCCTGTTCTACCGGGTGCCGGTGGACTGGGGGCAGCAGCTGAGCATCAGCACCGAGCTGACCGGCGGCAAGCTCACCAAGTCGTCCGGATACGCCGGCAACGCCCTGATCACCGAGGTCTACAACCCGACCCGGATGATCGTGGCCGAGGTCGACGAGTCGTACGACGGGAAGTTCGCCAAGGCGGAGATCGGTCCGCTGGCCCCGGTGGCGTACGAGAACCGCTTCTCGGACACGACCGCGATCCGGCCCGTCCGCATCGCCGGCTGGCACTACTTGGCCGTGACCGTGAACAAGAAGGTCGGCGAGTTCACCGCCGAGGGCACCCCGTTGGAGCTGACCATGCGGGTCAAGGTCGGCGGGACTGCCAAGGCCGCGCCGGCCTACGCGGAGGGCCTCGACGGGGCCGGTCTCGGGGTCGGCGAGGACGACCGGGCGGCGGCCCGCGAGGGGCTGACCGCGCCGGAGGCCGCCGAGGCGGCGGACACCCGCTCGGTGATGGGCGTGGTGGCCGCGGCCGGCTTCGGCGCCGGCACGGTGCTGCTGCTCGTGCTGGGCGGCTGGAAGCTCATCGCCCGGCGGTCGGCCGCCTCGGCCTGACGTGCGGCCCCGGCCTACATCCGGGTCAGGGCCCAGACGCCCACGGCGTAGCAGGCCAGGGCGGAGAGCAGCAGGGTCAGGGCGACCCGGCCGGACGGGCCGGACATCCGTCGGGCGGCCGGTGCCGGGGCCGGGGCCGGCGCGGGCATCGGCGCCTGGGCCGGCGGCTGCACGGGCATCGGGGTGGTGGGCCCCGGCACGGCCGGCGGCGCCAGGTGGAAGCTGCCGGTCGCCGAGGGGTACGACTGCTGCGGCGCCGGCCGGTACGGGTGCTGTGGCTGCTGTGGCTGCTGTGGCTGCTGAGGCTGCTGAGGCTGCTGCGCGGAGGTCCGCGTCGGCTCGGCGGCGATGCCCGGGCCGGCGTGGTGGGCGGAGAGCACGGTGGGCTCGGCCGGGTGCGGTGCCGCCTGTGCCGGGACCACCGGAGCGGTGGGGGAGTCGGAGGTGACCGCCGAGGTGGTCTGCGGTCCCTGCGGGCCGAATCCGGCGGGCAGCGGGCCCAGCTGGTCGAAGACCTCGATCGCGGCCTGGTCCGGATCGTCCGGGGGCAGGAGCTCCACGGCCTCGGCAAGGGCCTTGCGGGCCCCTGTGGACGTCTTGAAGCGGGCCTGCGGGTCCGGCTGCAGCAGGGTGGCCACGACCTGCCACAGAGCCGCGGGGACCCCCTCAGGGGCGCCCGGGGTGCCATGGGCCCGGAAGTGGTCCACCAGGGCCTGTGAGTCGGGCTTGCGGCCCTGCAGGAGGTAGAGGGCGACCAGTCCGACGGCGAACAGGTCGGCGGGGAAGTCGGGCTCGGCGCCGAGGAGTTGTTCGGGGGCGAAGTAACCAGGGGTGCCGACCACGTAATTGGTCTCGGTCAGCCGGGGCTCGCCCTTGCGCATGGAGATCCCGAAGTCGGACAGCCGCAGGTGCGGCCGTCCCGTACCGGTGGCCTCCATCAGGATGTTGGCGGGCTTGATGTCGCGGTGGACGACGCCCTCCGCGTGCACCGCCGCGAGCCCGGACAGCAGCTGGTCGAGGAGGGCGCACACGAACCGCGGGGGCAACGGGCCGTAGTCCCCGATGACATGGCCCAGCGAGCCGCCGCTGACCAGGTCCATGGTGAACAGGACCTTGTCGTCGTCCGCCGCCCAGCTGGCCGGGGCCAGCACGTGCGGGTGGTCGATGCGAAGGGCCTGTTCACGCACGAAGCGGAGCAGGGTGTGGGCGTCGCTCTGCAGGAGCACCTTGGCGGCGACGTACCGGCGGCGCCGGTGGTCCCAGGCGCGCCAGACCGCTCCGGCTCCACCCCGTCCGATCGGATCGATCAGTTCGTACCGACCGGCGAAGATCTCACCCATCCGCGCGCCCGTCCCCCGTACTTCCGCTACCGCTGTTGCCGCTCTGCCGCCGCTGCCGTCAGTTCTGGTGCGCCTCGTAGTGGGCGACCGCGTCGGCGGTGCGCCCGGCTCCGTACACCCGGAGGAACTCTGCCAGTTCCGGGTGGCTGGGAGCGAGGGAGTCCGCCGCGTCGATGATGTCGCCGGCCGCGGACACGGACCGCAGCAGCGACTGGATCTCGCGGACGACCCGCTTGACGGTCGGCGCGCCGGAACCGGTGGTGGTCTGGCCGCTGTTGCTGAGGACGGAGCCGCCCTGGGTCTTCTTGATCTCGTCCATCCGGTCGGTGGCCTCGGCGGCGCTCACGCTGCCGTCGGCGACCTGTCCGGCGAGCTCCTGCAGGGCCTGGACCCGCTGGACCACGGCCGGGTTTCCGATCTTCGCGCGCTGGCCGCTCATCAGCTGGGAGAGCATGGGTGCGGACAGTCCGAGGACGGCAGCCAGGCGGGCCTGGTTCAAGCCGAGATCATCTATGAGCCGGCGGAAGAGCGCGCCGAGCGGCTCCCCGTACCAGCTGCGCTGAAGTTCTCTGGCTCTGGCGGTTGCCTCTTGCTGTACTGCGTCCACGCTCACTACTCCCCTTCGCTGGTGCGAACCTCGCGAGCATCTTACGGAGAGTGGTCGCATGGCGGGAGTCCCTATCATTTTGCGGGATCAGGGGGTAAACCCGGTACTCTTGGGTGCGGACGTGGCCGTACCCTCCTGGGTAGCGGATCCGTCCGTTTTCCGGGGCCTTAGCTCAGTTGGTAGAGCGCTGTCTTTGCATGGCAGATGTCAGGGGTTCGACTCCCCTAGGCTCCACGGCTACACCCCCTTCGACCAGCACAAACGCGGTCGGAGGGGGTGTTTGCGTACCGTCCCGGCCGTGGTGGGGGGGTGCGGCCGGGACGGTGGGTTCACGCGCCGGTGTGGAAACAGGTGGTGAACCGGGCGCCGTTGGCGAGGCTGACCACGCCGGCCTCCGGGTCGGCGATGCCGCGGATGAAGGAGCCGCCGTAGCCGTGGTCGGCCAGGAAGACGCCCCAGTTGAGGACGACCGGCTCGGTGCGGCCGGAGCCGTCGCCGACCGGGAAGTCCTCGGTCACCGGGCGCACCCGGCGCTGGACGATGTACGGGCCGCCCAGGGCCTGCTCCGCCTTCGCCCGCCACTCGGCCTCCGGGGTGCGCCAGCCCGCGAGCACGTCGAGGCCGCCGTGTGAGGCGGTGGCCTTGATCACCAGCTCCTCACGGTGCTCGATGACGTGGTCGAGCAGGTCCACCCGCGCTCCGTCCGGGGCGTCGACCTTGCCGTCGCGCAGCATCCGCGTCCAGGGGAGGAAGGATTCGACGAGGGCGATTTCGGCGGCATCGAAGTGGTGCCGGTTGGCCTCGTCGCTGAGCAGGGCCAGGCAGCCCTTGCTGCCGTAGAGCTCCACCTCCAGGGGGGCGAACAGGTGCACCCGGCCCTCCTCCGCCGCCCGGAGCACGGGGGCCGCCAGCTCGGTGTCGTCGCCGGCCAGCAGGTCCTCGATCACGAACCAGCGGTGCACCAGGTCGATGCGGCGGCCGTGGACGTAGAGGCCGTCGGGACGGTCCTCGACCTGGCCGGCGTGGCACGGGATGGCCTCGATGCCGTGCGCGTCGAGCAGCTCGGCCATCACCCTCAGGCGAGGCTCGAGGGTGGGGAAGCTGTTGGGCCAGTCGACCAGGGCGACCACCGGACGGGCGTCGAAGTCCAGCGCGGGGAACTCCTCGCGCCACATGTCCACCAGCAGCTGGAGGGTGTCGACGTGGCCGAGGCCCTCCCGCGCCACGAACCCGGCCACGTGCGGGTGCCGCAGCATGGCGTGGTTCATCAGCTGGGTGTCGAACCCGCCGAGCGGGCTGCCCACGTTCAGTTCCAGCAGCTTGAAGCCGTCCGCCTCCTGGTAGAGGTCGGAGCGGGCCATGCGCGGGACCCGGCGCGGCGTGCCGTCGGGCCGCAGGACCGTGTCGATCTGCAGGGGCGACCAGCCGACGGCGGCCGCGAGGGCCCGGATGTCGCCGTTGTGCATGCGGGCGGGCAGCGAGAGCAGGATGTCGTAGAGCCGGCTCAGCCGGTCGCCGAGGTCCTCGGCGACCGCCCGGTCCAGGAACGCCGGCCGCGTCAGATAGCCCTCGCCCAGGGCGGAACGCAGCGAGTCGTCGGCGGCGCACAGCCCGGCCAGGGACTCCGCGGGCGGGTTGCCGGCGAGGTAGGAGCGGGTCGTGGGGTTGGCGGCCATCGAGGATGCCTCTCTTTCGGACAAGGGGAAGGGGGTCGGAAGGGGACCGACAGCGGGGCTGTTGTCCCGGATCGGCAGGTTTTCGGAGGTCAGCGGGTTTCTGAACGTGATCGACTTAACGCCGAGAGTCAGCGCGGGGTCGGGAATGATTGACCTGATTCATTCGTAGGACCAGAGGAATACGGCATGCAGGCGACCGCAACGCTGCCCCCGAACGGCCAGACCCCCGGGTTCCCCGCCCTGACCGCGTCCGCCCGTGAGCTGTACGCGGCCTGTCTGCGCGCGGGAGGCCCCCCGGAGGACACCGCCCCCGAGGCCCTGGACCGGCTGGTCCGCCTCGGTCTGCTCGTGCAGAGCCAGACGGAACCGGGCCGGCTGGCTCCGGTGGACCCCAAGCTGGCCGAGGCGCGGCTCGGCGCCGCGTGGCGGACGGCGGCACTCCAACTGCTGGAACAGGCCGGTGACCTGTCCGAGGCGTTGGCCCCGCTGATCGCGGAGTTCCAGGGGAACAGCGCACCCGTCCAGGAGAGCGAAGCCCTGGTCCACCTCCAGGGCAAGGGACTGATCAGTGCCTGTGTGGACGAGGCGGTCAGCCGCTGCACCCAGGAGCTGATCACCGCTCAGCCCGGCGGCGGCCGCCCGCCAACCACCCTGAACGCGGTGGGGCCGAACGTGCGGGCGGCCCTCTCCCGGGGCGTCTCGGTGCGCACGCTGTACCAGCACACTGCCTGGCACGCGGGCCCCACCCGTGAGTTCGTCGAGGACATGAGCAGGCTCGGCGCCCAGGTACGGACGCTGGACGAGTTCTTCGAGCGCCTGATCATCGTCGACCGCAGGACCGCCTTCCTGCCCGCCTCAGCCGACCGCAGCGAGGCGGTGATGGTGCAGGATCCGGCGGTCGTCGGCTTCCTGGCGGACGTCTTCGACCGCAGCTGGCAGCGGGCCACGGAGTTCACCGGCCGACGGACCCCGGAGCGGTCGGTGGAGATCACCGGCCAGCTGCAGCAGCAGATCGTCCGCGGTCTGATCGAGGGGGAGAGCGACGCGGTCATCGCCAAGCGGATCGGCCTGAGCCAGCGCACCTACGCCTCCCATCTGGCTCGCATGAAGGAGGAGCTGGGCGTGGACACGCGGTTCCAGCTCGGCTACAAGCTGGCCAAGACCGGGGCGGCGTAGGCCACGTCCTAGGACACGGCCCGGCCGGTGCCGCCGGACGTCGGCTGCGCCAGGGCCTCGGCGGTGGCCCGTACGAACGCCTCGGGCTGGTCGAGCATGATGTTGTGCCCGGCGTCCGGGATCTCCCGCACCCGTACGCCGGCCGCGGCCAGTTCCTCCTCGCGGCCCGGAGCCTCGCCGCGCTCCCCGTGCAGCAGGGTGCGCGGTATCGGCAGTCCGGTCAGCATCTCCCGCATGGTCGGCACGGTCGCCGCGGCCAGGCGGACCGCGCTGCGGTGCAGGGCCAGCGGATCCGCGAGCCGCATGGTGACCGCCCAGCCGGAATGCACCCGCTCGAGGGTCTCCGCGAAGCCGCCGTCGAGGAACTCGGCCTCGGAGTAGGTGGCGATGCCGCTGCTGCCGGGCTTGCGGACCGCGACCATCGGGTCGAGGTTGGGCTCCGCGACCACCAGCCGGCCCACCAGCTCCGGATGCCGCTCGGCCAGCACGATGGCCACCGCGCCGCCCATGCTGTGCCCGATCACGTCGGCCCCGGACACCCCGGCCGCGCGCAGGGCGCCGGCCACGGTGTCGGCGTGGGACTCGAGGCCGTAGTCGAAGTCCGCCGGGCGGTCGCTGAGGCCGAAGCCGAGCATGTCGACCAGCAGGGACCGGTGGCCCGCCAGCAACGGGTGGGCCGCCACCCGGGCGTAGTAGGGGGAGGCCATCGCGCCGAGTCCGTGCAGGTACACGCGGGCCGGGTCGTTGCCGGGCAGTTCGACCCAGCGCAGATGGGCGCCGGACGGGGTCACTGCCGCCTGATGGATGCTCATACGGGTTGCCTTCTCCGTTCACTGGGGCTGCTGACGCGCCGGGCACCGCCGGTGTCGGGGACGGATGGTGCGGGGGTCCCCGAGCCACGGCGGAGCAGGTGGTGACCCAGCAGCACGACGAGGGTGCCCAGGGTGATCCCGGACAGCGAGAAGCTGTCCGTGACGTCCAGGGTGACCCCGCCGATGCCCGCGACGATCCCGGCGGCCGTCGGCACGAGGTTCACCGGATCGGTGAAGTCCACCTTGTTCTTCACCCAGATGTTCGCCCCGAGCAGTCCGATCATGCCGTACAGCACCACCGTGATGCCGCCGAGCACCCCGCCCGGCGTCGCGGCGACCAGTGCCCCGAACTTCGGGCACAGGCCCAGCAGGACCGCGGTCCCGGCCGCCACCCAGTAGGCGGCAGTGGAGTACACCCGGGTCGCGGCCATCACTCCGATGTTCTCCGCGAACGTGGTGGTGGGCGAACCACCGGCGCTCGCCGACAGGGCGGTGGCCAGTCCGTCGGCGGCCAGGGCCCGGCCGAGCGAGCCGTCCAGATCGCTCCCGGTCATGTCGGCCACGGCCTTCACGTGCCCGGTGTTCTCGGCGACCAGCGCGATCACCGCGGGCAGGGCCAGCAGGACCGCCGAGGTGGAGAGCGCCGGAGCGTGGAGCGAGGGCAGGCCGAACCAGTCGGCCGCGGCGACCGGGCCGAAGTCCACCCGGAAGTGCTCGCCGACCTTGCCGGTGGCGTCCGGTCCGGTCAGCGGCCCGCTGATCCGGTCGAGCAGCCAGGACAGGACGAAGCCGAAGACCAGGCCCAGGAGGACCGAGACCCGGCCCCAGAAGCCGCGCAGCAGCACCCCGCCGGCCAGCACCACCACCATGGTCAGCAGGGCCACCCACTGGTCCTGAGGCCAGTAGATCTCCGCCACCACGGGCGCCAGGTTGAAGCCGATCAGCAGCACCACGGCACCGGACACCACCGGGGGGAAGAGCCGGTGGACCAGGGTGGCTCCGGCCCGGTGGACCAGCAGCCCGGCCAGGGCCAGGACCAGGCCCGCCACCATGATCGCGCCGGTGACCAGGGCGCTGCCGCCGCCGGCCTCCCGGATCGCGGCCACGGCCCCGACGAAGGCGGCGCTGGTGCCCAGGTAACTGGGCACCCGGCCGCGGACCACCAGCAGGAACAGCGCGGTGGACACCCCGGACATCAGGATGGCCAGGTTGGGGTCCAGGCCCATGACGATCGGGAAGACGAACGTGGCGCCGAACATGGCCACCACGTGCTGGGCGCCGATGCCCGCGGTCCGGGACCAGCTGAGCCGCTCGTGGGGCATGACCGAGGCGCCGGGCAGCGGCACCGAACCGTCCCCGTGGACGGTCCAGCGCAGCCCCAGCCGGTCACGCCACACGGCGGACCTCCTCCTCCTGCTGCTCCTGCTGCTGCCGTTCCGCCAGCGCCCGGGCGGCCAGCTCCTTGATTCCGGCGATCACCTCGGGGGTGGTGAGACCGCACTCGGCCCGGAGCCCGTCGAGTACCGCGCCCAGTGCCGGGGCGTCGGCGAACTCGCAGGTGATGAGCATGTTGGGGTGGGTACGGCCGCCGACGTGGAAGTCGTTGGCGCGGACCACGTCCAGGCGGGCCCGGGCCGCCGCCAGCCGTTCCGGGGTCAGTTCCGCGACCGGGAACTGGAAGGCCAGCCTGCGGTGGACGGAGGCCGCGGCCTCCGCCGAGCTCCAGGTGCCCTGCAGCAGCTTCACCAGCTGGGCGTAGGTGTTGACCGACGAGCCCGCGATCGACAGCGAAGTCGCCCCGGACACCCGGGGGTTGATCTCCAGGATGTGGTAGGTGCCCTCGCTGTAGATCATGTCCACGTCCACGGCGCCGTGGACCCCGAGCCGCGTGCAGAGCTCCGTGAGCCGATCCGCGACCGGGGCGAAGTCGGCGTCGGCGGCCGGGCGCGGGGCCGAGTACCGCAGCTGCCCGAAGGCGAACTCCGGTGCGCCGCCGGCCGGACCCATCCAGCACAGGGGCTGGACGAAGTAGTCGCCGGGCCGTCCGATGATCTCCACCGAGCACAGCTCGCCGGTGACGCAGCGCTCCATCACCACGTTGCCGTCGTGCGGGCTGAGCAGGTACCGGTCGAGGTCGTCGGGACCGGCGAGGAAGGTGATCCCGTTGCCCATGCAGTCCCACAGCGGCTTGCACAGCACCGGGTAGCCGAGCCGGTCGGCCTTCCAGCGCAGGAAGCCGGCGTAGGCGGGGACGGGCAGGGCCCGGCTGTTGATCAGGTCGCCGTCGATCAGTACGCCCTCGGGGGTGACCAGATCGTGCTCCGCGAGGAGCCGCTTGGTCTCCCACTTGTCGGAGAGCAGGTGTGTGGCGTCGGCACCGGTCATCACCATCGGCACCCCGGCGGCGGTCAGCAGCTCCTTCACCAGGGCGTCCCGCATCGCGTTCTCGTCCGGGATGGACAGCGAGATCACCCCGTCGGCGCCCCATTCCAGCAGCCGGTCGGCCAGTTCGTCGGGGGTGACGTCAGGCTTCAGGCGCTCGGCGGTGCCCGGGAAGTCCTCCGGGCCGCAGTGGCCGTCGGTGTAGAAGAGCCGGGCCTCGGCTCCGTCCGGGAGGTCCCGCAGGGCGTCCAGATAGGGGAAGGCCTGCTGCACCTCGATGGAGCGGAGGAACGCGATGCGCCTCATCACTCCACCTCGACGGTGACGGATGCGAGCAGTTCGTCGGCCAGCCGGTTGACCTCGTCGGCGGAGTCGGCGCGGAGGATGACCTGGCCGACCCGGGCGAGGTTGTCGCGGGCGTCCTTCAGCTCGTCGCCGGGCTCCCGGTAGAGGACGGTCTCGACGACGGCCGGGCCCTCGGACAGTCCGTGCAGGCCCTTGAACACGCCGGCCCGCGGCGGGGTGAAGAACCGGATGGCGGCGGCGCCGTCCCGGGTGGGGGTGACGTCCGGGGTGTCGCCGAGGGCGATCTGGAGGTAGGCGCGGGGCTCGCTGACGCCGAGGGCGTGGTGGACGAGCTTCATGATGTGGTCGCCCGGCGGGCGGGCGCCGACCTCGATGACCTTCGCGGTCCCTTCGGGCAGCAGCTTCAGCTCGAGGTGGGCGATGCCGTCGGTGAAGCCCAGGGCCTTGAGGGCCTTCTCCACCGTGTCGAGGACGGCTTCCCGGGCCGCGGGGGTCAGCGCGGCGGGCACCGTGTGTCCGGTCTCGGCGCGGGCCGCGTCGTCGGTGGTGAACTTCTCCGTGATGGCCAGGTGGTGAACGGTTCCGCGGTGGACCGCGGACTCCACGCTGAACTCCTTGCCGCCGAGGTACTCCTGGATCAGCACGGTGGTGTCGAGGGGGATGCCGTGCGGGAACTCCACCGGCCAGGCGCCGGCCGACTCGAACGCCTCCTGGAGCTCCGCCGCCGAGTGGACCACCGAGACACCGACCGAACCGGCGTTCTCGGCGGGCTTGACGACCACCGGGTACTCCAGGCCGCTGTCGCGGATCGCGGCCTCGGCCTCGGCCAGGGAGTGGGCGGTCAGCGTCCGCGGTGCGGGGACGCCCGCCTCGCCGAACACCTCGGCCATCAGGCGCTTGTTGCGGCTGGCCTCGGCGAGGTCGACCCGGTGGCCCGGCAGGCCCAGGGCCGTGGCGAGCCGGGTGACGACCGGGGAGAGGAACTCCCAGCAGGCGACCACGCCGTTGACGCCGGTTTCGCGGGCGTACGCGGTGAGCTGCTCCACCGCCTTGTCCTGGTCGGAGAAGTCGGTGAAGACCACCTCGGAGATCTTCGACTTCACCTCCGGGCTGTAGCCCTCGTAGACGTCTTCGTGGGTGGCGACGACCGCCTCCACGCCGAGTTCCCGTGCGGCGTCGAGCAGGTCCTCGCCGGCCGTGCCGAGTACCTCGATGATCAGAACTTTCCTCATGAGTGATTCCTCGTGGTGACGTGTGTGGGAAGAGGAGCGGGATGGGTGGGCCGGCCGGCCCGGCGAGCCGCCGGCCCGCAGCGGGCGCCGGTCAGTTCGCCGGACCGGTCGCCGCCGTCGCCGCCGTCTCGGGCTCGGGCTCGGGCTCGGGCTCGGGCTCGTCGGCGGGGGCGGGCTCCCGCAGGCCCAGGCTCAGCGGCACCGCCAGCAGGCTCGCCGCGGCCAGGAACACCCAGGGCCATGCGGGGCCGACGTCGAGCAGGGCGGTGAGCACGACGGGCGCCAGCGCGCCGCCGATGGTCCAGGAGAGCTGGAAGGCGGCCAGGTAGCGGCCCCGGATGTGTTCCTGGGCCAGGGACACGCTCAGGACGTTGGACGGCGGGGTGCCGACCACCTCGGCCAGGGTGTAGACCAGGGTGGCCAGGACCAGGCCGGCCACCACGGCCCAGGACGGCAGCACGGCCAGGACGCCGAAGACCGCGAACGCCGCGGCGTTGATGACGGCGGCCAGCGCCAGCACCCGGGCCGGCTGGCGGTTCTCGGTCCAGCGGGTGACCACGGTGTTGACCACGGCGACCAGGACCATGTTGAGGACCACCAGCGCGCCCGCGATCCAGGCACCGGTGTCCAGTGCCTCGGTGACGTAGACGGCCAGCAGTACCGGCAGCACCATCGCCGCGAAGACGAAGGACAGGTTGGCGGCCACGAGCCGCATGTAGGCGCCGTCCTTGAGGACGTCGAGGTAGCCGCCCGAGGGGCGGGCCTGAGCGGACCCGGCAGCCGGCTTCCCGCCGGATGAGTCCGCCCCGTCCGCTCCCGCGGGCTTCCAGCCGACGATCAGCCAGCTCGCGACGAGGAACGCCAGCGAGCTGCCCAGGACCACGCCGCGCATGCCGGCGGTGTCGGCGACGGCCAGGGCGATGGCCGCTGCCGCCGCGCCGAACCCGCCGCCGATGTTGCGGAGCGATCCGATGAGGCCGAACCACCTGGTTCGCTCGCCGTCCTTGGCGGCGAGCACCACCAAGTCCCGGCTACAGGTCCAGTAGACGTTGGAGCCGGTCTGGACGAGCAGCTGGGCGATCACGATGTGCCATGCCTGGCTGGAGAACAGACAGCCAAGGAAGCCCACGCAGGACACGATGTTGCCGATGGCGACGACGGCTCGCGACCCGAAGCGGTCCAGCAGGGGGCCGACCAGGACGGGAACGGGGAGGCAGAGCAGCCGGCCCAGCGTCAGCGCCGCGCCGATCTCCACCAGGGGCAGGGAGGTCGTCTTGACGAAGAAGACGACGGTGAAGGCCAGGACCAGCCCGTTGCCCAGACTGTCAATGATGTTCGCGGCGAGGAACCGGCGGTTGCCGGTGAGGTCCGGCAGCCCGAGGGCCTCCCGGAACCCCTTGCGCCGTGCCGGCGCGGCTGTGCTCTGCTCCATGACTGCTACCTGTCTCTACTGGTCGGTGGCGCCCGGTCAGTCGCCGTACGCGCGGCGGAACTTGCCGGTGATGTACTCGCCCGAGCGCACCGGTGCGTGCCGGGGCGGGTTGTCCGGTCCGGTGCACGTGGGGATGCACTCGATGAGGGCGTCGTGGTTGGGCTGGTGGAAGAACGGCATCGAGTACCGCTCGGTGTGCGCCTGGGCGCGGCTGGGGTTGGTCACGCGGTGGACCGTGGAGACCCATGCCTCGTTGGTCCAGATCGCCATGAGATCGCCGATGTTGACCACGAAGGAGCCCTCGACGACGGGGACGTCCAGCCAGGTGTCCGTGGCCCGGTCCAGGACCTGGAGCCCGCCGGGGGCCTCGTCCTGGTAGAGGATCGTGAGGCTGCCCCAGTCGCTGTGGACGCCCTTGCGGAGCTGGCCGGGCAGGGGGGCGACCGGCTGCGGCGGGTAGTAGTTCGCCGTCAGGTTGGTCATGTGCTGGTCGATCTTGTCGTCGAACCAATGCTCGGGCAGGCCCAGACCCAGCGCGAACAGCCGCATGATCTCGGTGGCCAGGGCTTCCATCGCCGCGTAGTAGGAGAGGTACGCCTCGTTGAAGCCCGGGAGCTCCGGCCACCGGTTGGGGGTGCGCAGTCGCGGGTCCGCCTCCGCGGGGAGCGCGCCGACGGCCTCCGGCTCCCCGAGCCGGTTGAAGGTGTACGTCTCGGATACGTCGGGCAGAGCGCGCTCGTCCGGGACGGAGGCGTCGGCGTTGGACGCCGCCAGGCTCCCCTTCCGGCCGAATCCGCGCATCAGCGGGTCGGCGGGGTCGGCCAGCACCTCGTTCTTCCGGTCGAGCGGCAGTGCGAAGAACTCGCGGGTGGCCCGGTACATCTCCGAGATCACGTCCTCGGACACTCCGTGGCCGACCACGACCAGGAAGCCGCTGGTGCGGCACACCTTGTCGATGGTCTCGGCGACCTCGAGGCGACGCTGCGGGTCGCCCGAGCGGGCGCCGCCGAGATCGATGACGGGGACGTATCCGTCAAGGACCGTCACCGGTGAATGGGTCGGATGGACCGTCACTTGTTCTCCCTCTTTTTCATCCCCAGCGCGGTGGCGGGGCCTTCCATTGGTCGATCGCGGCGAAGAGTTCGGCGGAATTCGCCACGGGCATCAGGGAGCCCTCTTCCTCGGGTCGCAGGAATCCGCTCATGGCCATCCGCTGGGACATGCGGACCAGGCGGTCCCAATAGCCTTCGACATTCAGCAGGGTCACCGGCTTTTGGTGGTGTCCGAGCACCAGCCAGGCCCATACCTCGAGGATTTCCTCGACGGTTCCGACTCCGCCGGGCAGGGCGACGAAACAATCGCCCAGATCCGCCATCAGCTGCTTTCGCTCGTGCATCGAATCCACGACGTGCAGCTCGGTCAGACCGCGGTGCGCGACTTCGGCGTTGACCAGCGATCTGGGCATGACGCCGGTGACCCGGCCGCCCTCGGCGAGTGCGGTGTCCGCCACCACTCCCATGAGCCCGACGGCACCGCCGCCGTAGACGATCTCGTGGCCCGCGCGGACCACGTCCCGGGTGAACTGCTCCGCTGCCTCCCGGTAGACCGGCCGGTTGCCCGATGCCGATCCGGCGTACACGGTGATACGCACGTGTCCTCCCCGGAGGCGGTCAGGGGCTGACGCGCCCGTAGCTCTCGTACGCGGCGTGGGTGAGCGGCATGAGGCGGGCGAACTCGCTCTCCATCTGCTCGGCCACGATCTCCACCTCGCGCTGCGGGTGGGACACGTAGGTCGCGTCGGCGCGGTTGGTGCGCAGCGACAGGAAGTGCATCAGCGAGCGGGCGTTGCACGTCGCGTACACGGTCGAGTAAGTGGCCACCGGGAGCACGGTGCGGGCGAGCTCGCGGGCGATCCCGGCGTCGAGCATCCGCTGGTATTCGCGGAAGGCGGCCCGGTAGGCGGCGCTCGCCGAGGTGGAGACCAGCTCGTAGTCCTGTTCGGTGCCCGGGACGTACTGGTAGTGGCCGGGCTTTCCCTCCTGCTTCAGCAACCGGTCGCCGTCCGGCACGTAGAAGACGGATTCCAGGTCCTTGTAGCGGGCGCTCTCCTCGTTGAAGGACCAGGTGCGGTGCCGCATCATGTGCCGGATCGTGAAGATCGGCGCGTTGATGAGGAACGTCATGTAGTTGTGCTCGAAGGGGCTGCCGTGGCGGCTGCGCATCAGGTAGCGGATGAGCCCCTCGATGTAGCCGTCGCCGCGCTCTTCGCGGTGGGCGCGCTCGCCGGCGGTCGACACCCGGGCGGCACGGACCACGCCGATGTCGCTGGCGGAGGCGTCGACGAGCTCGACCGTGATACGGCTGCGCAGCTCGATCTCCGGGCCCGCGGCGACCTCGGCCGCCTCGGCCGGGTGTACGGGGGTCACGGTCATCTGTCTGTCTCCTCGGACGTGTGAATTACGGGCGGCTGTTTCCGCCGCAGGGCCATTCGTTGAAACGCGTGGGAACGCTCGGCGGGTCAGTCCCAGCCGGGGTCGAGGGAGACGACGGGTGCCTGCTGCGCACGGAGGGATTCATTCCGAATTCCCGCGTCGCCCTGCGCCGCCAGCAGCACCCCGCACACCATGGCGAAGGTCGCCAGGGACCACCCGATGAGGGTGCGGATGCGGCTGAGTGGCTGGAAGTTTTCCATGTGGCTGATTCCCCCTGAATTCTGCGGCCCGCTCTGTCTGCAGCGCCTACGGAAATACTTCGCTGCGGGGGGTGAACGCCGAAAGGTTCATGTCCTTGCACTGCACGGACATGCACCTGCCCGGGAATTCGGCGGCGGGCCGGTGGTGGCCGAGGCCGCACCGCGGCGGGGCAGGTGTGTGACGGGGGCACCTGGGCAGGCGGGGGTGGCGGGGCGCACCGTCGTGGGGATCCCGTCGGATGGGCGGGGTCCGGCTACGGGTGGGGGGATCGTGGGGATGCGCCTCGTACGGGAACACACGGCGTCAGATGACCGGACCGAACACAGCGCCGAACCCGGCGCCGGACTCAGCACCGAACTGTGCGCGGAACTCTTCGCCGCGCTGCCGCGCAGCGACCAGCGGCGCAAGGGCGAGCTGTACGTACGGGGGCTGCTGTCGGCCGGCGGCCGGAAGTCGATCCGCAACATCGCGGCCTGCGTGGGGGACCGGACGGCGGAGCAGAGCCTGCACCACTTCATCTCCTGCTCCACCTGGGACTGGACCCTGGTGCGGGCCGCCCTCGCCCGGCACCTGGAGGAGGTGCTGCGGCCGCGGGCCTGGGTGGCCCACTCGGTGGTCATCCCGAAGACGGGCCATCACACCGTGGGCGTGGAGCGGCGGTTCGTGCCGAGCCTCGGACAGGTGGTCAACAGCCAGCAGGCGTTCGGGCTCTGGGCGGCGAACGAGGCGGTGGGCGTGCCGGTGACCTGGCAGCTGATGCTGTCCGGGGACGCCCCGGAGTGCGTCGCCGAGGGCGCCCGGGAGGCCGGGGGATGGGTCGGGGGGCCCGTCCGGCCGGTGGTGCTGGACCTGCCGGACGCCGATCCGGCGGCGGCCGCGGCCCGGTTCGAGGCGGCCGGCCTGCCGTTCGTGATGTCCGTACGGGGCACCACCCCGGTGACGCCCGCGGCGCCGGACCTGCTGGGCGGCGGCGGCCGGGAGTTCACCGCGGAGCAGCTGCTGCGCACGGTGCGGACCCTGCGCCGCCCGGTGACCTGGCGGGACCCGGAGAGCCGGGCGGTGCGGACCGCCTGGGTGGCGGCGGTACCGGTGCGGCTGCCGGGGGCCCGTCGGCCGATGCTCCTGCTGGGCGAGTGGGACGGCTCCGGCACGCGGCCGGTGCGGTGCTGGACGACCAGGATGGTCACCGAGCCCTGGGGACGGCTGCTGCGGCTGACCCGGCTGACCCGGCGCGTCGCCCTCGACTTCGCGTCGGTCTCCACCCCGGTCGGCATGGTGGACTTCGAGGGCAGGTCCTTCGAGGGCTGGCACCGGCACACCACCCTGGCGTCCGTCGCGCACGCGGTGCGCGCGGCGGAGCGGGTCCCGGCCGGTGCCGGCAGGGTTCAGCCGGTGGCCCGGCCGGCCTGATCGCGGCGGCCGCGCAGGAGTGCGCGCCGGGTGCGCTGCATCTGGAGGGCCAGCTGGACCTCCAGTGCCTGTGACGGCTCCAGCCAGGAGGGGCCGAGGAGTTCGGTGATCCGCTCCAGTCGGCGGGAGACCGTGTTGGGGTGCACGTGCAGGCTCTCGGCGGCCCGGGTCGGGCTGCCGGCGGAGGCGAAGTAGGCCTCCAGGGTGCGCGCCAGGTCGGTGCGCTGCTGGGCGTCGTAGTCGAGGACCGGGCCGATGGTGTTGTTGACGAACTCGGCGGTGTTGGGGGTGTCGGACAGCAGCAGGCCGAGGAAGCCGAGCTCGCGGGGGGAGGCGGTGCCGCCCGTGCCGCCGAGGGCGGTGAGCGCGTCCAGGCAGCTGCGGGCCTCCTGGTAGGTGCGGCCGATCGCGGACAGCTCGGTGACCGGTCCGGCCGTGCCGACCGTGACCGGATGGTTGAGGGCGGTGGACAGCTCCTGGGAGGCGGCCTTGCCCGCCGCCCCGGGGTCGGTGCCGGGGACCAGCAGGACGAGGGAGCCGGAGTCCACGCTCTTGAGGCCGGAGTGCTGGTGCGCGTAGGAGGAGGCCCAGATGACGGCCCGGCCCAGCGAGCCGCCTTCCGGGCGGGCGACCACGACGACGTGCGGGCCGTCGAGGTTCACGCCGAGGCGGCGGGCGCGTTCGGCGAGCTTGGCCGCCGGCAGCTGGTCCTCCTTGAGGAGGTCGTTGAAGAGCTCGTCGCGGACCTGGCCCTCGGCGGCCGCGGCACTGCGCTGCATGAGCAGGACCAGGGCGGCGGTCTGGGCGACCAGGCCGAGGAGCTGGACGCGCAGGTCGTCGTCGACGGGGCCGTCCTGGCCGTCCTGGTCACCGGGGGCCGGGGTGAGCAGCAGGGTGCCGAGCATTTCCTGACCGGCCGCGGCGGGGGCGGCCCACACGCCGGCCGGGGTGCGGACGGGGCGGCGGTCGGTATGGGCGTCCAGGGAGGCCGCCCGTACGGCTTCCTCGTCGAGCGGCGGTACGTCCTCGGAGGCGGCGAGGGTGCGACCGCCGTGGTCGCGGATGGTGAGGGTGCCGCCGAGCAGGGTCGCGGCTTCGGTGGCGAGGGTGCGCAGGCCGCCGCCCTCCAGCACGAGGTCGATCAGGCGGCTGTGGGTGCTGCGCAGCCGGTTGGCGATGGCCGAGGAGTCCATGGCCCGGGAGGTGTTGAGCTCCAGGCCGGCGACTTCGTCGCGGGCCTGGTCGAGCAGCCGGGTCTTCTCGATGGCCACGGCTGCGAGGTCGGCGAGGGAGCTCATCAGGGAGAGCTCGTCGGGGTCGAAGTGGCGGACGCGCCGGCCGGCCACGTAGAGGTTGCCGAGCTCGCTCTCCTCGTGCCGGAGCGGCACTGCCATGATCGCGTGGAGGCCCTCGGCCCGGACCACGTTGTCGATGACGGGGGAGTGGACGAAGGTTTCGTCGCGGAGGTAGTCCCCCGACCAGAAGGGGGCGGACCGCTTCCGGGCCTGCAGGCCGACGCCGCCGGTCATGGGCACTTCGAAGCCGATGGTGATCGACGAGGTGTGGCCGTCCGCGGCGCGGACGACGGACCGCCGCCTGGGGAAGTCGTGGAAGGTCACCCAGGACATGTCCAGGCCCAGCAGCAGCCGGGCCCGGCGGGTGATCACCTTGAGCAGGGTGTCGAGGTTGTACGGATGTGTCAGGTCGCGTGCGGTGTCGACGAGGGCACTGAGGCCGGCCTCGCGCTGCTGGCGGCGGGCGAACAGTCCCCGGATGTTCAGCGAGAGATCCTTGGCGCGGACCAGCCGCTCGAGTTCCTCCGGCTCGGCCCCCGCCTCCCGGATTTCCTGCACCACGCGCTCGAAGTCCTCGGCAGGTGCCTCACGCGCCAGCAGTTCGAGCATTTCGGACACGCCGGTATGTGGCTCTCGGCTTACCGACATCACGCATCGTCCCCCATCGACGTCCACTGTGGTGCCTGCCCGGTCGCGAACGTAGTCGCGTCAACAGGCCCCGGTCAACCTGGTCTTGACCCAAGAATGCCAGGTCAGAGCGGGGCGCGGTGGTGCGAGCACCGGGCCGTGTACGGGAAGCGGTTACCTGGGCACCTTTTGGCGGCACCCGATGCCCGATCAGTCTGGGGATGCGCATCACGTCTTGTTGCCGCACCACTGTCCGACCGGGGGAACGCATGATTGAGACCAAGCGCTTCGAGAGATCCCTGCAGCGCAGCCGCATGTCACTCAGCCGGCCTGACCGGCCCAGGGTGTTCGCGCTGCGGGGGCGGGAGTGGGACCTGCTGGACGAGGTGTTCGCGCCGGTGTTCTGCCCGTCCACCGACGTGGCGGTGGACTTCCTGGAACTGGACGGTCCCGCCGCGCGGCCGGTGCCGCGCGGTGCCTCGTTCCTGGAGATCGGTTGCGGTTCCGGGGTGACCGCGGTGATGGCGGCGCTGGCCGGATACGACCATGTGGTGGCGGCGGACATCAGCCCGCGCGCGGTGGAGAACGCGGCGGTGAACGCCGAACGGCACGGTGTGGAGGACCGGTTGAGGGCGGTGCACAGCGACCTCTTCTCCGGGCTGGCCTCCGACGAACGCTTCGACCTCGTCTTCTGGAGTTCCAACTACGTGCTGGCGCCGGAGGACTACCAGTACCAGTCGGTGCACGAGCGGGCCTATGTGGACACCGGGTACCGGGCACACCGCCGGTTCCTGGAGCAGGTGCCGCACTGGCTCACTGCGACCGGCTCCGCGCTGCTGCACTTCAGCGACCGGGGCGACCTGGAGGAGCTCCGCCGGATCGCCGACGAGTGCGGACGGGAACTGACGTTGCTCCGCAGCATGCCGGTACAGGAGCCGGAGTACGGCGGCGACGTGGTGGAGCACATGCTGTTCCAGATCCGGGTGGCCCGGGCGCGTACGGAGGCTGCGGAACGTCCGGTGGGTCCGGGAGCCGCGGTCAGCTGAGGATCCAGGACTCCTGGAGTCGGCGCAGTTCGGCGGCCGCCAGGGCGTCGCCCACCTCGGCCGTCCGCACCCCGAGGGTCTCCAGCCGGTCGAGGTCCCGGCGGGCTTCCTCGTGGGCGTTCAGCAGGGTGTCGCCCTGGAGGTCCGCCTGGGCCGCGGCCTCCTCCAGCGCCCCCAGCCCGGCGACCTGGCCGGTGTTGCTGCCGACGAGTCCGCTGATGTGCCGGGGGGCGACGGCGGTCCACAGCAGTCCCGGGGGGACGGCCCCGGCCGCGCGCAGGACGCGCCACCAGTTCCCTCCCAGCCGTTCCTCGCGGATCCGGTAGATGGTGCGGGCGAGCGCGACGCCGGCGGTGTCCCGGGCCTGCTCGGCGAGCGCCGACTGTCCGGCGAGGGCCGAGAGGCGGTCGTTGACCTCGGCGTCGAGCAGGCCGACCGGGACCGAGGCCACGGCGACCACCGGGCCGAGCGGGCGGCCGGCGGCCATGGCCCGTTCCATGCCGGCGAGATAGGAGGTGAGGACCTCCTCGTACCGTTCGGCCGAGAAGACCAGGTCGGTGTCGATCCCGATGCCGAGGGCCAGGCAGTTCTCCATGGCGGCCAGCCCGGCGGGGGTCGCCGCGATGCGGACCAGCACGTTGGGGCGTCCGACCTCGGTCTGGATGGAGCGGGCCTCGGCCACGACGGCCTCCGCGTCATGGGCGATCCGGGGGTCGACGGGTACGGACACCCGGCCGTGGCGCCCCTCGCTGCGGAGGTACGTGTCCCAGAGGGTGTCGCAGGCGCGACGGGCGATCTCCGGGTCGGCGCTCGCCGCCACGGCGCCGTGCAGCAGCGCGGTTCCGGCCGGTGAGTTCAGCGTGCCCGGCAGGAACCGTGTGTCGCCTCCGGCCAGCCAGGGCGACACTCCCTCTGCCGCCAGCTGTTTCAGCAGGGTAATGGCAGGTTCGCTCATCATGGGGCGAGCGTAGGGCCGCCTGCTTGCACACTGGTCAATTTCCCGGCTTCCTTGTCAGGTCGGGATTTTCCGCCCCTGTGAGGATCTGTGGAGGGCCCCGGACGCCTCCGGCAGAGGCGCCGGGACGTTGCCGAGCGGCCGGATCCGGCCGAAAAGGATCGGTGGATCGGGGTCCTGTCCGCCGCCCGGCCGGTCGGTCCCGGGTCCGGTCAGCCGCTCTTGCGGCGGGCGCCCCGGAGGGTGACCGCGGCCACCGCCAAGGCCAGGAGCAGCAGTCCAGCGCCCACTCCGAAGGCCAGCCGGTAGCCGCCGGTCAGGGCTTCCGCCCCGGTCCGGCCCGCCGCGGCCAGGGCCTCCGTACGGGAGGCGGCCAGGGTGGACAGCACCGCGACCCCCAGGGCCATGCCGATCTGCTGCGTGGTGTTGAACAGCCCCGAGGCCAGGCCCGCGTCCGCCTCGCCGGCGTCGGACATGCCCAGGGCGGTGAGGGCCGGCAGGGCCAGGCCGAACCCGGCCGCCAGCAGCATCACCGGCAGCAGGTCCCGTACGTAGTCGGCCTGGACGGGCAGCCGGGTCAGCCAGCCGAGGGCGGCGACCAGCAGGGCCAGTCCCGCTGCCAGGACGGCGCGCTCCCCGAAGCGGTCCGCCAGCCGGGCCGAGGCGCCCAGCGAGACCGCCCCGATCACCACCGCCGCCGGAAGCATCGCCAGACCGGTCTCGGCGGCGCCGTAGCCGAGCACCTTCTGCAGGTAGAGGGCGACCAGGATCTGGAAGGCGAACAGGGCGGCGACCATCAGCATCTGGACCAGCTTGGCGCCGGTCACGGTGGCGGACCGGAAGATCCGCAGGGGCACCAGCGGGTTCCCGGCCCGGGACTGCCGCAGGACGAAGCCGGCCAGCAGGGCCGCGGCGAGCGCGCCGAGGCCGAGGGTCCGGGCCGAGGTCCAGCCGTACCGCTCCACCCCGACCACGGTGAAGATGCCGAGCATCAGACCGGCGGTGACCAGTACGGCGCCCAGGACGTCGGCACCGGCGCGCAGGCCCAGACCGCGGTCGGCGGGCAGTGCGGGCAGGGCGAGGAGCGCGGCCGCGAGTCCGATCGGCAGGTTGATGAAGAAGATCCAGTGCCAGTCGAGGGCATCGGTCAGCACCCCGCCCAGGACCTGCCCCAGGGAGGCGCCGGCCGCGCCCGTGAAGGAGAAGACGGCGATCGCCCTGGCCCGCTCACGGGCCTCGGTGAACAGGGTGATCAGGATGCCGAGGCTGACCGCCGACGCCATCGCCGAGCCCACGCCCTGGAGGAAGCGGGCCGCGATCAGCAGCGCGGGGGAGGCGGCCAGACCGGCCAGCAGCGAGGCGCCCGAGAAGACGGCCGTGCCCGCCAGGAACATCCGCTTCCGGCCGATCAGGTCCCCGAGCCGTCCGGCCAGCAGCAGCAGGCTGCCGAAGGCGATCAGGTAGGCGTTGACCACCCAGCTCAGTGAGGCGGGGGAGAAGCGCAGGTCGTTCTGGATGGCGGGCATCGCCACCGTGACGATGCTGCCGTCCAGGACGGTCATCAGCATGCCGGTGGAGAGCACGCCCAGGGCCGTCCAGCGCGAGCGCAGCCGGTGGCGGAGCGGGCCGGTGGAGGCGCCGGGTACGGAGGCGCCGGCGGCGGAGGCGCCGGGGGCGGAGGTGAGGGCAGCGGACATCGGTCTCTCCCAAGCGGTTCGGGCGTCGGTTTCGAGCGATGGCAGGACCGTAGCAGATAGTTTTGTTACAGACTATTTGTTTGGGGATGATTGCTAGGCTGGGTCCATGACCGCGATGGCACCCGCCCGGACCGAGCCCGACCTCTCCTTCCTGCTGGACCACACCAGTCATGTGCTCCGCACCCGGATGTCGGCAGCGCTGGCCGAGATCGGCCTCACCGCGCGCATGCACTGCGTCCTCGTCCACGCCCTGGAGGAGGAGCGCACCCAGATCCAGCTCGCCGAGATCGGCGACATGGACAAGACGACGATGGTCGTCACCGTGGACGCCCTGGAGAAGGCCGGTCTGGCCGAACGCCGGCCGTCCGCCAAGGACCGCCGCGCCCGCATCATCGCCGTCACCGAGAAGGGCGCAGGGATGGTCGCCGAGAGTCAGCGGATCGTCGACCGCGTCCACCAGGAGGCACTGGCCTCCCTCCCCGAGAGCGACCGGCGGGCCCTGCTGAACGGGCTGAAGCGACTGGTGGAGGGCGATCTGGCGATGCCCTCCGACAGCCCCCGGCCGGCCCGCCGCGCCCGCCAGTAGGACGCAGTCCCCGCCAGTAGGACGCAGTCAGGGGGCGGCATCGGCCACCTTGGCCGAAAGTGGGGGAAGGCGCACAGACCCGGGGGGCAACCAGCCGGAGGCGTACCACGATGGGAATCTTCGACTTCCTCAAGCACAAGAAGGGCGGGACGCCCGAGAAGGGCACCGGGCCCGACCGGCAGTCCGGCTCCGCCGGGCGGATGGCCGCTCAGTCCCGGCCGGCGATGCCGCACCCGGCACCGCCGACCACCCACACACCCCCCGAGGCGGCCAAGCGGTCCGCCCCGCCGCAGCACAACGTCCTGCGCGGGCCGATGCCCGAGAAGCCGGTCACCCCGCACGTACCGCCCGGCACCGCCAAGCGGTCCGCACCGGTCCCGCACAGCCATGAGGGCGCCGACCGGAAGCGGACCGGCTGAGACGCCGCCCCGGAGCCGCCGCACGCGAAGGGCCCGGATCCACCGGATCCGGGCCCTTCGGGCTGCCAGGCCCTACCGCTGCTCGTCGGCATCGGCCCCGCTGTCCGCCTCGGCCTCCTTCGCCTTCAGCTCGTCGTCGAGGTTCGGCGGCTCGGCGTCCCGCTCGGCCAGCTCGGTCGGCGCCGGGGGCTCCACCAGCCAGTCGGGGTTGGACTGCTTGTCCCACCACCGCCACGCGGCGTACGCGGCACCGACCACCAGGCCGGCCACCGCCACCCACTTCAGCGCATGGCCGCACTTGGCCCGCCGCTCGTGGCGGCGCACCAGCTTCTGCACCTCCCTGGCCGACACCTGACCGCGCAGGGCGGCGTACGCCGCGGTCGACCGGGAAGCCGCCTCCTCGGCGATCGGGCGGCTGACGGCCATCGCGTGCTCGAACTTGGGCGCCGTGTAGTCGGCGGCCTGCCGGGCCGCCTCGCGCGTCCTGTGGACGGCCAGGACCGCCGCCCGGTCCACGTTCGGCGGGACGTGCGCACGGGCCGCCTTCATCCGCGGGTGCAGGTGGCAGTCGTAGGCGGTACGGGCCTGGCGTGCCGCCTCCTGCGCCGCGTGGGACACCTTCGGGGTCAGCCGGTCATTCGCCTCCTGCGCGTAGTGCACCGCCGCGTCCCGGACGGTTTCCGCGTACGGCGCCACCGCGTCCGCGGCATAGCGCACGGCGTCCTTCGCACTCTCGGCTGCTGCGTGCGCGCTGTCCTTCGGGGTCACGGGATCCTCCTCCTCGGTGGCGGACACAGTTCACCTTTCCACCCTTTCCAGGATCATGCCTGCCATAACGGCTCGCGGCCTGCATGACAGGGCATACGGGTGGCCGATTCCGGCGATTTCTTGACCAAGCGGCACACCGTGCGAGGATCTGGAACCGACAGTGATGACTATGGGAAGGCAGATCCGTGGCCGAGAAGCTCTACGCCACCCTGAGGACCAACCACGGCGACATCGAGATCGAGCTGCTGCCGAACCACGCGCCGAAGACCGTCCGCAACTTCACCGAGCTGGCCACCGGTGAGCGCGAGTGGACCCACCCGGAGGACGGGCGGAAGACCACCGAGCGGCTCTAC
Organism: Streptomyces sp. NPDC043853; assembly: GCF_056436025.1. NCBI lineage: Bacteria > Bacillati > Actinomycetota > Actinomycetes > Kitasatosporales > Streptomycetaceae > Streptomyces > Streptomyces sp. NPDC043853. The sequence goes on from NZ_JBWKDJ010000003.1 coordinate 305,610, forward strand.
GACGGCACCGTCTTCCACCGGGTCATCAGCGGCTTCATGATCCAGGGCGGCGACCCGCTGGGGAACGGCACGGGCGGGCCCGGCTACCAGTTCCCGGACGAGTTCCACCCCGAGCTGGCCTTCACCGAGCCCTACCTGGTCGCCATGGCCAATGCCGGACCGGGCACCAACGGCTCCCAGTTCTTCATCACCGTCGCGCCGACCGCCTGGCTCACCCGCAAGCACACCATCTTCGGGAAGGTCACCGACAAGGCCAGCCAGACGGTGGTCGACGACATCGCCCGGGTCGACACCAACGCGCGCACCGAGCGCCCGCTGGCCGACGTGGTCCTGGAGTCCGTCGTCATCGAGAAGCGCTGACGCCACCACCGACCTGAAGCGCTGACGCGAACCGCTGACGCGAGCCGCCGACGCCAACCGCTGACGTGCCGGCGCTGACGTGAGGCATTGACGGAAGCGCCGCCGCGGGAACCAACGCGACCCGTCCGTCCGTACTCGATGTGTACCGGACCGGCGGGGCGCCGTCCCGCCCCGCCGCCGCGCAGCCGACCGAGGGAACCGATGGACACCTGTTACCGGCACCCGGACCGCGAGACCGGCATCAGCTGCACCCGCTGCGACCGGCCCATCTGCCCCGACTGCATGATCAGCGCCTCGGTCGGCTACCAGTGCCCCGAGTGCGTCCGCGGCGCGCCCGCCGCCGTGCCGCGCAACGTCGCGGGCGGCGCGCTCAGCGCCGGAGACCCGCACCTGGTCACCAAGGTCCTCATCGGGATCAACGTCGCCGTCTTCCTCGCGGTGCTCGCCAACCCCGCGCTCGCGGTCCAGCTGGGGCTGCTGGGCCGGTACGCCGAATACTGGGGCGGTCCGGTCGAAGGGGTCTCGTCAGGCCAGTACTACCGGCTGCTGACCTCGGTCTTCCTGCACCAGGAGTGGTGGCACATCGCGAGCAACATGCTCGGCCTGTGGGTGATCGGCGGCCCGCTGGAGGCGGCCCTCGGCCGGGCCCGCTACCTCACCGTGTACCTGTTGTCCGGCCTGGCCGGCAGCGCCCTGGTCTATCTGCTCACCCCGCCGAACCTGGCCACCCTGGGGGCGTCCGGCGCCATCTTCGGCCTGTTCGGGGCGACCGCCGTGCTGATGCGGCGGCTGAAGTACGACATGCGGCCGGTGGGCGTGATGCTCGTGCTGATGCTCGCCATGACCTTCATCCCGGAGGGCGTCTCCTGGCAGGCCCACATCGGCGGCCTGGCGGCCGGCGCCGTGATGGGGGCGGGAATGGTCCGGCCCGCCACCGCCGCGCCCAGCCCGGCGGCACGCCGGAACCGGGCCGCGGCCCAGTGGTCGGCCTGTGCGCTGGTCTTCGGCGCGTCCGCGGCGATGATCCTGCTGCGCACGGCGGAACTCACCCCGTGATCCACAGGCCCCGGCACCCCGCGTCATCCGGGTGATCGGCCGTACCAGGACCGATCCCGGACCGATCCCGGATCCCGATCCCCGGACCGGTCGGGGGACCGGTCCGGACTGATCACACCGGCGTCAATGCGGGGCCGCCCACTTACTTATCCACAGACCTTCGTATCTTTTCCTCAGGTGTGGATAGCGCTGTGGATAACTCAGGGGAGAACTTGCGCTGAGGCTCCCGGCGTGCTCGCTACTTCCACTGGGTGGAGACGCCGAAACCTGCTGCGATAAATCCGAAACCGACGACAATGTTCCAATTGCCGAGTGCCTCGATGGGCATCTGGGTATCGGTCACGTAGAAGACGACGATCCACGCGAGGCCGATCAGGAAGAGGGCCAGCATCACCGGGGCGACCCAGCTGCGGCTCGTCAGCTTGATGGCCTGTGCCTGCCTGGCGGCCGGCGGCGGCGTGTAGTCGTCCTTCTTGCGGGTGCGTGACTTCGGCACGAGGGGATCTCCTGTCGATGCGCTGGGGACTTTGCCTCCCCCGGGCGTCCGTTAGCGTAGTGGGTCTTCGGCGTGTTGAAGGAGAAGGGTACGTTGAGCGATTCCGACGACTCCTCCAAGGGTCCCCGGCGCCGGGCCGGAACGGTCCGGCTGCTGACCGCCGCCGTGTTCGCCCTGGCGGGGCTGATCTTCGTGACCAGCTTCAACACCTCCAAGGGTACGAACATCCGGACGGACGATTCCATGCGCAAGCTGTCCGACCTCATCCACGAGCGCAGCCGGGGCAACACCGAGCTGGAGGAAAGCACCGGAACCCTCCGCAAAGAGGTCGACGCCCTCGCCGAGCGCGACGACGGCAGCTCCGACGCCGAGGACGCCAGGCTCCGTACCCTGCAGGCCGCCGCCGGTACCGAGGAGGTCGCCGGCAAGGGCCTCACGGTCACCCTGAACGACGCCCCGCCCAACGCCAAGGCCCGCATCCCCAACGTCCCCGAGCCGCAGCCCAACGACCTGGTGATCCACCAGCAGGACGTGCAGGCCGTGGTGAACGCGCTGTGGCAGGGCGGGGCCAAGGGCATCCAGGTGATGGACCAGCGGCTGATCTCCACCAGCGCGGTGCGCTGCGTCGGCAACACCCTGATCCTCCAGGGCCGCGTCTACTCCCCGCCGTTCAAGGTGACCGCCGTCGGTGACCCGGCGGCGCTGCGCAGGTCCCTCACGGCCTCCCCGGCGATCCAGAACTACCAGCTGTACGTCAACGCCTACGGCCTGGGCTGGAAAGTCGACGAGCACAAGGCGCTGACACTGCCCGGCTACTCCGGCACAGTGGACCTCCACTATGCGAAGCCCGTGGAGACCGCGTCCCGTTGAGGTCGCCGACGGCCCTCCCGCCGGCACCGCTCCCGCCGGCACCGGGCGGCTCGTGCGGCTGGCCGTGCGGACCTTCAGCGAGGTCTGCCTGACCGTCGGCACGCTGATCGTGCTGTTCGTCGCCTACGTGCTGCTGTGGACCGGGGTGAAGGCCGACCGGGCCATGGACGGCCAGCGCGACCGGCTCAGGGACCGCTGGGCCGCGGCGGTCGCCGAGCCCGCGCCCGGGGCGCCACAGGCCCCTGGGGCGCCGCGGACGCCCCAGGGCTCCCGGACCTCCGCCCCGCCGCAGTACGCGCCCACGACCCCCGCCTACGCCCCGGGCGAGTCCTTCGCCGAGATGCGCATCCCCCGCTTCGGCCGCGACTGGGTCAAGCCGGTGCTGGAGGGCACCGGGGCCGAGCTCCTCAAGAAGGGGCTCGGCCACTACGCGCGCACCGCCGCACTCGGCGGCACCGGCAACTTCGCCGTGGCCGGGCACCGCCGCACCTACGGCGACCCCTTCAAGGACTTCCCCGAACTCCGCCCGGGGGACACCGTCCTCCTGGAAGACGGGAGGGCCCGGTACACCTACACGATCCGGAACAAGCCGTTCCGCACTCTTCCCGCGGACGTGGCGGTGGTGGACCCGGTGCCGAGGCGCTCGCCCTTCACCACCCCCGGCCGCTACCTCACCCTGACCACCTGCGACCCCGAGTGGGGACACAGCCACCGTCTCGTCGTGTGGGCCGAACTGACAGACACCGGACCGGTCGGGCGCCCCAGCCCGTAGTCTGGTCGGGAACAAGACACGGGGGGTACGGGAAGGACGACGGGCGGTATGTACGGCTGGATCTGGCGGCACCTGCCGGGCAACGCGTGGGTACGCGCGCTGATCTGCCTGGTGCTGGTGTTCGCCGTGGTGTTCGTGCTGTTCCAGTACGTCTTCCCGTGGGCGGAGCCACTGCTCCCGTTCAACGATGTGACCGTCGACGAGGGATCTGGAGCTAGCCGGTGAGCGCGCGCATTCTGGTTGTGGACAACTACGACAGCTTCGTCTTCAACCTCGTTCAGTACCTCTACCAGCTCGGCGCCGAGTGCGAAGTGCTCCGCAACGACGAGGTCGAGCTCTCGCACGCCCAGGACGGCTTCGACGGCGTGCTGCTCTCCCCCGGACCCGGCACCCCCGAGGAGGCCGGCGTCTGCGTGGACATGGTCCGCCACTGCGCCGCCACCGGCGTCCCGGTCTTCGGCGTCTGCCTGGGCATGCAGTCCATGGCCGTCGCGTACGGCGGCGTGGTCGGTCGCGCCCCCCAGCTGCTGCACGGCAAGACCTCTCCGGTGCTGCACGAGGGCGCCGGGGTGTTCGCCGGCCTCCCCTCCCCCTTCACCGCGACCCGGTACCACTCGCTGGCCGCCGAGCCCGGCACTGTCCCGGACGAGCTCCAGGTGACCGCCCGGACCGAGGACGGCATCATCATGGGCCTCCGGCACCGCGAGCACGAGGTGGAGGGCGTTCAGTTCCACCCCGAGTCGGTGCTCACCGAGTGGGGCCACCGGATGCTGGCCAACTGGCTGGTCCGGTGCGGTGACGCGGGTGCGGTGGAGCGCTCGGTGGGGCTGGCCCCGGTGGTGGGCAAGGCCGTCGCGTGACCTCGTACGCGCCGCCCGCTCCCACCGGGGGCCGGGCTGCGCGGCGCAGGGCCGCCCAGGAGGCGGCGAAGCGGGCCCGGCGGCGGCGCCGGGGCGGGCCCCTGGTGATCGCCAGCCGTGCCCTGGGCGAGCTGTTCATCACGGCCGGCGTGGTCATGCTGCTGTTCGTCACCTACCAGCTCTGGTACACCAACGTGATCGCCGAGCGGCAGGCCAGCGGGGCGGCCGGCTCCCTCCGGCAGGACTGGGACGCCGGGACCCCGGCCCCGGCGGTCACCGCGTTCTCGCCCGGCCAGGGCTTCGCCATCATGCACATCCCCAAGCTGGACGTGAAGGTCCCGGTGGCCGAGGGGACCAGCAAGGCCAAGGTCCTCGACCGGGGCATGGTCGGGCACTACGCCGAGGGCGCGCTCAAGTCGGCCATGCCCGCGGACAGGACGGGCAACTTCGCGGTGGCCGGCCACCGCAACACGCACGGCGAGCCGTTCCGGTACATCAACCGGCTGCGCCCCGGGGACCCGATCGTCGTCGAGACGCGGGACGCGTACTACACCTACGAGATGACCTCGGTCCTGCCGCAGACCCCGCCCTCCAACGTCTCGGTGATCAAGCCGGTTCCGGAGGGATCGGGCTTCACCGGGCCCGGCCGGTACATCACGCTCACCACCTGCACCCCGGAGTTCACCAGCACCTACCGCATGGTCGTATGGGGCAGGATGGTCGACGAACGCCCGCGGAGCCAGGGTGCTCCGCCCGCGCTCTCGGGCTCGTAGACGCTCGTAGACCAGACGTGAGGACCCCGCAGTGCCCCGTGCCGGCCATGCTGCTGCCCGTCCCCGCCGCCACCGGCTGGCGGCCTTCCTCAGCCTGCTGGGCGAGCTGCTGATCACCGCGGGGCTGGTGCTGGGCCTGTTCGTCGTCTACTCGCTGTGGTGGACCAATGTCCTGGCCGACAGGAACGCCCAGGCCAAGGCCGACGAGATCCGTGCCCGCTGGCGCACCTCCGGGCCCGCGCCGTCCTCCTCGCCGGCTCCCGGGGCCGGTCCGGGCGCCCTGGACACCGCCGGGGGCATCGGCTTCCTGCACGTCCCCGCGATGCGCAACGGCGAGGTGCTGGTCAAGCGCGGGACCTCGCCCGAGGTGCTGAACGACGGGGTGGCCGGCTACTACACCGACCCGGTCAAGTCGGCGCTGCCGTGGGAGGCTTCGGGCAACTTCTCGCTGGCGGCCCACCGCGACGGGCACGGCGCGAAGTTCCACAACATCCACAAGCTGGGGAAGGGCGACCCGATCGTCTTCGAGACCCGGGACACCTGGTACGTGTACAAGGTCTTCGCCGAGCTGCGGCAGACCTCCAAGTACAACGTGAACGTGCTCGCGCCGGTGCCGGGGGAAGCGGGCCGCGACCGGCCCGGCCGCTTCATCACGCTGACCACCTGCACGCCCGTCTACACCTCCAAGTACCGCTACATCGTGTGGGGCGAGCTGGTCCGCACGGAGAAGGTGGACGGGAAGCGCACACCGCCCGCCGAACTGCGCCGGGGCTGAGCACCGCCGCACACACGCCGGAAGGCCGGGCCCTCCAGGGGGCCCGGCCTTCCGGCGTCACTGCTCTGCGGTCCTGCCGCTGCGGCTAGTTGCTCCGGCCGAAGTCGAAGAACCCGCCGTTGCGGTTGTCGTTGTTGCCGCCGTCCCCGGCCTGCGTGAACAGGGTGATCGGGGTGTTGGGCGCGACCTGCTGGCCGGCGGTCGGCAGGGAGCCCCTGACCCGGGCGTTGTCGTCGGCCGGTCCGCTCACCGGGCCGAGCTGCAGCCCGCTCGCGGCGAGCATCGCCTTCGCCTCGCCCAGGGTCCGGTTGGTCATGTCCGGCACCGGGACCTGCGTCGGGGCCGCCGCCTTGGCGATCTCCACGTTGATCACGGTGTTCACCTCGACCTCGGTGTTCGGCGGCTGGCTCTGGCCGACGATGGTCTTCGGCGTCGCGGGGGATTCGACCTCCGTGGTGCTGCCCAGCTTGAGCTTGGCCTCCTGGAGCGCCTTCTTGGCCTCGGACGCCGTCTTGCCCGTGAGGTCGGGGACGGTCGCCTTCGACTGCTCCTTGGCCACGGTGAGCGTGATCACGGTGTTCTTCTCGGCGGTACCGCCCTGCGGACTCTGCTTGAGGACGATGCCCGGCGTGCGCTCGGACTCCTCGCTCTTCCGGTCGACCTGGAAGCCCTTGTCCCGCAGCGTCTTCTCGGCCTCGGCGAACTGCAGGTTCACCACGTCCGGGACCTGGACCTTCGGCGCGCCCGTGGACACCTTGACCTTGATCTCGCCGCCGTCGTCGAGCCGGCCGCCCGCCTCCGGGGTCTGCGAGCAGATCATGCCCTTGGGCTGGGTGTCACAAGGCTCCTCGGCCTCCTTGACCACCTTGAGCCCGACGTTGGCGGCGTTCCGCGAGGCGTTCTCGAAGGACTCGCCCACCAGCTTGGGCACCTGCGGGCGGTTGTCCGCGGTGTTGCTGAACAGCGAGCGGCCGATCAGTATCGCGCCGACGAGGACCAGCAGACCGGCGGCGACCAGCAGGACCGTCGAGGCCCGGTTCTTCTTCTGGCCACCGCGGCGCCGTGAGCCGCCCTGCTCGTAGCCCTGGTCGGGGTAGTACCCGCCCTCGCCGCCGGGCGGCATGGGCGGCATCATCGAGGTCTGGCCGGGCTCGGCGGTCCGCAGCGCGGTGGTGGGCGCGTCGTAGCCCTGGTTGTGGCCGTAACCGCCGTTCGGGTCCGGGTAGCCGTAGCCCGCCGCGCCCATGGCAGCGGCGGCGGCCACGGGCTGGCCGTCGAGGCAGGCCTCGATGTCGGCCCGCATCTCGTCGGCGCTCTGGTAGCGGAAGTCGGGGTCCTTGACCAGCGCCTTCAGGACGATCGCGTCCATTTCGGGCGTGATCTCGGCATCGAAGTTCGACGGGGGCTGGGGCTCTTCCCGTACGTGCTGGTACGCGACGGCCACCGGGGAGTCGCCGACGAACGGCGGCCGCACCGTCAGCAGCTCGTACAGCAGGCAGCCGGTGGAGTACAGGTCGGACCGTGCGTCCACCTGCTCGCCCTTGGCCTGCTCGGGCGAGAGGTACTGCGCGGTGCCGATCACCGCGGCGGTCTGGGTCATGGTCATACCGGAGTCGCCCATGGCGCGGGCGATGCCGAAGTCCATCACCTTGACCTGGCCGGTGCGGGTGAGCATGACGTTCGCGGGCTTGATGTCGCGGTGCACGATGCCGGCGCGGTGCGAGTACTCCAGGGCCTGGAGGATGCCGATGCACATCTCCAGGGTGCGCTCGGGCAGCAGCTTGCGGCCGGAGTGCAGGAGCTCGCGCAGGGTGGAACCGTCGACGTACTCCATCACGATGTACGGGATGGAGATGTTGTCGACGTAGTCCTCGCCGGTGTCGTAGACGGCGACGATCGCGGGGTGGTTGAGAGAGGCGGCCGACTGGGCCTCGCGGCGGAACCGGGCCTGGAAGGACGGGTCGCGTGCGAGGTCGGCGCGCAGGGTCTTGACGGCGACGGTACGGCCGAGCCGGGTGTCGTGCGCGAGGTACACCTCGGCCATGCCACCGCGGCCGAGCACGTGGCTCAGCTCGTACCGGCCGCCGAGGCGACGCGGCTCTTCCATAACTTCCAGCCCTCTCCGTCAGTCCCGACCGCACCCGTTGGTGGTCCGGCGGTGTGCTGTTCGGGCAAAGGCTACCGGCCGATCGTGGGAGATCGGTTCGTGGCCACAGGCCGATACCGGACCGGTACCGACCGTGCCGGTCCGTCAGCCCTGGCCCTTGATGACCGCCTCCATGACCGCCTTCGCGACGGGGGCGGCCAGGCCGCCACCGCTGATGTCCTCACGGTCGGCCGAGCTGTCCTCGATCACCACGGCCACGGCGACCGGGGAACCCTGGTCGGTCTTGGCGTACGAGATGAACCAGGCGTACGGCTTCTTGGAGTTCTTCTCACCGTGCTGGGCGGTACCGGTCTTGCCGCCGACGGTGACGCCGTTGATCTTGGCCTTCTTGCCGCTGCCGTTCTCCACGACGTTGACCATCATCGCCTGGAGCTTCTGGGCGTTCTCGGCGGAGATCGGCCGCCCCATCTCGTCCGGCTTGTGCTTGTCGATGGTGTCCAGGTTCGGCGAGGTGAGCTGGTCCACCATGTACGGCTTCATCAGCTTGCCGTCGTTGGCGACGGCGGCCGCGACCATGGCCATCTGGAGCGGGGTGGCCGCCGTGTTGAACTGGCCGATCGAGCTCAGCGCGTTGCCGTCCTTGCTCATGGTCTTGTCGTAGACGCTGGCGAAGGCGCGGACCGGGGTGTCGATCTTGTCGTCGTTGAAGCCGAACTTCTCCGCGGTCTCCACCATCTTGTCGCGGGTGACCTTGTCGCCCATGTTGGCGAAGACGGAGTTGCAGGAGATCCGCATGGCCTCGTTGAGGGTGGCCTTCTCGCAGCCGCCGGAGTGGTTCTTCATCGGCGTGCGGGTGCCGGGCAGGATGTACGGCTCGGGGGTGTCCGTGGGGGCGTCGATGTCGGTGACCACGCCGTGCTCCAGCGCGGCAGCCGCGGTGACCACCTTGAAGGTGGAGCCGGGCGGGTAGGTCTCCCGCAGGGCCCGGTTGACCAGCTTCTTGTCCTCGCTGTCCTTGAGCTCGACCCAGGCCTTCTCGTCCTTCTTCGAGTTGCCGGCGAAGGTCGAGGGGTCGTACGAGGGAGTGGAGACCAGGGCGAGGATGGCGCCGGTGCGCGGGTCGATCGCCGCGACCGCGCCCTTGCGGTTGCCCAGCTTCTCGTAGCCGGCCTTCTGCGCGGCCGCGTTCAGCGTGGTGACCACGTTGCCGCCGGCCCGCTTCTCGCCGGTGAACATGCCGATGGTCCGGTCGAAGAAGAGCCGGTCGTCGTTGCCGGTGAGGATGCCGTCCTCCAGGGACTCCAGCTGGGTGGAGCCGAACGCCTGGGAGGCGTAGCCGGTGACCGGGGCCCACATCGGGCCGTCGACGTAGGTGCGCTTGTACTTGTAGTCGCTGCCGTCGGTGACGGTGGAGCCGGTGATCGGGGTGCCCTGGACGATGATGTTGCCGCGTTCCGTGGCGTACTGGGCGATCGAGACCCGGCGGTTCTCCTTGCGGGTCGACAGCTCCTCGGCCTTGACGTACTGGAGCCAGTTCGTGCGGACCAGCAGGGCGAGGATCAGCACTCCGCAGAAGATCGAGATGCGACGCAGGGGCTTGTTCATGACGGGCGGACCACCTGGGTCATCTCAGAGTCGGGGGACGGTGCGGGGGCCGGTGCGGGGCGGCGTGCGGTGTCGCTGATCCGGATGAGGATCCCGATGAGGGCCCAGTTCGCGAGGACGGAGGAACCGCCGGACGCGAGGAAGGGCATGGTCATGCCGGTGAGGGGGATGAGGCCCATCACACCACCGGCGACGACGAAGATCTGCAGGGCGAAGGCCCCGGAGAGACCGATGGCGAACAGCTTGCCGAAGGGGTCCCGGGCGGCCAGCGCGGTGCGTACGCCGCGCTCGATGATCAGGCCGTAGAGCATGAGGAAGGCCATGACCCCGGCGAGTCCGAGCTCCTCGCCGACGGTGGAGAAGATGAAGTCGGAGTTGGCCGCGAAGCCGATCAGGTCGGAGTTGCCCTGGCCCCATCCGGCGCCGAGGACGCCACCGGAACCGAAGCTCATGATCGACTGGCCGACCTGCTCGCAGGCGCCGGACTTCGAGTAGCAGGCGAAGGGGTCGAGCCAGGCGTTCACGCGGTAGGCGACGTGGCTGGAGAAGGAGGCCACGACCACGGCGCCGCCCACCGACATCAGCAGGCCGATCACGACCCAGCTGGTCCGCTCGGTGGCCACGTACAGCATGATCACGAACATGCCGAAGAACAGCAGCGAGGTGCCGAGGTCGTTCTCGAAGATCAGGATGAGCAGGCTCATCGCCCAGATCGTCAGGATCGGACCGAGGTCGCGGCCGCGCGGCAGGTAGAGGCCCATGAAGCGGCGGGAGGCCAGGGCCAGTGCGTCGCGCTTGACCATGAGGTAGCCGGCGAAGAACACCGCGAGGACGATCTTCGCGAACTCGCCGGGCTGGATGGAGAAGCCGCCGACGCTGATCCAGATCTTGGCGCCGAAGACGTTGGCGCCCAGGCCCGGGATGATCGGGAGGATCAGCAGGACCAGGGAGGCGGCCATCGAGATGTACGTGAACCGCTGCAGCGTGCGGTGGTCCTTGAGGACCAGCAGCACGCCGGAGAACAGGGCGATGCCCAGCGCGGTGTAGAGCATCTGGTTCGGCGAGGACTCGGAGAACGAGCCGAAGGCGTTCTTCGCGAGGTTCTGCAGGCGCACCGACTGGTCCAGGCGCCAGATCAGCACCAGGCCGAGACCGTTGAGCAGGATCCCGAGGGGCAGCAGCAGGGGGTCGGCGTACTTGGCGAAGCGGCGCACGACGAGGTGGGCGATGCCGGCCACGGCGGCGAGGGCCAGGCCGTAGACGATCATGCCCGGGGGCAGCTCGCCGTCGATGGCCAGGCCCACGTTGGCGTAGGCGAAGATCGGGATGACCACGGCGAAGCCGAGCAGTACCAGCTCGGTGTTCCGTCTGCTGGGAAGCTCGATCGCTCCGATGGTGGTCGTGTTGGTGACAACGCTCATGGTGTGGCAGGCCCCCTGTGCCCGCGTGTGACTGCCGCCACTGCTCTACTGCTTTCCGCAGACGCTGACCAGCTGCTGTTCCTCGGGAGTGAGGGCGCTGTCGGCCGGCGGAGTCTGGTTGTTCGCCTGGGCGGTGCGCCGGATCTCGTCCTTCTTGCAGGCGTTGACCTGCAGCTGAAGTTCGTCGATCTTCTTCCGGGCGCCGTCGAGGCTGCCTTCGCCGATGGTGCCCTCCACCAGCTTCCGCTTGAACGGCGGCAGGTACTTCAGTTCGATCTCGGGGTGGTCGCTCTCCACCTTCGAAAGCTTGACCGGGCCGAGGGTCTGGCTGACCCCGCGGTAGAGCGCGACGTGCTCGTCCTTCACGCCGACGTAGTACTGGGTCTGCGTCCAGCGCCAGCCCGCGTACAGGCCGCCGCCGATCACCCCGAGCGCGAGCAGCAGGATCAGCGAGCGGCCGATCCAGCGCTTGCCCTTGCCCTTGCGCCGGCGGCGCGGGTGGTCGTACGAGTCCTCGTAGGCGCCGTCGTCGGCGTACCCGTCGGCTTCGCCGAAGCCGCCGCCGTAGCCGCCCGAGCCGTAGCCGTCCGGGGAGCCGTAGCCGGGGGCCTCGCCGCTGCCGGGCGGGCCGAAGGAGCCGGGGGCGGGCGGCGGGGCCTGGCGGCCCAGGCCCGAGGCCCGGCCGGCCGGGGTCTGCATGGCACCGCCGTCGAACAGCTGGTGCTGGTTCTCGGCGACCGCGCCGACGACCACGGGGGTGTCGTTCAGCTGGGCGGCGAGGGTGTCGCCGCTGTCGGTGTCGAGCACGTCGGCGACGATGCAGGTGATGTTGTCGGGTCCGCCGCCGCGCAGGGCGAGCTGGATGAGCGCCTGCACGGTCTCGTGCGGGCCGTGGTAGTCGGCGAGCGTCTCCTCCAGGGTCTGGTGGGAGACCACGCCGGAGAGGCCGTCGGAGCAGATCAGGTACCGGTCGCCGGCCCGGACCTCGCGGATGGAGAGGTCGGGCTCCACGGTGTCGCCGCTGCCCAGCGCCCGCATCAGCAGGGACCGCTGCGGGTGGGTGGTGGCCTCTTCCTCGGTGATCCGGCCCTCGTCGACCAGGCGCTGCACCCAGGTGTGGTCCTGGGTGATCTGCGTGAGGATCCCGTCGCGCAGCAGGTACGCGCGGGAGTCGCCGACGTGCACCAGGCCGAGCCGCTGGCCGGTCCACAGCAGGGCGGTCAGGGTCGTGCCCATGCCCTCCAGCTGCGGGTCCTCCTCGACCATCACGCGCAGCACGTCGTTGGCGCGCTGCACGGCGACGCCGAGCGAGGTGAGGATGTCGGAGCCGGGGACGTCGTCGTCGAGCTGGACGAGCGTGGAGATCACCTCGGAGGAGGCGACCTCTCCGGCGGCCTGGCCGCCCATGCCGTCGGCGATCGCGAGGAGCCTCGGGCCGGCGTAGCCGGAATCCTCGTTCCCCTCGCGGATCATGCCTTTGTGCGATCCGGCGGCGAACCGCAGGGACAGACTCATGCGCACCTCGCCCGTCGGGTACAACCGGTCTCGAGCCACACTGCCCACCCTCCGGTCGGGAGCGCGCGCGGGGCTGTGTTTCCCGGGTTCCCGGGGGTCTGGCCCGCTGCGGCTCGCTCGCTCCGCTCGCTCATTCTCGTACTACTTCCGCAGCTCGATGACGGTCTTGCCGATGCGGATCGGGGCGCCCGGCGGAATGGGCGTCGGGGCGGTGAGACGGGTCCGGTCGAGATACGTGCCGTTGGTGGACCCGAGATCCTCGACGATCCACTGGCCGTCACGGTCGGGGTAGATCCTGGCATGCCGGCTGGAGGCGTAGTCGTCGTCCAGCACGATCGTCGAATCGTGGGCGCGGCCAAGAGTGATCGTCTGGCCCTGCAGCGCGACCGTGGTGCCGGTGAGGGTGCCCTCGGAGACGACCAGCTTGGTCGGGGCGCCCCGGCGCTGCCGCTGCTGCGGGGGCGCGGCCGCCTGCCGGCCGCCGCCCTGCGCCGCCGGGGCACGGCTGTCACCGCCGCGCCGCGCGCCGCGCTGGGTCACACGCGTCCCGAACAGGTCGCTGCGAATGACCTGGACGGCCACGATGACGAACAGCCACAGAACGGCCAGGAAACCCAGCCGCATGACCGTAAGGGTCAGCTCTGACATTGCCCCCGCTTCACCCTTCGGTTTGCCGGTAAATGATGGTGGTGCTGCCCACGACGATCCGCGAGCCGTCGCGGAGCGTAGCGCGGGTGGTGTGCTGCCCGTCCACCACGATGCCGTTGGTGGACCCGAGATCCTGGATCGTCGAGGGCGTTCCGGTCCGGATCTCACAGTGCCGGCGCGAGACGCCGGGGTCGTCGATCCTTACGTCGGCCTCGGTGCTGCGACCGAGTACGAGGGTGGGGCGGGTGATCCCGTGGCGGGTGCCGTTGATCTCGATCCAGCGGCGGACGTCGCCGCCGCCGGGAACCGGGGCCGGGCCCGCGGGGCCGCCGGGGCGGCGCTGGGGGCCACCGGGCGGCGGGGCGCTGGGCATGGGCGGGGCGCCGGCCGGAGGATAGCCGTAGCCGCCCTGCTGCTGGTGCGGCTGCGGCTGCTGGGGCTGGGAGGTCGAGGAGGCCAGCGTGCGGCTGCGGACCCGGTAGAGGCCGGTGTCGAGGTCGTCGGCCTTCTCCAGGTGCACCTTGATGGGGCCCATGAAGGTGTAGCGCTGCTGCTTGGCGTAGTCGCGGACGAGGCCGGCGAGCTCGTCGCCGAGCTGGCCGGAGTACGGGCTCAGGCGTTCGTAGTCGCCCGCGGAGAGCTCGACGATGAAGTCGTTCGGGACGACGGTGCGCTCGCGGTTCCAGATCGTCGCGTTGTTGTCGCACTCGCGCTGGAGCGCGCCGGCGATCTCGACGGGCTGGACCTCGGACTTGAACACCTTGGCGAAGGTGCCGTTCACCAGACCTTCGAGTCGCTGCTCGAACCGCTTCAGGACTCCCATGGGGGCACCTCCTCCGTTCCTGTCGCCCTGTACTGAATGCTGAACTGCTTACTGATCGTATCCACGCGTGGGGGATTCGGCTGGTTCCCCTCCTGCCCCGCGGCGAGGAGTGTTGCTCCTCACTAGGGATCGTAGGGGCGGCCCAGGGCCAGTGTCCCGCACCGGGAGGGCAGTGCGGGAGGGGCTGTCCGAAGAGGGGGACGGGCGGGCCGGCCCGGAGACGGCGGGAGGCCTTCCGGAACGGGCCCCGGGGCGGGGGCGGGAGCGGGTGTGAGGGCGGGTGTGAGGGCGGGTGCGGGAACGGTGTGGGAACGGTGCCCGGGAGGTGCCGGAGGGTCGCCGGGGGGCCGCCGGGAAAGCGATTTCAATCCACCCTCTCTGACGTGCTAATGTTCCGATGTCGCCAGGGGAACGGCCCGAAAGGGAAGAACCACTGGGACGCTGCTCGGGCGAGTGGCGGAACGGCAGACGCGCTGGCTTCAGGTGCCAGTGTCCTTCGGGACGTGGGGGTTCAAATCCCCCCTCGCCCACAGAGAGAACCCCCGATCCGGAGAAATCCGGATCGGGGGTTCTTCGTTTGCCACGGCAGTGTGGGGACCTTGGGGAGGAACTCGGTGGGTTTCGACGAGGAATGGGGCCTGCTCCGTGATGCGGCGGCGGAGCGCGCGGCCTCCGGGGCGCCGGACGCGGCCGGTACCGGGGCCGCGCCGGAGGCTCCTGAGGAGCCGGTGGCGGAGGCGCGGGAGGCCGCGCTGGAACGGCTGGAGGACTTCCGCAGCCGGGTGGTGCTGGTGCCGCTGGACGCGCGCGGCGGGCTGTGGACGGCGGAGCTGGGCGGGCTCGACTGGATCTGCGCCTTCTCCGACGAGGAGGCGCTGTACCGGTTCGCCGTCGCCCGCGGCGAGGAGGACCGGGAGTGGGACTACCGGAGGATCGTCGGCGCCCGCCTGTTCGACGAGGTCGTGCCGGCCGTCGGTTTTCCGTGCGGGGTGGCGCTGGACGCCGCCGGTCCTGACGGGGCGGTGTTCCCGCCGGTGCGCGGGATCGTGCCGGACGGTGCGGCACTGGACGGGGAGGCGGCATGAGCGGGGGCGGCGGACCGGACGTCGACGCGTCGAAACTCGCGCTCGACGACATCGCGCAGGGCATCACGCAGACGCTCGCCGAGCTCAAGGAGCTCGGCATGGTGGGCAACGCCAGTATGGGGCGCGGGTTTTCCGACCTGGCGCTGTCCGGGCTGGAGACCGGCCACGAGGGACTGACCTCCACCCTGAACACCTTCTGCGAGCGCTGGGAGTGGGGCGTACGGAAGCTCGTGCAGCAGGGCAACTCCTTCGCGGCGAACGTCGGCCTGTCCGCGGGCGTGCTGCACGAGCAGGACCAGTACATCCAGGGCGCGTTCAAGGTGATGGTCAACGCCGGGATGGGCAACCCGTACGCGTCGGAGAAGGAGATCACCGGCAAGGACTGGGGCGAGGTCCTCTCCTCGAACCCGTACACGCACGTCCGGGACGCCGACTACAGCGAAGAATCGTTTGACCAGTCCGGCGAGAACATCAAGACGGCGTGGAAGACCGCGCTGCACGACGTCAACGACTCCGACCTGTCGCTGGGCAACCAGCTGGCCGGCCTGGCGGGTGTACGGGACGACAAGGACGCCGCCGTGGAACGGCTGCTCGGCCCGAAGCCCGGCAGCGAACAGGACGGTGACCGCTGATGGCGGGCTGGGGCGACGTCGACTGGGGCGGCCTGGCCAACAAGGGCCTCGGCAAGCTGGAGGAGGGCTGGGAGGCCGGCAAGAAGGCTGTCGGCGAGGTCGTCGACAAGGGCACCGACGTCATCGGGGACGGCCTGGAGTACGTCGGCGCCGAGGACTGGGCGGACGAGGTCGAGGACTGGGGCGACGAGTTCGCCTCCGACCTCGGTGCCTCGGTCCGTGAGCAGCAGCTCGGCCAGACACAGGAGGCCAACGAGCTCGTACACGGCTCGCCGGCGGCGATACGCGCCTCGGCGAAGCACCTGGCGGACTTCGACGGGGCCTTCGACCGGGTCGGCCAGGGCATGCGCTCCCTGGACTCCGCCCACTGGAAGGGTGCCGCGGCCGACGCCTTCCGGGAGAAGTTCGCGATGGCGCCCGCGGACTGGCTGCGCGCGGCCGCCGCCTGCGAGGCCGCGGGAAAGGCACTGAGCTCGTACGCGGACACCGTCGAGTGGGCGCAGAAGCAGGCCCGGCAGGCCATCGACCTGTACGAGAAGGGCAGGAAGGCGTCGTCCGACGCCGTCGGCGCCTACAACAAGCGGGTCGACGCCTTCAACATGGCCGTGAAGGAGGGCCGTGACCCCGGCCCGCAGCCCGAGCCGTTCAAGGATCCCGGGCTCGCGGACGTCGAACTCGCCTACGAGACGCTCAAGGAGGCGCGCCGGCAGCGCAACGACGCCGCCGCCACGGCCCGGGCGGCCGTGTCGAAGGCCACCGAGCACGCACCGGCCGAACCGCCGCCGCTGGACCGGGCGGTCGACACCTTCCTCGACAGCCAGGGCGCCATGGCCGTGGAGCTCAACCACGTCGTGGGCGGCGCGATCAAGGGAACGGCCGGCCTGGTCAACTTCGTCCGCGGACTCAACCCGCTCGACATCTACAACCTGACCCACCCCGCCCAGTACCTGCAGAACGTCAACACGACCCTGGCCGGCCTGGTGTCGACGGCCGCGCACCCCGAGCGGATCCCGCAGGCGCTGATCGACAGCTTCAAGGAGGACCCCAGTGAGGGGCTCGGCCGGCTGCTGCCCGAACTGCTCGGCACCAAGGGCATGGGGGCGGCCCGGACGGGGACCCGGGTCGCGACGACGGCGAGCAAGACCGCGACCAAGTGGTCGCACCTGGCGAAGCCGACGAAGGGGATCACCGAGGGCCGGTCCATCCACGTCGACTCGGTGGGCGGGAAGGACGCCCAGAAGTTCCTCGACGAGGAGTACCCCTGGCTCAAGGACGTCAACAACACCGGCAAGCCGGGGTACGAGTACAACTGCACCCACAATGTGGTCGCGGTCGACAAGCGCATGGACGGGGTGGAGGTGTCCGCCGCCCCGAAGTACGGCCCGGGCGACATTCCGTACAAGGAACTCGGGGTGACTCCGGACGCCAAGAAGGTCGTCGGCAGCTACGACGACATCATCAAGGACCTGGAGGCGCGCGGAGACGGCTCCCGGAGCGTGGTGGCGATCTCCCGCCACGGCGGGCCCGGCCACGTCTTCAACGCGGTGAACACCCCGCACGGGGTGGTGTTCCTGGACGGCCAGACGGGCACTCTGGCGAAACTGGAGACACACAACATCAGTGAGATAGCCCATGTCCCCTATCGCTAGCGCCGTTGTCGGCGGCTCCGTCAGGAATCCCTCATGATCACTCTGAACGAGGCCGTGGAAGCGGCCAGGACCCTGCTCGTCCGGACGGACGTCCCCCGGCGGTGGACGCTGGTGATGCAGCCGGAACTCAGCCGGGAGAACGACCTCGCCTGGGTGGTCAGGTACGACGTGCAGGAGAGCATCGACGCACAGGACGCGTTCGTCGGGCCCGTCGTCAAGATGGTGATCGTGCCCAAGGACGGCTCCCCGGCGCGCTTCCCGGTCTCCCACATCCCGCTGGAGCAGTACTTCGCCTATGTCCGCCACGGCGGGTGGGACAGCGCCGGCACGGCCGGCACGGTCAAGGCCGAGCCCTGGCAGAAGGCGCTGGGGTGGCTGCTGGCGACCTACCACGGTCTGGTCGAGCTGACCGGTGTGCAGCCGGTCGCCGAGGACGCCGGGACCTGGCTGTTCGGCTGCCGGACCGTCGAGCAGCCCGGCTATCCGCGGACCCCGATGCTGGCCGCGTCCGTGGTGGTGCCCAAGGACCCCGGCGCCCCGTTCCACCCGGCCGCCGACGACCCGTGGGCGGATGCCGCGGCGTACACGCGGACCGGGGACGAGCCCGACCCGGAGACCCAGGCACGCCGCCTCAACTCCCGCGGCTGCGTGGTCACCGTGGCCGCTGCGATCGCGGGAGCGCCCTCCTCGCCGCTGCCCTGGCAGCCCGCCCACGAGGCACCGGGCTGGTGGCCCCTGCTGCTGCGCCGCTACTTCCCCGGCGCCGAGCAGCTGCGCTGCGCCGACTGGGACGAGGTGATCGGCCGGGTCCAGGAGACCGGCCCGGACACCCAGGGCGTGGTGTGGGTACGGCGGGCCATCGGCGGCACCGAGGTCAGCGGGCACCTGCTGTACGCGCACAACAACGCCGGCAACGTGGTGTTCCTGGACGGCATGACCGGCGGCCTCGCCCGGCTGGACACCGCCGGGGTGAAGGAGCTGGTCCTCGCCCGCTTCCGGCCCGGGAGCCCGCCGGTGGCGGCCGACCTCGAAGCGGCCCGGGAGAAGGCCCGGGACTGGGTCCGGCGCACCTACCGGGCCGAGTCCGTCGAGCTCGTCGCACCGGCGGCGGAGGACGAGACGCGGCGCGGCTGGCTGTTCGCCCTGGAAACCACGGCCCGGCTGGGCGGCGGCGACTGGCGCGAGGCCATGCTCGACGCGGCGCTGGTCGTACCGAAGGGGCCCGAGGAGCCGTTCCTGCTCCGCAACTCCGACCCGTGGGGGCACCTCGCGG
This sequence comes from Streptomyces sp. NPDC043853, assembly GCF_056436025.1. Taxonomy (NCBI): domain Bacteria; kingdom Bacillati; phylum Actinomycetota; class Actinomycetes; order Kitasatosporales; family Streptomycetaceae; genus Streptomyces; species Streptomyces sp. NPDC043853. The sequence continues at coordinate 324,330 of NZ_JBWKDJ010000003.1, forward strand.
CGTGGGACCGCGGCGAGGCCGCCGGGACCGTCCCCGAACCGGGGCGGGCGGCCTGGTTCGAAGCGACGCTGCGCGAGCTGGGCGGCGTACGGGAGGTGTCGGAGCATGCGACGGTCACCGACGCGGTGGCCGCTCTGGCGACGCTCCCGGAAGGCGGTCGCGCCCTGGTGTGGGTGCAGCGTGAGGACCGCCGGGGCCGGCCGTCGACGGGCTTGCTGCTCACCGCGTTCCGTACGGAGGCCGGACCGGTGGGTCTGGTCGACGCGTCGGCCGAGTGGTTCACCGGCCTGGACGGCCTCGGCGAGTCCGCGGTGCGGGTGATCCGGTACCGGTGACGGGCCGCCGCCCCGGCACCGTCGACTTTCGTCGGCGGGGGTGCGACGAAAGAGGGCTGGGGCATCGGGCCGGCGTTGCCTAGATTCGGTGCCGTGGATGTGCATGCGAAGGCGCGGGCCGGGTGGGAATGGCTGAAGGGCCCGGAGCCCTGGACACGGCGGGCGCTGATCGGGGATCTGGTCGCGGCCGCCGCGATCGTGCTGCTCGGGTTCGTCATCGAGGAGCTGGACGGCGGGAGCGCGCTCCGGGAGACCGCGTCCGCGGTGACCGTGCTCGCCCTGGTGCTGCTGCGCCGCCGGATGCCCGGCGGGACGCTGCTCGTCGCGGCGGCGGTGAGCGCGGTGCTGCCCGGCACCCTGCTGGTCACCCTGATGCTGGGCTGGTCCGCGGGCCGGCGGATCGTCGGGGCCGGTCGGGCGGTGGGCGTCTTCGCGCTGACCTTCCTGCTCTACGTCGGGGTGACGGCGGCCGTCGAGTGGGGTGAGGCCCCGCCGATGCTGCTGCTGGTGTTCACCACGCTGATGTACCTGGCGACGGTGCTGACACCGGGTCTGGCCAGCCGCTACTGGTACCAGCGGCGGACCCTGCTGCACGCCCTGCAGGAGCGCAACGCGCAGCTGATGAGGGAGCGGGTGATGGTCGCGGGCCAGGCGCGGCTGCGCGAGCGGCAGCGGATCGCCCAGGACATGCACGACAGCCTGGGGCACCAACTGGCCCTGATCTCGGTGCACACCGGGGCGCTGGAGGTGGACCCGGAGCTGACGGACCGCCAGCGCGAGGCGGTGGGCGTGTTGCGCCAGGCCTCGGTCGCGGCCATGCACGAGTTGCGCGAGGTCGTGGGCATCCTCCGGGACGGGGTCGAGGCCCCGGTGCGGGAGGACGAGCAGGTCGCGCGCGGGGTCGCCGGGATCGAGGGGGTGGTCGCGGCCGCGCGGGCGGCGGGTACCGAGGTGGCGCTGCGTACGGCCGGGCGGCCCCGGCCGTTGCCCGCGGCCGCCGACCACGCGGCGTACCGGATCGTGCAGGAGGCGCTGACCAACGCCTACAAGCACGCACCGGGTGCGGAGATCGCGGTGGAACTGCGTTACGAGGACGACTCGTTGGTGGTGGAGATCTCCAACGGGCCGGTGCCGGCGCCGGGTCCGGGCGAGGTGGTCTCGGGCGGCCAGGGGCTGACGGGGCTCCGGGAGCGGGCCCGGCTGGTCGGCGGGATGGTGCACGCCGGGCGGGTGGAGGGCGGCGGGTTCCGGGTGGCGGGCGTGCTGCCGTACGGGTCCGAGCCCGCGGGCGGGCCGAAGGCGCGGGCGGGGAGCGCGGTGCCGGCGGCACCGGCCGACGGGGTGCTTCCGGGCTGGGCGCCCGGCCTCGCCGAGGGGTTCGCGGACGACTTCGGGCAGCAGCGGGTGCCGTCCGGGGTGCCGCCGATGGACTGGGCCGCGGTGGACCGGGAGCTGGCGACCGGGGGCCGGAGCCGGGCCGGGGGGTTCGCGCTGGGCTGCGGTATCGCCTTCGCTGCGGTGGTGCTGCTGGTGATCGTGCTGGGGGCGGGGGTGGCCCTGCTGGCGTCCTCGGTGACGAAGGGCATGATCGACCGATCCCAGTACGACGCGATCAGCGTCGGGACCTCGGAGCAGGAGGTGCGGGACCGGCTGCCCAGCGGGGACAGCGTGTTCACCCAGGGGCTGGACAAGGGCGGCCCGCCGCGGCCGGAGGGCGCCGGCTGCCTGGTGCTGATGTCGACCGAATCGGGTGACAGCCTGGAGGACGAGCCGGTGTTCCGGTTCTGCTTCCGGGACGGCAGGCTCATCGAGAAGCAGGCGTACGAGATCAGGCGGTAGGCGTGGGCGTTGGCGTTGGCGAGGGCGCGGGCTCGGGTGCGGGTACGGGTGCGGCGGTGACGGGTGGCGGGTCGCCGCGGACGGTGCGGGTGGTGATCGCCGACGACGAGCCGCTGATCCGGGCCGGGATCAGGCTGATCCTGACCTCGGACCCGGCGATCGAGGTGGTCGCGGAGGCGGCGAACGGCCGCGAGGCGGTGGAGCTGGCCCGGGCCCACACGCCGGACGTGGTGCTGCTGGACATCCAGATGCCGGTGATGGACGGGCTGACCGCGCTGGGGGAGCTGCGGCGGGCCGTGCCGTCGGCGCGGGCGCTGATCCTGACCACCTTCGGCGAGAAGGAGAACGTGCTGCGGGCGCTGGAGCAGGGCGGGGCCGGGTTCCTGCTGAAGGATTCCGCTCCGGCCGAGCTGATCGGGGCGGTGCGGGCGGCCGCGGCCGGGGACGCCTACCTCTCCCCGGCGGCGACCCGGCACGTGGTGGACCAGCTGGCCTCGGGGCGGGCGGCCTCGCGCGGCGAGCGGGCGAGGCGGCGCGTGGCCGAGCTGAGCGAGCGGGAGCGCGGGGTTCTGGCGCTGCTGGGCGAGGGGCTGTCGAACGCGGACGCGGGGCGGCGGCTGCACATGAGCGAGGCGACGGTGAAGACCTACGTGAGCCGGATCCTGGCCAAGCTGGAGTGCGAGAACCGGGTGCAGGCGGCGCTGCTGGCCCGGGACGCGGGGCTGTAGCGGGCGGGTGCCGGGGCCGTACGGGGCGTGCCGGCCGCCGTAGGGGCGTGCCGGTGGGTCGTACGGGGCGTGCCGGTGGGTCGTACGGGGCGTACGGGCGCGTCGTACCGGCAGGTCGCGGCAGGTCACAGCAGGTCGCGGCTTCCGCGGGGGCCGCGTGATCGGTACGGTCGTCCGGTCACTGGGCATGATCGATGGGGGCGGCAGGCAATGGGCACGGACACGGGCGTCGGCGCGGGCGCAGGGGCGGACGCGGGAGCGGACGCCGTACCGGGACAGCGGGTGGCGATGGCGCAGAGGATTCCGGTGGTCCCCGGCTTCGCCCCGCGCGGCACGGCCGCCGGTGCGCCGAAGAACGCCGGCAAGGCCCTGCGGAACCGGGTGCCGCGCGCCGCGCACGCCGCGTTCGAGCTCGCTGCCGGCCGTCCGGACGCGGTGCGGGCCGTCGAGGAGTCCAACCACGGCCGGGTGCCCGAGCTGACCCCGATACGGGTGGGCCGTATGGCGGCGAATCCTTTCGCCTTCCTGCGCGGCGCCGCCGGGCTGATGGCGTACGACCTGGCGGGGACCCCGGTCACCGGGGTGGCGGCGCAGATCTGCGGAGACGCGCACGCCGCGAACTTCGGCCTCTACGGGGACGCGCGCGGTCGGCTGGTGATCGACCTCAACGACTTCGACGAGACCGTGGTCGGTCCGTGGGAGTGGGACGTCAAGCGGCTGGCGGTCTCGCTGGTGCTGGCCGGACGGGTGGTGGGGGCCGGCGAGGACACCTGCCGGGCGGCCGCACAGGACGCGGTGGGCGCCTACCGGCGGACGATGCGCCTGCTGGCGCGGCTGTCCGCGCTGGACGCGTGGAACGCGATCGCGGACGAGGAACTGGTCTCGCACACGGACGCCCGGGACCTGCTGGGCACGCTGGAGCGGGTCTCGGAGAAGGCCCGCAACAACACCAGCGCCCGGTTCGCGGCGAAGTCCACCGTGGTGGACGAGAACGGGGCGCGTCGCTTCGAGGACGCCCTGCCGGTGCTGCGGCGGGTCGGGGACGCGGAGGCGGAGGCGGTCGCGGCCTCGCTCGGCGGCTACCTCGGCACGGTCCAGAGCGACCGGCTGCCGCTGCTGGCCCGCTACGCCATCCACGACGTGGCCTTCCGGGTGGTCGGCACCGGCAGCGTGGGCACCCGCTCGTACGTGGTGCTGCTGCTGGACCACCGGGGCGAGCCGCTGGTGCTCCAGGTGAAGGAGGCGCGGCCCTCGGTGCTGCTGCCGCACCTGCCGGAGGGCTTCGACCGGTCCCCGGCGACGCACGAGGGGCAGCGGGTGGTGGCCGGCCAGAAGCGGATGCAGGTGGTCTCGGACATCCTGCTGGGCTGGACCACGGTCGAGGGCCGGCCGTTCCAGGTGCGGCAGTTCCGCAATCGCAAGGGCAGCGTGGACCCGGCGGCGCTCTCGCCGGACCAGATCGACGACTACGGGCGGATGACCGGGGCGCTGCTGGCGCGGGCGCACGCGCACAGCGCGGACCCGCGGGTGCTGGCCGGGTACTGCGGCAAGAACGAGGAGCTGGACGAGGCGGTGGCCGCCTTCGCCGTGGCCTACGCGGACCGGACGGAGGCGGACCACGCGGACCTGGTGGCGGCGGTGCGGTCCGGGCGGATCGCGGCGGAAGCCGGGGTCTGACCCGGTCCGACCGCCGGTGCCCGCCGCGATCACCCGGACACCCTCTAGGCTGGCCGGGTGAGTGAGCAGACAGTCCCCGAGGACGCGGCGGGAGCCGGTGGCGCCGAGCGGCCCGAGGCGCGGCTGGAGCGGGCCGTGCGGGCCGCGGAGCAGGCGCTGATCGAGTTCGAGATCGCGGTGGAGACCTTCCGGGTGGAGGTGGAGAACTTCTCCCGCCTCCACCACCGGAAGCTCGGCCCGATGTACTCCCGGCTCGACGAGCTGGACGCGCTGATCGCGGAGGCCCGGGCCGAGCGGTCCGGGGACCCGGAGGACCTGCGCCGGGCGCGTGAGGCCCGGGCCCTGGTCATGCCGATGCCCGGGGTGGACGAGCTGTTCCACGACTGGCTCGGTTCGGACGGGATCGCCGACGACGCGGCGGCCATGCTCACCGAGCAGCCGGTGCAGCCGCCGGAGCGGGTCCGCCCGTCGGAGGAGGCGCGGCGGCTCTACCGCGAGCTCGTCCGGCAGGCGCACCCCGATCTCGCGCAGGAGGACGCCGAGCGGGAGCGGCGCGACGCCTTCCTGGTCAAGGTGAACGCCGCGTACGCGCGGGGCGACGAGCAGCTGCTGCGCGAGCTGGCCGGGGAATGGGCCGCCGGGCCGGTGCCGGAGGCGGCGGGACCGACGGAGGCCGAGGAGCTGTACGCGCGGCTGGAGTGGCTGGCGCAGCGCAAGGAGCTGCTCGCCGCGGTGGCGCGGGAGCTGGAGGACAGCGCCATCGGGGCGATGCTGCGGATGGCGCCGGACGACCCGGACACGCTGCTGGACGAGATCGCCGGGCAGCTGATGGCGCAGGTGTCGGAGCGTGAGGCGGAGCTGGCCGGGCTGACCTCGGAGGCCTGAACCCGAGGACACGACACGGCCGGGCCCGTCGGAGATGCGGGTACCGTGGCAGACAGGCGCACGGGCACCCGTGCACCACGAACAGACGAGTAGAAGGCGGCAGGGCATGCACTTCGGCACGCTTCCCACGGTCGGTGTGGACGCGCTGGGCGCGGACAGCTTCATCCTCGACGTCCGGGAGGCCGAGGAGTGGCAGGCCGGTCACGCCGAGGGCGCGCTGCACATCCCGATGAGCGAGTTCGTGGCCCGCTTCGGTGAGCTCACCGAGGCCGCCCCGGACGGTGACAAGGTGTACGTGATGTGCCGGGTGGGCGGGCGCTCCGCGCAGGTCACCGGCTACCTGCTGCAGCAGGGCATCGACGCGGTGAACGTGGACGGCGGCATGCAGAGCTGGGAGGCCGTGGGCCGCCCGGTGGTCACCGACGCGGGCGCCCCCGGCACCGTGATCTGAACCGGCATGGTGGTCTGAACCGGCACCGCGGTCTGAACCGCCATGGTGATCCGGCCCGGCATGGTGATCCGGCCCCGGCACCGTGAGCTGACTCAGCCGAGGGCGTGGGCGGCCAGCAGATCGCCCAGCAGCTCCTCGTGGGCCGCGGCGGGGCCGAGCGACAGCTCCAGCTGCTTGGCCCAGGCGTGGTAGCGGTGCAGCGGGTAGTCGGTGTCGGCGCCGAAGCCGCCGTGCAGGTGCTGGGCGGTCTGCACCACCCGCCGTACGCCCTCCGAGGCCCAGATCTTGGCCACCGCCACGTCCCCGGCGCTGGGCAGCGGGCCGCCGGCCCCGCCGGTCGCCGCGTCCAGCCGCCAGGCCGCCTGCCAGAGGGTGACTTCCATCGCGCGCAGGTCGATGTAGCGGTCGGCGGCCTGGACCGCGACCGCCTGGAAGGTGGCCACCGGGAAGCCGAACTGCTCGCGCTTGCCGGTGTACGCGCTGGTCATCGACAGCACGGCCTCGCCCAGACCCAGTGCCAGCGCGCAGGTGCCGGTGGCCAGTAGCTGCCGCAGCCGTTCCCAGGCGCTCCCGCCGGCTCCGCCGGGGGCACCTCCGGGTGCGTCGATCAGGTGTGCGGCCGGCACCCGTACCCCGTCCAGGGCGAGCTCGGCGTAGCGCTCGCCGTTGGTCGAGTACTGGTCGGCCAGGGACAGCCCTTCGGCTTCGCGCGGAACCAGCGCGAGCACCGCCTCCGCGCCACCGGTGTGCGCCGGTACGGCGATCCAGTCGGCGCCGTGTGCCCAGGGCACGGCGGTCTGTACGCCGTCCAGCACCCACGCCGAGCCGTCCCGGACGGCCGTCACCGCCAGCTCGGCCGGGTCGTGGCCGGTCCGGCCGTTGGCCGCGGCGGTGAGCACCAGCCCGCCGGTGGCCGCACCGGGCAGCAGCGCGGCGGCCAGTTCGGCCGAGCCGTGGAACTGCACGGTCATGGCGGTGGCGCAGTGCTCCAGCAGCGGCACCCGGGCCAGCACCTTCGCGGACTCGCGCAGTACGAGGCAGAGCGCGATGGCGTCCAGTCCGGCACCGCCGTGTTCCTCGGCGAGCACCAGGCCGAGGAGGTCGGAGGCGGCCAGCTTCGACCACAGCGGGCGGTCGAAGTCCTCGGCCACCGCGCCCGGGGTCAGCGCGGGACTGGGCACCCCGTCCGGGGCGACGTCCGCGAAGACCGCCCTGGCCGCCTCGACGGCCGCCTGCTGCTCCTCGGTGAAGGTGAAGTCCACGTCCTGTCCTCCCGCGCGCAGGTCCCTTGCCCGATGCCGTGGCGACATCAAATCTGACGGAGCGTCAAGATAGAACAGGTTCCCGCAATTGGACAGGGCCCGGGGCCGGGCACCCTCGGCGGTGGACAGGCCCGCCGCCGACGGGGGTCGACGGCGGACGGGCTCAGCGGTCGAAGTCGATCTCGACTTCCTCCGTTTCCGGATGCGACTGGCAGGCCAGCACGAACCCGGCCTCCGTCTCGTGCTCCTCCAGGGCGTAGTTCCGGTCCATCCGGACCTCGCCGCGCACCACGAACGCCCGGCAGGTGCCGCACACGCCGCCCTTGCAGGCGTACGGCGCGTCCGCCCGGTTGCGCAGCACCGCGTCGAGCAGGGACTCGCCGTCCTGCACCGGCCAGGTGCCGGACCGGCCGTCGAGGCGGGCGGTGACCCGGCTGTGCGAGGAGGACACCGTCCTGGCCGCCGGCGCCGGGGCGGGGGCGTTGTCCACGTGGAAGATCTCCTCGTGGATCCGGTCCCGGTCGACACCCAGGCCGCGCAGCGCCCGCTCGGCGCCCTGGACCAGGCCGTAGGGCCCGCACAGGAACCAGCCCGCCACCGAGCCGACCGGCAGCAGCGCCGGCAGCAGGGCCGTCAGCCGCTCCTCGTCGAGCCGGCCGGACGGCAGGCCCGCCTCCTGCTCCTCCCGGGAGAGCACGGTGACCAGCTGGAACCGCTCGGGGTAGCGGTCCTTCAGGTCGGCGACCTCCTCCAGGAACATCGTCGAGGCAGCCGTACGGTCGCTGCGGACCAGGCAGAAGCGGGTGTCCGGCCGCGCCGCCAGGAGGGTCGAGACGATCGACAGCAGCGGGGTGATGCCGCTGCCGCCGACGATCGCGGCGTAGTGCCCGCCCTGCGGGGCGGCGGCCGGGTCCAGCACGAACCGCCCGGCCGGGACCATCACGTCCAGCACGTCCCCGGGGGCGATCTCCTTGTGGGCGTAGGTGGAGAACTCGCCGCCCTCCACCAGCCGCACACCGACCCGCAGCTCCCGGGGGCCGGGCCCGCCGGGCGCCGGGGCGGGGGAGCAGATCGAGTAGGTGCGGCGCACCTCCCCGCGCTCGGCCCCGCTCCGCCGCATGGCCAGGTGCTGGCCGGGGGCGTGCCGGTACTCCTCGCGGATCTCCGCCGGGACGCTGAGGGTCAGGGCCACGGAGTCGTCGGTGAGCCGGTCGACCGCGGCCACCGTCAGGGGGTGGAAGGCGCCGTGGCGTGGTGCGGCCATCTACAGCTCCTTGAAGTGGTCGAAGGGTTCACGGCAGGACGCGCAGCGGCGCAGCGCCTTGCAGGCGGTGGAGGAGAAGCGGCTCAGCAGCTCGGTGTCGGTGGACCCGCAGTGCGGGCAGCGCACCGACAGCGTCAGCGGCACCGGGCCGCCGGCCGCGTGCGGCCGGGGCGGGGCGATGCCGAACTCGGCGAGCTTGCGGCGGCCTTCGGCGCTGATGTCGTCGGTGGACCAGGCGGGGGCCAGCACCGTCCGCACCGAGACCTCGGCTATGCCGCGGTCGTGCAGGGCACGCTCGATGTCGGCGGACATGGCCTCGATCGCCGGGCAGCCGGTGTAGGTCGGGGTGAGCGAGACCTCCACCACGCCGTCCTCGCGTATCCGCACCCCGCGCATCACGCCCAGCTCGGCCAGGCTGAGCACGGGCAGCTCCGGGTCCGGCACCGCGCCGGCCAGCGCGGCCAGCTCCTCTTCGAGGCGGCTGGCGACCGGGGCCCCGGTCCGGGGCGCGGGGCGGGCCGTGGTCACCATGACGCCCCCGGGTGGCTGCGGTGCAGGTGCTGCATCTCGGCGAGCATCCGGCCGAAGGGCTCGGTGTGCAGGCCCTCCCGTCCGGCACCGGCCGCCCAGGCGCCCGTACGGGGGCCCTCGGGGAGCTCCAGTCCGGCCCGGTCCAGCACGGCACCCAGCTCGGTGAGCCAGCGCTGCTCCAGGGCGGCGTAATCCACCTCGATGCCCTCGACGGGGCGGAACATCTCGCCGGTGAACTTCCACAGGGAGTCCAGCGCCGTGCGCATCCGGCGGGCGCTCTCCTCCGTGCCGTCGCCGAGGCGCAGGGTCCACTGCTCGGCGTGGTCCCGGTGGTAGGCGGTCTCCTTCACGGCCTTGGCCGCCAGCGGGGCGAACGGGCCCTCGCCGGCCGCGAGGGCCTCGAACAGCCCGTGCTGGTAGAAGGAGAAGTAGAGCTGGCGGGCGATGGTGTGGGCGAAGTCGCCGTTCGGCTGCTCCACCAGCTGGAGGTTGCGGAAGGCCCGCTCCTCGCGGAGGAAGGCCAGTTCGTCCTCGTCGCCCGCCATGGACAGCAGGACGCGGGCCTGGCCGAGCAGGTCGAGGGCGATGTTGGCCAGCGCCACCTCCTCCTCCAGCACCGGGGCGTGCCCGGCCCATTCGCCGAGCCGGTGGGAGAGGACCAGTGCGTCGTCGCCGAGGGCGAGTGCGGCAGCCGTGGGGACCGTCGTGGTACCCGTCGTGGAATCAGTGCTCACAGGTGCTGCACCCCCTCCGGGATGTCGTAGAACGTCGGGTGCCGGTACGGCTTGTCGGCGGACGGGGCGAAGAACGGGTCGCGCTCGTCCGGCGAGGAGGCGGTGATCGCCGTCGAGGGCACGACCCAGATGGACACGCCCTCGTTGCGCCGCGTGTACAGATCGCGGGCGTTGCGCAGGGCCATCTCCGCGTCGGGGGCGTGCAGGCTTCCCGCGTGGGTGTGCGAGAGCCCGCGCCGCGACCGCACGAACACCTCCCACAGCGGCCAGTTCTGCGTCATGCCCGTGCCTCCTCGTTGGTGTGCTTCGCCGCGTACGCCGCGGCCGCGTCCCGTACCCAGGCGCCCTCTTCGTGGGCCCGGCGCCGCTGGCCTATGCGCTCCTCGTTGCACGGCCCGTTGCCCTTGAGGACGTCCCAGAACTCGGTCCAGTCGATGGCCCCGAAGTCGTGGTGCCCGCGCTCCTCGTTCCACCGGAGGTCCGGGTCGGGCAGGGTCAGGCCGAGGCTCTCGGCCTGCGGGACGGCGATGTCCACGAACCGCTGGCGCAGTTCGTCGTTGGAGTGGCGCTTGATCCGCCAGGCCATGGACTGCGCCGAGTGCGAGGACTCGTCGTCCGGCGGGCCGAACATCATCAGCGAGGGCCACCACCAGCGGTTCACGGCGTCCTGGGCCATCTCGTGCTGGGCCTCGGTGCCCTGGGAGAGCGCGAGCAGCAGCTCGTACCCCTGGCGCTGGTGGAAGGACTCCTCCTTGCAGATGCGGACCATGGCGCGCGCGTACGGCCCGTAGGAGCACCGGCACAGGGGGACCTGGTTGGTGATCGCCGCGCCGTCCACCAGCCAGCCGATGGCGCCGACGTCGGCCCAGGTCAGCGTCGGGTAGTTGAAGATCGAGGAGTACTTCTGGCGGCCGGCGTGCAGCTTGTCGAGCAGCTCGTCGCGGCTGGTGCCCAGGGTCTCCGCGGCGCTGTACAGGTACAGCCCGTGCCCGGCCTCGTCCTGGACCTTCGCCATCAGGATCGCCTTGCGGCGCAGCGAGGGCGCCCGGGTGATCCAGTTGGCCTCGGGCTGCATGCCGATGATCTCGGAGTGCGCGTGCTGGGCCATCTGGCGGACCAGCGTGGCGCGGTACTCCTCGGGCATCCAGTCCCGCGGCTCGACTCGCTCTTCGGCCGCCACCGCGGCCTCGAAGGCCGCCGCGAGGTCCGCGAGGTCCTTGTTCTGCCCCGTTTCCGGGGTCACTGCCACCATCCCGGCCCCCTGCCAGCGTCTGGTCCAGATCCTTTTCCGCCCGACCGACCGATCGTTCGGTTCATTCGCTTCAATGGTGAGACGGCGGCCCGTAGGGTGTCAACCTCTTGTGGATGCCTGTGGACGACCGGAGCCGCCGACCGGGGTGGTCCGAAGCGGCCCGGACGGGGGTGGGATGGACGCGGACCAGAGCTCGGGCGGCGGGATAGCCGCCCTGCCCCTGCCGTACCGGATCGCCGCCGCCCTCGCCCTCGGCGCCGTGGCGGTGGCCGCCTGCCTCCACCTCGGCCTGGTGTTCCTGCACGTCGCCCCGTCCAACACGGTGGGCGAGCGGCACCGGCAGGCCGTGGACGGCTGGATCTATCCCGAGTTCGAACAGAACTGGAAGCTGTTCGCCCCCAATCCGCTCCAGCAGAACATCGCCGTACAGGTCCGCGCACAGGTCCGCACGGCCGACGGGGAGCGGATCACCACCGGCTGGCGCGACCTGTCCGCCGAGGACGGCGCGGCGATACGCGGCAACCCCTTCCCCAGCCACGCGCAGCAGAACGAGCTGCGCCGGGCCTGGGACTTCTTCACCGGCTCGCACGACGAGGAGAACCGACCCCAGGGCGAGCGCGGCCGGCTCTCCGAGGAGTACCTGCGGCGGATCGTGCTGCTCCGCGTCGAGCCGCGGTTCCCCGGCGGCCATGTGCTCCGGATCCAGCTGCGGTCGGCCGCCACGGCCCTGCCCGCGCCGGAGTGGAGCGACGAGGAGACCGACACGCGGACGAACTACCGGGAGCTGCCGTGGTGGACCGTCTGAGGGAGCGGGCCCGGCGGGGGCTGGCCGCGGTGACCGGGCGGACGCTCGCCCCGTACCAGACCGCCACCGTCCGGATCGGCTTCGCCGCGACCTGGCTGGTCTTCCTGCTGCGGGAGTTCCCCCACCGCCGCGAACTCTACGGACCCGACGGCCCGTGGGGCTTCGACCTGGCGGAACAGCTGGTCGCCGGCAACCGAGCGTTCACCGTGCTGCTCTGGTCGGACTCGGTGCTCTGGTTCGAGACCGTCTACGCGGTGGCGGTGCTTTCGAGCGTGCTGATGCTGCTCGGCTGGCACACCCGGGCCGCCTCCGTGCTGTTCATGGCGGGGGTGCTCTCGCTGCAGAACCGCAGCGTGTTCATGGGCGACGGCGGCGACAACGTCGTCCATCTGATGGCCATGTACCTGGTGCTCACACGGTGCGCCCGGGTCTGGTCGTTGGACGCGCGCCGCACGGCCCGCACCGGCCCGGCCCGCGACGTGGCCGGACCGGTGCTGTGGGGGCTGCTCGGCCTGCTGCTCGGGTACGCGGCGGTCACCGACCGGCTCGACTGGTTCTGGCTGGCGGTCTTCGGCCTGCTGTGGATCGTCCAGGGCGTGTGGTGGTCGGCGGAACGGCGCGATCCGGACGGCCCCGGGCGGGCCCTGCTGGACGTGCTGGCCAATCTGGTGCACCACGCCGGTCTCCTGGTGATCATGGTGGAGGTCTGCCTGATCTACGCGACGGCCGGCTGGTACAAGATCCAGGGCTCGCGGTGGCAGGACGGGACAGCGCTGCACTACCCGCTGGGCCTGGACTACTTCGCCCCGTGGCCGGGGCTGTCCTCGCTGGTGACGAGCAGCGGGACGCTGGTGATGCTGCTGACGTACGGCACCGTGCTCGTGCAGGTGGCCTTCCCGTTCACGCTCGCCGACCGGCGGATCAAGAACGTGCTGCTGGCCGTGATGGTGCTGGAGCACCTGGGGATCGCGGTACTGCTGGGGCTGCCGGTGTTCTCGCTGGCGATGATCGCGGCGGACGCGGTGTTCCTGCCGACGGCCCTGCTGGTCTGGCTGGGGGCCCGGGCCGCGGCCCTGCGGGGCCTTCTCCCCGTCCCGGCCCCTCCCGGAGCCGGGGCCGTCCCGCTGCCCGCACCGCGGGACTCCGTCCCGGACCCTGACCCCGGGGCCCGCACACCGGCGGATCCGGGCCGGACCGGGCAACCGTAGGCTCCTCCGTATGAACGACGAGCGGCAGGCGGCGGAGACCGGGCGGGCGTGGCGGGCGGCCGCGGAGGACGACCGGATGGTCCTGCTGGACGGCTTCCACGCCCTCAAGCACGCGCTCCGGTTCGGCGCGGAGGTGCGGATGGTGGTCGCGGAGGACCCGGACGCCCTGCTGGTGCTCGCCGCGGAGCTGGCCCCGGACGTACGGGACGCCGTACGGGCGCTCGTCCGGCAGGCGCCGCTGGCCGGGCTGGTGGCCCGGGTGCATCCGACACGGGTCGCTTCGCTCGCGGTCCGGCCCGACCCGGCCGCCGGCCGGGCGGCGCTGGAGCGGCTGCCCAGGCAGGCACCGGTGGTGCTGCTCGACAACCCCCGCAACCTGGGCAACGTCGGGGCGGTGGTGCGCCTCGCCGCCGGCTTCGGGGCCACCGGCGTGGTCACCCGAGGCGACCTCGACCCCTGGCACCCGAACGTGGTGCGGGCCGGGGCGGGCCTCCACTACGCCACCACGGTGGACCGGGTGACGCTGGAAACCGTGCCGCCCGGCCCGCTGTACGCGCTGGACCCGGAGGGGGCGGACATCCGCTCCCTGAGCCTCCCGGACGACGCCGTGCTCGCTTTCGGCTCCGAGCGGCAGGGCCTGTCGGCGGAACTGCGGGACCGGGCCGACCACCTCGTCTCACTGCCGATGCGCCGCCAGGTCTCCAGCTACAACCTGGCCACCAGCGTGGCCATGACCCTGTTCCACTGGGGCGGGCCGCCGGCCGGAGACGAGGGAGACGAGGACTCCTAGCCCGCCCGCGACCGCGATCAGCGCGGCCGCACCGAGCGTGGCCCCGTCCGGGTGGACCAGGGACTGGCCGCGCAGGGCCTGCCAGGTGAGCAGCGCGAGCACCGCCGCGTAGACCGCGCCGCCGGTGAAGACCAGGCGTACCCGGACCCGTTCGTCGCGCAGCCGGGTGAAGCGCGGTGCGAGGGCGACCAGGACGAGGACGAGCAGCGGCAGCAGCTGGGGCGCGTGCATGCCGAAGAAGTGCGGGATGCGCAGATCGCCGCCGGTGGTGGACCAGCCCGTGAGCGGCATCCCGGGGCCGCCGTCGGGCACGCCCACGCTGTGCGCGCCGCTCTCCGTGAGCTCGGCGCCGGCGGCGTCCAGCCGCTGCTGCCCGGGAGTGGGCAGGGTCATCAGCACGGCGAGCAGGGCGCCGATCAGCGCGAGGACCGTGGAGATCCGGATCGCCCAGGCGGTGGCGCGGTCGGTGGTCCGGGCACGCCAGAGCAGTACGGCGATGACGAGCGTGGCGACCCACAGGACGACCACGGTGTTGCCCATGGCGCTGTAGACCGCGGAGTCGAAGGGCGTCGCCTGGTTGAAGTGGCTGCGCACACCGCGGAGCACCTGCAGGGTGATGAGCAGCATTTCCACGATGCCGGCGGCGACCGCGACCGTGCCGGCCCACCAGGCGGTCCTGCGCAGCCGTGGCCGGGCCTCGCCGAGCAGCGAGAGCATCCAGGCCAGGCTGAGGCCGTAGGCGATGAACGAGACGGCGAACTTGAAGGGCTTGGCCCAGATCGGCGCGCCGGTCAGGACGCGGTCGTCGACCACGAGGCCGACCGCCGAGCCCGCGGCCCAGAGGGCCATCGCCCCGGCGAAGACGGTCAGCGGGCGGTGCCAGGCGCGCCAGGTCGGCGATGCGGACCGCGGTAACAGCGACATGAAGGACCCCCTGATGCACGGACGGTGCGATGCGTGGAAGCGCGATGCATGGATAGTGGAGAGTGCCGCTATCTGATAGCGCCACTATCTATGATGGGAGTGGAAGTGGCAAGCACGGGACCGACAGGTGGGCGCGCGGCATGCGTATCGGAGAGCTGAGCCGGAGGACCGGGGTACCGGTGGCGACGATCAAGTACTACGTACGGGAGGGGCTGCTCGCGCCCGGTGAGCTGACCAGCCCGAACCAGGCGAGTTACGACGAGCAGCACGTGCGTCGGCTTCGGCTGGTCCGCGGGCTGCTGGAGGTCGGCGGGCTGTCCGTGGCGGCGATCAAGGAGGTGCTCGCGGCCGTCGACGACCGCGAGAAGCCGGTGCACAAGCTGCTGGGTGCGGTGGCGGACCGGCTGGTGCCGGACCGGGCTGCGGAGCGTGGCGGTGAGCGTGGCGGTGAGCCGGATGCCGAGGCCGGACTGGCCCGGGCGGAGGTGGCGCGGCTGATCGAGGCGCGCGGGTGGCGGGTGAGCCCCGGCTCTCCGGCGGGGGAGGCGCTCGCGGCGGCGCTCGCGGCGCTGTCCAGGGCCGGGCACGGTGGCTTCGCGTCGGTGCTCGACGAGTACGCCGGGGCGGCCGAGCGGGTGGCGGCGGCGGATCTGGCGTACACCGCAGGCGAGGTGGCGCGCGAGGACCTCGTGGAGAGGGTGGCCGTCGGCACGGTGCTGGGTGACGCGATGTTCGCGGCGCTGCGGCGGTTGGCGCAGGTGGACGCGTCCGCTCGGGCGCTCGGCGATCGCTAGCGCGTGCCTGCCTGGCCGGTCGGCCCGGTCGGCCCGGTCGGCCCCGTCGGCCCGGTCGGCCCGGTCGGGTCGGGGCTGTTCGGGCGGGTGGGCGTGGGCCCGGGGCCCGGCTCCGGAGCGGATGCGGAGCCGGGCGGGGGAGCCGCGGGCGTGCTGCGTGTGCCGTGTGCCCACCCTCCCCCAAGCGTCGACTTCGCTCGAGCAGGGGGGACCCCCATCGCCCTGCGGCACGATTGCCCACACGGCCGGCTGTGTGGCGCGATTGCCCACACGGCCGGCTGTGTGGCGTGACCGCCCACGCGGCGGGTTACGCCTGGCGGCGGACCTGGATCATGCGGAAGCGGTTGGAGACGAAGGCGCCGTCGCAGAGGGCGGCGTTCGCCGCCGGGTTGCCGCCGGAGCCGTGGAAGTCGGAGAACGCGGCGGTCTGGTTCACGAAGACCCCGCCGGTCAGGTTCAGCGAGAGCTGGGCCGCCTCCTCCAGGCAGACCTCCTCGACCGCGCGCTCGGTGTCCGGCGAGGTGGTGTAGGCGCCGACCGTCATGGCGCCCTTCTCCCGGACCGTGCGGCGCAGCAGCTCCAGCGCGTCCGCCGTGGAGTCGACGGCCACCGCGAAGGAGACCGGGCCGAAGCACTCGGAGAAGTAGGCCGCCTCCGGGTCCGGCTTGCCCGCGTCCAGCTTGACCACCACCGGGGTGCGGACCACCGCGTCCGGGAACTCCGGATTGGCGATCTCACGGGAGGCCAGGGCGACCTCGCCGAGGCCGGACGCCGCCTCCAGGCGGGCCTTCACGTCCGGGTTGACCAGCGCGCCCAGCAGCGCGTTGGCCCGGGCGTCGTCGCCCAGCAGGCCGGACACCGCGGCGGCCAGGTCGGCGACGACCTCGTCGTACGACTTGTGGCCGGCGTCGGTCTCGATGCCGTCCCGGGGGATCAGCAGGTTCTGCGGGGTGGTGCACATCTGCCCGCTGTAGAGCGAGAGGGAGAAGGCGAGGTTGCCGAGCATCCCCTTGTAGTTGTCGGTGGAGTCCACGACCACCGTGTTGACGCCGGCCTTCTCCGTGTAGACCTGCGCCTGGCGGGCGTTGGTCTCCAGCCAGTCGCCGAAGGCGGTGGAGCCGGTGTAGTCGATCAGCTTGATCTCGGGGCGGACGGCCAGCGTCTTGGCGATGCCCTCGCCCGGATTCTCGGTGGCCAGCGCGACCAGGTTCGGGTCGAAGCCCGTCTCGGCGAGCACCTCGCGCGCCACCTGCACGGTCAGCGCCAGCGGCAGCACGGCCCGCGGGTGCGGCTTGACCAGGACCGGGTTGCCGGTGGCCAGGGAGGCGAACAGGCCCGGGTAGCCGTTCCAGGTGGGGAAGGTGTTGCAGCCGATGACCAGCGCGATGCCGCGCGGCACGGCAGTGAAGGTCTTGCCCAGCTCCAGCGGGTCCTTCTTGCCCTGCGGCTTGGACCAGTCGGCCTGGCCGGGGACCCGGGTCTGCTCCTCGTAGGCGTACGCCACGGCCTCCAGGCCGCGGTCCTGCGCGTGCGGGCCACCCGCCTGGAAGGCCATCATGAAGGCCTGTCCGCTGGTGTGCATGACCGCGTGCGCGAACTCGTGCGTCCGGGCGGAGATGCGGGACAGGATCTCGATGCAGACCAGCGCGCGGACCTCCGGTCCGGCGTCGCGCCAGGCGGCCATGCCGGCCTTCATCGCGGGCAGCAGCACGTCCGGGTCGGCGTGCGGGTACTCGACGCCCAGCTCGATGCCGAACGGGGACATCTCGCCGCCGGTCCAGCCGTCCGTGCCGGGCTGCCCGAGGTCGAGCCGGGTGCCCTGCAGGGCCTGGAACGCGGCGAGCCCGTCGGCAGGCGCGGTCTCCCCGTACGCCTTGGGGTGCTCGGGATGCGGGGACCAGTAGGCACGGCTGCGAATGGCCTTCAGGGCCTCGTCCAGGGTCGGACGGTGCTTCTCGGTGAGCTGTGCGGCGGACAGGTCGGCGGCGGCCATCAAGACCAACTCCTCGTTGAGCCGGGCGTAGCGGAGCAGACTGCAGTTAGAGTAACCGAACGATCGGTCGGGACAAGAGGGCCCGGGCGTTCCTGTGGACAACGCGGTGCGGGAGGATCAGGACATGACAGCTATCGAGCGTTCCCGCACCGTGGCGGTCGTCGGGGCCGGAACGATGGGCCAGGGCATCGCCCAGGTCGCCCTCGCCGCGGGCCACCGCGTGCTCATCCAGGACGTGGACGAGACCCGCGCCCGGGCGGGCCGGGACGCCGTGCTGGAGCGGGTGGAGCGGCTGGTCGCCAAGGGGCGTCTGGACCGCGCCGAGGCCGACGCCATGACCGGCCGGATCGGGTCCACCCACGTCCTGGCGGAGCTCGCCGAAGCGGCCTTGGTGATCGAGGCGATCGTCGAGGACCCCGCCGTCAAGCGCGATCTCTTCGCCTCGCTGGAAAAGGTGGTCGCGCCGGACGCCCTGCTGGCGACGAACACCTCCTCCCTCTCCGTCACCGAGCTCGGCGGCGCCCTGGAACACCCGGGCCGGTTCGTCGGACTGCACTTCTTCAACCCGGCCCCGCTGCTGCCGCTGGTGGAGGTGGTGAGCGGCTTCGCCACCGACCCGGCCGCGGCCGAGCGGGCGTACGCGACCATGGCGGCCTGGGGGAAGTCCCCGGTCCGCTGCGCCGACACCCCCGGCTTCATCGTCAACCGGATCGCCCGCCCCTTCTACGCCGAGGCCTTCGCCGTGTACGAGGAGCGGGGCGCCGACCCGGCCACCATCGACGCGGTGCTGCGCGAGTCCGGCGGCTTCCGGATGGGCCCCTTCGAGCTCACCGACCTGATCGGCCAGGACGTCAACGAGGCCGTGACCCGCTCCGTGTGGGAGTCCTTCTTCCGCAGCCCCAAGTTCCTCCCGTCCCTCGCCCAGCGCCGACTGGTCCAGTCGGGGCGGCTCGGCCGCAAGTCGGGGCAGGGCTGGTACCCGTACGGCACGGACGCGCAGACGCCCCTCCCGCACACGGCCGCCCCCGAGGAGGCTCCCGCCGCGGTGACCGTGGTCGGCGACCTCGGCCCGGCCGCCGCCCTGGCCGGGCTGATGGCCGAGGCCGGCATCGAGGTCACCGAGGTGGCGTCCGGCGGCCCGTACATCCAGCTGCCCGGCGAGGGCCAGCTCGTCCTCGCCGACGGCAAGACCGCGATCGAGTTCGCCGACGTCGTCTACTTCGACCTGGCGCTGGACTACCGGGGTGCCTCCCGCATCGCGCTCTCCGCCTGCGAGGACACCTCCGAGCGGACCCTGGCCGAGGCGATCGGCCTGTTCCAGAAGCTGGGGAAGAAGGTCAGCGTCATCGGGGACGTCCCCGGCATGATCGTCGCCCGGACCGTGGCGATGCTGATCGACCTGACCGCCGACGCGGTCGCGCGGGGCGCGGCCTCCGCCGAGGACATCGACACCGCGATGCGGCTCGGCGTGAACTACCCGCTCGGACCTGGCGAATGGCACGACCGGCTGGGCCGTGACTGGGCGTACGACCTGCTGCACCACCTCGACGAGCGGGTTCCGGGCGGCCGCTACGCGCCCTCGCTCGCGCTCTACCGGACCGGCTACCAGGCCGGCGAGGAGAACGGCGAGGAGAACGGCGAGGAGAACGGCGAGGCCGCGTACGCCGGGGAGCCCGCCGGGTCCGAGCCCGAGCCCGGGTCCGGGGCGGAAGGCGGTGCCGAGTGACGACCTCCCGCCGGGACACCTACACCCCCGAGACGCTGCTCTCGGTCGCGGTCCAGGTCTTCAACGAGCGCGGCTACGACGGCACCTCGATGGAGCACCTCTCCAAGGCCGCCGGCATTTCCAAGTCCTCGATCTACCACCACGTCGCGGGCAAGGAGGAGCTGCTGCGCCGGGCCGTCAGCCGGGCCCTGGACGGCCTCTTCGGCATCTTCGACGAGCCCGGTGCCGACCGCGGCCGGGCGATCGACCAGGTCGAGTACGTCACCCGGCGCACGGTCGAGGTGCTGGTCGCGGAGCTCCCCTACGTCACCCTGCTGCTGCGGGTGCGCGGCAACACCCGGACCGAACGGTGGGCGCTGGAGCGCCGCCGCGAGTTCGACCACCGGGTCGCCGACCTGCTCAAGGCCGCGGCGGCGGACGGCGACCTGCGGCCGGACGTGGACATGCGGCTGGCCACCCGGCTGCTGTTCGGCATGGTGAACTCGCTGGTCGAGTGGTACCGGCCGCACCCCGGCACGCCCGCCACGGAGACGTCCGCGCTGGCCGACGCGGTGGTCCGGATGGCCTTCGACGGGCTGCGCACCGCCGGCTGAGCCCCGGTCCGCCGCGGGACCGCCGCCCGTGGTCCGCCGCAGCGCTGCAGCAGGCGTCGCCGGCCGGGCCGTCGGCGCTCCGGGCCGTTGCCGCTCGGGGCGGTCAGCGCTCCAGGCGGGCCGCCAGGGCGGCCTTCGCCGCGGGCCAGTCGGCATCGGTGACGCTGAAGAGCACCGAGTCGCGGACCCAGCCGTCCGGCATCACCATGTGGCGCCGTAGGACGCCCTCCTGGACGCCGCCGATCCGGGCTATGGCCGCCCGCGAGGCGGAGTTGCGCACGTCCGTGAGCAGCTCGACGCGGTGCATGCCGAGGGTCTCGAAGGCGTACGTCAGCATCAGCAGTTTGGCCTCGGTGTTCACGGCGGTGCGCTGCCAGGAGCGGCCGATGAAGGTCCAGCCGATCTCCAGCCGGCGGTGCTCCGGAATCATCTTCAGGAAGCGGGTGGAGCCGGCGATCCGGCCGGTGGCCACGTCCACCGTGGCGAACGCGAGGTCGGTGCCGGCCGTCCGCGCCGCCCGGGCGTCCTCGATCCAGCCGTGGACCTCGTCGGGGTGGGGGACGAGGGTGACGGGCAGCTTCCACAGTTCGCCGTCGCGGATCGCCTCGCACAGGCCGTCGTGGTGGTGCCGGCCGAGTGGTTCCAGCCGGACGTGCCGGCCCGTCAGCATGGGCATGGTGGATCTCCCCCGAGTCGTGATGATCTCCGGGGAGATTAGCCGGTCATTCCTCGGCCAGGGCCGGGCCGCCGCCCGGGCCGGGGTCCTGCAGATCCGTTTCCTCGAACACCAGCAGGGTGCGGGTGGACAGCACCTCCGGGATGGACTGCAGCCGGGTCAGGACCAGCTCGCGCAGGGTGCGGTTGTCCGGGGTGTGGACCAGCAGCAGGACGTCGAAATCTCCGCTGACCAGGGCGATGTGCGCGGCTCCGGGCAGTTCCCGGAGCTTCTCCCGGACCGTCCGCCAGGAGTTCTGGACGATCTTGAGGGTGATGTACGCGGAGGCGCCCTGGCCGGCCCGCTCGTGGTTGATCCGGGCGGTGAACCCGCGGATCACCCCGTCGTCGATCAGCCGGTTGATCCGGGAGTAGGCGTTGGCCCGGGACACGTGCACCTGCTCGGCGACCGACCGTATGGACGCCCGGCCGTCCGCCTGGAGCAACCGGAGGATCGAGCGGTCGACCGGGTCCAGCGTGCGCGGCGGGACCGGTGCGGCCGGTGCGCCGGGCGCGACGGGCTGGACCGGCGGGACCGCCGTGACGCGCTGCTCCGCGGCCTGCTCGGCACCCGCTCCGGCCATTTGTTCATCCGGCATCGCCCGCTGCCTCCCTCTGCTGGACGTCCTGCGTCCATACCAGGCCCAAGGCGCCCGTTTGTCCACAGCCTGCGGCCGCCTGTAGCCAAAATGTGCGGACGACCGAACAATCGGTAGGTGAGGCGCCTCACAACCGCGCCTCCCCCAGCCACGGCTGGGAGGTGCCCCCAGCCCGCTTCCCACGAGGAGGTGTACGCCGCCATGACGGTCCAAGAGCTGCCCGGTGCCGGTGCGTCGTCGTCCTACCGGCCCACCCCGCCGCCCGCCTGGCGGCCCCGCACGGACGCCGCCCCGCTGCTCCCGGACCCCGAGCCGTACCGGGTGCTGGGCACCCCCGCGGCCGAGAAGCTGGATCCGGAGCTGATGCGCCGCTACTACGCGGAGCTGGTCCGCGGCCGCCGGTACAACGCCCAGGCCACCGCGCTGACCCGGCAGGGCCGGCTCGCGGTGTACCCCTCCACCGTCGGCCAGGAGGCCTGTGAGATCGCCGCCGCGGTGGTCCTCCAGGAGCGGGACTGGCTCTTCCCCAGCTACCGGGACACCCTCGCCGCGGTGGCCCGCGGACTGGACCCGGTCCAGGCGCTCACCCTGCTCCGCGGTGACTGGCACACCGGCTACGACCCGCACGAGCACCGGATAGCCCCGCTGAGCACCCCGCTCGCCACCCAGCTGCCGCACGCGGTGGGCCTGGCGCACGCGGCGCGGCTGAGCGGCGACGACGTGGTGGCCCTGGCGATGATCGGCGACGGCGGCACCAGCGAGGGCGACTTCCACGAGGCGATGAACTTCGCCGCGGTCTGGCAGGCGCCGGTGGTCTTCCTCGTCCAGAACAACGGCTTCGCGATCTCCGTGCCGCTGGCCAAGCAGACCGCCGCCCCCACCCTGGCCCACAAGGCCGTCGGGTACGGCATGCCGGGCCGCCTGGTTGACGGGAACGACGTGGCCGCGATGCACGAGGTGCTGTCCGAGGCGGTCGACCGGGCCCGCTCCGGCGGCGGCCCGACCCTCATCGAGGCGATCACCTACCGGATCGAGGCCCACACCAACGCCGACGACGCCACCCGCTACCGGATGGACGCCGAGGTCGAGGCGTGGAAGGCGCACGACCCGGTGGAGCTCCTCGAGCGCGAGCTGACCGCGCGCGGCATCCTCGACGAGGAGGGCATCCGAGTGGCCAAGGAAGCGGCGGAGACCATGGCGGCGGCCCTGCGCGAGCGGATGAACGCCGACCCGGTGCTGAATCCGATGGATCTTTTCGAGCACGTGTACGCCGAGCGGACGGACCGCCTGCGGGAGCAGGCGGAGATGCTGCGGGCCGAGCTGGAAGCGGAGAACGAGTAATGGCGGCTTCGGCACTGGCTGCGAAGCCGGCCACGATGGCGCAGGCCCTGACCCGGGCCATGCGCGACGCGATGGCGGAGGACCCGAGGGTCCACGTCATGGGCGAGGACGTCGGCACCCTCGGAGGGGTCTTCCGGATCACGGACGGCCTGGCCAAGGAGTTCGGCGAGGACCGCTGCACCGACACCCCGCTCGCCGAGGCGGGCATCCTGGGCGCCGCGGTGGGCATGGCCATGTACGGTCTGCGCCCGGTCGTCGAGATGCAGTTCGACGCGTTCGCCTACCCGGCCTTCGAGCAGCTGATCTCCCACGTCGCCCGGATGCGGAACCGCACCCGGGGCGCGATGCCGCTCCCGATCACCATCCGGGTGCCCTACGGCGGCGGCATCGGCGGCGTGGAGCACCACAGCGACTCCTCCGAGGCGTACTACGTGGCCACGCCCGGCCTGACGGTCGTCACCCCGGCCACGGTGGAGGACGCGTACGGGCTGCTGCGCGCCTCGATCGCCTCGGACGACCCGGTCGTCTTCCTGGAGCCGAAGCGGCTCTACTGGTCGAAGGCCGACTGGTCGCCGGAGGCTCCGGCAGCGGTCCCCGGCATCGGGAAGGCCGTGGTCCGCCGCCCGGGCACGGGCGCCACGCTGGTCACCTACGGCCCCTCGCTCCCGGTCTGCCTGGAGGCGGCCGAGGCCGCCCGCGAGGAGGGCTGGGACCTGGAGGTCGTGGACCTGCGCTCGCTGGTCCCGTTCGACGAGGAGACGGTGGTCGCGTCGGTACGCCGTACCGGCCGCGCGGTGGTCGTCCACGAGGCCAACGGCTTCGGCGGGCCGGGCGCCGAGATCGCCACCCGCATCACGGAGCGCTGCTTCCACCACCTGGAGGCGCCGGTGCTGCGGGTGACGGGCCTCGACATCCCGTATCCGCCGCCGATGCTGGAGAAGTACCACCTGCCCGGCGTGGACCGGATCCTGGACACCGTGGCCCGGCTGCAGTGGGAGAACTGATGCCCAAGGTGATGGAGTTCAGGCTGCCCGACCTCGGCGAGGGACTGACCGAGGCGGAGATCGTCCGCTGGCTGGTCGCCGTCGGTGACGTGGTCGCGATCGACCAGCCCGTGGTCGAGGTGGAGACGGCCAAGGCCATGGTGGAGGTGCCCTGCCCGTACGGGGGAGTGGTCACCGCCCGCTTCGGCGAGGAGGGCACGGAGCTCCCGGTGGGGGCTCCGCTGATCACGGTCGCGGTGGGCGTGGGCGACTGCAAGGACCTGGACCTGGGCCCGGCCGTGGACCAGGTGGCGGGAGCGGCCGGGGACGGCCCGTCCACCGCCGCGGCGGATGCCGATGCCGCCGCGTCGGGCTCGGGCAACGTCCTCGTCGGCTACGGCACGGACCACTCGCGTCCGGCCCGGCGCCGCCGCGTCCGCCCCGCGGGCGTGCCGGAGGGCTCCGGCGCGGCTGCCGGGGCCGCGGCACCGGCAGCGCCGCCGGCCCCGGCTCCGGTGCCCGCCCGGGTGGCGGTCCCGGCCCCCGTGACGGAGGTCCGGGTCCACACCGGGCCCGTCCCGGTCATCTCGCCACTGGTGCGGAAGCTGGCCCGGGACAACGGGGTCGACCTGCGCGCGCTGCACGGTTCGGGCCCCGAGGGCCTGATCCTGCGGGCCGACGTGGAGGCCGCGCTCCGCGCGCCCGAGGCCCTGCCCACGGCCACGGCCACGGCCGCCACGGTCGCCACGGCCGTGCCGGCGGCGGGGAAGCGGATCCCGCTCAAGGGACTGCGGGGCGCCGTCGCCGAGAAGCTGTCGCGCAGCCGCCGGGAGATCCCGGAGGCCACCTGCTGGGTGGACGCGGACGCCACCGAGCTGATGGCGGCACGGGCCGCGATGAACGCGGCGGGCGGCCCGAAGATCTCCGTGCTGGCCCTGCTGGCCCGGATCTGCACGGCGGCGCTCGCCCGCTACCCGGAGCTGAACTCCACGGTGGACCTCGCGGCCAACGAGATCGTCCAGCTCCCCTCGGTCCACCTGGGCTTCGCCGCCCAGACCGAGCGCGGACTGGTCGTGCCGGTGGTCCGGGACGCACAGACGATGAACCCGGAGGCACTGTCGGCCGAGTTCGCCCGCCTCACCGAGGTGGCCCGGGCGGGCAAGCTCGCCCCGGCGGACCTCACGGGCGGCACGTTCACCCTCAACAACTACGGGGTGTTCGGGGTCGACGGCTCCACGCCGATCATCAACCACCCCGAGGCGGCCATGCTGGGCGTCGGCCGGATCATCCCCAAGCCCTGGGTCCACCAGGGCGAGCTGGCGGTCCGGCAGGTGGTGCAGCTCTCGCTCACCTTCGACCACCGGGTCTGCGACGGCGGTACGGCGGGCGGCTTCCTGCGCTTCGTCGCGGACTGCGTGGAACAGCCGGCGGTCCTGCTGCGCAGCCTCTAGCCGGGCCACCCGGAACGACCCTGCCGGGCCACCCGGGACGACCCTGCCGGGGTTCCCGGGCCGGCCCCGGCGGGTCCCGGGGCCTAGCCGAAGACGTTGCGGAGCACCGTCCACAGCGCGGCGATCGCGATGATCGCCGCGCTGCCGCGTTTCCCGACGGGGACGCGGTAGCGCCGGCCGCGCAGGGTGGCGGTGGTCAGCCAGTGGCCGTAGCCCAGGGCCACCACCGGCAGGGCGGCGAGCAGCGCGGCGTTCGCGCGGGCCGCGCCCGCCGGATCGCCGTGCAGCAGGCTGTACGCCATGCGCGTGCCCCCGCAGCCCGGGCAGGACAGCCCGGTCGCCCACTGCCACGGACACCGGGGCAGCAGCTGCGAGGGGTCGTACGGGCTGTGCCCGTACACGTAGACGGCGCCCGCCACGGCGGCGGCGCCGAGAACGACCGGCAGGGCCCGCACCGTCCACGGTGCGGGCCCTGCCGTCATGCCGGTCGAGCTCATGCTCAGCCGCGCAGGACGCGACCGTTCGAGTCGGTGGCGGTGCTGCTGGTCAGGAGCATGATGCCGTCGATCAGAGCCCAGATACCCAGACCACCACAGGTCAGCAGCTGGCCGATGGCCATGCCCACGTGACCGGTGTAGAAGCGACCGATGCCGAGACCGCCGAGGAAGAGCTGCAGAACGCCGGCGACGATCTTCGACTTCTCGGAGTAAGGAATGCCGTTGGGGGCGTAGCCGAACGGGGCGTTGGGGTCGGGCTGCTGCGGGAATGCCATGAAAGGGGTGGCCTTTGCTGGTAAGTGATAACTGCTCAGGAACGCGCGATTATGACATCGCACTTACCGTCACCTTATATGCCTCACCAAGGGCCTTGGGAATGGCGGGAATGTTACAGATCAGCGACTGAGCAGGAGCAGCTTCCCCACGTGGGTGCCCGATTCCAGCGTCCTGTGTGCTTCCGCGGCATTCGCGAGCGGGAACGTCCCATGGACCACGGGCCGTACCAGCCCGGCCTCGATCAGCGGCCACACGTGCTCACGTACGGCGGCCACGATCGCCGTCTTCTCCTCCAGCGGCCGGGCCCGCAGCGAGGTCGCGGTCACCGCGGCCCGCTTCGACAGCAGTGCCCCCAGGTCGAGTTCGGCCTTGACCCCGCCCTGCAGTCCGATGACGGCGAGCCGGCCGTTCACGGCCAGCGCCTCCACGTTCCGGGACAGGTACTTGGCGCCCATGATGTCCAGGATGACGTCCGCGCCGGCTCCGCCCGTCGCCTCCTTGAGCTCGGCCACGAAGTCCTGTTCGCGGTAGTCGACGAGGATGTCCGCGCCCAGTTCCCTGCAGCGGGCCAGTTTGTCCGGGCCGCCGGCGGTGACGGCCACCCGGGCCCCGACCGCCTTCGCCAGCTGGATGGCCATGGTGCCGATGCCGCTGGCTCCGCCGTGCACCAACAGGGTCTCGCCGGGTCGCAGATGGGCGACCATGAACACGTTCGACCAGACGGTCGCGACCACCTCGGGCAGTGCCGCGGCGGTGGCCACGTCCATCCCGGCCGGAACGGGCAGCAGCTGCCCGGCCGGGACCGCGACCTTCTCCGCGTAGCCGCCGCCGGCCAGCAGCGCGCACACCTCGTCGCCGACCGCCCAGCCGGACACCCCGGGACCGAGCGCCGCGATCCGGCCCGAGCATTCGAGGCCCGGGTAGCGGGAGGCGCCCGGCGGCGGGTCGTAGAAGCCCCGTCGCTGGAGCACGTCGGCGCGGTTCACGGCACTGGCCGCGACCTCGACGAGGACCTCGCCCTCGCCGGGCACCGGATCGGGTACGTCGGCCCAGACCAGGGCCTCGGGGCCGCCGGGCTGCGGAATGGTGATCGCATGCATGGCCCGGACACTAGTACGTGCCGTCAGCTCCCTCTCGGCAATCGGCGCCGGTCGGTCGGTCGGGCCGCCGGGGCCGGTGTCACCGGCCCCGGCGCCGGTCTCACCCCGCGCCCTCCGGCCGGGTGGCGCGCACGATGACGATCAGCCGGTCCGTCAGCTGCAGCGGGCCGGCGTGCGGGTCGTCGTACGGCAGCAGCCGGTGGCCGCGGAGCACGCTGACCACCAGGTCCTCCGTCTCCCGGACGCTCTTGCCGACCTCGGACTTGTTCACCGGGCGTTCCAGCAGGTCCAGGCCGCTGCCCTGCTGGATCAGGTCCTCCATGACGGCGCCCGCGCTGGGGCTGAGCACCGACAGCCCGAGCAGCCGTCCGGCCGCGCTGGCGCTGGTGATGACGGCGTCGGCGCCGGACTGGCGGAGCAGCGGGGCGTTCTCCTCCTCGCGCACCGCCGCGACGATCTTCGCGCCGCGGTTGAGCTGCCGGGCCGTCAGGGTGACCAGTACGGCCGTGTCGTCGCGCTGGGTGGCGATGATGACCTGGCGGGCCTTCTGCACCTCGGCGCGGAGCAGGACGTCGGAGCGGGTGGCGTCGCCGGCCACACCCGCGAACCCCGCCGCGTTGGCCGCGTCGACCACCTTGGTGCTGGGATCGACGACGACCACCCGCTGCTTGTCCAGGCCGGTGGCGAGCAGGGTCTGCAGGGCCGAGCGCCCCTTGGTGCCGAAACCGACGACCACCGTGTGGTCACGCAACTGCTTCCTCCAGCGGTTCAGCCGCCACTCGTCCCGGGTCCGCTCGGTGAGGACCTCCAGGGTGGTGCCGACCAGGATGATCAGGAACAGCACGCGCAGCGGCGTGATCAGCAGGATGTTGACCAGGCGCGCGCCGTCGCTGTACGGGACGATGTCGCCGTAGCCGGTGGTGGAGAGGGTGACCGTCGCGTAGTAGACGCAGTCGAGGAAGTCCACCGACCCGTCGGCGTTGTCGTGGTAGCCGGCGCGGTCGGCGTAGACGATGAAGACCGTCAGGACCAGCACGGACAGCGCCATCAGCAGGCGCTTGGCGACCTGCCGTATCGGCTTCTCCACCACCCGGGTGGGCATGTGGACCCGGTGCGAGACGTACGTCTCGTCGGCCTCGCGCGCCATCGCGTCCTGGCCGGGGAGTTTCACCGGTGGTACCACCCGTGGGAGGACCACTCTCCCGTCCCGGCGCTCCAGGGCAGTTCGAGGACCTCCAGTTCCTGGCCGGCCCGTGCGCCGCCGCGCGGTACGACGGCCAGCGCGTCGGCGGCGGCCACCCCGCGGAGCATGGCCGGGCCGTGGTAGCGCAGCGGTACGGCGAGGTCGCCGGTCAGGACCACGGGGACCAGCCGCGTGTCGTGGGGGTGGCCCGGTACGTCGTCCCGCACGGCGGCGGTCCAGTGGGGGCGTGGCGCGAGGCCGGCCAGCGCGCGCAGGAGCGGTTCGGCGAGGGTGAGCAGTCCGGAGACGGCGGCGAGGGGGTTCCCGGGCAGGCCGACGAGGAACCGGCCGGCGGTGAGGCGGGCCAGCAGCATCGGGTGGCCGGGGCGGACGGCCACGCCGTCGACGAGGAGCTCGGCGCCGAGCCGGCGGAGCACGGGGTGCACGTGGTCGACCGGGCCGGAGGCGGTGCCGCCGGTGGTGACCACGAGGTCGGCCGGCGAGTCGGTGAGGGCGCGGTGGAGTTCCTCGGCGCCCGCGGGGTCGTCGCCGAGCCGGCGGGTGCCGAGCACCTCCGCGCCGAGCCCGGCGAACCAGGGACCGAGCATCGGGCCGATGGCGTCCCGGATCAGGCCGTCGTGCGGGCGGCCCTCGGTGAGCAGTTCGTCGCCGAGGACCAGGACCTCCACGCTCGGCCGGGGGCGGGTGTCGAGCTCGTCGTATCCGGCGGCGGCGGCCAGGCCGAGCACGGCGGGGGTGACGCGGGCCCCGGCGGGCAGCAGCCGGTCGCCCGTGCGGCACTCCTGGCCGCGGGGGCGGATGTCCTGGCCCGCGATCACCTCGCGGCGCGGGTAGAGGCGGCCCTGGGCCTCGTCGGTCCGGGAGTGCTCGCTGCGGATCACGGCGGTGGTGTCGGCGGGGACGCGGGCGCCGGTGGCGATCGGCACGGCCTCGCCGTCGGCGAGCGGGGCGGGCTCCTCGGCTCCGGCCAGGGCGGGGGTGCCGGGGCGGACTGCCCAGGGGCCGGGACCGGAGACGGCCCAGCCGTCCATGGCGGAGGTGTCGAAGGAGGGCAGGTCGGTGAGGGCGTCGAGCGGTTCGGCGAGCACTTCGCCGAGGGCGTCCGCGAGCGGGACCCGGTGCGTGCGGTCCGGGCGGCCGGCTCCGGCCCGCCCGGCGAGGTCCCGGGCGCGGGCCCAGGGGGCGGCGCGGTGGCCGCCGGTGTCGGGGGTACGGGCGACCAGGGCGAGGGCCTGGTCGAGGGCCTGCTCGTGGGTGGGCTCGCGGCGGGGGCGGCGGGCGGGGTCGGGGACAGGGCCGGGGCTGCCGCCGCGGGTGCGGGAGGCCTTGCCGGTGCCGGTGCCGTTGTCGTCGTCGCCGTTTCCGGCGTCGTTTCCGTTGCCGGGGCTGGAGGCGGTGGGCGGTGTGGCCGCTGCTTCCCGGTCGGCCGGCGGGAGCGGGCTGCCCAGGCCCACGGCGTGCAGCAGGGCCTCGTCGAGGTCGCGTTCCGCCGGGGAGCCGGGGGCGTGCGGAGGGGTCATCCGGAATCACCCGCGGGCTCGGTCCCGGCTTCGGCGGCCCAGCGCAGGGCGAGCTCCGAGGCCTGCCGGGACGCACGGGTCACCGCCTCGGCGGGGTCGGCGCCGCCCGCGGCGGCCTGGGCGGCCGCGTAGCCGATGAGGAAGGTGGTCAGCGGCGCTGCGGGCCGGGCGACTCCGTGGGCGGCGTCGCGGGCGAGGTCGAGCAGGGTCTTGGTGTCGACGTCGACGTCGATGCCCAGCTCGTTCTTGACGGCGGTGATCCATTCGTCCAGCACGTTCCCATGCTCCCTGATCCGGGCGCGGGCGGCGGCGAGATCGTCCCAGGTGTCGCAGTCGAAGGAGGCGAGCGGCTGGGCGGGGACGCGGGTGAGGTCCAGCTCGGCGAGGAGGGCGCGCAGGGGCAGGCCGGCGAGGGTGCCGTGCTCGGTGGCCAGGAACGCGATCTCGCGGCGGAGCGGCTCGGCGCGGTACACGGCGACGAGGGGCTGGTCGCGGCCGGAGGGATCGCGGAGCAGGGCGCCGTCGGCCGCGGTGCGGCCGGCCGTGAGGAGGGGTGCGACGGTGGCCGTGCGGTCCAGGAACGGCAGGTCGGCGGAGAGCACGAGCACCAGCTCGGCGGTGCTCTGCCGGAGACCGGCGTCGAGTGCGGCCAGCGGGCCCGCGCCGGGCGGGGACTCGCGGGTCCAGGTCACGGGGCGGGCGGTGGGGCGGCGGGGGCCGACGACGACCGTGCGGCGGGCGTCCGCGCAGGCGGCGAGCACGCGGTCGAGGAGGGTTCGGCCGCCGACGCTGAGGCCGGGCTTGTCGGCCCCTCCCAGCCGTTCGGCTGCGCCGCCTGCGAGGACGATGGCGTCGTAGCTCATGTGCTCGAGTATGGCCGCCTGAAGTCCCGCTCGGCGCACGCCCTTACCCGAGCGGTACGCCGTCCCGGGGCGGTCCGTTCCCTGCGGGGCCGTTCCCCACCCCGCCCCTTCCCGAAACCGGGGCTGCGCCCCGGCCCCCTCGGGGCTGCGCCCCGGCCCCTTCGGGCTGCGCCCCGGCCCCTTCGGGGCTCCGCCCCGGGCCCCGTCGGGCTCCGCCCCGGGGGTGTTGCGCGGCTGCGTCCGGGTCTCGGCGGGCCGCGTCCCCCAGCCCCGTTGGGGCTCCGCCACGAGCCGTTCGGGGCTCCGCCCCGGCCCCTCGGGGCTGCGCCCCAGGTAGCTGCTCGGCTGTGCCCCGGGCTCCCCTGAGGCTGAGCTCCGGTCTGTTGGGGCTGCGCCCCGCCCCCCGCGGGGCTACTCCTCGCCCCGGGGCCGCCCCGGACCCATCGCCGCCGAGGTCGCCCAAAGAAGAACTCCGCCCCCTCGGGGGCGGAGTTCGGGGGGTTACAAGTACGGGCCGCCCGAGCGGATCGGGCCGTGGCCTTCGTCGTCGTCCGTCGGGGCGCCCGGCGGCAGGGCCCGGCGCATTTGCTCCAGTTGGGCGCGGGCGGCCATCTGCTGGGCGAACAGGGCCGTCTGGATGCCGTGGAACAGGCCCTCCAGCCAGCCGACCAACTGGGCCTGCGCGATGCGCAGTTCTGCTTCCGAGGGGATGGCCTCGTCCGTGAACGGGAGCGAGAGGCGCTCCAGTTCCTCGACCAGTTCCGGGGCCAGGCCGTCCTCGAGTTCCTTGACCGAGGAGGCGTGGATGTCCTTCAGGCGGACCCGGCTGGCCTCGTCCAGAGGTGCAGCGCGGACTTCTTCCAGAAGTTGCTTGATCATGCTGCCGATCCGCATGACCTTGGCTGGCTGTTCGACCATTTCCGTCACCGGGACCTCGCGCGACTCGTCATCGGCGCCGCCGACCGCCGTCCCGTCCTGGCCCACGATCAGGACCTGCGGGGGGTTGTCCTGCGACCGTTCACTCCTCGGCATCTCCATGCCGCCATTCTCTCCCACAGCTTCGTTGTCACACGGTGTGCCCCCTGGGAGGGGTGATCCAACCTCCCAGGGGGCATGTGGGCGTGTCCCGTCCGGATTGTGGGGATATGGCGGCCTGTGGGGTGGCCGGTGAGCGCCCGCCTAGCCCACGCCTAGCCCGCCGCGCGGCGGGCCAGGACGCCCGACGAACGCGTGACCAGCGCCGCCAGCAGGGCCGCTCCCACCGGGACCAGCACCAGCAGGGCCGCCAGCGTCTCCCAGGGCACGACCACCGGGACGAACGGCTTCGGGGTGTTGATGCCCCAGCCGCGCGCCACTCCCTCCTCCCAGAACCCGATCTGCTCGCGCCGCTCGGTGAGCCGCAGGCCGATCGCCGGCAGCACCCCGGCCGCCGAGCCGAGCAGTACGCCCATGGCCGCGACCACCCCGCACTGGAAGCCCGACAGGGTCCGCCGGACCCGCGGCGGCGCCCCCACCGCGGCCAGCGTCTTCAGGTCGGCCTCGGCGTCCGCCTGGGCCAGCCCGGTGGCGATGCCGGCCGCGCCGATGGTGACCAGGCCCGCGAACACGCCCAGGGCCAGCAGCACCAGGCTGTCGTCGCCCTGGTAGCCGTTCTCGATGTGCACGCCGATCTCGGCGCCGATCCGGTCGATCTCGCCTTCCAGGCGCTGGCGCTGCTCACTGCTCGGCTTGGCGTCGAGGGTGAAGTACGAGCCGTACGGCACCGTCTTCAGCCCGGCCGCCCGTGCCGCGGACGGCGGCAGGACCAGCTCGATGCCGTAGGAGTTCGCGGACTCCGGCGCCAGGTGCACGGGGAAGACCTTGTCCTGGCCCGGCGGGTCCTCGCCCCGCATGGACGCCTCGTCGGCCTTCTCCCGGTCGGTGACCAGGCGCAGGGTGACCTTGTCGTTCTTGACGTTCCGCCGGTCGAAGGAGACCGCCTTGCCCTGCTTCAGCGCCTGCACCGTCGCCGGATCGGTGATGGCCAGGGTGCTCAGCAGCTTCTCGTCCGCGACCAGGGTGCCGTACTCGGTGAAGCTCTCACGCTCCTTGCACCGCCAGTCCTGCCGGAACGCGCGGACCTGCTCAGGGGTGAAGCTCTCGGGCCCCTTCCCCTCCCACAGCGGGCACCGCTGCTCCTTCGGCACGAGGATTTCGGCCTGCCCGCACCCCGGTTCGCCGGACCACGCATCGCAGCCCGGTCGGCCGACCACGATCCGGTCGGTGTCCGCCCGTACGGCGACCGGCAGTTCGCGGGAGAGCGCCTGCCGGGCGGCGGGCACCTCGCGGAAGTCGTTGCCCTGGACGGAGCTCATGGAGCCGACGCCGTGCGGAAGGGTGGCCCGGTACTCGTGCCGTCCCTGGGCCTCCTGGCTCTGCTGGAACGTCGCGACCGCGACCGTGCCGGCCACCGCCGCGAGCACCGCGGCCACCGCGGGCGCCGTACGCCCCCGGTTGCGCACGGCGTCGCGCAGCGCGAGCCGCGGCGACAGCGGCAGCCACCGGCCGGCCCGGCCGAACAGGCCGACCAGCACCGGGGTGAGCGCCACCAGGCCCAGCTCGGCCAGCGCGCTGCCGCCCGCCACCACCATGTAGCCCATGTCCGCGGCGGTCCCGTACAGCGCGACGGCCACGCCCAGGGCGATGGCGACGAGGCCCAGCACCGGCAGCACCCGGCCGGCCTTGCGGACCCCGCGGCGGCCGGTGAGCGAGGCCAGCACGGTCTGCCGGGAGGCGGTGACGGCCGGGGCGATCGCGGCCAGCAGGCCGGTCAGGACGGCGACCAGCGCGATGCCCAGCAGCTCCAGCGGGCGGACGTCCCAGCCGCCGAAGCGGTTGCCGAGCTGCTGCTCCAGCAGCGGCCGGAGCGCGACGGTCAGCAGGATGCCGAGCACCGAGCCCACCACCGCGGCCGCGGCCCCGATGACCAGGCCGCCGGAGAGCACGATGGCCCGGATGTGCCGCCGGTCGCCGCCGTTGGCGCCGACCAGGCCGAGCTGGCGGCGTGACCGGCGGGCGCCGACCGCGAAGGCGGGCCCGGCCAGCAGGCAGATCTCCAGCATGGCGAGGCCGACGATGGTGGTGGCCATGGCCAGGGCGATCGCCCGGCCGGCGTCGCTCATCCCGAAGTTCCGGTCCGGCTCCTGCCGGTACAGCGGGACCTCGGAGTCGGCGGGCGGGTCGAGCACCACCGCGCGGGAGAGCACCACCGCGCCCTTGGCGTTGGCCTGCTGGACCATGTTCCACGTGAAACCTTCGCCGCCGACCTTGACCAGGTACCGGTCGTCGGCGGTGATCCCCTGCAGTCCGGCCCCGACCAGCGCCTTGTCCAGCGGGGTCAGCAAGGTGCCGGGCGGGGCCAGCAGCTCGTCCGTCTTGAGGCTGTCCGGGAGCTCATAGGCGCCGACGATCTTGTACTTGAGGTGTTCGGCGCCGCGCGGCACCACCGTGGAGCCCACGTACAGGCCGGCGGACTCCAGGAAGTGCTGCGTGGCCGCGACCTCGCCCGGCTGCTCGGGCAGCCGGCCGCGGTCGAGGGTGAACAGGCCCTTCGTCAGCGGGCTGCGGGTGTCCAGCTCGCGCAGCGTCGCGTCGAGGATGCCGTGCCGGGTACGGAGCCGGGCGCCGGCGTTGCTGTCCTTGACCGACTGGGCGCCGGCGGGCATCGCCGCCCTGGGGTCGACGGGGGCCTCGGAGCCCGGCCGGATCGGCTTGCGGTCGTCGAACCCGCCGACCGGCGAGTAGTTCTCCCCGTCCGGGGCCTGCAGCAGCGGGCCGCCGAGCCCCGCGTCCCGGAGACTGGCGTCGGCCGCGCCGAGTACCCGGTCCATCCGCTGCGCCGGGCTGAGTTCGGCGCTGCGCAGGGTCAGGTCGGCCGCGCTCACGCCGAGGATCGGCAGCGCGATCATCGACAGGACGAGGAAGCTGCGGCCCTTGGACCGCCAGGCGTCTCGCCGGGCGATCCGGATGGCCGCGATCCAGGAGTGGTACCAGGAGTTCACCGGCCGGCCGCCTGCCCGGAGAGCAGGGTGTCGGCCCCGGTACGGGCGGTCTCGTCGACCACGGCGCCGTCCCGCAGGAAGACCACGCGGTCGGCCCAGGCCGCGAACCGCGGTTCGTGGGTGACCAGGATGCCCGCCGCGCCCGCGTCGCAGCGTGCCCGCAGCAGCGCGAGCACGGACTCGCCGGTCTCGGAGTCCAGGGCGCCGGTGGGCTCGTCGGCCAGCACCAGGCGGCGGTCGCCGACCAGGGCGCGGGCGATGGCCACCCGCTGCTGCTGGCCGCCGGACATCTCGTCGGGGAACCGGTCGGCGAGCTGCGCCAGGCCCATCTCCTTCAGCGCGGCGAGCGCGGAGACCCGGGCCTTGCGTGCGGAGATCCCGTCCAGCTCGCGGGGGAGCGCCACGTTCTCGGCGGCGGTGAGCGCCGGTATGAGGTTGTAGTCCTGGAAGACGTAGCCGATGCTGCGCCGGCGCAGCGCGGCGAGCTGCTTGCGGTTCGCGGTGGTGATGTCGGTTCCTTCGACGATCACCCGCCCGCCGGTGGGCCGGTCCAGGCCTCCGGCCAGGGTGAGCAGCGTGGACTTGCCGGACCCGGACGGGCCCATGACGGCGACGAGTTCGCCCGGGTGCACGTCGAGGTCGATGCCGCGCAGGGCGTGCACCTCGGTGGCTCCGGTGCCGTGCGTGCGGGTGAGCTGCTGGAGCTGCAGTACCGGCTGCGGCCGGGAGTGGTTCGGGTCGCGCATGTGAGGGTCCCCCTGGGGCGGTTCAGCCGCGCGGCGTGCGGGCGGCGGGCCGAATGGTGTGCGGTGCGGTGGCAGGTGAGTCGGGCGAGCCGGGTGAGGCGGGCGTGGCGGCTGGGTCGGTGGCCGGTCCCGCGGTGTTCATGGCCGTAACGGTCCTGCCGGTGAGGGCGGCGAGCCGTACGAGCCTGGTTTCGGAGTGGTCGAGCCAGCGGGCTTCGGCCTCGGTCTGGAAGATGAGCTGTTCCAGGACGAGCAGCCAGGCCAGGTCGTCGCGCTCGTGGGACTTCCCGCTCTCGATGGCGGCCAGCGCCTGTGCCTTGAGCCGGGTGTAGTCCTGCATGGCCTGGACGGTGGCGTGCCGCTGGGCCTGGATGACGGCGCGGATGTCCACGCCGGGGGCGCCGACTGCCATGGCGAGCTTGATGGCCAGCTCGTCGCGCGGTGGGCTGGTGCGGTCGACGGGGCGGCCGTACCAGGAGCGCAGCTCCGTACGGCCGGCGTCGGTGATGGCGTAGAGGGTGTGGCCGGCCCCGTCCTCGCCGCCGGGGGCGACCAGGCCGTCGCGTTCCAGGCGGGCCAGGGTCGTGTAGACCTGGCCGACGTTGAGCGGCCAGGTGGCACCGGTGCGCGCTTCGAACTCGGTGCGCAGCTGGGAGCCGTAGCGGGGGCCGCGTTCCAGGAGGGCGAGGAGGCCGTGGCGGATCGACATACTCAGTATGTATACCGAGTATGTCGAGCGGGACAACCGCCCAGCGGCCTACATCTCAAGGGGGACGGTCAGTCCCGCCGCAGTCGGACTCCGATGAATCCCAGCCCCAGGCCCATCAGGGCGAGCCCCGTGCCCAGCGGCAGTATGTGCGCCGCCAGATCGGCCGCCCGGGCGTCCGCCTCGGTGCCGAGGGTCGTGGCGGGAGGGTCGTCCTCGGTGCGGGGAACGGACGGCTGCCGGTCCGGCTGCTCGGGCCGTCCCGGCTGCTCCGGCTGCCCCGGACGGTCCGGCCTGGCCGGCCGCTCCGGGCGTCCCGGGAGGTCCGGCCGCTCCGGGTGGTCCAGCCGCTCCAGCCGCTCCAGCCGGGGTGGTGCGACGGGCCGTACGGCGACCACGACCTCGGGGTTGGCGGGCGCGTCGGCGGCCCGGCCGGGCCGCTCCCGCCCGGCGCCGGCCGGGCTGCCGGCCAGCTCCCGCAGCTCCTCGTCACTGATCGGGGCGGCGGAGGGGTCGTCGGCGGCCGGGCGGTACGCGGCGGGACCGTACGGCGAGGCGGCGTACGGGATCGCGTACGCCGCCTCGCCGAACGGTCCGGGCGAAGCGGAGAACGCCGAGACCGCCGGCAGCAGCAGGGCGCAGCCGAGCACCGCGACCGCGGCGGGCCTGCGCAGCACGCGGAGTCGAGTCACGGGGAGCCCTCCCGTCACGGAGTCCCCCCGGACGGGTCCGGGGCGAGCCGAGATGTCAGGCTCAGATTCACATATCAGGGCAAAAGCGGCACCCGGAACCCTCCGGTACCTCTGCACGCGAAAACGTGTGCGAAAAAAGCCCGCGTCCCGGGCCCGCCCCGTGGGCGGGGTACCCGGGACGCGGGCCGGCGGACCTACTGCGGGTTGCCGGTGGAGACGACCAGCGTGAACTCCGCGCCTGCCTTGTCCACGGCGGTGCTCGGCGCCGGCAGCTGCTCCAGCACCGTGTCCTTGCCGTACACCGCCTCGTCGCGCTCCTGCGTCTTGACCTTCCAGCCGGCCGCCTGGATGCACGCCTTGACCGACTTCAGGTTCTTGTAGCGCAAGTCCGGGGCGCTGACCTTCTTGGGGTCGTCCCAGGACTTGCTCGCCTCGCTGCACTTCGTCGGGTCGATGGTGCGCGATTCGTCCGGCCCCTTGAAGCCGGGCTTGGCCGCGCCGCCCGACGCACCCGGAGTCGCCGGGGCGCCCGAGCCGCCCTGCGCGTTGTTGTCCGACGGGTCGTCATCGCCGTTCATGCTGATGGCCGCGATCAGACCGCCGATGGCGAGCAGCGCCACCGCGATGGCGCCGACGACCACCGGCATGTTGCGCCCGTCGGCCGCGCGTCCGGCCGGCGCCGACTGCTGCGTTACCGGCGAGATGTTGAACGGAGGCGGCGTCTGCGGCGCCTGCGGCGCGTAGCCCTGCTGGTGCTGCTGCTGGTGCACCTGCTGCGGCATCGGCGGCGGCGTGTGCTGCTGCTGGGGCGGGTACGCATACCCCGGCTGCTGCATCGGAGCCGGCGTCGGCGGCGGGGTGTGCTGCTGCGGCGGGTACGGCTGGTACGGCTGCTGCACGGCCTGCGGCGGCGGGTGCGGCAGTGAGGAGTCCACCGGCGGGAACACCGCCGAGCCGACCCCGGCCCCGCTGTTCACGGGCCCGCCCTGGACGATCATCGGTGCGGCGGTCTGACCGGCCGACAGCACCCGCGCGATCTCGTCGCGCATCGCCGCAGCCGACGGGAAGCGCTCGTTCGGGTTCTTCTTCAGTGCCCGCGCCACCAGCGCGTCCATCGCCGGCGAGACCGACCGGTTGACGGAGGACGGAGCCACGGGCTCCTCCTGCACGTGCGCGTACGCTATGGCCAGCGGCGAGTCCGCGTCGAACGGCAGCCGCCCGGTCAGCAGCTGGAACAGCATGATGCCGACCGAGTACAGGTCGGAACGGGCGTCCACGCCGCGTCCCAGCGCCTGTTCCGGGGACAGGTACTGCGGGGTGCCGACCACCATGCCGGTCTGGGTCATCGAGGTGACGCCGGACTGCATCGCGCGGGCGATGCCGAAGTCCATCACCTTGACCACGCCGCGCTTGGTCACCATCACGTTGCCCGGCTTGATGTCACGGTGCACCAGGCCGACGTCGTGGCTGGTCTCCAGCGCCGCCAGCACGTCGGCGGTCACCTTGAGCGCCTTGTCCGCCGGCATCGCGCCGTACTGGGCGATGTCCGCCTGCAGCACCGAGCCGAGCGGCCGGCCCTCGACGTACTCCATGACGATGTACGGCATCATCGTGCCGTCCAGGTCGCCCTCACCGGTGTCGAAGACCGAGACGATGTTCGTGTGCGACAGTTTTGCTACAGCCTGCGCTTCGCGGCGGAACCGCTCGCGGAACGAAGCCTCCCGGCCGAGCTCGCTGTGCAGCGTCTTGATCGCCACCTGGCGGTCGAGCGCCGCGTCGTAGGCGAGGTATACGGACGCCATGCCGCCCTCGCCCAGCAAATCCCTTAGCTGGTAACGCCCACCGGCCAGGGAACGGCCTGCGTACCGGCCCTCGGCGCCGTCCTGGCTCATCCTCTTGTTTCCCCTCGCCCACTCTTGTGTCGCGCCCAGTCTGCCGGAGGGCAAGCACACGTCAAGCCAGGTCCCCTTTCCGTGACCGCGCGGTTGTCATGCGGTCACGGCACGTTCATGCCCGAACAGTGACCGTCCGGAAGGCTGTAGCGTTCATGGGAACACCCCGAACGAGAGCCCCGCGTGCGCGGCCCGACAGAAACGACGGCGAGGACTGATGGCACCCGAACCCGAGGCAGATGGCGCCGGGATGGCCGAGGATCCTGTCCATTGGGGCGCGGGCGGCATCGTCGGTGACGGCCGGTACCGGCTCACGCACAAGCTGGGCCGCGGCGGCATGGCCGAGGTGTTCGCCGCCGAGGACGTACGCCTGGGCCGCACGGTCGCCGTCAAGCTGCTGCGCGCCGACCTCGCCGAGGACCCGGTCTCCAAGGCCCGGTTCACGCGCGAGGCCCAGTCGGTGGCCGGCCTCAACCACCACGCCGTGGTCGCCGTGTACGACTCCGGCGAGGACCGGGTCGGTCCGAACACCGTCCCCTACATCGTGATGGAGCTCGTCGAGGGCCG
This sequence comes from Streptomyces sp. NPDC043853, assembly GCF_056436025.1. Lineage (NCBI taxonomy): Bacteria > Bacillati > Actinomycetota > Actinomycetes > Kitasatosporales > Streptomycetaceae > Streptomyces > Streptomyces sp. NPDC043853. The sequence goes on from NZ_JBWKDJ010000003.1 coordinate 363,312, forward strand.
CACCATCCGGGACCTGCTGATCAGCGCCGAGGCCCCGGGCCCGGAGCAGGCGCTCATCATCGTCTCGGGCGTGCTGGAGGCGCTCGCCTACTCGCACCAGCACGGCATCGTGCACCGCGACATCAAGCCCGCCAACGTCATCATCACCAACGGCGGCGCGGTGAAGGTGATGGACTTCGGCATCGCGCGCGCCCTGCACGGCGCCCAGTCGACGATGACTCAGACCGGCATGGTCATGGGCACCCCGCAGTACCTGTCGCCGGAGCAGGCCCTCGGCAAGGCCGTGGACCACCGCAGCGACCTGTACGCGACCGGCTGTCTGCTCTACGAACTGCTGGCGCTGCGCCCGCCGTTCACCGGTGAGACCCCGCTCTCGGTGGTCTACCAGCACGTCCAGGACGCCCCGGTGCCGCCGTCCCAGATCGCGCCCGGACTGCCGCCCGAGCTCGACGGTCTGGTGATGCGTTCGCTGGCCAAGGACCCGGACGACCGGTTCCAGAGCGCCGAGGAGATGCGCGGGCTGGTCCAGTACGCCCTGCAGATGCTCCAGGAGCAGGGCGGCAACACCGGCACCTGGAACACCGGCCCGGTCGCCATGGCGCTGCCGCACCGCCCGGGTCCGGCGGTCACCACCGCCATGCCGGCGCCCGGCACCGGCCCCGTGCCGGGCTACCCGTCGCACGGGGCCACCTCGCAGTTCCAGCAGCCGATGGTGCCCCCGCTGAACCCGGACGACGGCTCGGCCTTCCCCGGTGGCGGTGGCCGCTACTACGACGGTGGCGCCGGCGGCCACGGGGACGCGTACGGCAACGGCCGTGGCCGGGGCCGCTGGAAGGCGTGGCTGTTCGCCGCCCTCGCGGTGCTCGCGATCGGCACGGGCGTGGTCTTCGCCATCGACAAGGCGGGCTCCGGCAAGTCGCCGGGCGGCGGTACGCCGGTCAGCCAGAACCCGACGGCCAGCCAGCAGAAGGAGACCCCGGGCGGCGAGCAGCCGCAGCCGGAGGAGACGCCGGAGACGCGGGAGCCCTCGCGGCAGCACCAGAACACCTACACGCCGCCGACCTCGGGCCGTACGCGCAGTTACTCGCCGTCGTTCTCGCCGAACCCGTCCACGTCGAGCTCGGCCTCCACGAAGCCGAGCGGGGAGCCGTCGGGCGAGCCGAGCGGAGACCCGAGCGGGGAGCCGTCGACGCCCACGAAGCCGTCGACCAAGCCGTCGGGCGAGCCGTCGCCGCCCAAGACGGGCGGCCCGGAGAACCCCGACGCGCCGTGACGCTCACAGGGCGTGCCGGAGCTCCCGGTGCGCCCGTGGGCTGCCGTCCAGCCGGTGCACCGTGACGAACTGCGGCTCGACGCGCAGGTAGACGGGGGCGAAGGGCTCGCCCTGCACGAAGTGCGGCCCCGGGCCGAAGAGTTCCAGCTCGGCGGTGGTCGGCTCGACGGTTTCCGCGAACCCGGTGAACTGCACCGACCACAGCAGGGGCTCACCGGAGCCGAAGTTGTCGGCGCCGTACGCGACGACACTGCCGGTGCACGCCTGGTGGTGGCCGAAACCGGCGTGCATCCTCAGCACCACCCTGCCGTCCGCCACGACGTGGCGGGCGACGGCGAGGAAGGGCAGCGCGCGCATGCTGGTGGCCACCCGGCCGTACGGCACCCGGCACAGCAGCGCGAGGGCGTGGCGTTCCTCCGGAGACATGAGCCCACTCTCGGCGACGTGCCCACCCCCGCAAAAGAGGATCTTGCCCCGCCGATCGAGGACGTTGGTCCCGTTTCACCCCACGCCGCGTGGGCATGCGCTCGAAGCCCGCTCGCGCCCGGCCCGGCCCAGGCTCGCGCCGCGCTCGGGCCGTCTCAAGCCCGGCCGCCGCACCGGCCCGACGTCCCCTGGACCCCCTCTGGACCCCCTCTGGACCCCCTCTGGGGCCCCGCTGAAGCCCCGCCCGCGAAGCGTCAGCGTTTTTCGGCCTGCAGCCGCGCCACGTACGCCGCCGCCTGCGCCCGCCGCTCCATCCCGAGCTTCGACAGCAGACTCGACACGTAGTTCTTGATCGTCTTCTCGGCCAGGTGCAGCCGCTCCCCGATCACCCGGTTCGTCAGGCCCTCGCCGATCAGGTCGAGGATCTTCCGCTCCTGTTCGGTCAGGTTGGCGAGCCGCTCGTCACCCTTGGTGCGCGAGCCGTCGCGCAGCCGCTCCAGCACCCGCGCGGTGGCCACCGGGTCCAGCAGGGACTTGCCGGCCGCCACGTCGCGCACCGCGCCCAGCAGCTCGTTGCCGCGGATGGCCTTGAGCACGTAGCCGGAGGCACCCGCCATGATCGCGTCGAAGAGGGCCTCGTCGTCCGCGAACGAGGTCAGCATCAGGCACTTGATCTGCTCGTTCTGCGAACGCACCTCGCGGCAGACCTCGACGCCGCTGCCGTCCGGCAGCCGTACGTCCAGCACCGCCACGTCGGGCCGGGTGGCGGGAATCCGGACCAGGGCGTCGGCGGCCGTACCGGCCTCCCCGACGACCTCGATGTCGCCCTCGCTGGACAGCAGCTCGTAGACGCCTCGTCGGACCACTTCGTGGTCGTCCAGGAGAAATACCTTGATTTTTCCGTCTTCGCGCACGAAGTCATCTTCACACACTCACCTCTTCCCTGCCGGAGTTACCCGGGATAACGTGCCGTTGTTCCGGCCCCCTGCGAGGCTGTGACCAGTGGTTGTTCCGGGTCACCCCGGATTTACTTGGAAATCAAAGCAAAATCCCAGGTCAAATGGGGTTTCGCTGTTCCGGGGCGCACTGGGTAACGTGCTTTTCGCAGGGCACTCGCCGGGGCACCTGTCACGCCTGTTTCCCGGACGAGTCGCACCCACCCCGTGCGCGGGTTACGGACCAGGCAAGCCGCACTGGTTCCCGGAGAACCCGGGTGCCGGACCGACGGAGGAGCACACGTGACCGTGGAGAGCACTGCCGCGCGCAAGCCGCGACGCAGCAGCAGCACCAAGCGAGCAGCGGCCGGGGCGAGCGCCCGCAAGGCCGCCGGCACCGGTGCCGAGAGTGCCGAGCCCCAGCTCGTACAGCTGCTGACGCCGGAAGGGCGTCTGGTGGAGGACGGCGAGAACGCGGCGAACGCGGAATTTCTCTCCTACGTTTCCGACATCACAGCCGAGGACCTGCGCGGGCTCTACCGCGACATGGTCATGACCCGCCGCTTCGACGGCGAGGCCACGGCCCTGCAGCGCCAGGGCGAGCTGGGCCTGTGGGCGTCGCTGCTCGGCCAGGAAGCCGCGCAGATCGGTTCCGGCCGCGCGCTGCGCGACGACGACTACGTCTTCCCGACCTACCGCGAGCACGGCGTGGCCTGGTGCCGCGACGTCGACCCCACCAACCTGCTGGGCATGTTCCGCGGGGTGAACCACGGCGGCTGGGACCCGACCACCAACAACTTCCACCTCTACACGATCGTCATCGGCTCGCAGACGCTGCACGCGACCGGTTACGCGATGGGCGTGGCCAAGGACGGCGCCGACTCGGCGGTCATCGCCTACTTCGGCGACGGCGCGTCCAGCCAGGGCGACGTGAACGAGGCCTTCACCTTCTCGGCGGTCTACAACGCCCCCGTGGTGTTCTTCTGCCAGAACAACCAGTGGGCCATCTCCGAGCCCACCGAGCGCCAGACCCGCGTGCCGCTCTACCAGCGCGCCCAGGGCTTCGGCTTCCCCGGCGTCCGCGTCGACGGCAACGACGTCCTGGCCTGCCTGGCCGTGACCCGCTGGGCCCTGGAGCGGGCCCGCCAGGGCGAGGGCCCGACGCTGATCGAGGCGTTCACCTACCGCATGGGCGCCCACACCACCTCCGACGACCCGACCCGCTACCGGCAGGACGAGGAGCGGGCCGCCTGGGAGTCCAAGGACCCGATCGCCCGCCTCAAGGCCCACCTGCTGGCCACCGGCGGCGCCGACGAGGCCTTCTTCGAGTCGCTGGAGACGGAGAGCGAGGCCCTCGGCAAGCGGGTCCGTGAGGCCGTACGCAACATGCCCGACCCCGACACGATGTCGATGTTCGAGAACATCTACGCCGACGGGCACGCGCTGGTGGACGAGGAGCGCGCCCAGTTCGCGGCCTACCTCGCTTCGTTCGAGGAGGGTCACTGATCATGGCTGTCGAGAAGATGTCGATCGCGAAGGCGCTCAACGAGTCGCTGCGCAAGGCCCTGGACACGGACCCCAAGGTCCTGATCATGGGCGAGGACGTCGGCAAGCTGGGCGGTGTCTTCCGGATCACCGACGGCCTGCAGAAGGACTTCGGCGAGGGGCGGGTCATCGACACCCCGCTCGCCGAGTCCGGCATCGTCGGCACCGCCATCGGCCTCGCGCTGCGCGGGTACCGGCCGGTCGTGGAGATCCAGTTCGACGGGTTCGTCTTCCCGGCCTACGACCAGATCGTCACGCAGCTCGCGAAGATGCACGCGCGGGCCCTGGGCAAGATCAAGCTGCCGGTCGTCGTCCGGATCCCCTACGGCGGTGCCATCGGCGCCGTCGAGCACCACAGCGAGTCCCCCGAGGCGCTGTTCGCCCACGTGGCGGGCCTCAAGGTGGTCTCCCCGTCCAACCCCTCCGACGCGTACTGGATGCTGCAGCAGGCCATCCAGAGCGACGACCCGGTGATCTTCTTCGAGCCGAAGCGGCGCTACTGGGACAAGGGCGAGGTCGACGTCGAGGCCATCCCGGGCGAGCTGCACAAGGCGCGCGTGGCGCAGACCGGCACCGACATCACCCTGGCCGCCTACGGCCCGATGGTGAAGGTCTGCCTGGAGGCGGCCGCGGCCGCGGCCGAGGAGGGCAAGTCGGTCGAGGTCGTGGACCTGCGGTCGATGTCCCCGGTCGACTTCGACACCGTCCAGGCCTCGGTGGAGAAGACCCGCCGGCTCGTGGTGGTGCACGAGGCGCCCGTCTTCCTGGGCGTGGGTTCGGAGATCGCCGCCCGCATCACGGAGCGGTGCTTCTACCACCTGGAGGCCCCGGTGCTGAGGGTCGGCGGCTTCCACGCCCCGTACCCGCCGGCCCGGGTGGAGGAGGAGTACCTGCCCGGACTGGACCGCGTGCTCGACGCCGTCGACCGCTCGCTGGCGTTCTGAGGAGAGCCGCTGTGACGATCCGCGAATTCAAGATGCCCGACGTGGGCGAGGGGCTCACCGAGGCCGAGATCCTCAAGTGGTACGTCCAGCCGGGTGACACCGTCACCGACGGCCAGGTCGTCTGCGAGGTGGAGACCGCGAAGGCGGCCGTGGAGCTGCCGATCCCGTTCGACGGCGTGGTGCACGAGCTGCGCTTCGACGAGGGCGTGACGGTCGACGTCGGCCAGGTCATCATCACCGTGGACGTGGCCGGCGGCGAGCCCGCTCCGGCGGACTCCGCTCCGGCCGCACAGGCCCAGGCGGCTCCGGCCGCCCCCGCCGCGGCGGAGGAGCCGGCCCCGGAGGGCCGCCAGCCGGTCCTGGTCGGCTACGGCGTCGCCCAGGGCTCCACGAAGCGCCGGCCCCGCAAGGCCCCGGCCGCGGCAGCTGCGGCCGCCGTGGTGGAGGCTCCCGCGTACCAGGCGCCGGCCACCGTCCTGAACGGCAACGGCAACGGTGTGGGCAACGGCAACGGCTACACCGCGCTGCTCACCACCGGTGAGCGCCCGCTGGCCAAGCCGCCCGTCCGCAAGCTCGCCAAGGACCTCGGCATCGACCTCGCCACGGTGGTCCCCACCGGTGAGGGCGGCGTCGTGACCCGCGAGGACGTGCACGCGGCGGCCGCCGCCGCGGCCGCGCCGGCGACGGCCCCGGCCCCGGTCGCGGCCGAGGCGGCCGTCCCGGCTCCGGTTGCCGCGGCTCCGGCCCCGGTGGTCGTGGAGTCCGGCGCGCGGGAGACCCGTATCCCGGTCAAGGGCGTCCGCAAGGTCACCGCCCAGGCCATGGTCGGTTCCGCGTTCACCGCCCCGCACGTCACCGAGTTCATCACCTTCGACATCACGAAGACGATGAAGCTGGTCGCGGACCTGAAGCAGGACCCGGACATGGCCGGGCTGCGGATCAACCCGCTCCTGCTCATCGCCAAGGCCGTGCTGATCGCCGTACGCCGCAACCCGGACGTCAACGCGTCCTGGGACGAGGCGGCCCAGGAGATCGTGCTCAAGCACTACGTGAACCTCGGCATCGCCGCGGCCACCCCGCGCGGTCTGATCGTCCCGAACATCAAGGACGCGCACGCCAAGACCCTGCCGGAGCTGTCGGAGGCCCTGTCCTCCCTGGTCACCACGGCCCGGGACGGCAAGACCTCTCCGTCCGACATGCAGGGTGGCACCCTCACCATCACCAACGTCGGCGTCTTCGGCGTCGACACCGGTACGCCCATCCTGAACCCGGGCGAGTCCGCGATCCTCGCGGTCGGCGCGATCAAGCTCCAGCCGTGGGTCCACAAGGGCAAGGTGAAGCCGCGTCAGGTCACCACCCTGGCGCTGTCCTTCGACCACCGCCTGATCGACGGCGAACTGGGCTCCAAGTTCCTCGCGGACATCGCGGCGGTCCTGGAGGACCCGAAGCGCCTGATCACCTGGGCGTAATTCAACCCGCCTTCGGCAGAAGGTTTTAGACGGCCGGTCACCCACCTGTGGGTGACCGGCCGTTCACTTGTTCGCCATTGCATCGCGTGAGTACGGTGTGCGCCGGGGAATGCCGATCATCCCCGGAACGGGGGAAGCGCACCATGAGCGGCGACGACGAACTCCAGATATCCGAGCAGGCCGTTCAGGGCGTACAGAGCGGTTTGCGCGCGGCGATCTCGGAACTGCGGGAATCCGGGGCGGACGCCGGCGGTGCCTCCATGGGTGCCGGATTCAGCGATCTGTCGATGACCGGCATGGAGACCGGACACGCGGGCCTCGCCACGGACTTCGAGGACTTCTGCGAGCGCTGGGAGTGGGGGGTGCGCGCCCTCGTCCAGGACGCCAGCGGTCTGGCGGCCCGCCTCGGCATCGCCGCCGGCACCCTCTGGGAGGAGGACCAGTACCGGCACGGATCGTTCAAGGTCCTCGTCAACTCCCTCTACGGCAACCCGTACGCGAGCGAGGACGAGGTCAAGAAGAAGGCATGGGGCGACTTCGCGAAGCCGCCGTGGGAGGTCTACAAGCCGGACTGGAGCACCGAGAACTTCGGCAAGGCGTGGGACGACATGGGGAAGAACTGGGAGGACACCGGCAACGAGGTGAAGAACAACGGCCGGATCGGCTCCCTCAAGGACCTGCTCGATGTGGCGGGGGACGACAACGGGGGGCGTGACTGATGGGCTGGCGCGACCTCGTACCCGACAAGGTCGAGAAGTGGGGCGAGGACCGGGCCGAGGACGTCGGCGACCTCGTCGAATGGGCGGGCGACAAGACCGCGAACGCGGCGGACCGGGTCGGTCTGCACGATGCCGGCGATTGGGTCCGCGACAAGAGCCGCTCGGCCGCGAACCGGCTCGGTGCCGACGTCGCCGAGCTGGAACTGGGCGAGACCGAGGACCCGAAGAGGCTGGTCTACGGCAGCGTCTCCAAGATCCGCGCCCAGGCGGCCCACCTCAAGGATTTCCAGACCTCCTTCACGGCCGTCGGCAACGGCCTCAAGGGCATGCAGGGCGACGGGCTGAAGGGCAAGTCGGCCGACTCCTTCAGGGAGGCGGTCGCCAAGGAACCGCCGAAATGGTTCAAGGCGGCGGACGCGTGCGGAAAGGCCGCCGACGCGCTGAATCGTTTCGCCGAGACCGTGGAATGGGCGCAGGGCCAGGCCAAGGAGGCGCTCGACGAGTACAAGGCGGCCCGGAAGGCGTCCGAGGACGCCGTGAACGCCCACAACAAGAACGTCGACGCGTACAACGGCGCCATCAAGGCGAAGAAGGATCCGCTGCCGCCCCGCCCGGGTGCCTTCACCGACCCGGGCAAGGCGAAGGCCGAGGCAGCCCAGGACAAACTGGACTCCGCCCGCAAGCAGCGCAACGACGTGGCCGAGACGGCGCGTACGGCGATCCGCGCGGCCCGCGACGCGGCCCCGGAGAAGCCCTCGTACGCGGCACAGCTGAAGGACGGCCTCGACTACGCCGACATCGCCAAGAACCACCTGGGCGGCGGCCTCCTCAAGGGCACGGCCGGCCTGGTCTCCTTCGGGCGCTCCCTCAACCCCTCGGACCCGTACAACATCGGTCATCCACACGAGTACCTGACGAACCTCAACTCGACGGTCACCGGCCTGCTGACCGCGGTGAACGACCCGCTGGGCACCGGCAGGACCATGCTCGACGAGTTCATGAAGGATCCGAACGAGGGCGTCGGCAGACTCCTCCCCGAACTGCTCGGCTCGAAGGGCGCGGGCGGGGCGAAGAAGGCGGGCACGTTCGCGAAGGGCGCCGACGACGCCCCCGGCAAGGGCCGAACCTCGGTGGACAAGGACGGCCCGGAGGCGAGCAACAAGCCGGACGGCGAGAAGAACAGCAAGGGCACCGACCCGGTCGACCTGGCCACCGGCCGCATGTACCTGCCGCAGACGGACATCCTCCTGCCCGGCACGCTGCCGCTGGTCTTCACCCGGCGCGCCGAGTCCGGGTACACGGCGGGCCGCTGGTTCGGCCCGTCCTGGTCCTCCACGGTCGACCAGCACCTGGAGATCGACGCCGAGGGCATCGTCTTCGTCTCCGAGGACGGCCTGCTCCTCACCTACCCGCACCCGGCGCCCGGCCTCCCGGTCCTCCCGCTCACCGGCGCCCTCCGCCGCGCGCTGTTCCGCACTCCGGAAGGCACCTACGCCCTCCTGGACCCGGACACCGGCCACACCCGCCACTTCACGGCCGAGGGCCGCATCGACGCGATCTCGGACCGCAACGGCAACTCCATCACCTTCGACCACGACGAGTCCGGCACCCCGCTCGCACTCACCCACAGCGGCGGCTACCAGCTCCGACTGGTCGTGGAGGACGGCCGGATCACGGCCCTCCATGTGACCGGCGGCCCGCGCATCCTCGCGTACGGCTACGAGGACGAGAACCGGAACCTGACCTCGGTCACCAACTCCTCGGACCGCCCGCTCTGCTTCACCTATGACGACCGCGCCCGCATCACGTCCTGGACGGACACCAACAACAGCCGCTACGAGTACGCGTACGACGACCGCGACCGCTGCATCGCGGAGGGCGGCGCGGCCGGCCACCTGGCCATCACCCTGGCCTACTCCGACCCGGACCCGGCCACCGGCCACCGCACGACCACCCTCACCACGGCCGAGGGCCACACCACCCGCTACCTCGTCGACCGCCGCTTCCGCGTGATCGCGGAGACGGACCCGCTGGGCGCGACCACGCAGTACACGCACGACACCCACGGCCGCCTCCTGACCCGCACGGACCCCCTGGGCCACACGACCACGTGCGCGTACGACGCGGAGGGCCGCCTGGTCTCCGTGACCCGTCCCGACGGCCGCTCCAGCCGCGCCGAGTACGACGACCTCGGCCTCCCGGTGAAGGTCGTCCACCCGGACGGGACGGCCCTGCGCCAGACCTTCGACGACCGCGGCAACCGCACGTCTTTCACCACCTCGACCGGTGCGACGACGCACTTCGCGTACGACGCCCTGGGCCATCTCACGACGGTGACGGACGCGCTGGGCGCGGTCACCCGCATCACCTCCGACGCGGCCGGCCTGCCCGTCGCCTCGACGGATCCGCTGGGGGCCGTCTCCGGCTGCCGACGGGACGTCTTCGGCCGCACGGTCACCCTGACCGACCCCCTCGGTCGTACGACCGGTCTGACCTGGACGGTGGAGGGCCGCCTGGTCGCCCGCCGGTATCCGGACGGCGCGACGGAGTCCTGGACGTACGACGGCGAGGGCAACTGCCTCACCCACACCGACCGCGCGGGCGGGGTGACCACCAGCACGTACGGGGACTTCGACCTCCTCACGACCCGCACCGGCCCGGACGGGGTCCGGTACGCCTTCACCCACGACGCGGAGCTCCGCCTCACCTCGGTCACCGGTCCCGAGGGCCGCGCCTGGACGTACGCGTACGACCCGGCCGGCCGCCTCACGGCCGAGACGGACTTCGACGCCCGCACCCTCACCTACGGGTACGACCCGACGGGCCGTCTGACCTCCCGCACGAACGCACTCGGCGCCACGACGACGTACGAGCACAACGCCCTCGGCCAGATCACCCGCAAGACGACGCGGGACGGCACCACCACCTACGAGTACGACACGGCCGACCAACTGGCCGAGGCACGCAGTCCCGAAGCAACGCTCACCCGACTCCGCGACCGCCACGGCCGCCTGGTCTCCGAGACGGTGAACGGCCGCACGGTCCGATACGCCTATGACGAGCTGGGCCGCCGCACGGAACGTACGACCCCGTCAGGCGCCCACTCGGCCTGGACGTACGACGCGGCCGGCCGCCGAGTCTCCCTCACCACATCGGGCCGCACCCTCACCTTCGACCACGACGCGGCGGGCCAGGAGGTGACCCGCACCCTCTCCGACACGGTCACCCTCACCCACGCCTACGACGAGGCGGGCCGCCTCACCACGCAGCACCTCGCCACGCGCGACGGCAGCACGCTCCAGCGGCGGGGATACGCCTACCGCGCGGACGGCGCCCTCACGGAACTGGACGATCTCCTCTCCGGCCACCGCACGTTCACCCTGGACGCGGCGGCCCGCGTCACGGCAGTCGAGGCACCGTCGTGGCAGGAGCGCTACACGTACGACGCGGCCGGCAACCAGACATCAGCCTCCTGGCCGGACCGCCACCCGGGCGCCGAGGCCCAGGGCACCCGCGAATACTCCGGCACCCGCATCACCCGGGCCGGCTCGGTCCGCTACGAACACGACGCCCTCGGCCGCACCACCCTCCGCCAGAAGACCCGCCTCTCCCGCAAGCCGGACACCTGGCACTACGAGTGGAACGCGGAGGACCAGCTCACCGGGGTGGTGACCCCGGACGGCACGGCCTGGCGCTACGTCCACGACCCGTTGGGCCGCCGAATAGCCAAACACCGCCTGACTCCCTCCGGCGAGATCGCGGAAACAACCCACTTCACCTGGGACGGCACCACCCTCTGCGAGGAGACCGCCGACCAGGTCACCCTCTCCTGGACCCACAACGGTCTCCACCCGCTCACCCAGACCGAGTCGAACGGCGTCGACGAACGCTTCTTCGCGATCGTCACGGACCTGATCGGCACCCCGAAGGAACTCGTAGCCGAAGACGGCACGATCGCCTGGCACACGAGGTCCACCCTGTGGGGCGCCACCACTTGGCCCCGCAAGGCAACGGCCTACACCCCCCTCCGCTTCCCGGGCCAGTACTACGACCCCGAAACGGGCCTCCACCACAACTACTTCCGCACCTACGACCCCGAAACGGCCCGCTACCTCACCCCGGACCCCCTGGGCCTGGCGCCCGCACCCAACCCGGTTGCGTACGTCGACAATCCGCATGTCTGGACGGACGCGTTTGGTCTCGCACCTGACACGTGCCCGGAAGAAGACGGCGATTCGGTCCCTCTTTTTAAAGCTCCCCAGAGGGGGCAAGGGGAAATTCAGGAGTTGCAGGGATTCTTGAAGGAACACTTCCCTGGCGGTCCTGGAGACCCGTATATGAACGGGCTGGTCTATTTTGCCAAACAGAGGCAGCTGGCTGAGATCTACGCCAAGCACTATGGTGAAGGGGTGATCGAGGTCAGGATCCCGCTGGCAGACTATCTGGCGAAGTATAAAGGCTATGAGAAACCTTACGAAGGTGGACCACTGACGGAGCTGGAGATACCGAATGATGTTGTGGAGGATTTGAACCAGTACTGGCGAAAGCGGCATCGGTGATGGCAGACTCATTTTGGGAAGCTGTGAAGAGGTTCCATCCCATCGGATCGCGACTCCAGGGTGAGGTGGAGGCGAGGTTTCCCTTCGGCGTGTTTCTGAAATTTGAGGGGGATCCGCGGGTGAGAGTTTTCTTGGATATCGCTTCCTATAATCCGGTGCCAGGGGCTGCGGTCCCTCTCCCGAATGCCGGAGAGATCGTCGAAGGCGTCGTGGTCGACTTCAGTGATCGCGACCGGCAGATCAGGGTCAGGGTTGGCCCCTGTCCATGGGGCTGAACTGTGACGGCAGGCGAGGCTCAGGGCTGGCGCGATTGTAGGGCAGGAGCACGGACCCTCCTTCGCCCCGCCCGGACCGGTCCGCCCTGCCCGTCTGGGCTCAACCACTGTTGGCGGGGTTGTAGGGCGGGAAACGGGCGGCTTGTGTGCAGGCCGCGTCCGTACGCTGTCGGCGGCGTGAATGTCGAGGACGGGGGCCGGGCACTGTGGTGCAACTGCAGATAGCGCAATTCGACGACGTGGCTGATGGCGAGCTCGTCTGTGGCGTGCGCGTGCTGGAGGGTACGGCGCGCGTCGGCATGTGTTTCCGCACGGCCGGCTCGGACGAACCGTTGCTGAAGCTGGCGAAGATCCTCTGGTATCGGGGAGAGGTGCAGGAGTTGGAAACCCCCTATACGGCGCGGGCCTGGTTCACGCGGCTCGACCCGCGTCAGGTCGAGCTGTTCGAGGTCCTCACGGCGTGCCCGTGAAGGGGAAGGGGCGAGAGTTCCGGTACGTGGGGCCCCGGGAGTTGCTTCGGCTGGTGCGGCCTGAGGAGAAGGGGCGGGCCGTGCGGGGGCCGGGAGACCTGGCGGGCGAGGAGCTCGGCGAGTCCATGACGTACGTCGTCGACGGGGGTGGGGCGTTGTGCGTTGCTCCCCGGCGGAGTGAGCACGTGGTGTGTGCGGGTGGTGCTGCTGTTCTCGCTGCCGGTGAGATCCGGTTCGGGGGAGGGGAGGACGGGTTGAAGGTCGTCGAGGTCAGCAACCTGTCCACCGGGTACTGCCCGGATGTGGATTGTTGGGACGCCGTGCGGGAGGCGTTGGACCGGGCCGGGATCGGGCGGCCCGAGGGGTTCACGCACGAGGTGGTGTTCCGGCGGTGTGGGGCGTGTGGGGAGCGCAACGTCGTGCGTGAGTCGTGGTTCGTCTGCGCTTTGTGCGACCACGAGCTTCCCCGTGAATGGAACTTCTACGGAGTTTAGGAAGCTGGATGTGGTCGGTGCCTGAGGAGGTCCTCGCCAGGGCGGTTTTCGGGCCGCTCGGCGGCGTCGTGGAGGTGGGCGTCGTGACGGAGCAGCGTGCACGCCCCTTGGGTTCCGTGTCGGTCGGTGAGTTCGCTGCCCGGCACGCGGGCGGGCTCGGTCGGGTCAGGGCGGCTGTCGAGGAGCTGGGGAGGTTCAGCCCGGCCGTCATGGAACTGTTCGACGGTCTCGGGTACCTCCGGGATCACGCGATCACTCCTGCTGCGCTGCTTCTCTGGTCGGAGGGCATCGAGCCCTACTTCCCTGAGCTCGAAGCCCCCGAGTCCCTGACGCGGGTTCTTCGGATGGCGGCTGACCTGCAGCTGACCGAGCTGCTGGACGGGCTGGTCCAGGCCGCGGTCGTGCGGACGGACGATGTCGAGCGGGCCTGTGCCCTGATCGTGCAGGTCGTGGAGGACGCGATCGTGCTGGTGGGGCAGCCGGTCGGCACGCCGCGTGAGGTGTTCAGGATGTGGCGGGTGAGGACGTTGCCGCAGGTTCTGAGGCCCTCCTCCTCGGCCACGCCTGCCGCGCGCGCCGTGATGCGGGCCTATTCGCGTGGTCTTGAAGAGCTGCTCTATTGAAGCCGTCGTGGCTGATGGGGTCCCGGAAATGGTTGGCCTGTGGAGGTGGGCGGATGCTCGACGAGATCGTCCGTGTCGGTCGGGAACCGCAGTCGCACGGGCTGAGCGTGGAGTTCAGTATGCGGGCGGAGGAGGGGGAGGCGTCCAGCGGGTTCGATATCGGGGACATGCGGTGGGTGGGGAGGTTCGGGACCGCGGATTCCTCCGGGCGGCGCCCCGATCAGGGGATGATGATCCACCTGTCCGTACCGGAGCTCGTCGACCGGCTGCTGCCGTTGCTGCGTCGGCGGACGGGGTACGTGTCGTTCGCGGGGTCCGAGGGTTCGTTCCGGCTGGAGTTCCGGGCCGTCCTGCACGGGGTCCGCATCACCGGGCCCGACGGGCCGGTGGGCATCGTCAGCCGAGAGGTCCTGCACGGGGCCGTGCTGGAGGCCGTCGAGCGGATGGCCGGTGTCTGGTCCGTGGCCATGGCTGAGGGCGATGCCGTACGGCTTGAGTGTCTGAAGGCCTTGCAGATGCTGAGGGAGTTCCGTCGGTGAGGACGCGGATGTGGAAGGCCGTGGTGGACGTGCCGGCCGGGTCGGCGACCGGGCGGCAGTTGGCGCTCATGCGCCGGTTCTCGGCCCGGGAGATTCCGCCCTGGGAGTTCGCACGGGGCTGGTTCCAGGCCCGCCGCGAGGCACTGGCCGCCGGGGAGCGGGTCGGTGAGCGGATCGCCCGAGCCCTCGATCAGGTGTTCTACACCCTGGACGACTACCCCATCGATCCTTCGTTCCGTGAGGACGGCGACACCACCGACGAGCAGCTCGCTGCGGTGGTCGACGACTTCTGGCGCGCCGTGGGGTGAAGACGGTCAGCCCGTGTGGAACCAGGTCCAGATCGCCAGGGCCGTGGGGGCCGGGCAGGCCAGGGCGCCCAGCAGGAGCAGGCGGGCCGGGACGGACAGGCGGCGGATGCCGGGGGCGAAGGCCAGGGCGGTGAGGGCGGCCGCGGATCCCAGGACGATCAGGGTGGGCTGGAGGAGCAGGTCGGCGATGGGGGTTCCGGCCGCGGCGCTCCAGACGGCCACGATGCCCAGGAGGACGGCCAGCCAGGAGAGGGACGCGAAGGTGACCGCCCACAGCAGGCCCGCGAGCGCGATGACGGCCGGGTGGCTCGGGCGGGCGGGCCGAGCCGGCTGCGGCGGGCCGTACAGCTGCGCGTAGGCGGTCGGGTTCATCGTCCGTCGTTCCCTTCGTGGCCTGTTGCGGGGACGGGCACGATCCTGGTCGCCGGGAGGGCGCTGGCGCATGGGCGCGCGTGCTCAGTTCGCCCCCTCGTCGTACTCAGGTGATCCGGCGCGGGGACGTTGCCGTACGGGCCTGGGCGGGGCCGGCGGAACGTCTAGGCTGCCGACCGGAGAAGGGGGCCGGGGATGCCGATCACCGAGGTGCAGGTGTACTCCGTCGAGGAGGCCGACCGCGACGGTGGCGTGTGTGTCGTGCGGTGCGTGGGCGGGGTGGCGCGGGTCGGGCAGCTCTACGCCGCCGGGGAGTCGCGGATCGTGCTGCGGCGGGCCGAGCGGTGGGGGAAGGCGTGCCCGTACGTCGTGGCCGGGCATTCCGCGAAGGTGTGGCTGACCGGGCCCGTGGTGGCGCTGCTCGGCAGGGGGCAGCTGATCAGGTCGGTGCCGGTGCCCGAGCTGGAGCTCGCGGACGCCGAGTTCTGGCTGGGGACCGGCGTGCCGCCGGCCGAGGAGCAGGATCTGCACATGCTGCGGGTGCTGAGCGTCAACCGCATGCAGGACGAACGGCTGGGCGCTGGTGAGCGGGTCCGGTGGGGGCGGGTGTCGCTCGCGGCGATCGAGGGGATCGGCGGGCATCCGCTGGGTGCCGCGCACAGTGCCGCGATGGTGCGGGCGTATCTCATCCGGCACCTCGGGCCCGAGTTCGGCGAGCCGGACCGGCTGCGGGATCCCGCCGCCCTGTGCCGGGCCGTGCTGGAGCGGGTGGACGTGGGTCCCGAGGAGGCCGTACGGGCCGGACGGGTCTGGCGGGACCTGGACCGGGAACGGATCGTCCACCTGAGGCGGGTCAAAGGGCTGCTGGGTGCGCTGGAGGCGGCCCGGCCGCACCTCGCGGAGGGCGATCCGCTGGGTGCGGCCGTGGACACCTGGCTCCGGATCCGGGTGGAGCTGCCCTAGGTGCGTTGTCCCGGGACGTGGGTGATACGCGTGCTGGGCGCTTGAACCATTCGCGACCACCTCAGCGAGCGAGGCATTCGACGGTGATCCCCGGAGAAGACCGCGGCCATCCACCTGACCGGACCTCAGGTCGCCGGTATCTTCCCCTGGGCCGCGAGGCGAAGCCGGGCCCTCACGACAAGGGCGTCTCTACTGCCGGAAGACGGCGTCCGTGTCACGCATCTCCCGGCCGTCGAGGCGCGCCACGTACGTCCTCCCGGTCACGGCAAGCAGCAGATCGACAGGCAGGGCACCCCGCTCCGGGACCACGTGCAACCAGGGCACGGTGCGCACTGTCGCCCTTCCTCGTGTGATCCAGGCCGTCGATCGCCGTCGGCGCCCGCAGCAGAGTTGCAGAGTCCAGAGCTGAACGGAAAGGGCCCAGCCGACCCGTCAGCGATTGAGCGTGGCCAGGATGCCGCGGGGGTCGAAGGTGACTCGGATGCGGGTGATCTTGCCGTTCTCCACGTGGGTCCAGTTCGCGGTGGGGGCCGGGGGTGCGCCAGCGGTGTGCAGGTCGAACCAGGTGATCACGTCGGTGTCGTCCGCCACTCGGGAGTGGACCTCGATCTTCTCCAGGATCTGCGCCATGCCGCGCAGTCCGGCCAGGCACTCCTCGGCGCCGGAGGCGGTGCCGAGCGCGCCGACGAAGTCGACGTCGTCGGCGAGGAGGCCGCGCAGGGTGTCGAAGTCGCCGGTCTGCCAGGCGGTGAAGTACTTCTCGGAGATCTCTGCCGGAGTCATCGTCGTCGTCTTCATGTGTTCATCGTCGCCCCGGCCTTTCCATCCGTCCAACAGATGGATTGGATGAGAGATATCATTCTTGGTTATGGAAATGCATCAGCTGCGGTATCTCGCGGCGGTGGTGGACGAGGGGACGTTCACGGCGGCGGCGGCCCGGCTGCACGTCAGCCAATCCGGTGTGTCCACCCAAGTGGCCAAGCTGGAAAGGGAGCTGGGGCAGCAGCTGCTGGAGCGCTCGGGGCGGCGCGTGCGCCTGACGGCGGCGGGGGAGGCGGTGCTGCCGCTCGCCCGGGAGGCGCTGGAAGCACTCGCGGGCATCGAGTACACGGCCGCGGAGTTCGCCCAGGCCGTCCGCGGCCGGGTACGGCTGGGCATGATCAGGGGCTGTGCCATTCCGGGATTCCTGGATGCCGTGGCCGACTTCGGGCGCAGCCATCCGGGCGTGGTACTGAGCCTGCACGAGGACGACTCGCAGGCGTTGCGGGCACAGGTGCTGGCGCGTTCGGTCGACCTCGCGCTGTTCGCCTTCCCGGGACATGACGGGGACAGCCGGCAGGCCGAGCCCGAGCTGGACGTCACCGTCGTCGTCGACGAACCGATCGCCCTCGCCGTGCCCGAAGCGCACCGTCTGGACCGGGCCTCGGTGCGGCTGGCCGACGTAGAGGCCGAGGCGGGGCGGATCCTCTGCCTGCCGCACGGCACCGGCATCCGGGCCGCCTACGAGCGGTCCTGCCTCCGGGTGGGGATCGAACCGCGTGTGGACATCGACGCCAGTGCCCCGCTCACCCTGCTCGGCCTGGTGCGGCGCGGGGCCGGGGTCGCCGTCCTGAGCCCGTCGTCGGCGGGTGGGGTGGAGGGCTTGCGGACGGTCCCGGTCACCGACGCCGCCACGCACGCCTGCCTCGGCCTGGCCATCCGCTCCGACCAGCGTTCCCCGGCAGCCCGGCTGCTGCTGGCGGGGCTGAGCCGGTCACTGGCCTGACCGGTCGTCCCGATGGTCTGCGGCCGATTGGGGCAGGGCCGGTTCCAGGATCACCACCGCCGTCTCGGCGGGGCGCAGGGCGGCGTACGCGTCCGGGTCCTTGTCGATCTCGCCCCGGCGCAGGCGGAGCGTGCCCCAGCCCTTCCGGCCCGGCCGCCACAGCCCGAGCCGGCCGCCGGACGCCCGGTAGGCGCTCCGGTGCACGGACCAGGCGAGGCGGATGAACCAGCGGGGCGGGAGGCGTACCGCAGCGGATCGTGTTCCGTCTCCGGCCGGCATGACCCCACCACCCTCCGCCCGAACGGTCCCTAGGCGCGCGCCGCGTTGCCCAGCACCCGGCGCGGGGTGATCCGTACGACCACCCGGAGCTCCTCCGCCGGCGCCTCCGCGTACTCCTTGCCCCCGCCCGGCCCGAGGTACTCCTCGGCGATGCGGACGGCCACGGCCCGGCCGGTGTCCTCCGTGACGGTCGCCTCGCCGCGGATCTCGACGTAGAGGAAGGGGTTGTTCAGGTCGAAGACGGTCAGGCTGACGCGCGGGTCGCGGACGATGTTCCGCTCCTTGCGGCGCCCCTGCTCGGTGGAGATCAGCAGGTCCGTGCCGTCACGGGAGACCCAGACCACCGAGGTCTGGGGGCTCCCGTCGGGGTTGAGGGTGGACAGGACGGCCGGGTGCGGGGCGTCCAGAAGCCGGCGTACGGCGTCGTTCAGGGCAACGGTGGTCGTCATGTCCGCGACCATAGATCGGCACCCGGGGCGCGTCGACGGTGAACGGGCCAGTCCGCGCCGACTACGCGAAGTCGATGGTCAGCCAAGGGCTTTCGGGGTCGGTCATCAGTTCGCGGTGCGCGGTGACCATCTCCTGGTACCACTCCCCGAACTCCTCCTCGTCGAAGTGCAGGCAGCGGCCGAGGACGAAGCCGGCCGAGAGGTCCTCCCAGGACCTGTACGTCTCCTTGCACGCCTCGCCGGCCCGTACGACGGCCCGCTCGGTCTCGTCGATCGTGCCGAAGCGGGCGCCGAGGCCCCAGCGGGCCATCTGGGAGGCCCGGCCGTAGTCCCAGGCGAGCACGGAACGGATGTACGCGTCCTCGCCGAGCAGGCCGTCGGCGCGGAAGCGCTGCTCGTAGCGGAGGATCCGGCCGACGAGCTGCTGGACCTCGCCGATCAGGTGGTCCAGCTCGGCCTCCGTGCGGACGGAGCCGGTACGGGAGACGCTGCGCCGCACCGCGTGCGCGACCTCGTCCCGCCATTCCTCGATGGACGGCATCGAGCCGTGGTGCTCGGCGAGCACCTTGCGGACGTGCAGGGGCATCTCCCAGACGGGGGTGCTGACTTCGGCGGCGAGCAGGCGCTCGGTGACGTCGAGCCATTCCTCGCGGCCGGTGACGCCCCAGTAGTCGGCGAGCTTCTGTTTTTCGAGGAGGTAGCCCTGGCCCTGGTAGCCGAGGGCGTTCCAGAACTGGCCGTTCCGGACGGAGAGGTGGGCGCCGGCGGCGAGCCCGAAAGCGACGGGGGCGGGCAGTGGTTCGGGATGCCGCAGGGTCTGTACGCGGCCCTGGTCGAGGCCGCGGGTGGCGGCGCGCTCGGCGTGCCGGGTCCAGCGGTCGCGGTCGGCGGCGGGGAGGTTGGCCTCGCAGGGGGTGCCGGGGTTCACGGTGAGGTACGGCGGGTCCTCCTGGTCGTCCCAGACGGCGGCGTACCAGCCGAAGTCCTCCGAGTGGAAGACGGTGTCCTCGGTGGGGGAGGGCAGGGCGCCCTCGGTCCAGACGTGGAGCTGCTGGTCGTTCTCGGGGTAGAAGCGGACGGCGTCGGGCTCGGCGTCCACGTGCGCGCGGGGTGCGGCGATGAACAGTTCGTGGCGGGCCAGTACGTCGAAGTACCGCGGCCAGTCGCCCTTCAGCTTGGCTTCGTACAGTTCTTCCTCGATGGCACTGGGCGCACTCCACGACGTCATGTGTGCACCCTAACCAGGCCCGATGCCGAGCTCCGCCCATACGGTCTTGCCGATGCAGCGCTCGTCGACGCCCCAGCGGCGTGCTGTCGCGCCGACGATCTGGAGGCCGCGGCCGAACTGTTCGCAGGGGTGCGGTGTGCGCGGCTCGGGCCGCCGCTCGCCTTTCGGATCGCTGACCGCGACACGGAGCGATGCTCCGCGGAGGCTCACCTCGACCCGGAGGTAGCGGTCCTCCACGGAACCGTGCATGAGCGCGTTGGTGGTGAGCTCGCTGGTCAGCAGCGCGATGTCCGCCGCGAGTTGGGGCTGCCCCCAGGCCACGGCCAGCCATGCGGCACGCCGCCTGGCCGCGGGCACCGATTCCTGGCGGGGCGGGTAGTTCCGCACGTCCTGCCGGCTGGTGGCGGGCTGAGGCTGAGGCGGTGGGTTGCTCATGTGCGATGCACCTCCGGGTGGGGCGGTGGCTTTGCCGTTGCATGCGGGGGCATGCCGGTGCACTTCCGCCAACTGGTCTGTTTGGGTGGGCGGTTCGTCACCGACGGTAGAGGTGCCTGAGATTTCGGGGCAAGTGCTTCGGGAGAAATTGTCCCCGTGTGGGTGAGCGGGGTGTCGACTCCCCTGGCGAAGAGCGGGAGACTGGCCGGGTGAGGCGAACCGATCAGGGCAACCGGACATCGACCGTGCTCGGCCGCAGGCTGGGTGGTGAACTTCAGAAGCTGCGCCTGGCCGTCGGCAAGACGCAGACACAGGCGGCGCATGCGATCAGTGCCACCACGACCAAGGTTGCCAAGATGGAGAGCGGCTGGGTCCCGATGCGGGATCCGGACATCCGGGTGCTGTGCGAGTTCTACGGCGTGACCGACGCCGCGTCGGTGACGGGTCTCCTCGACCTGGCCCGGTTGGACCGTGAACGTCGGAAGGCCAAGGGTTGGTGGCAACAAGTCCCAAGAATGGGTGGGTTGGCCGAGTACGTGGCCATGGAGGACGTCGCCACGAAGATCCGCACATGGCAGCTTGCGCTTGTCCCTGGGCTCCTTCAGACCGCCGACTACGTCCGGGCCCTGGGTGTCAGCTCCGACTCGTGGACACACCCCGACGAGATCGAGGACCTCGTATCCAGCCGGATGAAGCGGCAGGCGCGGCTATGGGGCGACAGGCCGCTTGAGTTCCACGCCGTGATCTGGGAAGCGGCCCTTCGTCAGGAGATTGGCGGCCGTGACGTCATGCGCAGTCAGCTCGACCACCTCGTGGAGATCACCGAACTGCCCAACGTCCATGTTCAGGTACTGCCGTTCCGAGTCGGCGCCAACCACGGCGTGGCTGGGGCATTCAACATCGTTTCGTTCGCAGAACCCGGGGCACTCGACGTCGGCTATTCGGAGGGCATCGCGTCTACTGTGTGGGTGGAGGGGGCGGAAGGAAACGAGGAGTATGCGCGTTCGTTCGACCGGGTGTCGCGCCTGAGTCTCGCGCCGCGTGACTCCGTGAGTCTGATCGAAGCCATCAGTAAGGGTATGCAGGGATGACCCAGTTTCAGTTCGTGAAGTCGAGCTACAGCAACAACACGATTGACTCGGACTGCGTCGAGGTCGCCACCAACGTCATGGGCACCGTCGCCGTCCGCGACAGCAAGCGGCCGCACGGCCCCGTGGTTCGAGTCGGGCCGGTGGCCTGGCGGGAGGCCCTGGGCGCGATCCGGGACGGGGCCGTCCAGTAGGTGACCGGCAGCGCCGGGAAGCGGCTCTGATCGGCGAGGACCGGTCGGAGGCGCTTCCAGCGTGACTGAGCGCCGTCAGGTCAGCGCTTGTCGTCCTGCAGGGTGCCCACCTCGTCCAGCCAGCGCCGGACGTCCGTGCCGAAGTCCCGTGCGCCCACCTCGTGGTGCGCGGCCACGTCGCGCAGGGCCGGGGGCTTGTCCTTCCAGTACTTGCCCTGCCCGTACCGGCGCAGGAAGATCTCGCTGCCGACCGCGTTGGTGTGGAAGGACAGTTCCAGCTCCTGCGGACGGTCGCCGGCCTGCTGCGGGGTGGTGAGCCGGAAGCCCTGCCACATGTAGAGACGGCTCTCGACGTCGTCGATCGGGGTGTAGTAGACGCGCGCGCCCTGGCAGCCGTAGCCCTCCGCCGCGAAGGCGTCGAGGACCGCCTCGTGCAGCGGAAGCGGTCCGACCCGTACCGGGTCGAAGTCGGTCCCCGCTTTGACGCCGACCGCCTCGACCTCGGTGCGCACACCCATGGACACACCGAGCTGCTCCCCCCGCAGCTCGGTCAGCGGGGTCTCCCAGAGCAACCGGTGCCTGATCGGAACCCGCTGCTCCTCGCCCTTCGCGAGCTTGAACCAGCCGCTCGCGCCGGGGTAGCTGATGAGGTCGCCGTCGTCCTCGTCGTACCCGTCGCCCTTGTGCGCCGGAGAGACGTTGACGGCGAGCCGCAGCTGTATGGACTCGATCTCCAGATCGCGTTCGGGGGCCCGGACCACCACCTCCGGACGGGGAGGAGGCGGTCGACGGCTCCACGCTCGTCACCCTCACCCGGACCGCCCCCGAGGGCGAGGACGAGGAGGGGGACAAGGTGCTGATGCTCTTCAAGCGATCGGCACTTGTCGTCGTTGTGGTGCTCGTCCTCCTTTCCGTGGCCGTCGGCATCTGGGGGAACGTGCCTTCCGCGTTCGGGACCCTGGTGCTCGGCGCCATGGGCGCGGGGGCGACCGCGTTCGGCGCCGGAGGGTTGTATCTGGCCTTCGAGCGCTGGTACCTCCCCCGCTACGGCATCACCGTCGAAGCGAGGAGGATCGTCCTCGACGGCCGGGAGACCTACGCGTACACGGACACCAGCGGAAGGACCCGGCCCGTCTACGCCAAGCCCGGCGGCTCGGCCGTACGGGTCGCCTACAACCCGCGGAGGCCGAACTTCGTGACCGTCCTCGACTCGCCGTCGCGGGCGGTCTGGAGCGTCGGCTTCGGGCTGGTCTTCGCCGCCGGCGGCATCGCCTGCCTCGTGGCCATGGCCGGTGTGGCGCTGCGCGCGATCGGCGGGTAGACCGCCCGCGCGGGCCCCGACGGCGTCACAGGGCAGCGGTGTAACAGCCGGTTGTCCGGGTGGCCTCAGAGCCGTCGGGGATGTCGTTGCGGAACATGAACGTCTTACGCTCCGGAGCCGCTTCGAACACTTTCAGATCCGCGGCGTCGACGAGAAGGCAGAACCTTGCCTCCATGGGATCGCCACCGGACCGGTGCAGCATCAGCGAACCCTCGTAGCGGCCGGCACGAAAATCCCAATCGTTCGCACGGAAGTTGAACGTGGAGAGGCTGGGCTCTTCCTGGCTGACGAGGATCGGGGTGGGATCACTGCTCTTTTCCCAGTGGTCGCCGTTGGTTTCGTGAT
The DNA here is from genome assembly GCF_056436025.1 of Streptomyces sp. NPDC043853. NCBI lineage: Bacteria > Bacillati > Actinomycetota > Actinomycetes > Kitasatosporales > Streptomycetaceae > Streptomyces > Streptomyces sp. NPDC043853. Next base: position 386,330 of record NZ_JBWKDJ010000003.1, read on the forward strand.
CGTAGACGTAACGGCCGAAATCGAGCCAGAAGAACCCGGGTCGAGGGGTGGTGGCATCGTTCGGCAGCAGTTTCAGCTGAGCGTCGGTGATGACCTCGACGCTTTCGGTCTTGCGGCGGATCGACAGCGTCGGCTGCAGGAAGAAGTGGACGGCGTTGCCCGGCGCACGCGGCTCGATCCTCACGAGACGCGGAAGCGCAACGTCGACCTTCGGAGTTCCCTGGAGTACGGCGAAGTTGTACAACGAGATGCCCAGGGCGGCCACGCCCGTAAGCGTCGTGATCCACAGATGCACGGCGCCGAACCACTTGGCACGCGAAGCCGGCTCCTCCTGCCCCACGCTGCTCACCGCCGACCCCTGATCCCGGCACTGCACGACAGCGCTGCCGCACCACGTGCTTACCGAGCCGCTGCACCTGCGCGCTGCCGCCACGCCGGACCGCGACATGACGGCACTCCAACGGAGGGTCCTAGCCGGGCTCGTCCGTGTGCCACGGGCGCAGCGCGTTCAGCTTGTCCGTGGGCCAGGCGGGATGCGGTCCGTCGCTCGGGGAACTGCCGATGGGCCGGGATCGTCCCTCAGTGTGACGTGGACCACTGGGTGGCTCGGGGGTCGAGACACAGGGGGATGACGGACACGCCGTGGGGCAGATCCTGGAACTGCTCGGCCCGTAGTCCCGCGGGGGCCGGGGCCCGTCGCGGCCGGTTGACCCCCTTGACGGACGGTTCGGGCGGATGGACGCTCACGGCTCCGCATCCGTAACGGTTCAGGGGGGAGCCGACATGCCGGGGGCAGGGGGACACGAGGATGAAGGGGTGCTGCTCGCCGGGGAGCTGCGGGCCCGGCTCGACAAGCAGGCCGCGCGCTGGTCGGTGATCGAGCGGCTCGGGGAGGACGAGCCCGTGCCGCGTGCCGCGCTCGGGCTCGACCTGTCCGGCAGCCCGCTGACCACCGCCGCGGAGGTGGGCCACGTCGACGTACGGGAGCTGATCGCGCGGCTCCCGGACAGCGGCAACCCGCACCTGCGGCGGCGCCGGGCCGCCTCGTCCCGGCCGGCCGCCGTGGACTGGCGCAACCGCTGGGGCTGGCCCTGGATCACGGCGGTCCGGGACCAGAACCCGTGCAGCGCGAGCTGGGCCTTCGCCGCCGCCGGGCTGGTCGAGTCGATGGCGCGGATCGAGCACGACGTGTGGGCGCCGCGGTCCGAGGGGGACGTCCACGACGGGCTGCGGGCCGCCTGCGGCCGGCTCGGCACGCCGGAGGCCGCCCTCGACTGGATCCGTGACAACGGCGGGATCGCCGACCCCGACTGCCATCCGTACTCCGTACCCCCTCCCGGGCTGCCCGCCGGGCGGCGCGAGGCCTGGCGGGCCGCGAACACCCCCAGCTGGGACCGGTCCGGGCGGACCGTCCGGATCCGCGGCTACGTACGGCTCGGGGACGTGGAACAGCAGAAGGTCTGGCTGGACACGGTGGGGCCGCTGACCGCCTGCTTCGACGTGTACGAGGACTTCTTCGGGCTCGGCGCGGGCGTCTACCACCCGACCACCGACCGGAGGGTGGGCGGCCACTGCGTGCTCGTCGTCGGCTACGACGACGCGGCGGGCTGCTGGCTGTTCAAGAACTCCTGGGGGACCGGCCACCACGTCGGCGGCTACGGACGCATCGGCTACGGCGAGGCCCGCGTCGACCACTGGGCCAAGTGCGGCCTGCACGGGACGAACATCGACCCGTGGAGCAAGCGGCGGCTGCACACCGGGAACGCGTACGAGAGCGGCAACGGTCCCGCCCACCGCAACGTGGAGCTGCTGGCCGCGGGCGGCGACGGCCGGCTGCGGCACTGGTGGCGGGCGGGCGAGGCGCCGTTCCGCTGGCACCGGGCCGGGCGGCCGGCCTTCGGCGGGGACGCGTCCGGGCAGCCCGCCTTCACCGGGACCACGTACAACCGGAACATGGAGTCCCTGCACGTCACCCCGGGCGGGCGGCTCCGGCACTGGTACTACGAGCAGTCCGCTCGGACCTGGCGGGACGGCGGCCTGTTCGGGGCCGAGGGGGACGCGGCTCCCGGGTCCACGCCCGCCTTCATCCAGAGCGACTACGGGCAGCCGGGGAACTTCGAGGTGGTGGTGCGGACCGCCGACGGGCGGCTGCGGCACTGGTGGCGGATCAACGGCTCGCCATGGACCTGGAACGACGGCGGCTGCTTCGCCTCCCGCATCGCCCACTACGGGCCCGCCCTGGTGCAGACCCGGGCCCGCCGCCTGGATCTGGTGGCCACCCGCACGGACGGCCGGATGCAGCGGTGGTGGCGGGACGACGCGGCCGGCTTCGTGTGGCGGCCGGGGGAGATCTTCGGCAGCGGGATCGGCTCCGCGCCCTGCCTGATCGAGTCGCAGTACGACGCCCGGGACGAGGACACGGCCGGGAACTACGAGCTGTGCGTGGTCGGGGCCGGGGGCCGGGTCGAGCACTGGTGGCAAGGGAACGCGCGCGGTTCGGCCTGGCAACGGAGTGCCGTGTTCGGGCGGGACGCGGTGGCCGTGACCGCCATGCTGCAGGGCAGCCTCGGGTTCCGGCTGGAGGTGTTCGTGCTGCGCGCGGACGGGCGGCTGCAGCACTGGTGGCGGGACCCGGACGCGGACGGGCGGGACGGGGAGGGATGGCACGAGGGGGCGGTCATCGCCTGACCGCCCCCTCGTGCCGCCGGGTGACCACCTGGGTGATCGCCCGAGCCATCGGCTACGGGTCCACCCGTGTGATCCCCTGCGTGATCACCTGTGTGATCAGTCCTGGTTCGCGCCCGCCGGCAGCTCGCGGAGCTTGAACTCACCCGAGCGCATACCGGTCTTCACCGGGCCGAGGGTGTAGTCGAGCATCTTCTTGGCGTCGGCGTACCGGGTGTCGATCGTGCTGGCGCCCAGCACCACACCGATGACGGACTTGCCGTCCCGGGTGGCCGAGAAGACCAGGCACGGGCCGGCCGGGGTGGTGGTGCCGGTCTTGATGCCGTTGGCGCCGGGGTAGGCACCGAGCAGGCGGTTGCTGTTGGTCCAGGCGTAGTTGTACGGCTTGCCCGCCGGGTCGATGGCCGTGCCGCTGACGCCGGTGGACTGCACGATTGCCTTGAACGTGCTGTTCTTCATCGCCTCGCGGGCCAGCTTCGCCAGCTCGCGCGGGGTGGTGTAGTTGTTCGCGCTGTTGTTGGGCGAGTTGCCGTCGAACGAGTCGAACTTGGTGTTCACCAGGCCGAGGGCCTTCGCCTTGGTGTTCATCTGGGCGATGAAGTTCTTGGTGCGGTCGGCCCGCGTCGTGCCCTTGCCGAAGGTGTCGGCGAGGGCGTAGGCGGCGTCGCAGCCGGAGGGGGCGAGCGTGGCGTCCAGCAGGTCGCCGACGCGCACCTTGTCGCCGACGCGCAGGTTGGCGCTGCTGTAGGGGTTCTTGACGACGTAGTCCTTGTGCGCCTGCTGGACCGTGACCCGGCGGTTCAGGTCGAGGCCCGGCGTGGTCAGCACGACGTACGCCGTCATGATCTTGGTGGTGCTGGCCATCGGACGCTTGGTGTCCGCGGCCTTGGAGTACTTCGTGGCGCCCGTGGCGCCGTCCAGCATGAACGCGCCCTTGGCGGTGACCGTCGGGGCCGGGGCCGGGGCCGTGGCCGCACCGGCGGCGCTGACCAGCGGCGAGGCGGTCAGCAGCGTGCCCGTGGCAGCGCCCACCAGCAGGGCCCGACGGGTGCGCGAGAAGCCGAATTTCAAGAGGGGTCCCCCGAGTTCGGGTAGGAGGAGCTATCAAGTCCGGGCCCATGGGTAAAGCGGGCCCCGACCTGAGACGCACGAGGGACGCGAATGGATGTACGGGATCAGGACATCTTTTCCGTCGGATGGCCCGACGGATTCGGTGGCCGTCAGGAACCTGCCCGAAGTGCCCGGTGTTGTATGGATTCCAGCGGGCCGCGGGTGAAGTGGCGGAGCCAGAGCCGGGAGCCGGTGATGAGCACCGCGCAGACCGCCGCCCACAGGCCCATCACCCACCAGGGGCCGGCGTCGGGGCCGAAGCGGGCGGCCAGGCCCAGGCCGAGTCCGTAGCAGGCCAGCATGCAGAGGAGGTTCTGCAGGACGTAGCAGGACAGGGCGGTGCGGCCGACCGAGGACAGGGAGGTGGTGAACACGGCCGGCACCCGGACGCGGTCCAGGGCGCAGCCGATCAGGCCGATGTAGCCGAGTGCGACCAGCGGGGCGGCTGCGTAGCGGCCCAGCAGGAAGAAGTCGGGGCCGGCGAGCGCGACGGCCAGGTTCAGCGGCAGGCCGACGCCGAGGCCGACCACGGCGAGCCGGGTGCGGATCCGGCGGCCGGCCGGGCTGTCGGCGAAGGCGCCGGCGCGGTGCAGTCGTACGCCGAGCAGGAAGAGGAACAGCAGCAGTCCGAAGGAGAAGACCGGCTCCATGCGGAGCGCGAGGGCGTTCTCGGCGCGGAAGGCGATCTGCTCGGCCCAGCTGCCGTGGGCGTAGAGCTCGACGGCACGGTCGGAGACGCCCGGAGGGTCGTCCGAGGCGGCGGCCAGGGCGAGGGTGACCAAGCCGATCAGAGCCAGGTGCAGGCCGACCGCGGTCCACAGGGTGATGCGGCGGGCTCGCTCGGAGCGGGCCAGCAGCCGGGCCGCGACCAGGGCGGCTACGGCGTACCCCATCAGCACGTCCCAGGCGAAGACCAGCAGGAAGTGGACGGTGCCCTCGAGGAAGAGGAAGGCGGCGCGCTTCCGGTAGGAGCCGGGCCAGGGCAGGCCCCGGCGGCCGGCCGAGTCGTACTGGATGGCCAGCCCGACCCCGAACAGGACCGTGAGCAGGGCGAGGAACTTGCCGTCGGCGAGGAAGCGGAAGACGAACTCGGCGTCGACCTCGGCCGGCATGTCGAGGCCGCCCTGAAGGACGCCCCACTCCGAGCCGGGTGCGGCGAAGATCCAGACGTTGGTCATCAGGGTGCCGAGGATGGCCGCCCCGCGCAGGACGTCGAGCAGCGGGATGCGGCGGCCGGAGGCGGGCCCGGATGCGGGTCCGGACACGGGGCTGGGCACGGGCCCGGACGCGAGGGGTGCCGTGGTGGCCGAAGCGTTGACCGATGCGTCGACCGAAGCGTCGACCGAAGCGTCGACCGAAGCGTCGACCGAAGCGTCGACCGAAGCGTCGACCGAAGCGTCGACCGATGCGGGGTCCGGCGCGGTGCCGGAAGGGGTGTCAGCCATGTCTCAAGGGTCCCGGCGGGGCGGGCGCCCCTCGTCCTGCGGCCGGACGAAAGCGGCGTACATCATTCGATGCAGCGGGCCGCGCGGGGACTCCTCCCGCCCCGGCGGTCCACATCGCGGACACCGCCCTGCTTGCACCTCTGTTGTATCTATGCTGCGTCCATGTCCTCCGCGTTCCCGGCGTCTCCCGCCTCCGCCGTCGCCGCGGCGCCGCCCACAGCCGCCGCCGCGAAGCAGCCGCCCGCCACCGACCGCGTCTACCGGCACGTCAAGCAGGGCGTGCTCGACCGGCGCTACGAAGGCGGCACCCTGCTCACCGAGGGCGAGCTGGCCGAGGCCGTCGGGGTGTCCCGCACCCCGGTGCGCGAGGCGCTGCTGCGCCTGGAGACCGAGGGACTGATCAAGCTCTACCCGAAGAAGGGCGCCCTGGTGCTCGCCGTGTCCGCGCAGGAGATCGCGGACGTGGTCGAGACCCGGCTGCTGGTGGAGGAGTTCACGGTCCGGCGGGCCGTGCCCGCGCCGCCCGCGCTGCTCGACCGGCTGGCGGAGCTGCTCGCCGAACAGCGGCGGTGCGCGGAGAGCGGCGACCTCGCCGCGATGTCCGTCGCGGACCGCTGCTTCCACGCCGAGATCGTCCGGCACGCCGGGAACCACATCCTGTCCCGCCTCTACGACCAGCTGCGCGACCGCCAGCTGCGGATGGGCGCGGCAGTGCTGCACGCACACCCCGAGCGGATCGCCCGGACCCTGGCCGAACACACGGAGATCCTCGACGCGCTGCGCGCCGGGGACCGGGAGGCCGCGGCGGCCTCGGTGCGCGGGCACATCGGGCGGGTCGAGGCGCTGGTCCGCGGGGCGGAACGGTGAGCGGGTCCTCCGTGGGCGGGTCCTCCGTGGGCGGCCCCTCCATGAGCGGGTCCCCGGTGGGCGGCTCCGCCATGAGCGGGTCCTCAGCGAGCGGTTCCTCCGTGAGCGGCTCCTCCGCGAGCGGCTCCTCCGCGAGCGGGTCGGCGGGCCGTCCGGCGGCTCCTCCCGAGCCGCCCGGCGGGCGCCAGGCCGTGTTCGTCTGGTCCATCGCCGTCGCCGTCTACTTCGTGGCCGTCATCTTCCGCACCAGCCTGGGCGTGGCCGGCCTGGACGCCGCCGACCGCTTCCAGGTCAACGCCTCGGCGCTGGCCACCTTCTCGCTGCTCCAGCTGCTCGTCTACGCCGGCATGCAGATACCCGTCGGGCTGATGGTCGACCGCCTCGGCACCAAGCGGGTCCTCACCCTCGGCGTGGTCCTCTTCACCGCGGGCCAGGTCGGCTTCGCGCTCTCGCCCTCGTACGGGATGGCACTCGCGGCGCGCGCCCTGCTCGGCTGCGGTGACGCGATGACCTTCATCTCCGTGCTCCGGCTCGGCACCCGGTGGTTCCCCGCCCGGCGCGGCCCGCTGATGGCCCAGCTGGCCGGACTGGTCGGCATGGCGGGCAACCTGGTCTCCACGCTGGTCCTGGCACCGGTGCTGCACGGGTTCGGCTGGGTGCCGGCCTTCGCGGGCAGCGCGGTGGCGGGCCTGGTGGTGCTGGTCCCGGTGCTGCTGTTCCTGCGGGACAACCCCGACGGGCAGGGGACGGCTCCCGCGCCGGCCGCCGACGGTCCGACGGGCGGCGGCCGTGCCTTCGTCCGGAACCAGATCGCCGAGTCCTGGCGGGAACCCGGCACCAGGATCGGCCTGTGGGTGCACTTCACCACCCAGTTCCCCGCGATGGTCTTCCTGCTGCTCTGGGGCATGCCGTACCTGGTCGAGGCGCAGGGGCTGTCCCGGTCCGCGGCGGGCGGCCTGCTCACCCTGATCGTCGCCTCGAACATGGCCTGGGGCCTGGTCTACGGCCAGATCGTGGCCCGCCGGGCCGCGTCCCGGATCCCCCTCGCACTGGGCACCGTCGCCACCACCTCCGTGCTGTGGGCCGCGGTGATCCTCCATCCGGGCGGCCGGGCCCCGATGTGGCTGCTCGTGGTGCTGTGCGTGGTGCTGGGCACCTGTGGCCCCGCCTCGATGATCGGCTTCGACTTCGCGCGGCCGGCGAACCCGCCCGAGCGGCAGGGCACCGCGTCCGGCATCACCAACATGGGCGGGTTCATCGCCTCGATGACCACCCTGCTGGCCGTCGGAGTGCTGCTGGACGCCACCGGCCAGGACTACCGGACCGCTCTCTGCTCCGTTTTCGTCCTCCAGGCCTTCGGCGTGACCCGGATCCTGTCGCTGCGCGGCGCGGCCCTGCGACGGGAGCGGGAGCGCGCGCGGCAGCGGGACACCGCCGTTCACGGCGCACCGGCCTGAGCCGGACCGGTCCGGGCCGCACCGGTTTGCCTACGGCGTGACCGCGAAGTTCGCGAGGATGGCCCCGGCCAGGTCCCGGTCGCCCTCCACCTTGACCCGGTCGGAGACCGCGGCCGGGCGGACGCGTCCCGCCGCGAGCCGTACGTAGGTCTCCCAGTCCAGCACCAGTGTCACGGCCGGTCCCAGCGACGGGGTCCCGTCCACCGAGCCGCGGCCGTCCGCGTCGACCCGGACCGTCCGCAGGAACTCCGGCCCCGGCCCGTGCACGTCCACCACCACCGCCGAGTTCGCGGGCGCGCCCGCCCGCTTCGCCACCACCTTCGGCAGCCCGGCCAGCAGGATGTCGCGCGCCACCAGCGCACCCGGCGAGTCCAGGTTCCCCGGCACGCCCAGCGCCGTCCGCAGGTCCTGCTCGTGGATCCACACGTCGAACGCGCGCAGCCGCAGCGCGTGCTCCAGCGTCACCTGGTCGCCCAGCGGCCCCCGCACCATCGTGGCCGGATCGCGCTTTTCGTTCCGCAGCTGCCGGGACCGCCGGATGACCGTGTACTCCAGCTCGGAGGTCATCTCCGGGGCGGTGTGGTGCCGGCGTACGTCGACCTGCACCTCCATGTAGCGGCTGAACTCGTCCACCACGTGCCGCAGGTCCCGCGGCAGGGTGTGGATCGGCCGGGGGTCGCCGAGCATCTCGCACTCGATCCCGATGACGTGCGACACCACGTCCCGCACGGACCAGCCCGGGCACGGCGTGGCCCGGTTCCACTCGCCTTCCGTCAACGGCGTGACCAGTTCGGATATCGCCTCGATGGAGTGAGTCCACGCGTCGGCATAGGGCTGGAGACTGGGATGCGGATGGACGGTCAACGGGACCCCTCGCGTGCTGTTCAGTGGCTCAGTGGCGCGTTGTGGACTGCGGGCGGACGTGTGTCCCAAAGCTACGCTGCCCAGGAGCACCCCGGCAGTGCTTTCGTGTGACGATCGTAGGCCCGAGTTGACGGCTTGAACGCCAGGACGGTGGTACCGTGCGCGCCTCCCTCATCCAAATCGCTGTGGACGATGCCGAGTCGGTGGTTTCTCGCCGCCACCGGGTCGCCGGACTGGTCCGTGAGCAGAGCGACTCCGACCTGGTCGTGCTGCCCGAACTGTGGCCGGTCGGCGCCTTCGCCTACGAACAGTTCGAGACCGAGGCCGAACCACTGGACGGGCCGACGTACGCCGAGCTGGCGGGGGCGGCGCGGGACGCCGGCGTATGGCTGCACGCCGGGTCGATCGTGGAGCGCGCGGGTGACGGCCGGCTCTACAACACCGCGCTGGTGATCTCCCCGGCGGGCGAGCTGGCCGCGACCTACCGCAAGATCCACCGCTTCGGGTTCGACGAGGGCGAGGCCGTGCTGATGTCGGCGGGCGACTCGCTGACCACGGTGGAGCTCCCGGAACAGACCCTGGGCCTGGCCACCTGCTACGACCTGCGCTTCCCGGAGCTCTTCCGCGGCCTGATCGACTCCGGCGCCACCACCCTGGTGGTCTCGGCGGGCTGGCCCGAGCGGCGGCGGGCCCACTGGACCCTGCTGAGCCGGGCCCGCGCGGTCGAGGAGCAGGCGTACGTCCTGGCCTGCGGCACCGCCGGCACCCACGCGGGGGTGCGGCAGGCCGGGCACAGCCTGGTCGTCGACCCGTGGGGGGAGGTCGTGGCGGAGGCCGGCCCGGACGAGCAGGTCCTCACCGTGGACCTCGACCCGCGGAAGGTGGCGGAGACCCGCGAGCAGTTCCCCGCCCTGAAGGACCGCATGCTGGGCATCCGCCCGGCCAGGGGCTGACCGGGCGCGTCACTTCAGCTGCGAGGTGTCGAGCACGAGGTCGAAGGGCTCGGGCAGCCGGACCGGCGTCCCGAACGGGTGCGGCCCGTCCTTGCCCTCGTAACCGAGCTGTCCGGGCTCCGAGAACAGGGTGACCTCACGGCTGATCCGGTCGACGAGCAGATAGAGCGGTGCGCCGTACTCGGCGTACCGCTTGCGCTTGACGATGCGATAGGTGTCGGCGTTCGACTTGGACGTGACCTCCACGACCAGCAGGGTCTGGTCAGGGAGAAGGGCACTTCCGCCACGAGCCAGTTCTTCGGGCACGACGGCGATGTCCGGGACATACCAGTTCGACGAACTGGGAAGGTCCAGGTTGCCCGAACCTTCCACGCATTGGAGCTCATCAACTCTGTTCGCGAGTTGCCTGCGCACCACCTGAGCTGCGAGCTCGTGATCCCAGGTCGGCGTCATGCGGCTGATGACCCCTTCGATGATCTCGGTGCGGTCGTCGCCCGCGAAGTGCTGGATGGCGTATTTCAGGGCGCGCTCGGGGTCGATCCCATCGGTGTAGTCGTCCGTGTTCGGCTCGATTCTGCGGCGGTGATTGCCGGGCTCGGCGGCGGTGGCCATGAGGCAGCTCCTTCCGTCTCGCTCCCACGCTCCCACGCCGGGCGTTCCGGAGTCCTGCGACGACGGAAGCGGTCACCCGTTCGGGGAGCAGCCGGAGACCTGGAGGGGCAGGGGAGACCGGGAGACCGGGATGGCAAGCGTGAAGCATGAACGATGCCGCCCCGGCGCACACCCCCGCGCCCGCGCCCCGCCGACGTGCCCGTGTCCGTGCCCCCGAGCTGATCGGCAAGGGTGGCTGGCTGAACACCGGAGGCAAGGATCTGACCCTCGCTGATCTGCGCGGGAAGATCAGCATTGCTGATTTTTGGATTTCCTGAACCAAAGTGCGCACTCCTCGCTAGCGTGAGGATGTGCACCAACACACCACAGCCGACCTGTACTTGCGCCTGTCCCTGGACCGGGAGGGCAAGACTGGGATCGACCGCCAGGAAGCCGACTGCCGCGCATGGGCGGAGCGCAACGGACTGACCGTCCGCAAGGTCCACATCGACCGTGGACGTTCCGGTTACAAGAACGTCAGCCGCAAGGGGTTCGATGCGGCGATCACAGCAGCCACGGCCGGCGTCGTGGGGGTTCTGATCGTCTGGAAGCTCGACCGCCTGTCCCGCAAGGGCATCGGCGAGGTCGGCAAGGCTCTGGACGACATAGGCCGAGTCGGCGGACGGCTGGTCTCCGTCATGGACGGCCTCGACACGAAGAACGACAGCGCCCGGGTCACCATCGCGATGCTGGCGGAACTGGCGCGCAACGAGTCCCGCAACCTCGGGATGCGCGTCGGCAACGCCAAGCGGTACCTACGCCAGCGGGGCCAGTGGATCGGCGGACAGCCGCCTTACGGGCTGCTGGTGGACCCTGAGGCGAAGAAGCTCGTCCACGACCCCGAGACCGCCGTCTACGCCCGCCTGATCGCCGACGAGGCGCTGTCCGGGAAGGCCCTCGTCCACATCGCCCGGTTGCTGAACGAGCACGGGGTGGAATCCGCCCGTGGAGGCGAGTGGAACCCGTCCAGCATCATGCAACTCCTTCGCTCGCCGGCCTTCGCCGGTCTCATGCCGCAGACCGAGTACGAGGAGCAGCCGGACGGGACACGCAAGTACATGAACCGGGTCTCCTCCTACCGGGACCCGGAGACCCTCGAAACCGTGAGCATCGGCGAGGGGATCATCACGGTCGGGGAGCGTGAGCTCATCCTCCGCCAGCTCGAAGCGCGGACGTTTCCTCTGGCAGGAAAGCGGCACGGCCACAAGCAGGGCAAGTCACTGCTCACCGGCATAGCGTGCTGCGGGCTCTGCGGGGCCCGGATGAGCAAGGCCGGCACGTCGTACCAGTGCTCCAGCCACCGGATGGGACGAGGATGCTCCGGCGTATCGGCTCGGGTGGAGAGCATCGACGACTACGTGACCCGGGCGTTCCTCTCCCGCCTGCCGTCCCTGGAGCCCCAGGATCCGCTGCTTGCCGTGATCGCCGATCGCTGGGTACGGAGGGAGGACCCGGAGGTATTCGCGAAGCGGGACGCGATCGAGGCGGAGATCGCGGACGAGGGAGCCCGTCTGGCGGACCTGGAAGAGGCTAGGTACGTCCGTGGCGAGTTCACCGGCACAGACGCGATCGACCGGTACAACCGGCTCGCCGGACGACTTCGTACCCGGATCGAGGGGCTTCGCGCGGACCTACTGCGGATGCCGACCCCTTCTGTGGACATCTCTCCGCTCCTGGACGCGGGCCTGCTACGTGAAGCTTGGGAAGCCGACGATGCAGCCGGACGGCGTGAACGTCTTGGCCTCGCTATCGATCGCGTGGAAGTCCAGCGCGGGAAGGTGGGTGTCAGGTTCGACGGTAACGAGCGCTGCCGGATCGTCTGGGCGACGAAGGACAGCGCTGGGGCGAAGGCAGCAGGTGACGAAGTGACGGAATGACGATCGAATTCCATTACTTCCTTAAGAGGCCCCCTAGAAGTCCGATGAACACCCTTGAGCCCCGTGTCTGCCGCCTTTGCGAGGGTGGCGGCACGGGGGCATTTCCGTTCCCCGGCCCGTAGAAGTTCGTGCAAGTTGCTGGCACGCCCGGGTGATCCGGAGCAAGCTCGTTCATGTTGATCGCCACCAGAGCGACCGGAGGACACCATGACGTTGCACCGGCTTGGCAAGGATCCGGAGAGCCCCAACAACGGTTCCCCGACCGTCTACTTGGACGACGAGACTGGGAACTACATCCTGCAAGGGTGGCGCGTGACGGACGCGGAACGGCTGGCCCAGCTGGACATCCCCGCCCATGAGACCGTCATCGAGTTCCCGAAGCGCATGATGCAGTTCTTCCCGGAGGTGAACGGTGGCGACGGAGCCGACGTTTGAGGACCTGTTCCGCGCCGCGAGGCACAGCGCGTACCACCTGGAGATGAGGGACGCCTACGCGCTGGATCAGGACTACGCCGAGTGGACTTCGGGCAGCCGATTCGACCCGGCGGAACGTTGGTCCTGGTGGATCGAGCTGGTCTCCGGGTCCGTGGCGCGGGGCGTCGATGTCCGCCGGGCGCGCATCGTCTCCGAGCCGATCTCTCCGTACGTGCGCTACGAGTACGAGCTGACCAGCGGCCACAACATCAAGGCCGGGGAGAGCGTGCGCTGGCTGCCCCGCCGGGAGGCTTCCGGCCTGGCACTGCCCGGCAACGACCTGTGGCTCTTCGATGGCACGTCCGTGCTCTTCAACCACTTCGACGGCAATGGAGAGATGACTGGCGAGGAGCTGGTCACAGACCCTGCCGTAGTGGAACTGTGTGCGTCTGCGTTCACGGCCGTGTGGGCACGGGCTATCCCGCACGAGGACTACCAGCCGGTCTGATCCAGAGCAGTCGAACGTGACGTCATCGTCCAGCGTCCAGCAAGCCCGGGAGGCCCTGGGCAAGCGCCTGGATTCTCGGAGGTAGCCGTGGTGGAGCGGATCCCATAGCTCGGCGGGCCAACGGCGTCGTACAGCCGTGATCCGGTGTTCATGGGCCAATGGCAAGCTTGAAGCATGAACGATGCTGCTCCGGCGCCCACCCCCGCGCCCGAACCCCGCAAGCGTGCCCGTGTCCGTGCCCCTGAGCTGATCGGCAAGGGAGGCTGGATCAACACCGGCGGGAAGGATCTGAAGCTCGCCGACTTCCGAGGTCGCACATTGATCTTGGATTTTTGGACGTTCTGTTGCATCAACTGCCTGCATGTCCTCGACGAACTGCGGGAGTTGGAGGAGAAGCACCGCGACACCGTCGTGATCATCGGCGTGCACTCGCCGAAGTTCGTGCACGAGGCCGAGCACCAGGCCGTCGTCGACGCCGTCGAGCGGTACGAGGTGCACCACCCGGTGCTCGACGATCCCGAGCTCGTGACGTGGAAGCAGTACGCCGTGCGGGCCTGGCCCACGCTCGTCGTGATCGACCCCGAGGGGTACGTGGTCGCGCAGCACGCCGGTGAGGGGCACGCGCACGCCATCGCGCGGCTGGTCGAGGAGCTGGAGGCCGAGCACGAGGCCAAGGGGACGCTGCGGCGCGGCGACGGTCCGTACGTGGCGCCCGAGCCGGAGGCCACGCACCTGCGGTTCCCCGGCAAGGCGCTGCGGCTGGAGAACGGGAACCTGCTGGTCAGCGACTCCACCCGGCACCAGCTCGTGGAGCTGGAGGCCGACGGGGAGACCGTCGTACGGCGGATCGGGGACGGGGCGTTCCGTGAGCCGCAGGGGCTCGCGCTGCTGCCCGGCGGCAAGGTGGTCGTCGCGGACACCGTCCACCACGCGCTGGCCCTGTTCGACCCCGCGACGGGGGCCGTCGAGCGGGTCGCCGGGACCGGGCGGCAGTGGTGGCAGGGATCGCCGACCTCGGGGCCCGCCCTGGAGGTGGACCTGTCCTCGCCGTGGGACGTGGCCTGGTGGCAGGGCAAGGTGTGGATCGCGATGGCGGGCGTGCACCAGCTGTGGACCTACGACCCGGAGGCCGGGACCGTACAGCTCGCGGCCGGGACGACCAACGAGGGCCTGGTCGACGGGCCGGCCGCCGAGGCCTGGTTCGCGCAGCCCTCCGGGCTGGCGGCCGCCGGGGACCGGCTGTGGATCGCCGACTCGGAGACCTCCGCGCTGCGCTGGATCGACACCGACGGGGTCGTGCACACCGCGGTCGGCACCGGCCTGTTCGACTTCGGGCACCGCGATGGGGATGCCGGTCAGGCGCTGCTCCAGCACCCGCTCGGGGTGACCGTGCTGCCGGACGGCTCGGTCGCGGTCTGCGATACGTACAACCACGCGCTGCGGCGCTTCGACCCGGCGACCGGACAGGTCTCCACCCTGGCGACCGACCTCCGGGAGCCCAGCGACGCGGTGCTGGACGGCGACGAGATCGTGGTCGTGGAATCCGCCCGGCACCGGCTGACCCGGCTGCGGCTGCCCGAGGAGGCCGTACGCGTCGAGGCCGTCGCGCACCGCACCCAGCGCGCGGCGACCGAAGTGGCGGGCGGGGCGCTCCGGTTGGACGTGGTGTTCAGCGCCCCGGCCGGGCAGAAGCTCGACGACCGCTACGGGCCCTCGACCCGGCTGCTGGTGTCCTCGACCCCGCCGGAGCTGCTCGCGGAGGGCGCCGGGTCCGGCACCGACCTGTTCCGCGACCTGGTGCTGGCCGACGGGGTCGGGGCGGGCGTGCTGCACGTGTCGGCGATGGCCGCGTCCTGCGACGACGACCCGGAGAACGAGTACCCGGCCTGCCACGTGCACCAGCAGGACTGGGGAGTCCCGGTGACGGTCACCCCCGACGGGACCGCCCGCCTCGCCCTCGTCCTCGCCGGCATGGACGACGAGCGGTGACGCCTGAGCTGCGGACCGAGCGGCTCCTGCTGGAGCCGTACCGGCCCGAGGACGAGGACGCGTTCGTCACGCTCTTCCAGAACCCGCTGGTCTCCCGGTGGATGGGCGAGGGCACGGACACCGAGGAGAACGACCGGGCCCTGTTCGGCCGGATCTTCGGGAAGGTGTACGCGCAGCGGCTGTTCGACGTGTGGGCGGTGCGCCGGGCCGGCGGTGGTCCGCTGATCGGGCACGCCGAGATCAAGCGGACCGACGAGGTCGACGGGTACGAGCTGGTGTACGCGCTGGCGCCGGAGGCGTGGGGGAGCGGGCTGGGCACCGAGCTGGCCCGCGCCCTGCTCGGCTACGGCTTCGACACCCTGGGGCTGTCCGAGGTGTACGCCACGGTGGCCGAGCCCAACCACGGGTCCTTGGTGTTGCTGGACCGGCTCGGGTTCGGCCATGTCCGGGACGTGGAGGAGGAGGACGGCAGCACCACCAGGGTGCTGGTGCTGCCGCGTCCCGGCGGCTGAGCCGCCGGGCTCAGCAGCTCAGCAGCTCGTGATCCGCGGCTCATCGTCTCCGCGGCTGTGAACGGTGGTCGTGCCAGGCCGTGAGGGCCTCGGCGCGGCTGCCGGCCGGGTGCGCGGCGTGCCAGTCCCGCAGGAAGCGGTTCAGTTCGAACTGGGCGCCGATCTCCTGCGGGCGGGCCGCCTCGGTGCGGGTCTCCCGCCAGTGGCGGGCGGCGTCGCCCAGGGTGCGGCCCGCGTTCTCGGCGATGTACGTCCGCATGAACGCGTCGAAGTGGAACGACGGCCCGAGCTCGGCCCGGAACCAGGCGCGCAGCACCTGGCTGCAGCGCTGGCCCTCGGGGATCACGGTGTCGCCGTCGACGGGTGCCGTGAGCTGGGCGGTGCCGCCGGCCGCCCGGCGGCGGGCCGGGGGCGGGGGCAGCGGGCGGCCGTCGAGGGCGGCGGCGAGGCGGTCCGTGAGGGCCGCTTTGCCACCGCCGGCCGGGAGGCCCATCTCACGGGCCAGCCCGGTGAGTTCGGCCAGGGTCCAGTACCACCGGAGCAGTTCCGTCCCGGTCAGCTCCCGGCTCGGTCGCGGCCGGACCTCGGGGGCCGGTGCGGCCGGAGGTGTCCCCGGAACGGACACCGCTAGCCCTCCAGGAAGGCGACGAGGGCGTTCGCCAGGAGGTACGGGTCCTCGGCGCCGCACAGTTCGCGGGCGCTGTGCATGGACAGGATCGCCACGCCGATGTCGACGGTCTGGATGCCGTGCCGGGCCGCGGTGATCGGGCCGATGGTGGTGCCGCAGGGCATGGAGTTGTTGGAGACGAAGGTCTGCCACGGCACGCCGGCCCGCTCGCAGGCCGCGGCGAACACCGCGCGGCCGGTGCCGTCGGTGGCGTAGCGCTGGTTGACGTTGACCTTCAGGATGGGGCCGCCGTTGGCGCGCGGGTGGTGCGTCGGGTCGTGGCGCTCACCGTAGTTGGGGTGCACCGCGTGGCCGGTGTCGGAGGAGAGGCAGACCGTGCCGGCGAAGGCGCGGGCGCGGTCCTCGAAGGAGCCGCCGCGGGCGAAGACGGATCGTTCCAGCACGTTGCCCAGCAGCGGGCCGTCGGCGCCGGTGTCGGACTGCGAGCCGTTCTCCTCGTGGTCGAAGGCCGCCAGCACCGGGATGCAGGGAAGCTTCTCGGCGGTGCCGCCGGCGGCGGCGACCGCGGCCAGCGCGGCCACTCCGGCGTGCACCGACAGCAGGTTGTCCATGCGCGGTCCGGCGAGCAGTTCGTTGTCCCGTCCGAGGTAGGCCGGCGGCTCGACCGAGTGGACCATCAGGTCCCAGCCGGCCACCGAGCCCGCCGCCAGGCCCTCTTCCTCCTCCAGGAAGGAGATCAGGTCGCCCTCGTGCGCGTCGCCCAGCCCCCAGATCGGCTGCATGTGCCGCTGCTTGTCGAGCTTGAGGCCGTCGCTGTTCACCGACCGGTCGAGGTGCACGGCGAGTTGGGGGACGCGCAGCAGCGGCCGGTCGATGTTGACCAGGCGTTCGGTGCCGTCGGCGAGGGTGAGCCGTCCCGCGAGGCCGAGGTCCCGGTCCAGCCAGGTGTTGAGGAGCGTCCCGCCGTAGATCTCGACGGCGATCTGCCGCCAGCCCTGGGAGCCGGTGTCCGGGATGGGCTTGACCCGCAGGTTCGGGGAGTCGGTGTGTGCGCCGACGATCCGGAACGGGGTGTGCGCGGCCGCGCCCTCCGGCACGTACCAGGCGATGATCGCTCCTCCGCGCAGCACGAACCTGCCGCCCGCTCCCGCGTCCCAGGCGTCCGTCTCCGACAGCTGCCTGAATCCCGCCTTCTCCAGCCGCTCGGCGGCGTTGGCCACGGCGTGGTACGGCGAGGGGCTCGCCGCCAGGAAGGTCATCAGATCGTCGGTGTGTCCGCGGTCGAAGCGGGCGGGAGAGCTCATGTGGTTCACCTTAACGACGGTCGTGTGCGTCATGGCCGGACTGCGGCGGATGGCCGAAGAGTTGGGGTTCGGGTGGTGGTGAACGCCGCCCCGGTTCGGTCAGCCCGGCGGTCGCTCGAAACGCCGCAGCAGGCCACGCCGCTCTCCCCGGCGGATGCGGGGGAGCATCTCGGGGGTCTGCGGTGACCGCTGCGCACGTCTTCTGCGCCCGGCGCAGAAGATACAGGCTTCCCCGGGCGGGGCATCGGGGTCGATCGGCGCGCCGGGATGCTCGGAGCAGCCGGAGGCGTTGCGGGGACGGGAGAGTTCACGGGCGACGATGAAGGCGCGGTGCAGATCGTCGGTGATCCGCACGAACTCCTCGTCGGGCGAGGAGATGCCCAGGTGGAAGCGGCGGTCTTCGATCGCCTGGAGGTGACGGCGGAGCACGGCGAGGCTGTACGGGCCCGGCGGCACCGGGTAGCCCAGCCGGCGCTGCTCGGTGGCCGGGGCGGCGCCGCGGACTCCCTGGGAGCGCTGCCCGAGCCGGCGCCGGTCGTTGCAGAGCAGGCAGCGGCCCCACCCCTCGGGGGCCTCCGGGTCGAGGGCGCCGTTGGGGTGCGCGGGGCAGCCCGTGTAGCTCTTGGCGGGGGCCAGCCCGGCGGCTGTCTGGAACGCCGCGTACAGCGCGTCGGCCACGCCGTCGTACTCGCTCGGGTGCGCGCCGTCGTACAGGTCCTGGACCTGGTCGCCGAGGGCGCCCAGGCTCGCCTGGAGCTCCTTGAGGGCGTACGGGCGACCGGTCGGGACGGAGTATCCCCGGCTGTTCTGCTGCTCCTGTGGACTCATACCCACGAGCGTCCCATGGATGACCGACAACCGGGACCGACGGCCGCTGTGACCTGTGGAAAACCCGCCCCCGGCCTGCCCCCGGCCTGCCTCTGACCTGCCTCCGGCCCTGCCTCTGACCTGCGGTCGGGCAGCGGTCGGCGGCCGACGGCTGTGGCCGGACCCCCGGTACGGAGGGGTCCGGCCACAGGCTCGTGCGTACGCCGCCTACCGCCTAGAAGACGGCCTCGTCGAGCTCCATCAGCGAGTTGTCGACGGCCTCGGCGAGCTGACGCGCGACCGCGACGCCCGGCAGGACCTGGGAGGCGAAGAACTTCGCCGCCGCGATCTTGCCCTGGTAGAAGGCCAGGTCCTTGCCGGAGGCGCCGGCCGCCAGCTTCTCGCCGGCCACGGTGGCACCGCGGAGCAGCAGGTAGCCGATCACGACGTCGCCGGAGGCCATCAGCAGGCGGGTGGTGTTCTGGCCGACCTTGTAGATGTTCTTGACGTCCTCGCCGGTGGCGGTGAGGTCGGTGATCATCTGGCCGACGATGGCCTCCAGGTCCACGGCGGCCTTGGCCAGCGCGTCGCGGGCGCCGGCCAGCTCCTCGCCGACCTCGGCGGTGGCGAGGAACTTCTTGATCTCCTCGGAGAGGACGTTCAGGGAGGCGCCCTGGTCGCGGACGATCTTCCGGAAGAAGAAGTCCTGGCCCTGGATGGCGGTGGTGCCCTCGTACAGGGTGTCGATCTTTGAGTCGCGGATGTACTGCTCGATCGGGTACTCCTGCAGGTAGCCGGAGCCGCCGAAGATCTGCAGCGACTCGGCCAGCAGCGCGTAGGAGCGCTCCGAGCCGTAGCCCTTCACGATCGGCAGGAGCAGGTCGTTCAGGCCGATCTCGGCGGAGGCGTCCTCGCCGTTCGCCTCCTTGACGGCGATGGAGTCCTGGACGGCCGCGGTGTAGAGCACCAGGGAGCGCATGCCCTCGGCGTACGCCTTCTGCGTCATCAGCGAGCGGCGGACGTCCGGGTGGTGCGTGATGGTGACCTTGGGCGCGGACTTGTCCATGAAGTTCGCCAGGTCCGGGCCCTGCACGCGCTCCTTGGCGTACTCCAGCGCGTTCAGGTAACCCGTCGAGAGCGTCGCGATGGCCTTCGTGCCGACCATCATGCGGGCGAACTCGATGATCATGAACATCTGGCGGATGCCGTCGTGCTTGTCGCCGATCAGCCAGCCCTTGGCGGGGTGCTGGTCGCCGAAGGTCATCTCGCAGGTGTTGGAGGCCTTGAGGCCCATCTTGTGCTCGACGTTGGTTGCGTAGACGCCGTTGCGCTCGCCCAGCTCGCCGGTCTCCCAGTCGAAGTGGAACTTCGGGACGAGGAAGAGCGACAGGCCCTTGGTGCCCGGGCCGTGGCCCTCGGGGCGGGCGAGGACGTAGTGGAGGATGTTCTCCTCCATGTCGTGCTCACCGGAGGTGATGAAGCGCTTCACGCCCTCGATGTGCCAGGAGCCGTCCTCCTGCTGGACGGCCTTGGTGCGGCCGGCGCCGACGTCCGAGCCGGCGTCCGGCTCGGTGAGGACCATGGTGGAGCCCCAGCGCTTCTCGACGGCTATCTGCGCGACGCGCTTCTGCGCCTCGTTGCCCTCGGCGTGGAGGATGCCGGCGAACGCCGGGCCGGAGGAGTACATCCAGATCGCCGGGTTCGAGCCGAGCAGCAGCTCCGCGTAGGCCCAGATCAGGGAGCGGGGCGAGGTGGTGCCGCCGATCTCCTCCGGCAGGCCCAGGCGCCAGTACTCCGAGTCCATGAAGGCCTCGTAGGACTTCTTGAAGGAGGCCGGGACCGGGGCGGTGTTGGTCTCCGGGTCGAAGACCGGCGGGTTGCGGTCGGCGTCCGCGAAGGACTCGGCCAGCTCGTTCTCGGCGAGGCGGGCGATCTCGGAGAGGATGCTCTTCGCGGTCTCCGCGTCCATCTCCTCGAACGGGCCGGTGCCGTACAGCTTGTCGCGGCCGAGCACCTCGAAGAGGTTGAACTCGATGTCGCGGAGATTCGACTTGTAGTGCCCCATGGCGACGGCTCCGTTAAGCGCTCGGGAGACAGGATCCTCGTACGTACCAATCGGTAACGACATATTGCTACCCACGGGTAATAAGAATCAACCCCTGCTTGTGGACTGTGACCAGCATCGCCAGACGCGGTCGGTAGTCTTTTCCCATGTACGGCTACGACCAGCAGCAGCAGTACGCCGCCCCGCAACAGCAGCAGATGCCGGGCGGGTACGCCGAGCAGCCGCTCTACCCCGAGCCCTCGCCGCCGTCACTGGCCGACGCGGTCCGGGCCTTCACCACGGGCTCGCTGTCCGCCGAGGACTTCCAGCAGATCTTCGCGACCTCCCGGGTCTACTGCCCGCGTGGGGACACCCCGGGGTTCCTGGCGCTGCACAACACCCAGCAGCCGGTGATCCCGATGTTCAGCACGCTCAAGGAGCTGCGCCGGTACGCCGGCAAGGAGTCGAAGTACTTCGTCATCACCGGCGCCGAGGTCATCGACCTGCTGCCGACGGGGTACGGCTTCGTACTGGACATGGAGGGCGACCACCGCATGGTCTTCGACGCGAAGGCCGTGGAGCAGATGGTCGACTACGCCATGCGCCGCATGTACGGCTGAGCCGCAGCCACGCCCGGCCGGCCGACCGGGCGGAGGCGGGGGGCCGGCCGCCGGACCTCGGGAAGGGGGCGGGGCGTTGCTCAGGGTGCACTTCAGCGCGGAGGACCTGCTCGACGTCAGGTTCGCCGCCGAACCACTGCCGCTGGTCGAGCTCTGCCTCGCCCTGGCGGCCTGGCAGCGCACCGACCGGCCAGGGGTGTTCGCCCGGTGGCGCCGGCAGGTGGCGCGCGAACTCCCGGGCGACGCCCGCCCGCTGCTGGAACTGCTGCGCCCCGACGGGGACAACCCCGGCTTCGTCGAACCGCCGGTGCGGGAGCTCGACGCCGCCCTGGACGCCGTCCGCGAGGGCGGCCGGCACCTGCCGTACGAGGACCTGGTGCGGGTGGCGTCCCGTACCCGGAGCGGCGGCGACCCCGGGGGCTGGCTGCGCGGCCTGTGGGAGCAGGACCGCGAGGCCTGGGCGCTGCTGGACCGGGCGCTCCGCTCGGCGCACGAGGCCCTGATCGCCCCGCACCGGCGCGAGATCCGGCAGTCCTTCCGGGCCGACGTGGCCTGGCGCACCCGGATGCTGGCCGGGCACGGCATCAAGACCGCCCTGGCGGGCACCCACCCCGGCGCCTCCTGGTCCGGCACCACCCTGGAGGTCCCCGGCGGGCCGCGGTTCGAGGCCCTGCTCGGCGGTCGCGGGCTGACCCTGATGCCCTCGGCGTTCTGGACCGGCCGCCCCCTGCTGGCCCCCCGGGCGGACGGTTCCCACCTGCTGATCTACCCGGCGCTGACCCCGCTGCCGCTGGTCGCCCCGGCCGGTACGGACGGCTCGCTGGACGCCCTGCTGGGCCGCACCCGGGCAGCCGTCCTCCAACTGCTGACCGACCGGCGCACCACCAGCGAACTCGCCCGTGACCTGGGCATCTCCCTGCCCTCGGTGTCGGAGCACACCCGCACCCTGCGCGCGGCCGGCCTGATCACCACCGAGCGCGACGGCAAGGCGGTGCTGCACGCGGCGACCGGCCTGGGCGTGGACCTGCTGCGCAGCGGCGGCTGAACCGCCGCTGCGGCGGGGACCTTTCGGCGACCGCCGAAACCATCGCGGCCCCGGTGTGCCCTGCCGCAGTGTGTTGCCGCGGGGGGACGAGCCGCCCCGCTTCCACGGACCGGGAGGCACAGATGGCACGCATGTCGCTACGTACGAGGTTCGCCGCGACCGCGGCAGCCGGGATCATGTCGATCGGCACGGCACTGCTGACGGCCGGCCCGGCGCAGGCGGCCGCCACGGAAACCTGCGGGACCGAGTGGGCGTGCATTTACAAGGGGACGACGCAGGCCAGCGGCATCCGTGACGCCTACAAGATCTACGGCGTGTACCGGATCTACGGCTATGTCGGCCGCTACTTGGTCGTGAACAACCAGACGCACGACTGGAAGATCTGGCTGTGCCGGGACCTCTACGGCAAGAACTGCGACTTCGCCGTCTGGCCCGGTCACCCGGTGGTGGTGGACATGACCCCGTTCAATTCGGTGTCCATCGAGCCGTAGGCCGCCGGGGGCCGGCGCCGGGTACGGGGGTCCCGGCGTCGGCGCCGCTCGCCGCGCAGGGGGCTATGCCGCGGGGGTGGCGCCGCGGTGGGTCCACGCGGCGTAGCCGCACCAGACCGCGGCGGCGAGGACGACCGCGGCGGCTCCCGCCGCGAGCACCGGGGGCTCGGGGCGGAAGCCCAGGGCCAGCCGGGTGCCGAGCATGACCAGGGCGAAACCGACGCGGCCGGGGGAGTAGACCGCGATGCGGGCGGCGGTCGCCCGGAGCAGCCCGACCGCGAGCAGCCCGGTGGCGGCGCAGAGGCCGAACAGCGGCCAGAGGGGGCCGGGGGCCGCGCTCGGGATGCCGTACTCCTCCGGGCCCAGCCGCCAGGCCGAGGCGGCCCAGCCGAAGGCGACGGCGCAGGCCACCACGCCCAGTACCCAGAGCGCGTGGCGCCACCACGG
The DNA here is from genome assembly GCF_056436025.1 of Streptomyces sp. NPDC043853. Taxonomy (NCBI): domain Bacteria; kingdom Bacillati; phylum Actinomycetota; class Actinomycetes; order Kitasatosporales; family Streptomycetaceae; genus Streptomyces; species Streptomyces sp. NPDC043853. The sequence goes on from NZ_JBWKDJ010000003.1 coordinate 409,048, forward strand.
TCCGGGCCGGAGCTCGCCCTCTTCCTCCCCGTCGGCGATGTCGTCGCCGTGCAAGATCTCCATCACGCGGGGGAAGACGCGCGGCGGCGGACGAAGGTTGGCAGGGCCATGAAGGTTCGCAGGGTCCCGGGGAATGTCCCCGGGACCGCTTCTGTTCTGCGGGTGTGGCAGAAAGTTCGAGTTTCAACTAAACTCGACGCAGAAGGAGGTCCGACCATGCCTGCTGTGACCGTGGAGAACCCGTTGACGCTCCCGCGCGTCGCCGAACCCCAGACGGCGGTGCCGCGCAAGGTGCTGGCCGTGACGACCGCACCCGCCGGGTTCGAGGGCGAGGGATTCCCGGTGCGCCGGGCCTTCGCCGGGATCAACTACCAGTACCTCGACCCGTTCATCATGATGGACCAGATGGGCGAGGTGGAGTACGCGCCGGGCGAGCCCAAGGGCACCCCCTGGCACCCGCACCGGGGCTTCGAGACCGTCACGTACCTGATCGACGGCACCTTCGTGCACCAGGACACCAACGGCGGCGGCGGAGTCATCAACGGCGGCGACACCCAGTGGATGACCGCGGGCTCCGGCCTGCTGCACATCGAGGCCCCGCCGGAGGCCCTCGTCGTGTCCGGCGGCCTGTTCCACGGCCTCCAGCTGTGGGTGAACCTGCCGGCCGCCGACAAGATGATGCCCCCGCGCTACCAGGACATCGGCGGCGGACAGGTCCAGCTGCTGACCACCCCCGACGGGGGTGCGCTGCTCCGCGTCATCGCCGGCGAGCTGGACGGGCACCACGGCCCCGGCATCACCCACACCCCGATCACGATGATCCACGCCACGGTCACCCCGGGGGCGCAGATCACCCTGCCCTGGCGGGAGGACTTCAACGGCCTCGCGTACGTCCTGGCCGGACGCGGCTCGGTGGGCGCCGAGCGGCGGCCGGTGCACACCGGCCAGACCGCCGTCTTCGGCGAGGGCGGCTCGCTGACCGTACGGGCTGACGAGTCGCAGGACTCCCACACCCCGGCCCTCGAAGTGGTGCTGCTGGGCGGCCGCCCGATCCGGGAGCCGATGGCGCACTACGGCCCGTTCGTGATGAACAGCCGTGCCGAACTCCAGCAGGCCTTCGAGGACTTCCAGGCCGGCCGGCTCGGCCGCATCCCCACCACCGAGCGGACCGGCCTGGGCCACCGGGGCACCGGCGAGGCCGAGAGCGAGACCGAGTGACGGGCTGACGGGCTGACGGGCCGGCGGGCACGGCCGCCGGCGGGCGGGGCCGCTAGGCCCCCGCTCCGTCGGCGGCCGTGCCCGCGGTCCCGGATCCTGCTCCGGTCCCCGCGTCGGCGGCTGCCCCGCCCTCGGGTTCGGCGTAGCGGGCCCGCAGTTCCGACAGGACGCCGAAGGCCGCCGCCGTCAGCGGGACGGCGAGCAGCATGCCCAGGATCCCGGCGATGCTCGCGCCCGCGGTGATGGTGAGCATCACCGCGGCGGGGTGCATCTGAACGGTCCGGCTCTGCACCACCGGCTGCAGTATGTTCCCCTCGATGACCTGCACGGCCAGGACCACGCCCAGCGCCCACAGGCCGACCGTCCAGCCGCCGTCGGCGAAGGCCACCAGGACCGCGACGGCGCCGGAGAGGAAGGCGCCGAGGTAGGGGATGTACGCGGTCACGAAGACCAGCGCGCCCAGGCCCACCGCTCCGGGCACCTTGAGCACGAGCAGGCCCACGGTGATGAGGACGGCGTCGATCAGCGCGATGAAGGTGGTGCCGCGCATGAAGCCCTCCACGGCCTCGTAGGCCCGGCGGCCCATCGCCTCGATCATGTCCCCGGAGCGGCTGGGGACCATGGAGCGGAGGGTGTCGGCGGCCCGGTGCGAGTCGCGCAGGAAGAAGAAGACCAGCACCATCGCCAGCAGCGCCGTCGCGAACATCTGGCCGACCACGCTGAGCCCGGTGATCACGCCGGAGGCGGCCGTGCCGCCGAACTTGGAGAGCAGGTCCCGGGAGTTCTTCGCGAGGTCCTCCAGGGAGGTGCCGGCCGCCCCGAAGTGCTCGGCGATGTCCCGGCCGGCCTTGCGCAACGAGTCGATGATCTCGTCGCCCGTCTGCACCAGCGCGACGCCCACGGCGTACGTGGCGCCGCCGACCAGGGCGACGACGGCGAGACAGGTCAGGGCGGCGGCGAGGGAACGGTTCACCCGCATCCGGATGAGGCGCCGGTGCATCGGCCCGAGCAGGGCCGTGCCGAGCAGCGCGAGCAGTGCGGGGGTGACGGCGGCCTTGAAGGTGATGCACAGCCAGACCAGCACCGCCGCCACACCGGTGACGAGGAGGAAGACGGCGCACCAGGCGGCGAGCCGCCGGACCGGTTCGGGGAGGAGGGAGATCGACACGGCGTCATCCAACCACGCGCCCTCCCCGGCCTCCTGGTCCCCGGCCTCCCGGTCCCGGTCCCGTGGCTCACGGCCCCGGTCAGCCGGAGGCGGGCTGCGACCGCTCGGACAGCTCGAACCAGATGGACTTGCCCTCGCCGCGCGGGTCCACGCCCCAGCGGTCCGCGAGCATCTCCATCAGCAGCACGCCGCGTCCGCTGGAGGCCATCTCGCCCGGTTGGCGCTTGTGCGGCAGTTCGTCGCTGGGGTCCGCCACCTCGACCCGGAAGCGGCGCGAGCCCAGCTCGCCGGCCGCCTCCGCGACCAGCAGGGCGTCCCCGTCGGTGTGCATGAGCACGTTGGCGAGCATCTCGGAGACCAGCAGCACCGCCGAGTCGACCTGGTCCTCGTCCGCCCAGTCGTGCAGCAGCTCGCGGACCTGGCGGCGGGCGCCGGAGATGCGCTCGGGTTCGGCCTGGGCCACCGTCAGCATGGTGCGGCGGGCCGGCCGGACCGGCTGGGCGAGCGCGCTGCCGCAGCCGGGGCCCGTGCCCTCCCGGCAGAGCAGCACCACCGCTATGTCGTCCTCGCGGCGGTCCGCCAGCGGGCCCGTGCTGTGGTGCGAGGAGGGGCCGTGTACGGCGGAGACCAGCAGGTCGGCGAGTTTCTCCAGGTCCACCGCGGCCTGCGACTCGGCTTCCAGGACGGCCCGCAGCCGGGCCCAGCCGGTGTCGAGGTCGTGCCCGCCGGTCTCGATGAGGCCGTCCGTGCACAGCATCACCGTCTCGCCGGGTTCGAGGGTGAACCGGGTCGTCGGGTAGTCGGTGTCGGGGACGATGCCCAGCGGGAGCCCGCCCGCCGTGGGACGCATCAGCACCGTCCCGTCGGCCATCCGGACCACCGGGTCGGGGTGGCCGGCCCGGGCCACCTCCAGCGTGCCGGTCTCCGGATCGCACTCCATGTAGAGGCAGGTGGCGAAGCGGGGGCCGGACACCTCCTCGTCCGCGGCCCCGTCGCCGCCCGCGGCCGTGCCCGGCGGGCCGGACGCGGAGGGGCCGCCGTAAGCGCCGTACGAGTCGGTCAGCCCGGCGAGGAAGCGGGAGGCGCGGGAGAGCACCGCGTCCGGCCGGTGGCCCTCCGAGGCGTACGCGCGCACCGCGATCCGGAGCTGGCCCATCAGCCCGGCCGCCCGTACGTCGTGGCCCTGTACATCGCCGATGACCAGCGCGAACCGGCCCGAGGGCAGCGGGATCATGTCGTACCAGTCGCCGCCGACCTGGAGGCCGCCGCCGGTGGGCACGTACCGCGCGGCCACCGTCATCCCGGGGATCTCCGGGCCGAGGGTGGGCATCATCGAACGCTGCAGGCCGGTGGTGAGCTCCCGCTCGGACTCGGCCACGCCGGCCCGCTGGAGGGCCTGGGCGAGCATCCGGGCGACGGTGGTCAGCACCGACCGCTCGTCGGGGGAGAAGGACACCGGGTGCTTGAAGGCGGCCATCCAGGCGCCCATGGTCCGTCCGGCCACGATCAGCGGTACGAACGCCCAGGAGGCCCGGCCGAAGCGCCGGGCCAGCGGCCAGGCGGCCGGATAGCGGCGCTGGTACTCCTCCGGGCTGGGCAGGTAGACCGCCCGGCCGGTGCGGACGACCTCCGCGGCCGGGTAGTCGGTCTCCAGCAGCATCTCGGTGAACGGGCCCTCGTCCCCGGGGTTGTGCCCGTGGTGGCCGATGATCGACAGCCGGTCGCCGGCCGCGCCGAACACCGCGAGCCCGTCCGGGGTGAACCCCGGCATCGACAGCGAGGCCGCGACCCGCAGCACCTCGGCCGTGGACCGGGCCTCGGCCAGCGCACGCCCGGCGTCCAGCAGGAAGGCCTCCCGGGAGCGCCGCCAGTCGCCGGTGACGGCGGTGTGCGCGCCGGTGGTGCCGGGCTGGAGTGCGGCGATCTCCTGGAGGGTGCCGATCAGCTGGTAGTCCGTACGGCCGTCCGCGGTGACGTTCTCCAGCGGTTTGGAGCGGCTGCGGACGGTGCGCAGGACGCGGCCCTCCCCGTCCATCACCCGGAGCAGGGCCTCGGCGAGGGTGCCCTCGGCGACGGCGAGGTTCACGATGCCGTTGATCTCGTTCCAGTCCACCGGGTGGAAACGGGAGCGGACGGCCACCTCGGGCAGGTCGACGTGCTCGGCGGGCAGGCCCAGCAGCCGGGCGGCCTCGTGGTCGAGGGTCACGATCCCGGAGGCGTTGTCCCAGCGCCACATGCCCGTCGCGGTGGCGGCCAGGACGTCCTCGGTGCGCATTACGTCATCTTTACAGGTCGCCCCCGTAAGCGGCCCGTCAGTGATCCCCCGGGTGGTCCGCGATGTGGTCCGCCGGTGGGCTGCCTGCGGGCCGCCGATGGGCTTCCGGCGGCCCGTTGTCCACAGGGCCGGTCCGTCGGCGGCCCCGTCCCGACCCGGACGGTAACCTTGGTGGGGTTGTATCCCACCTGCTATCGCGAAGAACTGGATGAATGATGCATCGGTACAGGTCCCACACCTGCGGCGAGCTCCGTGCCTCTGACGTCGGCGCCGACGTCCGGCTGAGCGGCTGGCTGCACAATCGTCGAGACCTGGGCGGCATCCTCTTCATCGATCTGCGCGACCACTACGGCATCACGCAGCTCGTCGCCCGCCCCGGCACCGCCGCCGCCGACGCCCTGGACAAGCTCTCCAAGGAGACCGTGGTCCGGGTCGACGGCAAGGTCGTCTCCCGCGGCGCCGAGAACATCAACCCCGAGCTGCCCACCGGCGAGATCGAGATCGAGGCCGTCGAGGTCGAGGTGCTCGGCGCGGCCGCCCCGCTGCCCTTCACGATCAACACCGACGACGGTGTGAACGAGGAGCGTCGCCTGGAGTACCGCTTCCTCGACCTGCGCCGCGAGCGCATGCACCGCAACATCATGCTGCGCTCCGCCGTGATCGCCTCGATCCGCCACAAGATGGTGGCCCTCGGCTTCAACGAGATGGCGACCCCGATCCTGACCGCGACCTCCCCCGAGGGCGCGCGCGACTTCGTGGTGCCGTCCCGTCTGAACCCGGGCAAGTTCTACGCGCTGCCGCAGGCCCCGCAGCAGTTCAAGCAGCTGCTGATGATCTCCGGCTTCGACCGCTACTTCCAGATCGCGCCCTGCTTCCGCGACGAGGACGCCCGCGCCGACCGCTCGCCGGGCGAGTTCTACCAGCTCGACGTGGAGATGTCCTTCGTCGAGCAGGAGGACGTCTTCCAGCCGATCGAGAAGCTGATGACCGAGCTCTTCACCGAGTTCGGCAACGGCCGCGAGGTCACCTCCCCGTTCCCGCGGATCCCGTTCCGCGAGTCGATGCTCAAGTACGGCAACGACAAGCCGGACCTGCGTGCCCAGCTGGAGCTCGTCGACATCACCGACGTGTTCGAGGCCTCCGAGTTCAAGGCGTTCGCCGGCAAGCACGTCCGCGCCCTGCCGGTGCCGGACACCGCCGGCCAGCCGCGCAAGTTCTTCGACGGCCTGGGCGACTTCGCGGTCTCGCTCGGCGCGAAGGGCCTGGCCTGGGTGCGCGTCGGCGAGGACGGCTCGCTGACCGGCCCGATCGCCAAGTTCCTCACCGAGGAGAACGTCAAGGTCCTGACCGAGCGTCTGGGTCTGGTGGCCGGCCACGCCGTGTTCTTCGGCGCGGGCGAGTTCGACGAGGTCTCCAAGATCATGGGCCCGGTCCGGGTCGAGGCCGCCAAGCGCGCCGGCCACTTCGAGGAGAACGTCTTCCGGTTCTGCTGGATCGTCGACTTCCCGATGTACGAGCGGGACGAGGAGACCGGCCGGATCGACTTCTCCCACAACCCGTTCTCCATGCCGCAGGGCGGCATGAAGGACCTGGAGGAGAAGGACCCCCTCGACATCCTGGCCTGGCAGTACGACATCGTCTGCAACGGCATCGAGCTGTCCTCCGGCGCCATCCGGAACCACGAGCCCGAGGTCATGCTGAAGGCGTTCGAGATCGCCGGCTACGAGGCGGAGACCGTGGAGCGCGAGTTCGCGGGCATGCTGCGCGCGTTCCGCCTCGGCGCCCCGCCGCACGGTGGCATCGCCCCGGGAGTGGACCGCATCGTGATGCTGCTGGCCGACGAGCCGAACATCCGCGAGACCATCGCCTTCCCGCTGAACGGCAACGCCCAGGACCTGATGATGGGCGCGCCCACGGTGCTGGAGGAGGCCCGCCTGCGCGAGCTGAACATCTCCCTGCGCAAGCCGGTCGAGGTCAAGTCGGCGGACGCCAAGCCGGCCGACGCCAAGCCGATCGCCGAGGCGGTCCACCCGGACGCGGCGCGCTGACGCGCGAGCCGTAGGCATATTCCGCGGGCATGTACCCGCATGGGTGAAAGGGCCCGGGATCTGCGGATCCCGGGCCCTTTCGCGTGCTCTGATGCCCGCCATGACGAAGCTGTCGGTGAAACCGGTCCCGCCCGGACCGAAACACGTACCGTGGAAGGCACCACCGATCCCGGAGGAGGCCGCCGTGGGCGCCGTCGATGAGAAGCAGCAGCCGGGTGTCCCGGGCATTCTGCGGCAGGACCAGTTCGAGGAACTGGCGCGGTACGGAGATCGGGTGGAGGAATCCCTTCGCCTGGAGTTCATCAGCGGGAAGGTGAGGGAGAAGGCCATGCCGGACGGTGACCACGGACGGATCATCGTCTGGCTCACGCAGTTGTGCATCCAGTCTCGGCAGGGCTGGTGGCTGTTCCCGGACCAGGGACTCCGTGTGGAGACGTACCGCAAGGGGAATGCCCGCCCCGACGGTTTGCTGGCGCCGATCGACACCTTCGTCGGGCAGGGCGAATGGGCGGAGCCCGACGGGGTGCTGATGGCCGTCGAGGTCACCTCGTATGACAGCGACACCGATCAGAGGGACCGGCAGGAGAAGCCTGCGGCGTACGCCCAGGCGGAGATCCCGGTCTACCTGCTGATCGACCGGGAGGTCTGCGAGGTCACGGTCTACAGCGAGCCGGAGGGCGGCAAGTACGGCAGGGCCGAGACGGCGGCTTTCGGGAAGACGGTGACCCTGCCGGACCCGGTCGGGATCGAGCTGGACACCGAGCCGCTGAAGGCATGGGTCCGCTGAGCGGAGGAGACCGGCCGGCCGTCTGACCGGCCGTGCCGCCCCCGGGTGACGGGGCCGGCACGGCCGTGGGCGATCAGAACCGGTCGAGGACGCCCTTGAGGAGGGCGGCCGAGGCCAGCTCGGCCGGGGCCGGGCCGGCGTGGAAGAAGCCGGCGTTGGGGGCGTCCAGCTTCCGGAGGAAGTCGAACGCCTTGTTGTCGGTGTCGCCGAAGGCGACGAACTGCCAGTGGATGTCGTGCGCGGCCGCGTCGGCGAGCGCCTGCTTGGCCGGCTGGCGGTTGTCGGGTGCGCCGTCCGTCTGGAACACGACGTACGCCGGGCCCTCGTACTGCGACTTCTCGTAGTGCTCGACGACGGCCTCGACGGCGCGGTGGTAGCTGGTGCGGCCCATGCGCCCGAGCTCGGCGTGCGTGCGCTCCACCCAGCCCTCGCTGTTGTCGAGGGTGAGGTCGGCGGTGCCGTCGATGTCCGTCGAGAAGAACACGGTGTGGACCGTGGCCTCCTCGTCGAGGTGCGCGGCGAGGGCGAGCGCGTGGTCGGCGAGGTGCTGGGCGCTGCCGTCCTTGTAGAACGGGCGCATGGACCCGGACCGGTCCAGCACGAGGTACACCTTGGCCCGTGCCCCGGTCCGGCCCTTGCCGCGCAGCACCTGCCCGGCGGCCTTGTACGCCCCGGCGACCCCGGGCGCCCGCCGCTTCACCGCAGCGAGCGCGAGGGCGGGCCCGGCCTCGGCGGGCACGGCCTCCGCCTCCGGCTCGGCCGGGGCGTCTTCTGCCTGCGCGGCGACCGGCTCGGGGGTGGTCTCGGCCTCGGCGGGGATCTCCTCGGCCTGGGCGGCGGCGGGCTCCGCCGTGGTCTCCGGCTCGGCCTCGACGGCCGGGGCCTCCGCCTGCGGCTCGGCGGGAGCGTCCTCGGCCTGGGCGGCGACCGGCTCGGGGGCGGTCTCCGGCTCCGTGGCGGGCGCGGGCTCCTGCGCCTGCGGCGCTTCGTCGGCCTGTGCCGCCGGCTCGGGTTCGGCGTTGACGGCCGGCTCGCTCTGCGCGGAGACCGGCTCGGCCACGGTCTCGGCCTCGGCCTCGACCTCGGCGGCCGGGGCCTCGGGCTGCACGGCCGCGTCGGCGGCCACCGGCTCCGCCTCGGCCTGCGGTTCGGCCGGGGCGTCCTCGGTCTGGGCGGCGACCGGCTCGGCGGGAGCGTCGTGGGTCTCCTGCGTCGCCGCGGCAACCGGCTCCGGGGCGACGGCCGGGGTCTCGGTCTCCGCCTCGGTGGGCGCCTGACCGGCGACCTCGGCCGTCTCCGCTTCGGTCGTCTCCGCTTCGGCGGCCTGCGCGGTGGCGACAGGGGCCTCGGCGTCGGTGACGGGCCCGGCCTCGGCCGCAGGCTCTGCCTCTGCCTGAGCCTCTGCTTCGGTCTCTGCCTCGGCAACGGGTTCGGCCGGGGCCTCGGCGGCGGCCGGCTCGGGCTCGGCAGGGGCCTCGGCCACCTCGGCGGCCACCGGTTCCTCGGTCACCTCGGCCACCTCGGCGGCCACCGGTTCCTCGGTCACCTCGGCCACCTCGGCGGCCACCGGCTCCGCAGGGGTCTCGGCCGCGGCCGGAGCCTCGGGCTGTTCGGCCGCCTCGGCGGCCACGGGCTTCGCAACCTCCGCCGGCGCCGGAGACGCCTCGCGGCGGGCTTCCGGGACGGTCGGGTCCGCGGCCGGGGCCGGGGCGGTCAGCAGGGTGCCGCGGTCGCGCGGAGCGGACTGCGGCGGGACGGTCGGATTGTCGAAGGACGCGGCCACGAGCGCCTCCGCCGCGTCCATCGGCGTCCGTGCGGCAGCCTGCGCCGGAAGGGCGGGCTGCTGAGTGACAGTGGGATCGATGGGAGTCTCCGGAACCGGCTCCGAGGAGCGCCCGAACACCTTGCGCAACAAGCTCCGAATACCCATGGGCGAGCCTTTCGCATGATTAGCGTGCGTCATTTGTCCGTCCTGCGCGGAAGATCCCTGCCCACAGTGGACACGTAAGGTTATCGGCCCCTTGGCTGGATCTTCGGGAGGGGCGCCCTTTCGGGGTGCCTGCCGGGGGTTCCTGGAGCCGCAGGAGTGAACTCCCGCTCTGACCCGTCGCGTTCACGCAGCGTTCATCCACGTGCCGCCGTAGTGGCGCAACGCCCACTTACCGTCACCGCTGGATTCGTTCCGACACGTTGTCGGCGCAGGGGGCGTCGCCGTGTACCTACCCGGAGGACGCCGTCGTGCGCAAGCTGCTGCCCCTTTTGTCCAACAATCACGGAGGCAACCGTTCCGCTCTCACCTGCCGTTACCGGTGTGGTGACGCGTGCTTCCACGAGGTGCCCAACACCAGCGACAACGAGTACGCGGGCGACGTCATAGCCAAGGCCTACTCCCGCCGGTCCATGATGCGCGCCGCCGCCGTGGTCACCGTCGCCGGTGCCGTCGGCAGCTCCATCGCGGTGAGCCAGAGCGGCGGCACCGCCGTGGCCGCCGAGGGTGACGCGGCCGCCGCCGGCGCCGAGTCCGCCGGCCAGGCCGCCCGCGGCCTCCGCTTCGCCTCGGTCGCCCCGAACACCGCCGACCAGGTCACCATCCCCGAGGGCTACGCGCAGAACGTGGTCATCAAGTGGGGCGACCCGATCATCAAGGGCGCCCCGGGCTTCAACGCCGACAAGCAGACCGCCGCCGCCCAGGCCGGTCAGTTCGGCTACAACAACGACTTCCTCAGCCTGCTCCCGTTCGGCAGCGGCTACGAGCGCCAGCAGCTGCTCGTCGCCAACCACGAGTACACCGACGAAGTCCTGATGTTCAAGGGCTACGACCCGGCCAACCCCACCAAGGAGCAGGTCGAGATCGCCTGGGCCGCGCACGGCCTGTCCGTGGTCGTCGTCCAGGAGGACCACCGCAGCGGCAAGCTGACCGCCGTCAGCCGCCACCAGCTCAACCGCCGCCTCCACACGACCAGCGAGTTCCGCCTCACCGGCCCGGCCGCCGGCAGCGACCTGCTGAAGACCTCCGTCGACGCGTCCGGCACGAAGGTGCTCGGCACCCTCAACAACTGCGCCGGCGGCACCACCCCGTGGGGCACCACCCTCCACGGCGAGGAGAACTTCAACCAGTACTTCGCCAACGGCGGCTCCGTCACCGAGCCCGTCCAGGCCGCCCGCCTCAAGCGCTACGGCATCACCGGCGCCGCCTCCGAGCGCAAGTGGGAGCGTTTCGACAAGCGCTTCGACGTCGCCCAGGAGCCCAACGAGGCCAACCGCTTCGGCTGGGTCGTCGAGCTCGACCCGTACGACCCGAACTCCGTGCCGCGCAAGCGCACCGCGCTGGGCCGCTTCAAGCACGAGGCCGCGCAGCCCCGCCTCACCGAGGACGGCCGTCCGGTCGTCTACATGGGCGACGACGAGCGCTTCGACTACTTCTACAAGTTCGTCTCCAGCAAGCAGATGAAGAAGGGCAACAGCCGCGCCGCGAAGGAGCACAACCTCACGCTCCTCGACGAGGGCACCCTCTACGTCGCCAAGCTGACCGGCGACTCCCCGGCCGAGCAGATCGACGGCAGCGGCAAGTACCCCTCGGACGGCCAGTTCGACGGCACCGGCGTGTGGATCCCGCTCGCCACCGGCAACGTCTCGCACGTGGAGGGCTTCACCGCCGAGGAGGTGTACATCTTCACGCGGCAGGCCGCCGACAAGGTGGGCGCCACCAAGATGGACCGCCCCGAGGACGTCGAGCCCTCGCCGCGCACCGGCCGGGTCTACGTCGCGCTGACCAACAACACCAAGCGCGGTACCGCCGGCGCGGCCCCCGCCGACGAGGCCAACCCGCGCAACGCCAACAAGCACGGCCAGATCCTGGAGCTCGCGGAGAGCTTCGACGACCCGGCCGGCGACGCCTTCGCCTGGCGCCTGTTCCTGGTCGCCGGTGACCCGGGCGACCCGGCCACCTACTTCGCGGGCTTCCCGAAGGACAAGGTCAGCCCGATCTCCTGCCCGGACAACGTGGCCTTCGACCCGCACGGCAACCTGTGGATCTCCACCGACGGCAACCAGCTCGGTTCGCACGACGGCCTGTTCGGCGTCGCGGTCAGCGGCGAGCGCCGCGGCGAGCTGAAGCAGTTCCTGACCGTGCCCAAGGGCGCGGAGACCTGCGGCCCGCTCATCCAGGACAAGCGGGTGCTGGTCTCCGTCCAGCACCCGGGCGAGATCGACGGCGCCAGCGTGGAGAACCCGGCCTCGGCGTGGCCCGACGGCCCGGGCAAGATGGTCCGCCCGGCGGTCGTGAGCGTCTGGCGCAAGGACGGCCGCAACATCGGCGTCTGACCCGTCAGTTCTCTTCGGCCCGCTCGTCCTGTCCCTCGTCGAGGGGCAGGACGAGCTTCGTCAGCGCGCCGCCGTCCGGCGCGTTGGCGAAGATCAGTCCGATCTTCAGGACCGCGGCCTGGCCCACCACGATGGTCAGGCCCAGGCCGTGGCCCCGGCCCCGCCCCGGATCCCCGGTGCGGAAGCGCATGGGGCCGGCTTCGATCAGCTCGGGCGGATAGCCCGGGCCGTGGTCGCGGACCGCGACCTCCGGGCCGTCCACGGTCACCTCTACCGGTGGACGGCCGTGCCGTTGGGCGTTGACCAGCAGGTTCGCCAGGATCCGGTCCAGCCTTCGGCGGTCGGTGAGCACCACCGCGTCCCGTACGACCGTGACCTCGGCGGCGGTGGCTCCGGCAGCCGTTCCCGCCGCGACGATCCGGCGTACCACCGGGCCCAGTTCGAGGGGTTCGAGGTCGGCGCGCTCCACCCCGGAGTCCAGCCGGGAGATCTCCAGCAGGTCTTCGGTGAGCAGGTGCAGCGCCCGTAGCCGGTCGTTGATCATTTCCTTGGGTCGGCCCTCGGGCAGCAGCGAGGCCGCGGCGAGGGAGCCGGTCAGCGGGGTGCGCAGCTCGTGCGCGACGTCCGCGGTGAAGCGCTTCTCCGCCTCCAGCCGGGACTGCAGGGACTCGGCCATGGTGTCCAGGGCGAGGGCCACGTCGCGGACTTCGTCCCGGTGGCGGCGGCCGTCGCGGGTGTCCTCGGCGGGCAGGCCCACCCGGGCGTCGAGGTCCCCCGCGCTGATCCTGCGGGCCACGGCGGCGGTGGTGGACAGGCGGCGGCTGATCCGGCCGGCGAGGAACAGGCCGGCCAGGGTGACCAGCGCGGCGGCCAGCGCGGAGGCCGCGAGGATGGCCACGTCGAGGTCCCGGAGCCGGCGTCGGGTCTCCCCGTACGGCGCCCAGACCGCGAGCGGCTTGCCGTCGGCGGGGCCGGCCGCCCACATCACGGGCTTGCCGTCGCGTTCGCCGGTCATGCTGCCGGTGTCACCGCGGGCCACGAGGCGGCGCAGCGGGGCGGGCAGCCCGGGCGGGTCCAGGGCGCTCTTCTTCGGGTCGAGCGCGGTGCCGTACTCGTACGAGGCGAGCGCGAATTCCAGTTCGGCGCGGATCTCCTTGCGGACCTCGCCGACGATCTGCCGGGCCACCACGTCGTGCACGAGGACGCCGAGGACGGCGGCGACCGTGCAGCACACGGCGGTGGTGCTGGCCGCGATCTTCCACCGGAGGCTGCCCATGCGTCGCCGGTCCCCTCAGGTCCCGATCTGCGGGCACAGCTCGGAACCCTGCTCGGGGGCGGGGCAGTCGTCGAGGCTGAGCTGGGCGAGGTCCATGTTCCCGGTGCGCGGGTCCCAGACGTAGTCGGAGACGGCGACGAGGCGGGGATTGGACGTGGGCTCGCGCACCGCGAGGTGCTCGGCGGCCACCTCGACGCCCTCCAGCACGGCCCGGCGGGACAGGACCCGGGTGATGCGGCCGTTGCGCACGGTGTAGACGCGCAGTTCGCTGAGCCGGCCGTCCAGGTCCACGGCGGTGATCAGGTCCTCCTTGCCGTCCCCGGTGAGGTCGTGCAGCACGGGCGGCCGGACGGGGCAGTCCTTGCCGCGGTCCGCTCCTTCGCCGCGGCTGTCCACAGCCTGTGTACAGCGCGCGAGCCGCCCGACCGCCCGGGGGTCGACGAGCCGGCCGGTGCCGCCGTCCTGCCGGGCGGCGGAGGCGAAGTCCGCGCGGAGGACGCCGATCGGGTCGACCCCGCGCATGCTGCCGGAGGGCACGGCCGGCAGGCCGGGGACGGCGGCGGGTGCGCCGGGCGTCTGCCCGGGCGGCGGCGGGGACGGCCGCAGCCCCTTCCACAGCGTCAGCGGGGCGTGTGCCCGACCGAGATCGCCTTCGCTCTGCAGCCCCTCGATGTCCGCGCAGCCGGCCGCTGCCGCGAGGAGGGCGCCCGTGGCCGCCATGGCCGTGCGATACCGCATGCCTTCGATGCTCCCCCGCTCCGGCACACCCGGCCCGGCCCGGCACCCGTCCGGGGGACCCCGCGCCGGGCCGCGTCAGGACGGGGACGTGATGGCGCGGGCGGCGGCCACCTCCTGGCGGAGCGGGGAGAGGACGCCCGGCTCGTGGGCGTTCAGGGCGGCCTGGACCGCGTAGGGTTCGGCACTGCTGCGGATGCCGTCCGCGAGGCCGTGCAGCTCGGCGACGACCTCCGTGACCTCCTCGGGCGATGGCGGCGGCGCGCCGTGGTTGACGCGGACCCGGGCCGCCGTCGTCGCGTCCACGATCCGTTCCACCGCCACCACCAGCGGCCACCACGCAGCCGCCCGGGCACCCGTCGGCGGCGGCTCCGTCAGGGCCCGCTGGAACTCGCAGCGCACCGACGACAGGTCGCGGTAGATCCGGCGCCGGGCCTGGAGCCGGACCGTACGGGCCGCCCGTACGGCCGCTTCCGGATCGGCGGCGGAACCCGCCGGCAGCGGCCCGAAGGCCCGCTCCACGTACCCCGCGGCGTCGTCCACCGCGTCCGCCAGCCGGTCGCCGATCCGGGTGTGCCAGCTCTCCGGCCACAGCAGGTAGCCCGCGACGAGTACGATCCCGCAGCCGATCAGGCTGTCCAGCAGCCGCGGGCGGATCAGGTCGAAGCCGGCATGGTTGAGCAGGTCGGACAGCAGCAGGATCACCGGGGTGATCGCCGCGGTCTGGAAGGCGTACCCCTTCACCGAGAAGGCCGGGATGAGCGCCCCCAGCACCAGCATCACCGGAACGTCCCACCAGCCGCGGGGCACCTCGCCCAGCACCGCCGCCGCGATCACCAGACCGCCCGCCGTGCCCAGCGCGCGCAGCACCGCCCGCGAGAACACCGACCCGAAGTCGGGTTTGAGGACGAAGGTGACCGTCAGCGGTACCCAGTACGAGTGCTCGACCTCGACCACCGACACCAGCGCCTGGGCGAGCCCGATGCACAGGGCCAGCCGCAGGCCGTAGCGCCAGGAGGCCCCCGAGAACAGCACCCCGCGGGCCGCCCGGCGCACCCGGATCCGCAGGGCCGCGGGACGGCCGAGCCGGTCGTCGATGTTGTGCCGGTACGGGTCCCGCTCCGCGACGACGTCGGCGGCGTGCCGCAGCCCGGTGTCGATGGCCCGCGCGGACTGCACGCCCGCGGGCGGCTCCGGCAGCTCCAGGACCACCCGCTCGGCGCGTCCCGACTCCACGGCGTCGGCGAGCCGCCGTACCGCCGCGGGGATCTCCCGCGGCAGCGGCCGCCCGCGCAGGTGCGCCGCGGGTGCCGCCTCGACCAGCGGGATGACGGCGTTGAGCTGCGCCAGCATCCGCACCAGCGAGGGGCTCCGGCCGTGCACCCGGGCCCGCCGCCCCAGCACCAGGTCGTACGCCTGGTCGAGCGCCTGGGTGACGGCGTGCCGGTGCTCCTCGTACGCGGACGGGGGCCCGCCCGCCGCCTCCAGCAGCCCGGCCAGCGAGCGGTACGTCGCCGCGACCGCGGCCCGTTCGGGCTGCCGCCCGCGCAGCGGCCAGCCCAGCAGGGTGAGCAGCAGCACGAACAGTCCGCCGGCGGCGAGCAGTACGGGCGCGGTCCACCAGGGCTCCGGCATCGGGATTCCGGCCCCGACCACGGCGTTGAGCAGGAGCAGCAGCCCCGCGACGGAGGCGACCGTGCCGATCGTGGAGATCATCCCGGAGACAAGCGCGACCAGGGTGAGCACCCCGACGGCGACCCAGCCCCGGCCGTAGGCGAGGGTGCCGAGGGCCACGCCGGCCGCGCCGAACAGCTGCGGCACGGCGATGTTCAGGATCCGCATCCGGTACGCGTCGGCGGTGTCGCCGATCACCCCGGACAGGGCGCCCATGGAGACGAGCGCACCGTACTCGGGCTCGTCCAGGGCGAAACCGGCGGCGAGCGGCGCGGACAGGGCGATGCCGGCCCGCACCACGGCGGCCCAGGGCACGGGCGCGGAGCTCGGGCGCAGTCCCTTGAGCAGCCAGCCGGGCGGGGCGAGGGGACTCCGGCGGTGCCGGTCCGGTCGGGCCGCCGCCGAGGACCCGGGCGGAGTCGGTATCTGTTCCGTGTTCATGCCCTTTCCGTGCCTTACCGGTGCTTCCGTGCCCAACCGGTTTCCCTGTGCTTAACCGGTGCTTCCGTGCCTTACCGGTTCCTCCGTGCGCTACCGGTCCTCTTGTGTCCTTCTGCGGATGAGTCCGAGCTTATGGGGTGCCGGGGCGGCCGCGGGTGCGGCGCAGGCGGCCCGTCAGCCAGGCGGCGAGCGCCACGGCGAGTCCGACGGCCAGCACCACCCAGGCGGTGGTGCGCAGGAACGCGGTCAGCGCGTCGTAGACGGCCTCGGCCGCCGGCCGGTCCACATCGGGCGGCAGGTCGCGCAGGACCATCCGGCGGCAGACCAGCACCGCGATCCACAGCAGCCCGGCCCCGACGGCCAGCCCGAGGCCGGTGGCCAGGACCGCGCGTCGGCGGCGGACGGCGACCGCCACCGCCCCCACGGCGAGCAGCAGGGTCAGCACGGGCAGCCAGATGCCGGCGATCTGCAGCATGCGGAAGACCCTCCGGAGCGCGCCGAGGTTGTCGTACTGGACGACCTCGATCTCGGTGTGGGTGACGGGGATGCGGTCGGCGAACGGCACCCCGTCGGCCACCAGCTGTCCCTTGATCTGCTGCACCACCGGGGCGAGGTCGAGGGTGACGGCGTTGCCTTCACCGGTGGTCAGGGCCTTGAGGAAGGCAGCGTGCGCGGCCCGGTTCGCGGTGTCCCAGGCGGTCCGGTAGGCCGGGGTGCCGGTGAAGGAGCCCAGTGCCTCCGAGAGCAGGGCCTCCACCCCGCCCTGGAACGGTCCGGCGTCGATCTGCCCGGAGATGGCCTTGGTCGCCTGGGTGACGACCACGTGCTGGACGGCGGGGTCCTCGGCGAGCGGGGACATGGCGGCGGTGTAGCGGTCGACGTCGCCCAGTTCGCGGTCGGCCCAGTACGCGACGGCGCTCAGCGGTACGAGGAGCGCCATGAGCGCGATGAGGACGGCCGAGACGAAGGTGCGCACGGCACCAGGGAACGACGGGGGCCGGGCGTGCCGCGACCGGTGGTGCTGCGTGCGGGTGGGGGCGGGCACCCGAAAGGGTTGATCGAATTAATCTGGATATGTAATATCCAGATTATGAGGATGAGCGAGGGCGTCGAATGGGCCCTGCACAGCTGCGTGAACCTGGCCTGGAGCGGGGACCGGGCGGTCTCGGCGGCCCGCCTGGCCGCCTGGCACGAACTGCCCCCGGCCTACCTCAACAAGCAGCTGCAGGCGCTGGCCCGGGCGGGCATCGTCACGTCCACCCCGGGCCCGAAGGGCGGCTTCCGGCTCGCCCGCCCGCTGGACCGCATCTCGCTCATGGACGTGGTCGCCGCGATCGAAGGCGCCGAGGAGGCCTTCCGCTGTACGGAGATCCGGCAGCAGGGCCCCGGCGGAGGCCCGGCCGCCGCCTACACCGCCGACTGCGCGATCGCGCACGCCATGAACCGGGCCGAGCTGGCCTGGCGCCGCGAACTGGCGGCGCAGACCCTCGACGAGATCCGGCAGCAGGCCGAACGGCAGGCCCCCGAGGCCGCCGGACGGCTGCGCGCCTGGCTCGACGCGGGCCGGTAGCCGCCCGCACCGCTCGCACGACACCTTCGGAAGACACCCACGGCACACCCACGGCAGACACTGAGGAGTTCGCAATGACGCGCAGCATCATCAACCCGGCAGGTCTCCACGACCCCACCGGCTTCGGCTACAGCCACGTGGTCTCCGCCCCCGGCGAGCAGGTCTTCATAGCCGGCCAGTACGGCTCGGACGCCGAGGGGCAGGTGGTCTCCGAGGACTTCGAGGCGCAGGTCGAGCAGACCTTCGCGAACCTGCGCACCGCCCTGGAGGCGGCCGGCCTCGGCCCCTCCGACGTGGTCCGCCTCGGTACCTACGTCGTCGACCACGACCTGGGGAAGCTGGAGGTGCTGCTGAAGCACCTGCACGCCACCTGGGGCACCGAACTGCCCGCGCAGACCCTGATCGGCGTGGCCTCCCTGGCCCTGCCCGGGATGCTCTTCGAGATGGACGCCGTCGCCGTCCGCGGCTGATGCGGGCGGTACGGGTGCCCCTGACGGCCCGGTGATCCAAGTTGCCCGGGGCGGTCGCCGGGTGTGCCCTGGATGACGGGGGAGAGGGAAGGAGCCCCGTCATGGCACAAGCGGTCCCCACCGCCCCGCGGCACGCGGCGGAGCGGCACCACCTGAGAAAGAGCGCGTACGTCGGCCCCCTGCTGCTGGGAACCGTCTACGGGATCTACGCGGCCTTCATGAAGCGCCAGATGGGACCGGTCGACGCGGCCAACGTCTTCTACGGGATCCTGTGCGGCGTGATCTTCGCGGGTGCCCTGTTCGCCCTGGACCGGATGGACCGGCGGGTGCCGCAGGAGCTGCGCGCCACCGCGTACGGCGCGTTCTCCGCCATCGCCATGGGTTACCTCTACAGCCTCACCGGGGACAGCGTCCTGAGGTCGGCCGGCATCGGGCTGCTGACCGGCGCGTTCGTCGGGATCTGCGCCTTCTACCGCTACCACACCCGCGAGCCCTGACCCCTGGGGCGCCGGCTCCCGTGCCTCGCGAGGCGAGGACGGGAGCCGGCGCACGCCGTCAGTGTGCTTCGTGCGGGACCTGTCCGGCATCGGGCCGAAGGCCCTGGTCGGCCGGGCCGAACGCACGGTCCTCACCGGCCGGCCCGGCAGGCTCCGGATCCGCGTGCTGCTGGGGCGAGGAAGCGGCCGGGGCGGACGGGGCGGCCGGCGCGGGCGGGGGCGGTGAGAAGCGCGCCGCCTCGGCGCGGAGCATGGCGTTCAGGGCCGCGAAGGGGTCGATGGGCATGACGGCACCTCGGGTGTCGGCTGGGTGAGTGGGCGTGGTCCTCCGCTGCTCGGTGCCCTCAGCAGCGCAGGACCACGCTCCGTACCGCCGTCCACCGGGCTCCGCCCGGCTCCCCGGAGACCGTCCGGCCGCACGGGAGGTCCCGCGGGGCCGGAGCCGCCGACGGCCGCCAGGCCGGGGCGGGCCGCTGCCCGACCGGAGTTCCGCGGACGGCCGTCCGTACCGCCGCCCGCGGTTCCGGATCCGCACACGGATCGGGTTCGGCGGGCGGCGCGGAAGAGGCGGGCCGCGGCTCCGCCGCTCCGGCGGCGGCCGCGGAGGCGGCTCCGGCGCCGGGGGCGAAAAGGGCGAGCAGCACCACACAGGCCACCGTCAGGGCCTTCGTCAGTGCGTACCGCGGACCGCTCATGCCGGGACCGTGCCCCGACACGCCGGGAGGGATCTCCATCGGGCCCGCAGAAACCCCCGGGCGGCGGATGGATACACCCCGGCCGGCCGCACCGCCGAACGGACGGCGGGCCTCCGGCGGTCAGACCGCCACGAGCGCCACCGCCGCCGCGCCCAGCAGCGCGGCGGCGATGTGCACGGCGGGGTGGCCGTAGTCCCCGAACCAGAGCTGCCGGAACAGCCCGCCGAGGGCGGCCATGGCCGTGATGAGGGCGATCTGGGCGGGCAGCGGCCCGCTGGTGAAGGGGATCAGTGCCAGCATCCCCGTGTTCAGCCAGAGCGGGGCGGCCCCGGTCCAGCCGTGCCACTGCCAGATCGCCGCCCGCGTCATGTACCGGCCCCCGCCCCCACGTCGTACCGACGTCAACGCGTCGGCGCTACCGCCTCCTTGACAGCTTCACGGGAGGCGGCCGCAGGGACAAGCAGACGTTCGGCAAGAGCTCCGAAGACCAGGCCGAAAGTCGCCCACAGGGTCGCCTGGATCGCCAGGGACACGAGCCGGAACTGCCAGATGAGGGTGGCGGGGAAGTCCGCCGGGACCTCGTCGATACCGGGCAGGAGGGCGTACGCGAGGGCGACCGCGGCGACGAAGCCCCCGGCGCCGGCCACACTCGCGTTCCAGTGGCCGAGGGCGGGCGCCAGCCGCCGGCCCAGGATCACCGCGCCGGCCGCCAGCAGTACGCTCAGCGCGATCATCAGCAGGTAGAGGGCCGTACGGCGGCCCGCGGTCTCGGGATCCCCGACGGCCGGCGGGTTCGCCGGGTACTTGAAGAACGGCACCAGAGTCACCGTCACGAACAGCGCGCCCGTGGTCAGGGCGGCCGTCGCGCGCGGCGAGAACCGGCCGATCCGGCCCAGCGCGAAGGCGAAGACGAGCGCGGCGATACCGCCGAGCGCGACCCCGTAGAGCAGCACGCCGGTACCGAGCCCGGCGGTGGCCTGGAGGGCCCGGCTGACCGGGGCCTCCTCACCGTGGTCGTGGCCGTGGGCGGCGGCCTCCTCGATGGCGATGGCCGCGTCCACCTTCGACTCACCGATCAGGTAGGCGACGAGGAAGGCGGCCGCGCCGGCCAGCAGGCCGGCGAGCATGCCCCGGATCAACAGAGCACGGGGCGAAACGGAGTTCACAGTGGTTCCCCTGGTTCTCGGAGCCGGTGGCTCAGTGGCAGGGGAAGCCGAGCAGGTGGCGGCCGTCGTGCAGCCACTCGTGGACGGTCTCGCCCTCGAAGACGGCGGTGGCGCCCTGCTCGGCACCGATGAAGTAGAGCAGGACCAGCATCAGGACGCCGGTGAACACGGCCCAGGGGGCGAGGGTCTTGAGCGAGATGGGGGCGACGATCGCAGCGGAATCGGTCGTCGCGGGCACGGCGGAGTGAGCCATGGCAGTACCTCCAGGGGAACACGCGTCCCGGTCAGTGGTGCACGTCCGACGGTGGCGGGTCTGACTTTCACAGTGGCGCGACCGTGCCGGATTCTCACCGGTACTTCCGCCGTCCGTCGTCTTGTGTATTTGTCGGCTCAGACCGTACCGCGCTTACGCTGCCTTTATGAACCCCTCTTCGGTACGAGTTCTGCTGGTCACCCCGCCCCTTGACACCGCCATGCGGGAACACCGGTTCGGTCCGGAGCACGGGGACTGGGCCGGCCGGACCCTGGACGAGGTCGCCGCGGAGGACCCGGAAGCGGTCCGCAGCTGGCTCACCGATCCCGCGTACGCGCCGCCCGGCGGCGAATCCGTCCTCGGTCTCGTCGAGCGCGTGGGCCGCTGGCTGGACGGCCTGGCCCCGGGCACGCACCGGATCACCGTCGAACAGTCCTTCGTACGGGCGGCGGTCGTGCACGCCCTCGGGCTGCCGCCCGCGACCTTCTGGCGGCTGGACGCCAAACCCCGCACGCTCACCGAACTCAGTGGGCGTGCGGGGCGGTGGAACCTGCGGCTGGGCGGGCCCTGCGGGGAGGCAGAGGAGTCCGCGGCCGGGCGTTGAGCGGGGAGGCTCAGGCCACGATCCAGTCGCTGGTCGCGATCACGGGCTGGACACCGTCACGGTGGATGGTGCCCTCGATCAGGCCGTAGGGGCGGTCCGCGGCGAAGTACACCTCGTTGTCGTTCTTGAGGCCGAAGGGCTCCAGGTCGACGAGGAAGTGGTGCTTGTTGGGGAGGTTCAGGCGGACCTCGTTGACCTTCGGGCAGTTGTCCAGCACCCGCTCGGCCATCTGGTTCAGGGTCTGCTGCAGCGAGAGGGAGTAGGTCTCGGCGAAGGCCTCCAGCATGTGCTTGCGGACCTTCTTGTACGAGCCGTCCCAGTCGTACTCGGCGTCGTCGGCGGCGAGGGCCGAGTGCGCCCAGCGCGAGGTGACCTTGGTGGCCAGGATGCGGTCGTACGCCTCCTGCAGGGTCGTGTACTTGTCCTTGATGTAGCCGTGGAACTCGGAGTTGGTCGAGTTCATCACGGTCAGGTCCTTCAGACCGGAGATGACCTGCAGGCCGGTGGACTCGCTGTAGGTGATCTGCGCGGTGCGCACCTCCTGGCCCTTGCGGACGAAGGAGTGCTGCTCCTTGCGGGTCGGGACCGGGATCCGCTCCCAGGCGAACTCCTCGACGCGGATCTGCGCCTCGCGGATCGGGGTCTGCGAGGAGACGAAGTGCTTGGCCAGGTGAATGGCGAAGGCCTCGGGGGAGGCGACGCCGTGCTCCTTGCCGAACGCGTACACCGTGTTCTTGGTGGTGTCGGTCGGCAGGCAGTTGGTGTTGTCGCCGGTCAGGTGGACGTCGCGGAACTCACCGCGCAGCGCGACCGACACGTTCAGGTCGCGGATCTCGTGCCAGGAACCGTCGCTGCCCTTGCGGGTGACGACGACGATGCGGTTCTCGGCCTTGCCGTACTGGTTCTGGCCCAGGACGTGCTTGCTCATGCGCTGACTTCCTTCGGGTTACGGAGTCCGGATGAATGGATCCCGTACGCCCGGCGTCCGGCGGTCCGCCCCGGAGCCCATTCCCGGCGTGCCGCCCCCCGCCGTTCGGCCCCTCGGTACTTCCTTGCGCACGGGGGACCGCCCCGGGACTGACGTGCATCCCGGTCCGTAGGTGCTGCTTCGGATTGCAGCATGTTTACGTCCTGTTAGGAATGGGCCGAAACATACGGGAAGCAGCACCCGCGAACTGGATGAACCGACGTGCGCGCTCTGGTGCCGTTGGGGTGGTGTGCCCACCGATCGGGTGGTGTGCCCCGAGGGGCGGGCGCGGTGCCCCGCCGACCGGGCGCGGTGCCCCGCCGACCGGGGGGTGCGCCCGTCAGGCCATGTGGGCGTCCGCGACGGTGAGGGCCCCGTCGAGGATCTCCAGGCCCCTGGCCACGTCCTCCGCGCCGATGGTGCACGGCGGCGCGACGTGCAGCCGGTTCCCGGCCGCCAGCGGCCACAGGCCGCCCTTCTTGCAGGCCTCGGCGAAGGCGCCCATCGGGGCGTTGTCGGCGCCGGAGGCCGCGTACGGGACGAGCGGCTCGCGGGTCTCCCGGTTCCGTACGAGCTCCAGCGCCCAGAAGGTGCCCAGGCCCCGGACCTCACCGACCGACGGGTGCCGTTCGGCCAGCTCGCGCAGGCCCGGACCGAGCAGCTCCGCGCCGGTGCGGGCGGACCGCTCGACGATGCCCTCCTCGGCCATGGTGGTGATCGTCGCCACGGCGGCGGCGCAGGCCAGCACGTGCCCGGAGTAGGTCAGACCGCCGGGGTAGGGGCGGCGGGCGAAGGTCTCGGCGATGGCCGCGGAGATCGCCACGCCGCCGAGCGGCACGTAGCCGCTGTTCACGCCCTTGGCGAAGCAGAGCAGATCGGGGGTGACGTCCCAGTGGTCGGCGGCGAACCACTTTCCGGTCCGGCCGAAGCCCACCATGACCTCGTCGAGGATGAACACGATGCCGTAGCGGTCGCAGAGTTCCCGTACGCCGGGGAGGTAGCCGGCCGGCGGCACGATCACGCCCGCGGCGCCGACCACCGGCTCCAGGAGGATCGCGGCGATGGACTGCGGGCCCTCGAAGACGATGGTGTCCTCCAGGTGGCGCAGGGCGCGCTCGCACTCCTCGGCCTCGGTGGTGGCGTGGAAGGCCGAGCGGTAGAGGAACGGGCCCCAGAAGTGGACGACGCCGGCGGTGGCCGAGTCGTTGCCGAAGCGCCGGGAGTCACCGGTCAGGTTGATCGCCCCGGTGGTCGCACCGTGGTACGAGCGGTACGCGCTCAGCACCTTGGGCCGGCCGGTGTGCAGGCGCGCCATGCGGACGGCGTTCTCGACCGCCTCGGCGCCGCCGTTGGTGAAGAAGATCTTGTCGAGGTCGCCCGGGGTGCGCTCGGCGATCAGGCGGGCGGCCTCGGAGCGGACGTCCACGGCGAAGCCCGGCGCGACCGTGCACATCTTCGCGGCCTGCTCCTGGACCGCGGCGACCACCTTGGGGTGTTGGTAGCCGATGTTGGTGTAGACGAGCGCGCTGCTGAAGTCCAGGTAACGGTTGCCCTCGTAGTCCCAGAAGTACGAGCCCTCGGCCCCGGCCACGGGGAGCGGGGCGATGAGCTCCTGTGCGGACCAGGAGTGGAAGACGTGCTTCCGGTCTGCCGTTCTGACGGTCTCGACGTCTGCGTTCATGAATCGAGAGTAAGCGTCCGCGATGTGGACACCGAGAAGTCCTGCCCGACGTTGTCAGTCTGACCCTGCCGCGAACGCGAGGCTTGCGACGATTACCTGAATTGCGGTGATTGCGTGGAGGGCTCGCGGGTAGGTGCGCAGCTGACGACAGGCACGCGGGGGCCGGGAGCGCCTTGGAGGCCGTGGTGGGTACGGAGATGTGGGCATACGCCAACAGCGGCGGGCACGTGGTGGGCGCCGACCTCGCCGGGTTCCGGGTGGACGCGGCGGACGGGCACATCGGTCACATCGACAAGCATTCCCTCGGGGCCGCCCGCGCTTACATCGTGGTCGACACCGGTCCGTGGATCCTGGGGCGGCGGAAGCTGATCCCGGGCGGGCTGGTGAAGGACGTCGACCTGGTGAACGAGACGGTGCACGTCGCCGCGACGAAGGCACAGATCAAGGCGAGCCCGGACTTCGAGACCGGGCAGTACGAGGACGAGGACCTGGTTTCCATCCGGATCGCCGAGCAGCACCACGCGTACTGGCACAGCTGACGGCGACGCGGTGCGGGCGGCGGGGCGGAGGGCCGGGCGATCGGGGGTGAGGGGAGTGGACGTGGGCGTGGAACAGACCCGGCGGCTGCTGCTGGGCGGGTCCACCACGGGCGTGGTCGGGCGCTGCCGGGACTTCACCCGGCGGGCGCTGGCCGACTGGAACTGGACCGGCCCGGAGGGTGACGGCCGGGCGGCCGACGAGGGGGTGGGTGACGGCGGGGCGGGCGCTCCGCGGTCCCCGGTGCCGGGCTCCCCGGGCTCCCCGGAGCGGGAGCGGGAGGAGGCCGCCGAGGACGTGCTGCTACTGGTCTCCGAGGTGGTGACCAACGCGTGCATGCACGCCGGCGGCCCCAGGGAGCTGGTGCTCCGCTGTACCGCCGAACGGCTGCGGATCGAGGTCAGCGACGGGAGCCCCGAGCCCCCGCGGCGGCGCCGGGGCGCCGGCCCCGCCGAGGCGGGAGGGCACGGGCTGATCGTGCTGCAGCGGCTGTCCCGGAGCTGGGGCACGGCGCGGAACGACGACCCGCGCGGCGGGAAGACGGTGTGGGCGGAGGTGCCGTGTCCGCCGGATCGGCGGGGGCCGGTGAACGGGTGGGGGGCACCGGGTCCGCCGACGGCTCGGGGTCGGTCAGCAGCCCGGTCCGGAGCCTCGTGAGCGTACGGGTGAGCAGCCGGGACACGTGCATCTGGGAGAGGCCGAGCACCTGACCGATCTCGGACTGGGTCAGCTCACCGCCGAACCGCAGCGACAGCAGGGTGCGCTCGCGCTCGGGCAGCTCGGCCAGGAGCGGCTTGAGCGCCTCCATGCACTCGATCCGGTCGTAGGCGGCTTCCTCCTCGCCGAGGGAGGGCGTCGTCGCGTACGCGTCGCCGTCCTCCTGCACCGGGGCGTCCAGGGAGCGGGTGGAGTAGGCGTGCGCGGCCTTGCGGCCCTCCGCGACCTCCTCCTCGGGCACGCCGAGACGCTCGGCGAGCTCGGTGTCGGTGGGGCCGCGGCCCAGGGCCTGCTCCAGCTCGTCGTACGCCTTGGCGGTGTCGATGCGGAGTTCCTGGAGGTGGCGGGGCACCTTCACGGCCCAGCTGGTGTCCCGGAAGAAGCGCTTGATCTCACCGGTCACGGTGGGCATGGCGAAGGTCGTGAACTCGACCCCGCGCTCCGGGTCGAACCGGTTGATCGCCTTGATCAGGCCGATCGTGCCCACCTGGATGATGTCCTCGACCGGCTCGCTGCGGTTGCGGAACCGCCGCGCCGCGTACTTCACCAGGCTGAGGTTGAGCTCGACGAGGGTGTTGCGGACGTACGAGTACTCCGGGCTTCCCTCTTCCAGGGCCTTCAGCCGGCGGAACAGGGCCACCGACAGGGTGCGGGCCTCGGTGGTGCTGGCCCGCAGCGGTTCCTCGGGGATCTCGGGCATCTCGGGGATCCCGGACGTCCCGGGGATCCCGGGCGTCCCGGGCGTCCCGGGGATTCCGGCGGTACCGGTGGCCTTCGTGCAAGCGCGGTCGGTGTCCATCTGCGATCGCTCCTCCGACGGTGGGGGTCACGCCGTGCGCAGCACGGCGGGGCCGTCGTGAGCCGTTCCTTTTGGATATACCCCCAGGGCAGCACGTGTACCCCGTGACCCGCTGGTCACGGACCGCGCGCTGCCCTGGCGTGGCGCACAGCGTCATTTTAGGCGGATATGCGCCGGTATGCGGAGTGTCCGCCGCCGTCGGTGCGGTTCCGGGGCGTCGGGCGGGGGTGTCGACGGGGCGCGGCGATAGGGTTTGTCACGATTCGGGCGTCAAGCGCAAAACGGGTCTCGAGAGGTGTCGTGATCGATGTTCGCCAGGCTGAGCACGTACCAGGGGTCACCGGTTCCGGCGGAGGGTGACATCACCGGCAATTCGGCGGCGGTCGTCCAGCAGGTCCGCGACGTCCCCGGCTTCCGGGGCGTGTACTACCTCGTCGACCGGGTCTCCGGGAAGGCCAAGTCGCTGACCCTGTGGGACAGCGAGCAGGCCATGCGGGACAGCGAGGAGCTGGCCTCCCGCGTTCGCGAGCAGTCCGCCCGGCGGGAGGGCCAGCGCATCGTGTCGGTGGAGCACTTCGAGGTGGGCTTCAGTCACCTGGAGGCGTGACCGCCCGAGGACGGCTGCTCAGTGGCCGTGGCCGTCGCCGCCGTGCCCCTGTTCCGGCTGCTTCCGCGGAGCGGGGGTGGCCGAGGGGCCGCCGGTGGCGGCCGGAGCGGTGTCCGGAGCCGTGTGCGGAGCGGTGTGGGGAGCCGTGTCCGGACCGGCGGTGGGGGTGGCACCCGAGGTGGCCGCCGGGGCGTGGCTGTGCCCGCCGCTCTCCGCCGGGTCCGCGGACTCGGCCAGCCGGCTCAGCCCCAGGAAGGCGACCGCCGCGGTCACCAGCACGGCCAGCCCCACCGGGCCGAAGATCCGCCGCCACGAGGTGTCCGCGTCCTTGAGTACGAAGGCGACGAAGGAGACGACCAGTCCGATCGGCACGAGGACGGCCCCGCGCGCGGGGAAGTCCTCGAAGTGCTGGAGTCCGCCGCTGAGCATGCCGATGCCGAAGGACAGCATCAGCGAGGCGCCGATCACCGCACACGCGCGCCGCAGCCCGGGCCGCTCGCGGCTGATGACGAACTCGTTGAGGACGGTGGCGGCGAGGAAGACGAGGACGCCGTAGCCGGCGATCCGGGTGTAGCGGGCGGGGTCGAGCGGGTGGTGCACGACGGCGCCGCTGATCAGGCCCGCGCCGACGAAGTAGCCGACGTACCCGAGGTAGCGGGCGGGCAGGGACAGCCGGCGGGCCCGGCTGTTGCGGGCGCGCCGCAGCGCGGCCCGGGTGGGGGACAGGGCCGGGGAAGGCGCGGGACGGTCGGTCAGGTGGTGCGTGGACAAGGGAGGAACTCCTCGGTCGGCGCATGGCGCAGCGGCGCGTCCGGCGGAGCCGGACGGCGCGTCACACCACGTCAGGAAGCAGCGGTGAAAAGGGAGATGACTTCGTGCTTCGACCGGCGGATCTAGATCCGCTGCACCACTGAACGGGCGGAGTAGTCCTCGGGAGGAAGGGCGGCCGTCCGCTCCGGGGCCGGCGCGGACACGGCCGTACGGTCGGCCGCACGGTGGCAGGCCCAGGCGAGCAGGACCGGTGCCGGGGCCTCGGTGCAGGCGCCCTCCGGCGGCTGCCCGGACACGCAGACGCCGGCCGGATGCACCCCGGACTCCCGGTCCCCGTCCGGCTCGTGGCCCGCGCCCTGGTGCCCGCTGCCCTGGTGGTTGCTGCTCTGATGGCCGGTGCTCTGGTGCGCGGTGACGACGGAGTGCCCGGTCAAGTGGCTCGCGGCGGTCTCGGTGTTCACACCGTGCGTGTAGAGGAAGGCGAACAACGCCGCCGACCACACCAACCACACCCAGCGCGCGGTCCCCGTCGTTCGCCAGGACCACGCGGTTCCGGCTGAGCTTCCGACGGTGGCCATGCGGGCGAGCGTACAACCGCCCCCGGCCCGGCCGCCGCCCACGCCCACCCCTCGGACGCCGGTGATGTGACCCGGCTCACCCCCCGCGGCCGATGAATCCGCGGCGTTCCGCCGGTCATGAGAGGAGAGACACGGCAACGGCGGCACGGCCGCGACGAGGAGACACACCATGACCACCACGCCCACGCCCAAGGGACCGGAGAGCTACTTCCCCTCGATCGAGAAGAAGTACGGCCGCCCGGTGGCGGAATGGAAGGACCTCGTCCGCGCCTCGCCGCTGAGCAAGCACGGCGAGCTCGTCGCCTGGCTCAAGTCCGAACACGGCCTGGGCCACGGCCACGCCAACGCCCTCGTCAAGCACACGCTCGACGAGGACAAGACCGGCTGACGGGCGGCGGGGCCGGGGTGGGCCGTGGCCGCGGTGTGCGCGGACCACGGCGGTGTCGTACCGACGTGCGCGCGGCGGCCGGCCCTGGGGGAGCGCGATCCGGAGTCGATCACCTGCGATCGCCACATCCGTCACACCAGCCCCGTCACTCACTCTCCTCACACATCCCGGCGGGCCGAGCCGGAGCGGTTCATCATTCCCCCAGCTGAGACAAGCTATTTGAACGCTGTTATGTTATTTCCCGGACGTTCCGGATGGCCTTTCATTTGAGGATCCGGCCGGCAGTGGCCCTTCGCCGGCACGCTCGAAGCGCGCACGGGAAATGCTCGGGAGAATCTGTTCTTCCGCTCGCCGAATTCCCGGAATCCGTTGTGGAAATCTACGAAGATCCACTCGCGGCCTGCGGCTGTCTTCATGCCTTCCACCCCTGGCTGGTTCCGTGCGGTCCGCTGTGTACTCCTGGGGTGCTCCTCGCACAAGTTGCCGATGGGGCAAGGGGTTTCCCGCGGCCGAGAGGAGTTCTCGTGGCGATCCGGTGAATGCGCGCAATGCGCCACTGGACGCCGTCCGAGAGCATTTCGCGTCGCTCGCGAAGTAATCGCAGGACCCTCGCAGAACCCTCGCGGGACCCACACCGCGCTGAACCGAACCAAGGAGAGAGCCGTGAGTCAGTCCTTAACTTCCCGCCATATCGAAATCTCCTGGCCCGACCTGGGCATCACGGTCACCGCCGACCTCGACGGCCGCAACCCGGCGCTTGCCGACGCCCTCTGGGAGTCCTTGCCCTACCGGAGCCTTCAGGGCCACGCCCTCATCGCGGGCGAGCACCTCTACCACGTATCGCCCATCCCCGCCCTGCTGCACACGCCCCACGACACGCGCATCCCCGACCGGCGCGAGGCGCCCAACGGCACCGTGTTCCTGTCCGGGCTGCAGCACCTGGGCATCAAGTACGGCACCCTGACCGAGCCGATGCCCGCCACGCCCATCGGCCGGATCCGCGAGGCGGACATGCCCGCCCTGCTGGAGGCCGGCGCCGCGATCTGGGACGCCGTCTACTCCACGAAGAAGCAGATCGTCGCCGAGGTCCGCCGCAAGGGCGAGCCGAGCGGGCACGGCATCCCGACGCTCCGCGCCGCCCACGCGGACGCCGCCGCCCTGATCGCCGACATCGTCGCCGAGACCGAGCGGATCTGGCTGGAGGCCCCGGCCGAGCTGGAGGGCCTCCACCGGGGCGTCATCCCCTCCCAGGCGGGCAACTTCGGCACCGTCCTTCCCACCCTGCTGTTCGTCAACGGCGAGACCCGTCCGCTGGGGTACGCCGCATACGGCGGAATCGTCCGCGCCGCCGTCCAGGGCATGCCCATGGAATCCCTCGTCCACATGACCCGCCTCCTGGTCGGCGTCCCGGCCGAGTTCCTGGGCTACTGCGGCCTGGAGAACCTGTGGGCGTTCACCCAGCGCTTCCTCGCCGTCCTGGACGAGCTCGACCGTGACGACTTCTACGCCGTCGCCAGCCAGATGGCCCTCTACATCAACTGCCTCGGCGGTTGGAACCTCCAGCTGTACCCGTGGGAGACCGGGGACCACCTTCGCCAGCAGAGCGCCTAGGAATCCGCCGCCCGAACCCCACACCACAGGAGAGGGGACAACCTTGAGCACCCTGCCTGCTCGCGCCGACGCCGTTGTCATCGGCGGCGGAGTGATCGGCACCTCCGCCGCCTACCACCTCGCCGAAGCCGGTGTGGACACCGTGCTGCTGGAACGCGGCGGCCTCGGCGGCGGGGCGTCCGCGCACACGGCGGGCATGGTCCGCACCTACTTCCCCGGCAACCCCGCCACCGGGCAGCGGGCCGTGCGCAGCCTGAACGCCTATCACGAGTTCGCCCGCCACACCGAGGCCCCGCTCGCCCTGAAGCGGCTCGGGTTCATGGTGCTGTTCACCGACGAACAGCAGATCGCCGCATTCGAGGCCGACCGGCAGGCCCAGCAGGCCGTCGGCGTCCAGGTCGGCCTGATCAGTGCCCGCGAAGCGGCCGGACTCAACCCGCTGGTCAACGAGGGCGCCATCCTGGCCGCCGCCTGGGCGCCCGAGGCGTACCACGTGGACGGCCTCGACATCGTGCGCGGCTACGCCGCCGCCGCCCGCAATCACGGCGCCCGCTTGTTCACCCACACACCCGTCATACGCATCGACGACGACAACACCGTCCACACCCCGCAGGGCAGCATCAAGGCGGACAGCATCGTGTGCACGGCCGGGCCCTGGTCCGGCGAGGTGGCATCCATGGCATCGGTCGACCTGCCGCTGACACCGCACGTGATGGAGATGCTGTTCACCGACGTCCCGCCCTCCCCGCACCACGACATGCCCATGACGATGCATGGTGCGTCCGGTCTGCGGATCCGCTCATGGAGGGACCGCGTGCTCCTCGCCATGGGCGCGCCCAAGGCCGGTGAATCACGGGAAGCCTGGCTCGGCCGCATCGCGGGCCATCTGGGCACCCTGTTCCCCGCCTTGGACGGCATCGGCCTGCACCGTGCGTGGAGCGGCGACTTCGACGCCAGTCCCGACAACACCGCCCTCATCGGGGAACACCCCACCCGCCGCTTCCTGTACGCGGCCGGATTCACCGGCGCGGGACTGTGCCAGGCACCTGCGGCCGGGGAGAAGCTCCGCGACCTGTTGATCGTCAAGTAGCCCCATAACAGGAAAGAATGCCGTGATTGTTCTTGGATGTAATGGTTTCAGCCGGGTGTCGGAGTTCTTCTCCGAACGCCTCGGTGCGACCGGCATCAACAAGCACTACCTCTTGGGCCACGACGCCGCCGCCGCGCTCCTGATCGACGGCCGCCTGGTCGCCGCGGTGGAGGAAGAGCGCCTCAACCGGGAGAAGAAGACCACCGACTTCCCCGTGAACGCGATCGACTGGTGTCTGAAGGAGGCCGGGATCACGTTCGACGACGTCGACCTGTTCGCCTTCCCCTGGAACTGGACCACCGAGGTTCTGGACGAGATCCTGGACGGCATCCGCACCTCGCCGCTGGCACAGGACGCGAAGACCCGCCTCGCGGGCGACATGGCCGACCTGTTCGACCAGGTCGTCAGCCACGACGCGATCCTCGCGGACTTCGAGGCCCGCACCGGACACCGTCCCGACCCGGCCAAGGTCCGCTTCGTTCCGCACCACCTGGCCCACGCCACGACCGGCTACTACCTGGCCGGCATGAAGGACTCGGCGTTCCTCGTCAGCGACGGCCGCGCCGAACGCTTCTCGACCCTGACGGGCGAGATCCGCGCCGGCAGGATCACCGTCTTCGACGACACCGCCACCGGCGCCCAGTACTCCATCGGCACCCTGTTCTCCTCCATCACCCGCTTCCTGGGCTTCGTCCCCAACAACGACGAGTACAAGGTGATGGGGCTGGCCGGATACGCCGACCCGCCGACTCCGAACCCGTTCGTCGACAACCTCCTGAGGCTGCACGACGACGGTCGCTACTCCTTCACCAAGCCCCTTCAGACCGACAACCTGCACAGTCACGACGCCCTGTTCGAGGAGTACTTCGGACCCTTCGAGGACACCCTCGAATACACGTCCCGGGTCGCCGCCGCCGCGCAGGAGATGCTGAACGTCGCCACCGCGCACCAGGTCCGCCACCTGGAGGAGCGGACGGATCTCGACCGGCTGCTGTTCGAAGGCGGCGTCGCCCTGAACTGCCTGAACAACACGCCGATGTTCGAAGGCTCCCGCTTCGAGGACATGCAGGTCAGCTTCGGGGCCTCCGACACCGGCATCACCATCGGAGCCGCGGCCCACGCCTGGCTCGGCCACCCCGACACCGGCCCCGCGGACATCCTCGCCGCCTCGGCACCCGTCAGCCCCTACCTCGGCCCGTCCTACGACGAGGCCGCGATCGAGGAGGCCCTCCAGGGCTTCACCGGCCGCGTGGTCGCCTCGCGCCTGGACGATGACGAGGTCGTCGAGCAGGTGGCGAAGCTGCTGACCGAGAAGGTCGTCATCGGCTGGTTCGAAGGCCGCGTCGAGCACGGGCCGCGCGCGCTGGGGCACCGCAGCATCATCGCCAACCCGGGCTTCGGCGACATCAAGGACATCATCAACACCCGGGTCAAGCACCGCGAACCCTTCCGCCCGTTCGCTCCCCTCGTCCTCGAGGAGCAGGCGCCGAAGATCTTCGACATGGGGCGCAAGACCAGTTCCCCGTACATGACGTTCGTCTTCCCCGTCCGCGACGAGTACAAGGACCGCATCCCCGGCGCCGTGCACGTGGACGGCACCTCCCGCATCCAGACCCTGACGGACGAGGGCACCCCGCGGCTCACGGCACTGCTGCGGAAGTTCATCGAACTCACCGACACGCCCTGCCTGATCAACACCTCGTTCAACGTCGCCGGCGAACCCATCGTCTGCAGCCCCACCGACGCCCTGAACTGCTTCCTGGGCACCGAGATCGACTACCTGATCCTCGGGAACCACCTCGTCGCCAAGCGATGACCGTCAACCACCGCAAGAAGGAGCACTCCGTGCCGATCCAGCGCAAGCACACCATGTACCACTCCACCATCCTCGACGCCGACCCGGACACCGTGTGGGCGACCGTCCGCGACGCCATGCAGATCCTGGACATCGTGTCCCCGGGCGACCTGGACATCCACCGGGACGTCAGCTGGGTGGAGGGCGGCTCCGTCGACACCGTCCCGGCCCGTTACGACTTCAAGCTCACGCTCAACGGCCGCCTCGTCCAGCAGGAGATCGCCGCCCGCGACGAGATCAACAAGACCCAGTCCTACCGGGCCGTCGCCCCCACCAGCGGAGTCGCCAAGTACGAGGCCACCATCCGGGTGTTCTCCATCACCAACGACCCGACCCGCAGCTTCTTCGACTGGTCGCGGGTCCTGGAGATCGCCGACGATGCCGACCTGGACGTGGTCGAGCGCATCATCGACGTCATGGAGAAGCAGACCGACGCCGTACGGGACCACTTCGCGCAGACCTCGAAGTGAGCGACGTGACGACGCTCGTACTGCTGCGGCACGGCGAAACCCTGCTCACCCCCGGGCGGCGGCTCTCCGGCAGCGGAGGAACCGACCCGGGACTCTCGCCGGCCGGACGACGCCAAGCCCGGGCGGCAGCAGAGGCCCTCGCCCACCGCGGCGGCATCGAGGCGGTCGTCACGTCACCGATGCGGCGCTGCCGGGAGACCGCTCAGGCCGCGGCCACGCGCCTCGGCCTGAGCGTCCAGGTCGAGGCGGACCTGCGGGAAGCGGATTTCGGCGCCTGGGAAGGCCTGACCTTCGCCGAAGTCCGCGAGCGCTACCCGGACGACCTGAGCGCATGGTTCGCCTCGCCCGAGAGTGCTCCCTCGGGCGCGGGCGAAACCATGCAACAGGTCATCCGCCGGGTCGCCGCCGTACGAGACGGCCTCCTGGCCCGGTACGCCGGCGCCACGGTCCTGGTCGTCTCCCACGTGGTACCGGTCAGGACCCTGCTCCGCCTCGCCCTCCAGGCCCCACCGCACAGCCTGTTCCGCATGGAGGTCGCGGCGGCCTCCCTGTCGACGGTGACGTACACCGAGGACGGCACCGGCACGGTGCAGGCCCTCAACGAAACCCACCACCTGGACTGACCGCACGCCAGGGGGCACGGCACACCTCATGTGTGCCGTGCCCCCTGGCACGTCGGACGGGCGGGAGGCCTGGGCAGCACGATGACCCCAGGTCCTTGGCCTGGGGCTTTGCCATGGAGGGCTCAGCCGGTTTCCGGCAGTCGCGCCATGTCGGACACCGGTCCGAGGTGGCCGAGCTTGTCGGGGTTGGACACGGAGCGGACCGCGCGGATCACGCCGTCGGCGATGTCGAGCGCGACCACGCTGACGACCCGCCCTTCGGCGTCGTACGTCACGGCGCCCGGCCGGCCGTTGACCAAGGCGGGCCGGAGGGTGGCGCCGAGCGTCCGGACCCGGCGGATGCCGCCGACGAGCAGTTGGCCGACCCGCCGCGGGTCGGCCACCGGGTTCCTGGTCGCCCGCGCCTTGCCGCCGCCGTCCCCGTGGAAGACGACGTCGGGCGCGAGCATGCCGAGCAGCGCTTCCAGGTCGCCACCCCCGGCTGCCTCGAAGAACGTACGGGCCAGCTCCTCGCCCTCCGCCCTTCGCGCCGGGGGCGGGGCGTCGGTGCCGTCCTGTCTGCCGGCGGCGATGTGCTTCTTGGCGCGGGCGAAGATCTGCCGACAGTTCGCCTCGGACTTGCCGGTGGTCCTCGCCACGTCCGGGTATCCGTACCCGAAGACCTCCCGCAGGATGAAGACCGCCCGCTCCATCGGGGAGAGGGCTTCCAGCAGGACGAGGAACGCCAGCGAGAGCGAGTCCGCCAGCTCGGCGTGCTCGGCCGGGCCCGGCCGGTCGGCGGTCACGACGACCGGCTCGGGCAGCCAGTTCCCCACGTAGGTCTCCCGCCGTACCCGTGCCGAACTCAGGTGGTTGATGCCCAGCCTCGTCACCGCCGTGGTCAGGTACGCCTTCGGCGCGGCGATCGCGGTGCCCGCCTGCTGCGCACGGGTCAGGCCGAGGAAGGCGTCCTGCACGATGTCCTCGGCGTCGCCCACCGATCCGGTCATCCCGTAGGCGATGGAGAACATCAGCGGCCGGTATCCGGCCTCATTGGTCACACCTGTCGATCCGGACATGGAATTTCCCCCGACTCTCTTATTGCGGCGGACAGTTCGGCTTGCCGCCTGCTCTGCTCGTTTCATGATCCCCAAGGCGTGGGCGCGTATCCGAGGCGCCCGGCCCGGCCTCGGCCCGCCGTGGGCGACCCGGCGCCCGGCGCAGTGACGCGCGTCACATCCGCCGGCGTCACAGATCGTTCGGGTGCCTTGTCTGAGAGGGGCGAAAGCAGACAACGACAAGGAGCGCACGATGAACGCCCGTCTTAACTTCATGGCCAGCCCCGTCGCAGCCAAGGCGATGAAGCACATCGTCGCCGCTCACCAGGCACTCGCGGAGTCGACCGTGCCGGCCGCGACGCGGGAACTGATGATGCTCCGCGCCAGCCAGATCAACGGCTGCGCCGGATGCATCGACATGCACACCAAGGACGCCGCCGCAGCAGGTGAGACTGCCGTACGCCTCCACCTGGTTGCGGCCTGGCGGGAGGCCACGGTCTTCACCGAGGCCGAGCGCGCCGCCCTGGAACTGACCGAGGAGGGCACGCGCATCGCTGACGCGGCCGGCGGTGTCAGCGACGAAGTCTGGGCGAACGCCGCCAAGCACTACGACGAGGACCAGCTCGCCGAACTGGTGGTCCAGCTCGCCGTCATCAACGCCTTCAACCGCGCCAACGTCGTCACCCGGCAGCCCGCCGGCGACTACCGGACCGGTCAGCACGGATAACCCGATCGCCCCGTCGGCCGCACGACCTGACAGCCCTCCAACCCTGTAAAGGCAGCCATGAACCTCGCTCTGTGGATCGTCACCGGACTGCTCGCCGTCGCCTACCTGCTCGGCGGCGCCTTCAAGGTGATCACGCCGAAGGAGAAGATCGCCGCCAGTGGGTCCAGCGCCCGATGGGTCGAAGATTTCGGCGTCGGCACCGTCAAGGCCATCGGGGCGTTGGAGGTCCTGGCCGCGGTGGGTCTGGTCCTGCCGGCCGTACTCGACGTCGCGCCGGTTCTGGTGCCGCTGGCCGCCCTCGGCCTGGGGCTGATGATGACCGGTGCGGCGATCACGCGCCTACGGCGCCGCGAGACCACCTTCCTGGTGGTGGACCTGGTCTACCTCGTCCTGGCCGGTTTCGTGGCCTGGGGCCGGTTCGGCCCCGAGTCCTTCATCGGCTGACCGCGGCGGCGCCCGGTCACCGGGCGGTGCGCACGCCGGGGGTGGAGGGCGCCTCGACGAACTCGGTCACGAGCTTGACGAAGGTGTCCTCCTGCTCGAAGAACATCACGTGGCCCGCGTCGATCTCGGCGTACGAGCTGTCCGCGATCGCGGCGTGCAGGGCGCGGCTGTGCTCGACCGGGACGGTGATGTCCTGGGTGCCCCCGATCACCAGGGTGGGTGCCTGGATGCGGGGGAGCAGGGGGCGGATGTCCACCCGCAGGTCATAGGCGATGTGGCGCAGGGTGCCGGGAGTGGGCGGCATGTTGGGGATGAGGGCTTCGAAGGCCTCGCGGCCGATGGAGTTGAGGAAGCCGCGGCTGAAGCCGGTCATCGCCACGGCGCGGCCGAAGGAGGCGGGGTCGCTCGTGCCGAGGCCCTGCCAGAGGGTGAAGAGGCTGCGCAGGTACTCGTCGCTGTCGGTGTGGGCCCAGCCGGCCACCAGGATCAGGCGCCGCACCAGGTCGGGGCGCAGGGCCGCGACGGTGGCGGCGACGGTGGAGCCCATGGAGAAGCCCAGCAGGTCCACCGGCCCGTCCGCGGCGTCCACCGCGTCCTCGATGACGGCGATGACCTGCGCGGCCAGGCCCTCGGCGGTCAGCGGGGCGCCGTCGTCGAGGGTGGCCTCGGTGCCGGACAGGTCAGGGGTGATCACCGTGCGGTGCGGGGTGAACCGGGGCGTGGTCTGCCCCCAGTTGACAGCCGCACCGGCCGATCCGGTGCCGTGCACCAGGACCAGGGCGGGGCCCGAGCCGGTCTTCTCGTAGTGCACCTGCGCGCCGTTGACGTTGACGATGGCCATCGAATGCTCCCCGGTTCCCGTGGTCGGCCGGGGCGTTCGTGCTCCGGCCGGACCAACGGTGCCGGTGCTCGGCAGCGGCGGGGAGAGACCTCCTTACCCTGGGATCCGCAGTCCCTGGCTGGGCCGTGGACGGTCCGGCAGGATGACCCTATGAAGATCGACCGTGAGGCCCTCGCCGACTTCCTGCGCCGCTCGCGCGAGCGGGTACGGCCCCAGGACGCGGGTCTGCCCGTCGGGCCCCGGCGGCGCACGCCGGGCCTGCGCCGCGAGGAGGTCGCCCAACTCGCGGGCATGTCGGCCGACTACTACATCCGCCTCGAACAGGCCCGCGGTCCGCAGCCCTCGCCGGAGATGCTCGCCGCCCTGGCCCGCGCCCTGCGCCTGTCCGACGACGAACGCGACCACCTCCACCTCCTCGCCGGCCGCCGCCCGCCGGCCGCCCGGACCTCGGGCGACCACGTCGCCCCGGGGCTGCTGCACCTGCTGGACCAGCTGCCGGGCACGCCGGTCCAGGTGCTCGGCGACCTCGGTGACGTCCTGGCCCAGAACGCGATGGCCGAGGCCCTGCTGGGCGGGGTGTGCTCGGTGTCCGAGCACGGCCGCAACGTGGTCTGGCGCTGGTTCGCCGACCCGGCCCAGCGGGCCGCGTACCCGGCGGAGGAGCACGCGTACTACAGCCGGCTGCACGTGGCGGACCTGCGGGCGGCCGTGGGCCGACGGGCCGGCGACCCGGCGGCGGCGCGCCTGGTGGAGCGGCTCCTCGGGCTCGGGGAGGAGTTCGCTTCCCTGTGGGAGCTGCACGAGGTCTCCGTACGCCGGGCCTCGCGCATGCGCGTCCTCCACCCGCTGATCGGACCGGTCGAACTGGACTGCCAGGTCCTGCTGGCTCCGGAGGGGGACCAGCGGGTGGTCCTGTACACCCCGCCCGTCGGCAGCGACACCGCCGAACGCCTCGCCCTCCTGAAGGTGGTGGGCACCGGCCAGTTCACCGCCTCCGGCTGACGGTCGTCACCCTGTGCCGACCGCTGTGGACGGGGCCGGGAGGGTGGCGAGTCCGCCCAGGATGCGGGCCGCCGGTGCCGGGTCGACCAGCCACTTCAGGTGGCTGCCCGCCAGCGTGTGGACGTCGTACGGGTTGTCCGGCGTCAGGTCGTTGCCCTCTCGGATCAGCCGGTCCTGCGCGGCGAGGGGCAGGCTCGCGTCGTCGGCCAGGCGGATGTAGGTCTTGGGGACGCGGCCCCAGGTCGCGGCCTGTGCCCGGTCGGCGTAGCCTCCGACGTCCAGGTTCTCGTCGGGCTGGAAGGTGTTCAGGAAGGTGAGGAACTGCTCGCCGGTGCCGTCGGCGAGGAAGGCGGCCTTGAACGCGCCGAGCGTGTCCGGGTCCGCGGTACGGAAGTTGACGCGGAGCAGGCCGAGCTCCGCGGGGTTTCCGGCCAGCGCCGAGGCGAACGCGCCGGGATCGACCGTGGCCATCTCCGGCTCGGCGTAGTAGTCGTTGACGTCGAGCTCGACCGGGCACCAGGCCGCGACGTAGACGACGCGGTCGATCAGGTCGGGGCGGGCGTTGGCTGCGGCCGTGACGGTGATGCCGCCGCGGCTGTGGGCGACGAGGATCACGGGGCCGTTCCGCTTGGCCCGTTCGAGGATCCCGATCAGGTGCGCGACGTTGTCGGCGAGCGTGACGCCCTTGATCGAGCCGGGAGCGGTGGCAAGCCCCGCGGGGTCCTGCGGCGACTGGTAGGCGGGGGTGAAGGTCGCCTGGAACCCGTGGCCGGGCAGGTCGACGGC
This sequence comes from Streptomyces sp. NPDC043853, assembly GCF_056436025.1. Taxonomy (NCBI): domain Bacteria; kingdom Bacillati; phylum Actinomycetota; class Actinomycetes; order Kitasatosporales; family Streptomycetaceae; genus Streptomyces; species Streptomyces sp. NPDC043853. The sequence goes on from NZ_JBWKDJ010000003.1 coordinate 447,779, forward strand.
GACCGAACGGTACCCGAGGAGGCCGAGTTCGGCCTGGAGGGGCGCGAAGGAGAAGGAGTTCGCGAAGGCTCCGTGGACCAGTACGAACGTCGGTTGCATCTGTGTACTCACTTTCCGGAGGTCTGGGGCGTCTGACGCAGGGCCAGGCAGAGGAAGCCGAAGCCGAAGCCGAAGCCGTTCCGGTCCCCGTGCGGCCACTGCGTCGGGTGGTCGGCATGGGCAGTGCCGGAGATCTGTTCGCGGTTCACCGGAGCGGCTCGCTCGTGTCGAGGAGCAGCTTCGCGGCCACCGCGGTCCCGTCGTCCCGGACCGTGCCCGCGACGGCCTTCGCGCGGGCCGCGGTCTCGGAAGTCAGTGCCGTGCCGAGCGCGGCCGACAGGGACTCGAAGGTCGGGACCGGGCCGTCGTGGGCGGCGCCGATGCCCAGTTCGGCGACGCGGGTGGCCCAGTGCGGCTGGTCCACGAACTGCGGCACCACGACCTGAGGCGCACCGGCCCTGGCGGCCGTCGTCGTCGTGCCCGCGCCGCCGTGGTGCACGACCGCTGCCACCCGGCGGAAGAGCGCCTGGTGGTTGACATCACCGACGGCGAAGCAGTCGTCCGCGTCGTCGACCAGACCGAGCTCGGCCCAGCCGCGCGAGACGAGTACGCGGCGGCCCTGCGCGCGGACCGCCTCGACGGTCACCTTGGCGACGTCCGTCGCCGTGCGCATGGGCATGCTGCCGAAGCCCACGAACACCGGCGGCGTGCCGGCGTCCAGGAACTCCTCCAGGTCGGCCGGCAGCGGGCGTTCGTCCGGCAGGATCCACGCGCCGGTCTGTACGAGTTCGAGGTCCGTCAGTTCCTGCCACGGCCCCAGGACCGGGTCCGCCGCCAGCCACGGCCGGTCGCCGAAGACGTGGTCACGGACGTTGTCCACCGGAGGCAGCCCGATCTCCGTCCGGTGGGCGTTGAGCGGCGCGAGGTACAGGGCGTTGATCTTCTGGACGTCCAGGTCCCACAGGGCACGGTTGTCGGTCGGGTCGATCCCGTCGGCGGAGATCCCCGGGCCCGGCCGCGGCGACGGGAGGTAGGACGTCGACGGCATCTCGAACGGGTGGAAGCAGGCGTACACGTAGCGGATGCCCAGCTTCTCGGCCACCGACCGTACGCCGGCCGGCATCAGGCCGCTCGCCACCAGCACGTCGCATCCCTCGGCCGCCTTGGCGATGGTGGTGAAGTGCTCTGCGACCAGCTCGGCCGCGAACCCGGTGGCGAAGTCGGGGGACGGTGGCGCGCCGGTCACCAGCGGGCGCACCGGGCGGCCGAACGGCACGTGTTCCACGCCGACACCGGCCAGCAGCTGGGCGAACTCCTCGTCCGGCGGTGCGCACACCCGTACGTCCGCGCCGAGTTTCCGCAGCTGTGCCCCGAGTGCGGCCGGGGGCATGACGTCGCCGCGTGACCCGTAGGCCATGATCAGCACACGCATTTCGTCATTCTCGTTTCTGTGGATTCCGGCCTCGGCCGGCGATGGTGCCGGACGGTTCCGGATCGTTCACTGGGGTCCGGAAGCCGTCGAGGGGGGACAAGCTCGGGTGCGGCCGTCGCGGTCACCGGGCCCACGGAAGCTCGCGGGTGCCCTCGGTGCCGGGCACGGAGGCGGTGATCAAGCCGAGGGCACGTCGAGCTGGAACTCGCGGGTGCGCCGGTAGGAGCGGAAGCCCAGAGCGTGATTGACCGCCAGCATGTGGACGTTGTCCTCGGCGCAGTCCGTCTCGATCTCGACGACACCGGGGTGCTCGACGCGCAGCCGGCACACCATGGCGGCCTTGACCCACAACCCCAGCCCGCGTCCGCGGTGCACGGGCACGACGGCCGTGTCGTACTGCTGCGCCCGGGGCGCGGTGCCCTGCGGGAGCAGGATCTCGGTGTATCCGGCCATGGTGCCGTCGGCGTGGACGGCGGCGAGCGTCAGCAGGGTGTCGCCGCGGTCGGCGACCACCTGCGCCATGGTCCGTACGCGGTCGGCGTCCCAGTTCTCGATGCCGTAGTCCAGGTCTCCGACGGGCATGTCGTTCATGGCGTTCTTGGCGGCGGCGAAGGCGGCGGCGAGGCCGTCGGGCACCGTACCGGTCCACCCCGTCAGCCGATAGCCGGGGTGTTCGGCCTCGGCGACCCGGCGGACCGCGACCTCGTCCAACTGGTCGAGGTCCAGGACCAGATGGTCCAGGGCCAGTGCCTGGCGGAAGTCGCGCTGTTCGCAGAAGGCTTCGCCCGGGCTGTCGGCCGCCGCTTCGACGATCAGGCTGCGCCGGTCCTCGGCGCGGCAGGCCGCCACGACCGCCGACAGCAGGAGGGAGCCGGTGCCCAGGCGCCGGTGCGCGGGGTCGACGTGGAGTTCCAGTTCGGCCAGGTGATCTCGCCCCGGGGAGGTGAACAGGCGCAGGCCCGCGACTCCGACCGGGGTGCCGTCCGCCCCGGTGGCCAGCCAGGTCAGCCGGCGGCTGTCCAGGGTGGGCTTGGTGAGCCGGGCCTGGATCTGCTCGGGGCCGGGTGGTGGTACTCCGGGCAGGTCGCGGGCCATCGAGGCGGCGACGACCCGGTGCCAGGCGGCGGCGTCGGTGGCCGAGATGTCGTGGAGCGGAGTGAGGCGGATGTGCTCGGACAAGCGATGACTCCAGGGATCTTCTGAGGGGAACATAGGTCCGGGCTCCGGACGTCGCGTACGCCTGCCGGTGTCAGAGCGTCGGAACAGCGCCGGGACTCCAGCGGTCCAGAGCGGTGTAGGCCGGGGCCCACTCGGCGGCGTAGGCGGCGCGAACGGACGCGGGCAGGGGAGCGAGCAGCTTCTCCACCGTCGGCTCGTCGGCGCCGTCCAGCAGCCACGGCAGCAGCAGTGGTGCGTCCGGGCCGATCAGCTGGGCGTGGAGCCGGCCGAAGTGGCCCCACTGCGCGGCCGTCAACGCCCGCCGGATCAGCGGCAGGGCAGCGTCCTCCTCGTGCTTGAGGTGCCCGGCCAGACCGGTGACCAGCGCGTCGGTCAGCACGCCCAACCGCAGCCGGTCGACCTCGGGGTCGGCGAGCGCCGCGTCGATGGCCTCGATCAGCGGGTGGATGGCGGCGTGTTCGGCCTCCATCGCCGCCAGAAGTGCCAGGTCCTTCGGCCGGCCGGCCAGACGTAGGCGCAGCGCCGGCCACAGCGCGTCGTCCTCGGCAGTGTGGTGGGCGCGCAGAGCCTTCTTGAAAAGGGTCCATCCGGCCGTGGCCGGTAACTGCCGGGGGTCTCGGTCCGCGCCGGTGGTCATCCGGTCCAGATGGGCCAGCTCCCGGCGCAGGGCGTCGTGCATCGCGTACAGGGCGGTCAGGTCGATGTCATCGCTCATGGTCGGCGTCGGCTCCAGGACGTTCCGGCCGGTTCACGGGCCGCAGTGGGGCGGCAGTCGAACATGTCCAGAGCTCGTCCGGAAGTACGAGCGCCGGGTCCTTCACGCCTGATTGCATGCCCTCAACCTTCGTGCGGATCGCAATCATGATCAATGTAAACTTCCGCGCGGTTCGATAACCGCAGGGTTATCGATGGGGGCTGGGGAGCCTGTGGAGCTGCGGGACATAGAGATATTCCTGGTGCTGGCGGAGGAACTGCATTTCGGCCGGACGGCACAGCGGCTGAACGTCTCCCAGGCGCGCGTCAGCCAGGCCATCAAGAAGCAGGAGCGGCGCATCGGTGCCGAGCTCTTCACCCGTACCAGCCGTTCGGTGTGCCTGACGGAGGTCGGCCGGCAATTCCGTGACGACCTGCAGCCGGTGTACGTGGGCCTCCACGAGTCCCTGGAACGCGCCCGGCTGGCGGCCCGCGGCATCACGGCCCAGCTCCGCGTCAGCCTGATGCCCTTCAACATGGCCGATCTGCACCCCTACTGGAAGGCGTTCCGCGCGCGCCACCCGCAGTGGGGACTCCAGATCCGCCAGGCGACCTTCACCGACGTGTTCGGTCAGCTCCGCAGCGGTGCCATGGACGTCGTGGTCGCCTGGCTGCCCGTGGAGGAGCCGGACTTCACGGTCGGCCCGAGCCTGTGCACCGACTCCCGGATCCTCGCCGTGGCCGCCGACCACGGGCTCGCGGGACTGGACTCCGTGCCGGTGGAATTGCTCGCCGAGTTCCCGCACGCCACTGCTCTCGGACTGCCGGACTACTGGGAGGACAGCTACCTGCCCTTCCACACCCCACGGGGGCGGCCGATCGAGCGCATCGCGGCCGCGGACAACGCCGATGAGCTGATCGGCATGGTCGGCATGGGCGAGATCATCCACACCTTCCCGGGCCATGTCACGAGGTACTGGGGCATGTCGCACATCCGATGGCTCCCCATCCCCGACCTGACGACCATGACCTTCGCCCTGGTCTGGCGGACCGAAGCCGAGAACGACCTCATCCGCGCTCTGGCCGACACGGTGCGGGACCTCGGAGTGTTCCGCTTCTGACGCGACCTGCGGCGCGAACTCCGACTCGGAACCGGTCCGGATGACGTGCCGACCACGTCCGGGTGCGTCGAATAATGCGTTGACGCCCCCGGAAGGCGTCCTGTTAGCCTGCCGGGGTCGTTCCCGCGCGACCACTGCCCTTCCTGCCTGCACTCCCGTTCCTGCCTGCACTCCCGGCACGTCCTCGACCACGTCCAGGGCGGTCGGAGCGACTGTGAGGGCCGGATGTCCCCGATCGCCATCGCCGTGCTCCGCACCGGTGACTGGATGGTGATCCACCGCTGCGTGCGCTGCGACGAGCTCACCTCGAACCCGGTCCGCGCCGATGACAACCAGCTCATCCTGATGCGCATGGCGGTCCGCCCACTGGCCCAACCGCCCTTCCCTCTCGAAGCGTTCGGAAACCTCTGACCGCCCGACAGGGAAGGAGCGCCGCCATGTCACGCAACAACCGCAGCGGTCGCGGGCGACGGCGCCGTCCACAGCGGCACAGGGACGTCCTGCACACCCGGGACGGACACCGGGCGAACGACTTCCGCTGCACCTCCTGCCGGCTCGACGTGTCCCTGGACGCGCCCGGCACCGCGCACCGCAACCACTGCCCCAACTGCCGGGCCAGCCTGCACGTCGACCGGAAGATCCCCGGCGACCACGACGCGGACTGCCGCGGCCGGATGGAGGCACTGGGCTTGTCCGTCCGCACCGACGGCGAGTGGATGATCATCCACCAGTGCGCCTCCTGCGGCGAGCTCAGCGCCAACCGCATCGCCGGCGACGACAACCCGCTCGCCCTGATCCGCCTCGCCCTCAGACCCCTCGCCGACCCCGAGCACGCCGGCCGCGCCCTGCTCAGCCTGGGACCCGGCCGCGGCGGCCTCCGGCGGGGCACACCCGCACCCGCGCCCCGCCCACGGCAGCACCCGACCACGACCACCACCACCACCACGGAACAGGAACACCCCGACAGTGAAGATCAGGACTGAGACCCCGCACGACACCGACCGCGGCCGGAATAGCCGAAAGCAAAGCCCCAGGTCGCTGACCTGGGGCTTTGTCGTGGAGCGGATGACGGGAATCGAACCCGCGCTATAAGCTTGGGAATCACCCGGCACCTGGGCCGATGGCCTCTGACCTGCGTAAACGTGTGTCGGCAGGGGGCTTCTGGGGTGCCTTCTCCGAGCCGGTCTTGACCGGTGTTCACCCCTCCTACCGGCACGTTGTGGCACGCCTGGGCGCGGCGCCGCGCACCGTAGGCTCCGCCGCTGGTCAGGGTTCCTGGGAGTGGGGCCCGGTGCCGCTCGGTGGCCTGCTGGTGGCCAGCCAGGACCGTGCCGGCCCGGCCGGGTGGGCGGTGTCGAGGGTGAGGTGGAGGCGGGTACCCCCGCCCGGGGCGGGATAGCTGCGCTGCTCGCCACCGGCGAAGCAGCGACGGAGGACATCGGCCACCCTCCGGGCGGCGTCCGGGGTGGCCGCGACGATGCGGACCTCGGCGTATCCCGGCGGCGGCAGGGCTTCCGCCCCCGGCTCGTTGCGGTCCAAGGCGCCACCGTCCTTACCTGTCGGAGGCCGGACTGGTCAGCTCTCCGTACGTCCACGGTACGTCCGAAGCCCGGCACCGATCTGTTTCCCGGCGAAAGCGGCACGTCCGCGGGTCCTCCCGGAGTACGGTGAAGGAACGGGGCCGTCGCCCCGCCCGCCGGCCCGGCGTCCGCCGCGGCACCGGTCCGGGCGGCAGCGGCACCACCCGTGGACGGGCGGACCGACCATGACCGACGCAGGCATTTCCCCCCACCAGGTCCCCACGCCCCCGGGCCTCCTGCCGGACAAGGTCCACCAAGCCGTCGGACCGGGCACCGCGCTGCTCCGACTGGAGACGACGGGGTCCCGGCAGAGCCTCCTCGACGGCGCCTGGTGGCCCCGCTCGCGTGACGTCGAGCGGGAGATCCCGCCCCTGATCACGGCCCTGTCCAAGCACCTCGGGCCCATCACCCGGGTCGGCCTGGACGCCTCCGGCTGGAACGGCATCCCGACCCGCCTGGTCGTCGACGACCGGGTCGTGCACCTCGACTCCTTCCCCGTCGGCGACGACACCGTTCTGATCACCCGAGGCGACAACGACCACTTCTCCCTCATGGTGGTCCCGCCGGCAACGACACCCGAGGCCGCCCGCGCGGCCATGGCCCGCGCCGTCCACGCCGACAACGTCACCCAGGCCGCCGAGATCCTCCTCGCCGAACTCCCCCACCCCGCGCTCCCGTTGGTCGGCAGCACCCGGGACGACGACGAAGGCCCAGGTCTCTGACCTGGGGCCGCCTCGCCTTTCTCCGCTCCGGGAGAGGTATTACCCTGCGCCGCCGCAGCATCCCCGTATCCGACCACCCAGCCCTTCCAGGCGGTCAAGTCGATGAGAGGGGTCCTCTTCCCGGCGGTCCGTGAACGGATCCGGTGTGCCGTGACCGGGTGCGGTGGTCCTACAGCTTGCTCATCTTGGCGTACGGGCTCAGGATCCGTTGCTGTGTCGAGCCGAAATCCACGATCACCGCTATCCCGTCCTCGATTCCGGTGACCCGGCCGAGGCCGTGCACGTCGTGTGTGACCTGGTCGCCGACGGCGAACTGCTTGGGAGGCAGCGTGACCGGGGCCTTGAAGGGGCTGGTGGGCAAATAGCGCTTCGGTGCACTGGGCTTTGTCATTGCTGCCAGTATGCGCCCCCATATCTTCACTGCGCCGTTCACGTCCGCGGCGCAGCAGCTGGAAGGTTTCGTTCAGACAACAGCCCCAGGCTGCTGACCTGGGGCTTCGCTGTAGAACGGACGTCGGGGATCGAACCCTCGCCGTAAGCCCGGGCAACACCCGGAGCAGGTGGGTCGACCCTCTGCCATGACCTCGAGTCGCAACCGCCGGTCGATGCCGGCGGCGGTCGGAACCGCCTCAGGCCACGGTCGGCGGGCGGGGCGTTTCGGCGGCGCGGCGGTACTCGGCGTGGATGCGCTGGGCTTCCTCGAGCTGGTCTTCGAGGACGATGATGCGGCAGGCGGCTTCGATGGGGGTGCCCTGGTCGACCATTTCACGGGCTCGTGCGGCGATGCGCAGCTGGTAGCGGGAGTAGCGGCGATGGCCGCCCTCGGAACGCAGCGGGGTGATCAGACGGTGTTCGCCCAGGGCTCGCAGGAAGGCGGGGGTGGTCCCGAGCATCTCGGCGGCCCGGCCCATCGTGTAGGCGGGGTAGTCGTCGTCGTCGAGACGGCCGTAGGAGTCGTCTGCTGTCATCTGCACCTCTCTCTGGAACACGCGGAGGGGCCCTGGTGCCGTACGGCACCAGGGCCCCGAAGGAACTTCTACACCACGTGCCGACCCTGATAACACGTCGGCCTTCTGTGTCCGCGTACCCGGCCTGCTTGCTGCCGGGTGTGCGGGGATCGCGGTTGCTTGACCGGAGACCACCCCACTATCGATGTCCTGCGGTACCCGGACCTGAGACTTCCGTCCAGGCGATCCTGATGGTGCTCCGTTCCTCCGTTCTTCCCTCGGTGATCAACTACCTACTTCGGGGTACTGCTCACTGCCGAACTTCCCGGTGCGCGCGTCCGCAGCCGACGCCTTCACCAGGGGCACTGCTCGATGACTTCACTGCGGTGTACCGCGCACTGCACTTACCGGTACCGCATCTGCCATGACCGCGATTCCGGTGTGGCGTCCCCTGATCACTGCGGGCCGCCCGGTCCGGCCGCCAGTCCCGTCGCCGTCCTGCAACAACCCTGGCTTCGAAACTCCACCGCCGCACCGTCCTTCGAACTGCAACCAACTGCACTGCTTGCCGGCAGTTCGTCTCTGCCAGGCCCTGCTGTCCTTCTCGGCTACGTGAGAAACCATAACGAGACCACCGTCTAATGTCTACTCCGGCCGATGTAGATTTTTGTGCGTCTCGCGACGAGGTAATCGATGCCGAACGGTGATGCCGGGGACGGTCCGCACCGTGCCCCCGCTCCACCCGGCAGGAGAGCTCGCCACCCGACCCGGGACCGTTCCTGAAACCCCATGCAACGAGGGAGGGGCCCGACCGGCATACGCGCCGGTCGGGCCCCTCCCTCGTCACGCCGGTACCGGCGCCTGCCGATTCCCGGTCAGACGGCCGGGGAGCCGAGCACCGCGGAAGCATGCCGGAGGGGGCCGAGGCCGCGGGCGGGCCCGGTGTTCAGGGGGAGGGTGCGGCAGCTGAAGCCGAGCTTGGCCATGGCGCGGAGGACTTCACCGGCGCTGAAGTCACGGCGGTCCTGGCCGGTGATGACCTGGCCGACCTGCTTGGCGGGGTACGTGCGGCGGCCGATGATCACGATCTCGCCGACGGCCGGCTCGGGCTTGACACCCCGCATGGACTGCAGGACGCCGCTCTTGGTGAGGTCGAAGGGGAAGCGGGCGATGACACAGCGCATGATGCCTCACAGGAAGAGGGAGGGCGGGTTCTGCGGTGGTGAGGCGGTTCAGCGCGCCAGGGCGAGGACGCCCAGCGCGCTGCCTTGTTCGTCGATGACGGGCAGCACGTCGAGCCGGCGGTGGCGCATCGCGCGTTCGGCTTCGTCCGTCGTGGTCAGGGGCGAGGTGAAGAACCCGCGGTCCCCAGGGACAGCACGCAGCCGGATCTGGTCGCTGTAGGCGGCGCTGTCGCGGACAGAGATGAGCTGGGCCCGGGTGACCAGCCCGGTGCACAGGCCGTGCTCGTCGCAGACGAGGAGATGGTCGGTGCGCGCACTGGCCATCACGGCCAGGGCGACTTCCACCGTCATGTCATCGCAGACCTGTGGTCCGGCCACCTCCATGACGTCGTTGACCGTCTGGGGTCCCGTACTGGTGCTCGTCGAGTCGGACTGCATCCGGACCAGCGTCACAATTTGCCTCCTGCACAGATGGGCGAATCTCCGGATCACGTGGTTCTCAGGCCGCCGCCGCGGCGAAGGCGGGCCGACGGGCGCCGGCGCGCCGGGCGGCCGGGGCGGGGCCGCGGCGGCCGCGGGAGGAGGACGTGCTGCGCTTGGGGCGCTCGGGCGCCGGTGCCGTGAGGGTGACCGGGATGCCGGAGGGGGCTTGGGCACCGGTGATCCGGGTCAGCTCCGCCTCACCCGAGCGGACCCGGCTGGTCTTGGGGACGATGCCTGCGTCCTGCATGAGACGGTTCGTGCCACGGCGCTGCTGGGGTGTGACGAGGGTGACGACGCTGCCGGACTCGCCGGCCCGGGCGGTGCGGCCGCCGCGGTGGAGATAGTCCTTGTGGTCGGTCGGCGGATCCACGTTGACGACGAGGTCGAGGTTGTCGACGTGGATGCCGCGGGCCGCGACGTTCGTGGCGACCAGCACGGTGACGTGCCCGGTCTTGAACCAGTCCAGGGTGCGGGCGCGCTGCGGCTGCGTCTTCCCGCCGTGCAGGGCGGCGGCCCGCACGCCGCTGCCGAGGAGGTCCGCGGTGAGGCGGTCCACGGCGTGCTTGGTGTCCAGGAACATGATCACCCGGCCGTCGCGCGCCGCGATCTCCGTGGTCAGTCGCTGCTTGTCGGTGTCGTGTACGTGCAGGACGTGGTGCTCCATCGTCGTGACCGCGCCCCGGGAGGGGTCCACGGAGTGGACGACGGGGTCGGTGAGGTAGCGGCGGACCAGGAGGTCGACGTTGCGGTCCAGGGTCGCGGAGAACAGCATCCGCTGGCCCTCGGGCCTGACCTGGTTGAGCAGCGCGGTGACCTGCGGCATGAAGCCCATGTCGGCCATCTGGTCGGCCTCGTCCAGGACGGTGATCCCGACCTGGTTCAGCTGGCAGTCGCCGCGCTCGATGAGGTCCTTGAGGCGCCCCGGGGTGGCCACGACGACCTCGACGCCGTTCCGCAGCGCCTTCGCCTGCCTGCTGATCGGCATGCCCCCGACGACGGTGGCCAGGCGCAGCTTCACGGCGCGGGCGTACGGGGTGAGGGCATCCGTGACCTGCTGGGCGAGCTCCCGCGTCGGGACCAGGACCAGGGCCAGCGGCTGTCGGGGCTCGGCGAACTGTCCGGAGGTGCGGGCAAGCAGTGCCAGGCCGAAAGCGAGGGTCTTTCCGGAGCCGGTCCGGCCGCGGCCGAGGACGTCACGGCCGGCCAGGGAGTTGGGCAGTGTCGCCCCCTGGATGGGGAACGGTACGGACACGCCCTGCGCGGTGAGCGCGGCCAGCAGGGGCCTCGGCATGTCGAGATCGGCGAACGCCTCGACGGCGGGCAGCGGCGGAGTGATCGTCTTCGGCAGGGCGAACTCGCCCTGCACCGGGGCGGGCCGTCGGCCCTGACCTCCCGAGGGGCGGGGAGCACCCGAACGGCTCGGGGCGGACGACCCACCGAAGCGACCGCCGCGGGTCGAACCGGAGGGGGCGCCGAAGGCGGGAGGGCTGCTGCGGCGGGCGTGGGAGGAGCGGCTGTTCGTACGTGTGCGGTTCATAAAGAACCTTCCTTGATACGGCACGTATCGAGGAGTTCCGCAGCACGAGAGCAGTATGCGGAATCGCGGGTACGGGCCGAATTGAATTCGAGAAGCTACGGCGAACGTGGCTCACGGTAAATTTGTGGAGACGCAGGCGGAAAAGGGATGCGCGTGAAAGCGAATCCGAGGCGTCAAGGGGTACGGATCCGAAGAGGGGGTGGCGTACCTTGAGGCGGTGTTCCCGCAGGGGAAATCACTGCGGAAATGAATGCAGCTGGGGCCCGCACCCCGAGGGATGCGGGCCCCAGCTGCAAGATGCGCGTCAGCGTCAGACGGTGACGATGTTCTCGGCCGTCGGGCCCTTCTGGCCCTGCGCGATGTCGAAGGTGACCTTCTGGCCCTCCTGCAGCTCGCGGAAGCCAGAGGCGGCGATGTTCGAGAAGTGGGCGAACACGTCAGCGCCGCCACCGTCCTGCTCGATGAAGCCGAAACCCTTTTCTGCGTTGAACCACTTCACGGTGCCAGTAGCCATGTCGTATCTCCTTGGGGCAGTACACCGGCATCCGTACCGTACGGACGCCGTGTCGCCGCGATGATGCCCTGCCCGGAAAATGACCGGAAAATACAGAGCACCTCCGTGCGGCACGCGGCCGACGGGAGTGCTCGAAGTCTTTGGGTACCAAAACTGCAACTGAGACAGACAGTAGCACGTCCCCGTATTATTTGTGCGTCGAATATTTTCCCCGGGTGTCGCCAGCAAAAAGCCTCTCTGCGATAGTCGTCAAAACCTCAGGCCGCGAGCACAGGTATTCATGACGGAGCTGCCCTCGCACCACCGCAACGGTCCGAGCGCAGCTCCGTGGACAGCGCAGAGGTACAGCTTGCCGTCGCCGGTGGCGTGCTCGGTGATGCCGGTGAGCCACAGCTGGTTCGGGCCGCTCGCGGTGACGCTGCGGCTCACGAGATCGTCGTGCACCGGCGGGCCGGCCTTCTTACCCCGGCCGCGTTTCTTGCCGAACACGCTCCACCAGCGGTTCTCCCGGCAGATCCGCCACGCGGCCCGGTCCGCCACCCGGGCCCCGGCATCGCGTGCTTCGTCGGCCGGGAACCGGTAGCCGAACTCCGGGTCCTCGCGGTGGGCGTCGAACAGAGCGTTCGCGCGATACGCCTCAGCGAGGACGGCGTCGGCCACCGGCTGGTCGAGCCAGCGGTAGTAGGGCTGTCTGGCGAGCTTGAGCATCCATTTCCACAACGTCATCGGGTGGACCCCGAAGTCGGTGGCGACCTGCTCGACCGTCACACCCGGGCCGCGGTTCCGCGCGACCCGCACGACGTCCTGGCGGAACTCCTCCGGATAAGGCTTGGGCGCAGCGACATCCTTCCCACCTGCCCCACAGGGCAAGCCAGTTCAGACGTCACCCGTCGTGCGGCAGACCCGAACGAATCCGCGCCGTCCTCGTCACCGCTGACGACACGATGCTGGTCATCCGCCGACCAAGCCCGGCGTCCCCGAGTACTGGGTCCTCCCGGGCGGCGGCGTCGAGCCCAGTGACGAATCGCTGCTGTGCCCCCGGAGGAGCATGGCCGCCGCCAGTGGTGGTGGCCTTCGGGCTCTAGACAACACAGAAGCCCCAGGTCGCTGACCTGGGGCTTTGTCATGGAGCGGATGACGGGAATCGAACCCGCGCTATAAGCTTGGGAATCACCCGACACTTGGGTAGGCGCATAGCGACTGACCTGCTGAAATGTCCATTGGTGGCCCTGTTCTCGCTGGCTCTCGGAGCCCGTGTTGACCGCTGTTTACCGCCCCTACTGGCACGTTGTGGCATGTCCCTACGGAACGGTGAGCACGAACGCGACATCCCTGACCTGGCTGGTGTCGTTCCCGGTGACGACGGTGTCCGTCCCGGTCCCCCGGCCGGCCTGAGCGCGCGGGGGCGGGGGAGGCTGTTGAAAGCCCCGCTGCCGTGGCCGGCGTATCGTGAGATGTGTGATCGCCGGTGCTGAACGGGCCATCCACCAGGCCCGGGCCGCCGCCGAGGGTGAGGCGTGGGCTCAGGCATACGCCCTCCTCCACCCGCTCTTCCCGGACGGCCTGACCGCCGCCGACTTCGCCGTGCTCGCCGACGCCGCGTGGTGGACCAGCAGGGTCGAGGAATCCGTCGCCGCCCGTACCAGGGCGTACACCGGGTACGCGGCCGCCGGCGCCGACCGGGAGGCCGGATTCAGTGCGTGGATGCTCTCTTACGAGTACCAGCTCGCCGGCCGGACCGGCGCGGCCGCCGGATGGCTGGCCCGGGCCCGCCGGCACCTGGACGGACAGCCGGAATGCGTCGAGCACTGCTACCTGGCCTGGGCCGATGCCGAGGAGGCCCAGGCGCGCGGGGCCTTCGACGAGGCCATGGCCTGCGCCGACCGGATGGCCGCCATCGCCCGGCGCTGCGGCAGCGCCGACCTGCTGGCGCTCAGCACCCTGGCCCGCTCGGGCGTACTGCTGGCCGAAGGCCGCGTCCCCGACGGGCTCGCCCGGCTGGACGAGGCCATGTGCGCGGCGATGGCGGGTGAGCTCGGCTCGTTCTTCACCGGGTGGGTGTACTGCCTCGGGCTGCAGGCCTGCATGGCGTGCGCCGACCTGCGCCGGGCGGGCGAGTGGACGGACGCGGCCATGGCCTGGTGCGCGTCGATGCCGGAGGAGAACAACTACCGGGGGCTGTGCCGGGTCCACCGGGTCGAGGTCGCGGAACTGTCCGGGGACTGGCGGCGCGCGGCCGACGAGGCCGTGCTGACCTGCGCCGAGCTGTTGCCGTACGAATCCCGGATCGCGGCGGAGGCGGTCTACCTGACCGCCGGCATCCAACGCCGGCGCGGTGAACTTGCGGCGGCCCGTGCCTCCTACGCCCGCGCCCACGCCCTCGGCCGTGACCCGCAGCCGGGCCTGGCCCTGCTCCACCTGGCGGAGGGCAAGGCCGAAGCCGGCGCGGCCGGCCTGCGGCGCGCCCTGGCGGCGGAAGCCGAAGGGGGCGGCGGGGAGCCGGCCGGAGCCGGAGCCGGGCTCCTGGAGCGGAGTCGGCTGCTCGCCGCACAGGTCGAGGTCGCCCTCGCGCTGGGGGACATCGACCAGGCCAAGGCCGCGGCGGCGGGCCTGGAGGAGCTGGCGCGGGCGTGGCAGGGGTGCTGTGGCTCCGATGCCACCGTCCTGCACGCGACGGCGGCGGGCGCCCGGGGCGCCGTCGCGTACGCCCGCCACGACCCGGCCGCCGCGCTGCCGCTGCTCCACCGGGCGCTGGCGCTGTGGCTGGAGCTGGGCATCCCCTACGAGGCCGCGCAGACACGGATGACCCTGGCCGCCACGGACCGTGCGGTCGGGGACGCGGAAGGTGCCCGGCTGGAGCTGCGGGCGGCGGTGGCCGTCTTCGAGCGGCTGGGCGCCGTACCGGATGCCCGCCGGGCCGCGGCGCTGCTGGCCGCCCACGTCCGGCCGCCCGCGGCCCGGGCCTCCGGCCCCCTCACCGGGAGGGAGATCCAGGTGCTGCGGCTGGTGGCCGTCGGCCGTACCAACCGGGCGATCGCCGCCGAGCTCTTCATCAGCGAGCACACCGTGGCCCGGCACTTGAACAACATCTTCGCCAAGCTCGATGTCTCGTCGCGGACGGCCGCCACGGCGTACGCGTACCGGCACGGGCTGGCATAGGACGCGTCCGGAGGCATGGGCAGAACGGCCCACACCGCGCAATGGCTGATTCAGGCGACGAGCTGAGGAAGGCCAGCGCCGTACAACGGACCCGTACGGACTCGGGGGAACCAGCACTCAAAGGCGGTGGAAGCCATGACCACGGCCACACCCTTCACCCTGGACGGCCGGCAGACCGAGCGGCTGCGTGCCGCCGTCCACGGCGAGATCGTCCGCCCCTCCGACCCGGGCTACGACGCCGCCCGCGCGGTGTACAACGCCATGCACGACCGGTACCCGGCCGTGGTCGTCCGCGCCGTCGACGTCGGCGACATCATCGCCACCGTCGGCCTCGCGCGTGACGAGGGCCTGTCCCTGGCCGTCCGCGGCGGCAGCCACAGCGTTGCCGGTTACGGGACCTGCGACGGCGGAGTCGTCCTCGACCTCGGCCGGATGCGCGGCATCCGCGTCGACCCCCGCACCCGCACCGCCCGCGCCGAGGGTGGCTGCACCTGGGCCGACGTCAACCACGCCACCCACGCGTTCGGCCTGGCCACCACCGGCGGCATGGTCTCCACCACCGGCATCGGCGGCCTGACCACGGGCGGCGGTCTGGGCTACCTGGCCCGCCGATGCGGCCTGGCCTGCGACAACCTCATCTCGGCCGACGTGATCACGGTCGACGGCTCGCTCGTGTCCTGCTCGGCCGAGCAGGACGCCGACCTGCTGTGGGCCGTACGCGGCGGCGGCGGCAACTTCGGTGTCCTCGCGTCCCTCGAGTACCGGCTTCACCCGATCGCCGACGTCCTCGGCGGACCGACCTTCTATCCGCTCGACCCGGACGTCCTGCGCCGCTACCGCGAACTGATCGCCGACTCCCCCGAGGAGTTCGGCGCGGTGCTGGTCGTCGGGCTCGGCCCGCCCGTGCCCTTCCTGCCCGAGCGCTGGCACGGGCGGCCGCTGTGCGGGGTCATCGTCTGCTGGACCGGCCCCGAGGACCAGGACGAGCGGATCCGTGCCCGCCTCGACACCCTCGGGCCGGTCATCGGCAGGCACGTCGGGCGCATGCCGTACCCGGTGATCAACACGCTGTTCGACGAGCTGCTGCCCGCGGGCCTCTTCCATTACTGGAAAGGCACCTTCAGCCGTGACCTTCCCGACGGAGCGATCGACGCGTACGTCGAGTACGGCGAGACGACCCCTTCGATCCAGAGCGCGACCGTGGTCTTCCCGATCGACGGCGCTGTGCACCGGGTCGCAGCCGACGCGACGGCCTTCGCCTACCGCGATGCCGGCTTCGCGACCGCGATCAGCCCGGCCCTGGCGACACGTGAGGACTGCGAGGCGGCGGTCGGCTGGGCGCGCGCCTTCGAAGCCGCGCTCGTCCCCCACTCGGCCGGGGGCGCGTACGTCAACTTCATGGACGCCGACGACCAGGCCCGCGTACGGGCCAACTACCGGCAGAACTACGACCGTCTGGTCTCCCTGAAGCGGCACTGGGACCCGGACGACCTGTTCCGGCTCAACCACCACGTCAAGCCCTGACCGGCGGTCTCGGTATTCGGGACGGCTCGGCGCGGAGTGTCCGCGAGTGGCGACCCGGTGCCTAATCCGAAGCTCTGTGAAGGCAGTTGTGGCACGCGAATGCACATGAGACCCGGGAGGTCTAGACAACGAACAAGCCCCAGGTCGCTGACCTGGGGCTTTGTCATGGAGCGGATGACGGGAATCGAACCCGCGCTATAAGCTTGGGAAGCTCATGTTCTACCATTAAACTACATCCGCGCGGCGGTCCAGTTGTCTGGATTCCGCATCGTTGCACACTGTACCCCATGATCGGCCCCCGGTGTACGAGCCGTGGGGCCGTCGTCGTGTGTGCGTCGCAGTTGCGCGTGTGCGGACGGGAGTTGGGGCGTACCGTGTGGGCGGAGCGGCGGCTTGGGCGGGTCCCGATCATCCCCTAATGTGGCGATTCGTCGCAGTACGGCTCGTTGGGGAAAGGGACTCGATGGAGCACACCGTCGTCCGCTGTGCCGAAGGGCACGTTTTCAGTACCGCTTCGTTTCCGATGCGGCACCTCGGTGCCGGTCGGATCGGGCCCGGGCGGCTCATCCGGTGTCCGCGGTGCGCGCGGCTGCGGCACGCCGTGCCCGTGATGGCGATCAAGCGATAGCCGCAGCGACGGAGCGGGACGCGCGGGTGCTCGATTGGGGCGGCCCGCGCGCTCTGCGTATCCTCGGGACGTGCTTCTCTCAGACAAGGACATCCGGGCCGAGATCGACAGCGGACGGGTGCGCATCGACCCGTTCGACGAGTCGATGGTGCAGCCCTCCAGCATCGACGTGCGGCTCGACCGGTATTTCCGGGTGTTCGAGAATCACCGCTACGCCCATATCGACCCCGCCATCGAGCAGCCCGATCTGACCAGGATGGTCGAGCCGGAAGGGGACGAGGCGTTCATCCTGCACCCCGGTGAGTTCGTCCTCGCCTCGACGTACGAGGTCATCTCGCTGCCCGAGGACATTGCCTCCAGACTGGAGGGGAAGTCCAGTCTCGGGCGCCTGGGGCTCGTGACCCACTCGACCGCCGGATTCATCGACCCGGGGTTCTCCGGTCACGTGACCCTGGAGCTGTCGAACCTCGCGACGCTGCCGATCAAGCTGTGGCCCGGGATGAAGATCGGGCAGCTGTGCATGTTCCGGCTCAGCTCGCCCGCCGAGTTTCCGTACGGCAGTGAGCGGTACGGATCCCGGTACCAGGGCCAGCGCGGCCCCACCGCTTCGCGGTCCTTCCAGAACTTCCACCGCACGCAGGTAGGCGACCGGAATGAGTGACGTGGTACGCGAGAACCTCGACTACGAGGGCTTCGGGCGCGCCGTGCGCGAGCTGGCGCAGACCATCGCCGATGACGGATACGAGCCCGACATCATCCTGAGCATCGCCCGCGGCGGTGTTTTCGTCGCCGGCGGGCTCGCCTATGCGCTCGACTGCAAGAACATCCACCTGGTGAACGTGGAGTTCTACACCGGAGTGGGCACCACCCTGGAAATGCCGGTCATGCTGGCGCCGGTTCCGGACGCGATCGACTTCTCCGAGAAGAAGGTGCTGATCGCCGACGACGTCGCCGACACCGGCAAGACGCTGAAGCTGGTGCACGACTTCTGCCTGGGGCATGTGGCGGAGGTCCGGTCGGCCGTGATCTACGAGAAGTCGCACTCGCTCGTGAAGTGCGAGTACGTGTGGAAGAAGACCGACGACTGGATCGAATTCCCGTGGAGCACGGAGCGCCCCGTCGTTCAGCGTGAGGGCCAGGTCCTCGACGCCTGAACGCGCTGGCGCGAGGGGGATGTGACGAGAAGAGGGCCCGTGCCGAGCACGGGCCCTCTTCTCGTGTCGCCTCGCAACGGCGCAACAGCGCTACGGCGCCACCGTGCTACAGCGTGCCCAGCTTGATGATCGACAGCAGGGCGATCAGCTGGATCGCGGACGCGCCCAGCGCCTTCGGCCAGGGCAGGTCGTGCGACTTGCTGATCAGGCTGGTGAAGAGGAAGCCGGCCGCCACCCAGGTCGCCCAGCCCAGGATCTGCACCACCGTGTTGTCGCCGCTGAGGAACACGGCGACGAGCAGGCGCGGGGCGTCCGTCAGCGACATGACCAGCATGGACAGGCCCACCGTGGGCTGCCAGACGCCGTCGCCGCCCAGCTGCCGGGCCAGGGTGTGGGTGACGCCGCCCAGGATCAGGCCGCAGATGACGAAGGCCACGCCGGCCGACAGGACGATCGGGACGGCGTTGGTGAGCGTCGCGTTGAGCGCGTCCTCGCGGGCTTCGTCCAGCCCGAAGACCGCCAGCAGGCCGTAGAGGAAGGTGACGATCAGCGCCGGACCCCAGACCGCGTGGTCCCGCATCTGCAGGAAGGTCTGGCCCGGCTGGACCACGATGCCCCGGAGCAGCGCCTTCCAGGGCAGCCGGGGCCCCGTGGGCACGGCAGCCTGGCCGCCGGCCTGGTAGGCCGTACCGTGGCCGTACGGGTCGTGACCGTACGGGTCGCGGGCGTACGGCTCCTCGCCGATGGCGAACGCCTGGGTGTGCCCCGGGTCGTTCGCGTACGAGGACGGGCCCGGACCCTGCTGCTGCGGGTAGCCGTATCCCTGGCCGCCGTGGCCGCCGTGGCCGCCGTGGCCGCCGTGGCCGCCCGGTCCGGGGTAGCCGTGCGGGTCGAAGTACTCCGGCTCGCCCTGCCCCCCGGTCTGCTGCGGCCACGCCTGCTGGTGCGGCGGTGGGGCCGCGTGCGGGTACGGCTGACCGCCGTACGGCGCCTGCGGGTGCTGCTGACCGTACGGCTGTTGCCGCGGGGGTTGTTGCGGGCCTCGGTTGTTGTCCCGGCCGCGTCCGTTCCTGAATCCAGCCACGTGATCGAACGTACCTGGTCCCGTGGGGAGTCGGGGACACGCGGCCCGAAGTGCCCCCCTTTGCGGCTGAGCTGTGACATCCCCTAGGGGTTCCCGGTGGGGTTGTCCTCAGGGCGGGAACCAGCCGGATGTCCGATTGTCGACGGCGAGTGCCCGCCGCAGGCACCTGCACAAAGCCGGAGGCCGGCCCCCTCCACGAGGGGACCGGCCTCCGGCCGTCGGGCGCGTACGGCTACTCGGCGGGCTCCGCCACGAGCTCCGTCACCGGCTTCTTCACCGACTCCAGCAGCAGCTGGGCGACGTCCACGACCTGCACCGACTCCTTCGCCTGGCCGTCGTTCTTCTTGCCGTTGACCGAGTCGGTCAGCATGACCAGGCAGAACGGGCAGGCGGTGGAGACGATGTCCGGGTTCAGGGACAGGGCCTCGTCGACGCGCTCGTTGTTGATGCGCTTGCCGATCCGCTCCTCCATCCACATCCGCGCGCCGCCGGCGCCGCAGCAGAAGCCGCGCTCCTTGTGGCGGTGCATCTCCTGCTGGCGCAGGCCGGGGACGGCGTCCATGATCTCGCGCGGCGGCGTGTAGACCTTGTTGTGCCGGCCCAGGTAGCAGGGGTCGTGGTAGGTGATCAGGCCGTCCACCGGGGTCACCGGGACCAGCTTGCCCTCGTCGATGAGGTGCTGGAGCAGCTGGGTGTGGTGGATGACCTCGTACTCGCCGCCGAGCTGCGGGTACTCGTTGGCGATGGTGTTGAAGCAGTGCGGGCAGGTGGAGACGATCTTCTTCGCCGACTTCGGCTTCTTGGTCTCCGGGTCCTCGTCGTCCTCGCCGAACGCCATGTTCAGCATCGCGACGTTCTCCTGGCCGAGCTGCTGGAACAGCGGCTCGTTGCCCAGACGGCGCGGGGAGTCACCCGTGCACTTCTCCTCGCCGCCCATGATCGCGAACTTGACGCCCGCCATGTGCAGCAGCTCGGCGAAGGCCTTGGTGGTCTTCTTCGCCCGGTCCTCCAGGGCGCCGGCGCAGCCGACCCAGTACAGGTAGTCGACCTCGGTGAGGTCCTCGACGTCCTTGCCGACGATCGGGACCTCGAAGTCGACCTCCTTGGTCCACTCGACCCGCTGCTTCTTGGCCAGGCCCCAGGGGTTGCCCTTCTTCTCCAGGTTCTTGAGCATCGTGCCCGCCTCGGACGGGAACGCGGACTCGATCATCACCTGGTAGCGGCGCATGTCGACGATGTGGTCGATGTGCTCGATGTCGACCGGGCACTGCTCCACGCACGCACCGCAGGTGGTGCAGGACCACAGCACGTCCGGGTCGATGACGCCGTTCTCCTCGACCGTGCCGATCAGCGGGCGCTCGGCCTCCGCCATCGCCTCGGCCGGGACGTCCTTCAGCTGCTCCTCGGAGGCCTTCTCCTCGCCCTCCATGGTCTTGCCGCCGCCGGCCAGCAGGTACGGGGCCTTGGCGTGCGCGTGGTCGCGCAGCGACATGATCAGGAGCTTGGGGGAGAGCGGCTTGCCGGTGTTCCAGGCGGGGCACTGCGACTGGCAGCGGCCGCACTCGGTGCACGTGGAGAAGTCGAGGATGCCCTTCCAGGAGAACTGCTCGACCTGGGAGACGCCGAAGACGTCGTCCTCGCCCGGGTCCTCGAAGTCGATCTCCTTGCCGCCCGAGGTCATCGGCTGGAGCGCGCCGAGGGCGGTCTCGCCGGTGGCGTTCCGCTTGAACCAGATGTTCGGGAAGCCGAGGAAGCGGTGCCAGGCGACACCCATGTTGGTGTTGAGCGAGACCGTGATCATCCAGATCAGGGAGACGCTGATCTTCACCATGGCGGTGAAGTAGAGCAGGTTCTGCAGGGTGTCCGTCGACAGTCCGTCGAAGGCCAGGACCAGCGGGTACGAGGCGAAGTACGCGGCCTCGTAGGAGTCCACGTGGTGGATGGCTCCTTCCAGGCCGCGCAGCACGTAGATGGCGAGGCCGATGGTGAGGATGACGTACTCGACGAAGTACGCCTGCCAGGCCTTCGAGCCCGCGAAGCGCGACTTGCGGCCGGCCCTGGACGGCAGGCTCAGCAGGCGGATCACGATCAGGGCGAGGATGCCCAGGATCGTCATCACGCCGATGAACTCGATGTACAGCTCGAACGGCAGGAAGCCGCCGATCACCGGCAGCGTCCAGTCCGCCTGGAAGAGCTGGCCGTACGCCTGCGCCAGCGTCGGCGGCAGCGTCAGGAAGCCGATCGCCACGAACCAGTGCGCGAAGCCGACGATGCCCCACCGGTTCATCCGGCTGTGGCCGAGGAATTCCCTGGTCAGCGTGACCGTGCGGGCCTTCCAGTTGTCGGTGCGGCTGCCCGCGGGAACGGGCTGGCCGATCTTCACGAACCGGTAGATCTGGGCGATGGCTCGGGCGAAGAGAGCAACGCCGACCACGGTCAGGGTCAGCGACACAATGATCGCGGCGAGTTGCATGACGGGCTCCTCGGGCGGGCCGTTACTAAGCGGTAACTTATTCAGTCAAGCCTGAGGTTACCCACTTATACGGCCGCACTGTAGCCGCGTACGCGGTGATCTGTGTCGCTCAGGCCCCCCTCACCTCCACGTTCGCCGCCTCCGGGCGCCGTGCGGGGCCGGAAGGCGGCCCGCGGGGTGCGGGCCAGCACGGCCAGGTCCATGCCCAGCCAGTGCTCCCCGACATAGTGCCGGTCGAGCAGGTCCATGTCTTCCCAGGGGAGCCCCGAGCGGGTGCTGACCTGCCAGAGTCCGGTCATTCCGGGGCGCACGAAAAGACGCTCCGGGTGGTCCGTGCGCGGCTCGGGGCGGGGGCCGACCAGGGACATCTCGCCGCGCAGGACGTTGAGCAGCTGGGGTAGCCGGTCCAGACGGCGGCGCGCCAGGCGCCCGCCCGGGGCCGCACGGAACCTCCAGGTCCGGTACGGCCGTCCGCCGAGCCCGAGCGCGGGCTCGCGCAGGATGGCCCCGTCGAGGCGCGTCATGTGCAGGGCTGCGGCGACCGCCAGCAGCGGCAGCGCGAGCACGGCCAGCAGCGCGGCCGCGCCGAGCAGGTCGAACACCCGCTTGGCCGGTGGCGGGCTGAGCTGCGGCAGACGCATGGCGCCACTCTGCCTCCGCCGCGCCCGCGCCGCGTGGTGCCGCGCTGCAGGGTCCCCCGGGCGGCCCCGCCCCGCTGCGGGCGGGCACACACCTTCGCGGATCCGGGTTGCGCGTAAGGGCCGCGTAAGAGTTGAGCCCACTCGACTCAGGTCTGTTGACGCGCGCGCAGCGGAATGGCATGGTTGAGTCTGTTCCACTCAAGTCCAATGGAGGAATCAAAATGGCTCGTGCGGTCGGCATCGACCTGGGCACCACCAACTCCGTCGTCAGCGTTCTCGAAGGCGGCGAGCCCACCGTCATCACCAACGCCGAGGGCGCCAGGACCACGCCGTCCGTCGTCGCCTTCGCCAAGAACGGCGAGGTCCTCGTCGGTGAGGTCGCCAAGCGGCAGGCCGTCACCAACGTCGACCGGACGATCCGCTCGGTCAAGCGCCACATGGGCACTGACTGGAAGATCAACCTGGACGGCAAGGACTTCAACCCGCAGCAGATGAGCGCCTTCATCCTGCAGAAGCTGAAGCGCGACGCCGAGGCCTACCTGGGTGAGAAGGTCACCGACGCGGTCATCACCGTTCCCGCGTACTTCAACGACTCCGAGCGCCAGGCGACGAAGGAAGCCGGCGAGATCGCGGGCCTCAACGTCCTGCGCATCGTCAACGAGCCGACCGCGGCCGCCCTGGCCTACGGCCTCGACAAGGACGACCAGACCATCCTCGTCTTCGACCTCGGTGGCGGCACCTTCGACGTGTCCCTCCTGGAGATCGGTGACGGCGTCGTCGAGGTGAAGGCCACCAACGGTGACAACCACCTCGGTGGTGACGACTGGGACCAGCGCGTCGTCGACTACCTGGTGAAGCAGTTCGCCAACGGCCACGGCGTGGACCTGTCCAAGGACAAGATGGCGCTCCAGCGCCTGCGCGAGGCCGCCGAGAAGGCGAAGATCGAGCTGTCCTCCTCCACGGAGACCACGATCAACCTGCCGTACATCACGGCCTCCGCCGAGGGCCCGCTGCACCTGGACGAGAAGCTCACCCGCGCTCAGTTCCAGCAGCTGACCGAGGACCTCCTGCAGCGCTGCAAGACCCCCTTCCACAACGTGATCAAGGACGCCGGCATCGCCCTGGCCGACATCGACCACGTCGTGCTCGTCGGTGGTTCGACCCGTATGCCCGCCGTCGCCGAGCTCGTCAAGGAGCTGACCGGCGGCAAGGAGGCCAACAAGGGTGTGAACCCGGACGAGGTCGTGGCGATCGGCGCCACCCTGCAGGCCGGTGTCCTCAAGGGCGAGGTCAAGGACGTCCTGCTCCTCGACGTCACCCCGCTGTCCCTCGGTATCGAGACCAAGGGCGGCATCATGACCAAGCTGATCGAGCGCAACACCACGATCCCGACCAAGCGCTCGGAGATCTTCACCACGGCCGAGGACAACCAGCCGTCCGTGCAGATCCAGGTTTACCAGGGCGAGCGCGAGATCGCGGCGTACAACAAGAAGCTCGGCATGTTCGAGCTGACCGGCCTGCCGCCGGCCCCGCGCGGTGTCCCGCAGATCGAGGTCTCCTTCGACATCGACGCCAACGGCATCATGCACGTCACGGCCAAGGACCTCGGCACGGGCAAGGAGCAGAAGATGACCGTCACCGGCGGCTCCTCGCTCGCCAAGGACGAGGTCGACCGGATGCGCCAGGAGGCCGAGCAGTACGCGGAGGAGGACCAGCGCCGCCGCGAGTCCGCCGAGACCCGCAACCAGGCCGAGCAGCTCGTCTACCAGACGGAGAAGTTCGTCAAGGACAACGAGGACAAGGTTCCGGCCGAGGTCAAGTCCGAGGTCGAGGCCGCCGTCGCCGAGCTGAAGGAGAAGCTCAAGGGCGAGGACGCCGCCGAGATCCGCACCGCCACGGAGAAGGTCGCGGCCGTCTCCCAGAAGCTGGGCCAGGCGATCTACGCCGACGCGCAGGGTGCCCAGGCCGCCGGCGGTCCCGCCGGTGACGCCGGTGCCAAGGCGGCCGACGACGACGTCGTCGACGCCGAGATCGTCGACGAGGACAAGCCGAAGGGCGGCGCTGTCTGATGTCGGAGGAGACCCCGGGCTTCGAGGAGAAGCCGGACGTCCCCGCCGACGGCACGCCCGAGGAGCCGAAGGCCGCCGACTCCGCCGACAAGGCGGAGGAGGCGGCCCCGGCCGGGGACGACACCGCACAGGATGTCGCTCTGCTGGCGCAGCTGGACCAGGCCCGTACGGCGCTCGCCGAGCGCACCGGTGACCTCCAGCGGCTCCAGGCCGAGTACCAGAACTACCGCCGCCGGGTCGACCGGGACCGGGTCACGGTCAAGGAGATCGCCGTCGCGAGCCTCCTGACCGAGCTCCTGCCCGTCCTCGACGACGTCGGCCGGGCCCGTGAGCACGGCGAGCTCGTCGGCGGCTTCAAGTCGGTGGCCGAATCGCTGGAGACGGTCGCCGCCAAGATGGGGCTGCAGCAGTTCGGCAAGGAGGGCGAGCCCTTCGACCCGACGATCCACGAGGCCCTGATGCACTCGTACGCGCCGGACGTCACCGAGACGACCTGCGTGGCGATCCTGCAGCCGGGGTACCGGATCGGGGAGCGCACGATCCGCCCCGCGCGGGTCGCCGTGGCCGAGCCCCAGCCGGGGGCGTCGGCCCCCAAGTCGGAGGACTCCGAGGAGTCGTCCGACAACAAGAAGGACAGTGAGTAACACCCGCAGCAGGACCTGGGAGGAGGGACGCCGGTGAGCACGAAGGACTTCGTGGAGAAGGACTACTACAAGGTTCTCGGCGTCCCCAAGGACGCCACCGAGGCCGAGATCAAGAAGGCGTACCGGAAGCTCGCCCGCGAGTTCCACCCGGACGCCAACAAGGGCGACGCCGCGGCCGAGGAGCGCTTCAAGGAGATCTCCGAGGCGAACGACGTCCTCGGCGACGCCAAGAAGCGCCAGGAGTACGACGAGGCGCGCGCCCTCTTCGGCAACGGTGGCTTCCGTCCCGGTCCGGGTGCCGGCGGCGGCTCGTTCAACTTCGACCTGGGCGACCTCTTCGGGGGCGGCCAGGGCGCGGGAGCGGGCGGCGGCTTCGGTGGCGGCGGCCTCGGCGACATGTTCGGCGGGCTGTTCAACCGCGGCGGTCCCGGCCCGGGTACGCGTACCCAGCCGCGCCGCGGCCAGGACATCGAGTCCGAGGTGACGCTCAGCTTCACCGAGGCGGTGGACGGGGCCACGGTCCCGCTCCGGATGTCCTCCCAGGCCCCCTGCAAGGCGTGTTCCGGCACCGGCGACGCGAACGGCACGCCCCGCGTGTGCCCGACCTGCGTGGGCACCGGCCAGGTCTCCCGGGGCAGCGGCGGCGGGTTCTCGCTCACCGACCCCTGCGCCGACTGCAAGGGGCGCGGCCTGATCGCCGAGACCCCCTGCGAGGTCTGCAAGGGCAGCGGCCGGGCCCGTTCCTCCCGCACCATGCAGGTCCGGATCCCGGCGGGCGTCACCGACGGCCAGAAGATCCGGCTGCGCGGCAAGGGCGCCCCGGGCGAGCGCGGCGGCCCGGCCGGCGACCTGTACGTGGTCGTGCACGTGGACGCCCACCCGGTGTTTGGCCGCAAGGGCGACAACCTGACGGTGACCGTTCCGGTGTCCTTCGTGGAGGCCACGCTCGGCGGCGAGGTGCGGGTGCCCACCCTGGGCGGCCCGCCGGTCACGCTGAAACTCCCCCAGGGGACCCCGAACGGGCGTACGATGCGGGCCCGCGGCAAGGGAGCGGTCCGCAAGGACGGCACCCGCGGCGACCTGCTGGTCACGGTGGAGGTGGCGGTTCCGGCGGAACTGTCCGACAAGGCGCGCGAGGCCCTGGAGACCTACCGGGAAGCCACGGCGGACGAGGACCCCAGGTCCGCCCTGTTCGAGGCAGCGAAGGGAGCATGAGATGGACGGCCGACGACGCAGTCCCTACGAGCTTAACGATGAGACTCCGGTCTACGTGATCTCGGTCGCCGCTCAGCTCTCCGGCCTGCATCCGCAGACCCTCCGCCAGTACGACCGGCTCGGGCTGGTCTCCCCGGACCGCACGGCCGGGCGGGGCCGCCGCTACTCGGCCCGGGACATCGAGCTGCTCCGTACGGTGCAGGCGCTGTCCCAGGACGAGGGCGTCAACCTGGCCGGCATCAAGCGGATCATCGAACTGCAGAACCAGGTGGCCGCGCTCCAGCAGCGCGTCGCCGAGCTGGCGGCCGCGGTCGACGGCGCGGCCCTGGCCATGCAGCAGCGCGAGGCGCAGGTCCACGCCTCGTACCGGCGCGACCTGGTTCCGTACCAGGACGTCCAGCAGACCGGCGCGCTGGTCGTGTGGCGGCCCAAGCGGCCGCAGGACTGACCGGTAGCAGGACGGCGAGTCGCAGGACTGGCCGGCCGCAGCAGCCAGCCGATGACGCGAGAGGCCCTCGCCCGGGAACGGGCGGGGGCCTCTCGCGCGCGAGTCACCCCTCGGGGTGGTCCAGGATCCCCGACTGTGCGATGAGGTAGCCCAGTTGAGCCCGGCTGCCGCTGCCGAGGGTTCCGGCCAGCTTGGCGATGTGCGCCCGGCAGGTCCGTACGTTCATGCCCAGCCGGCGGGCGATGGCCTCGTCCACGTGCCCCTCGATGAGGAGTTGGGCGATGGACCGCTGGACTCCGGAGATGCCGGAGGGCATCGGATCGTACGGGATCTCCTCCTGCAGCGGCGTGGCCCGGTGCCACAGCTGCTCGAACACCTTGATGAGGTATTCGACCAGTCCGGGGTGGCGCAGCTCCAGGGCCACGCTCCGGTCGTCACTGGCCGGGATGAAGGCCACCGCGCGGTCGAAGATGATGAGGCGCTCGATGAGCTCCTCCAGGGTGCGGATCTCCACCTTGCCCGCCGATATCCGGTCGACGTACGCCAGGGTGCCCTGGCTGTGCCGTGCGGTGTGCTGGTAGAGCGTGCGGATGGTGACGCCGCGGTCGGTCAGCGGCTGGTCCCGTTCGAGGGCCTGGGTGAGGGCGTCGATGGGGCGGGCGCCGCCGGGCTGGATGGTCAGCATCTCCGTATGGCATTCGGCGGTCGCGAGGTTCAGTGCCGCGTTGATCCGGTCGAACCCCTCCAAAACGGTGATGGCGTGGGTCGGCGGAGGGGTGAGCGCACTTATTGCCATGAATGGCTCGAATGCTTCGGCCAGCTCGATGGAAGCCCTGCGACGTTGCAGGATCTCTCTCTCGATGGGGTGCAGTCTCTGTGCGAGTGCCACGGTGGGGGGAACCGGGCGGAGCCAGTTCGCGTCATCAGGGTCCGGATGGAGCAGTGCGAATTCCAGCAGGCAGGGGGTGTATTCGACCTCTGTGCGGGCGATCCGCCCGGAGCTGAGAGCGGTGGCGTAGAGCTCCGCGCCTGGGCTGCAGAGCTCCGTCACTGGGTGGGGATGTGTCTGTTCTGCACCTTTATTCACCATTGCTCCCACCCCCAGGGTCTTGCATCTTCAGGAACATGATGCACCGCCACGGTGGCATCGGTGTGGCTCGATAAGTCATCGTCTGTGATGCGGGGGAGAGGAATCCATCCAGTGAGGACGAAGTCGACCATGTATAAGAAACTGCTTCGCTCGGTGGTTGCCGTTGCTCTCTCCGGCGTTGTGGCTTACGGGGTGGCGGGCGGTGGCCTGGCTCACGCCGGGGGCGTACCCGAGGACAGTGGCTGGACGAGTACACCCGCCGACAGCGGATGGAACTCGGTGTCACTGGACAGTGGTTGGACGTCGGCCCCGGTGGACAGCGGCTGGACCAGTGCTCCCGAGGACGGTGGCCGGACGGCGATACCGGCGGACGACAGCGGCTGGACCAGCAGCCCGGTGGACAGTGGCTGGACGAACGCGCCGGCGGACAGCGGCTGGACCAACACCCCTGCGAGGGCTGCCGCGTGACCCCCGACGACCGCGACTTCCGGCGGGAAATGGCCTCCGCCTACCGCTCCGGGTGGCAGTTCATCGACCTGGCGACGGCGATCCCCCACGCCGGCGACTCCCTGATGGTCACCCTTTTCGGCCAGCCCATCGTCATCGTGCGCGAGGAGGACGAGGACGTCCGCGCCTACCGTTGCCTGCGCCGCCCCCGGGGCGCCCCGCAGCCCGTTCGTTGCGAGGTCCGGTACGGCATGGTCTTCGTCAATCTGGATCAGCGTGACCACCAGCTCTTCGAGCCCGATATCACCACCGCCACCCCCCGCAGTGCCTGACGCGATCCCCCCGTCGTTGCAGATCGCTCAGGTGCTTCCCCCACACAGCGGCGCCATCGTGGACCTGAACACGATGGCGCCGCTGTGATGTCCGCGTCCATACCCGAACCGGACATTGCCGCTGCCTTTTCTCAGGCCCGCCCCATCGCGCGGTCCAGTGCGATCTCGATGACCACCCGGTCCGGATTCGGCGACGGGGTCCGCTGGTAGCGCTCCGCGTAGCGGGCCACCGCGTCGGCGACCGACGCCTCGTCCGTACGGACCGCCGCGTGGCCCTCCAGCGTGGCCCAGCGGCGCCCCTCCATCTGGCAGACCGCGGCCCTGGCCCCGCCCGGCTGCGCCGCCAGCACGTTGCGGACCTTCTTGCTGTGCTTGTTGCTGATCACCCGGGCCACCCCCGCCTCCGGGTCGTACGTCACGCCCACGGGCACCACGTGGGGGGTGCCGTCCGGCCGCAGGGTGGTCAGGGTGCACACGTGCCGTTCCCGCCAGAAGGCGAGGTACTCCGGCGTCGGGTTGAGTACGTCATGGGCCATGCGGCGAAGCGTACGTGACGGCCCCGAAAGCATCTTGAGTGGAATAGACTCAACTTTGTGCACGTTGACCTTGTCAGTACCTGTACGGAGACGGAGAGGAGAAGCCGCACGTGGACGCCGAGCTGACCAACAAGAGCCGGGACGCACTCAACGCCGCCACCAGCAGGGCCGTCAAGGACGGCCACCCCGACCTGACCCCGGCCCACCTGCTGCTGGCCCTGCTCACCGGCCAGGACAACGAGAACATCATCGACCTGCTGGCCGCCGTCGAGGCCGACCAGGCCGTCGTCCGCACCGGCGCCGAACGGATCCTCGCCGGCCTGCCCAGCGTCACCGGGTCCACCGTGGCCCCGCCGCAGCCCAGCCGCGACCTGCTCGCCGTACTGGCCGAGGCCGACGCGCAGGCCGGCAAGCTCGGCGACGAGTACCTGTCCACCGAGCACCTCCTCATCGCGACCGCCGCCAAGGGCGGCGCCGCCGGTGAGGTCCTGTCGCAGCAGGGCGCGACCGCGAAGAAGCTGCTCGACGCCTTCGAGAACGTACGAGGAGGACGGCGGGTGACCACCCCCGACCCCGAGGGCCAGTACAAGGCCCTGGAGAAGTTCGGCACCGACTTCACCGCCGCGGCCCGCGAGGGCAAGCTCGACCCCGTGATCGGCCGCGACCACGAGATCCGCCGGGTCGTACAGGTCCTCTCGCGCCGTACGAAGAACAACCCGGTGCTGATCGGCGAGCCCGGCGTCGGCAAGACCGCCGTCGTCGAGGGCCTCGCCCAGCGGATCGTCAAGGGCGACGTCCCGGAGTCCCTGAAGAACAAGCGCCTGGTCGCCCTCGACCTCGGCGCCATGGTGGCCGGCGCCAAGTACCGGGGCGAGTTCGAGGAGCGGCTCAAGACCGTCCTCGCCGAGATCAAGTCCAGCGACGGCCAGATCATCACCTTCATCGACGAGCTGCACACGGTCGTCGGCGCGGGCGCCGGCGGCGACTCGGCCATGGACGCGGGCAACATGCTCAAGCCGATGCTGGCCCGCGGCGAACTGCGGATGGTCGGCGCGACCACCCTCGACGAGTACCGCGAGCGGATCGAGAAGGACCCGGCGCTGGAACGGCGCTTCCAGCAGGTGCTGGTCGCCGAGCCCACCGTGGAGGACACCATCGCGATCCTCCGCGGTCTCAAGGGCCGCTACGAGGCGCACCACAAGGTGCAGATCAACGACAGCGCGCTGGTCGCCGCGGCCGGCCTCTCCGACCGGTACATCACCTCCCGCTTCCTCCCCGACAAGGCGATCGACCTCGTCGACGAGGCGGCCTCCCGGCTGCGCATGGAGATCGACTCCTCTCCGCTGGAGATCGACGAGCTGCAGCGCGCGGTGGACCGGCTGCGCATGGAAGAGCTGGCCCTCAAGAACGAGTCCGACCCGGCCTCCGTCGAACGGCTGGAAAAGCTGCGCAAGGACCTCGCGGACAAGGAGGAGGAGCTGCGCGGCCTGACCGCCCGCTGGGAGAAGGAGAAGCAGTCCCTCAACCGGGTCGGCGAGCTCAAGGAACGCCTGGACGCGCTGCGCGGCCAGGCCGAGCGGGCCCAGCGCGACGGCGACTTCGACACCGCCTCCAAGCTGCTGTACGGGGAGATCCCCGCGCTGGAGCGGGAGCTGGCCGAGGCCACCGAGGCCGAGGAGGAGGCCGCCAAGACCGCCGACTCCAAGAGCAGCATGGTCAAGGAGGAGGTCGGCCCGGACGACATCGCCGAGGTGGTCGCCGCCTGGACCGGCATCCCGGCCGGCCGGCTGCTGGAGGGCGAGACCCAGAAGCTGCTGCGCATGGAGCAGGAGCTGGGCCGCCGCCTGATCGGCCAGGGCGAGGCCGTGCGCGCGGTCTCCGAGGCGGTCCGCCGCACCCGTGCGGGCATCGCCGACCCCGACCGCCCGACGGGCTCCTTCCTCTTCCTCGGCCCGACCGGTGTCGGCAAGACCGAGCTGGCCAAGGCACTCGCGGACTTCCTCTTCGACGACGAGCGGGCCATGGTCCGGATCGACATGTCGGAGTACGCCGAGAAGCACAGCGTGGCCCGGCTGGTCGGCGCCCCGCCCGGCTACGTCGGCTACGAGGAGGGCGGCCAGCTGACCGAGGCCGTCCGCCGGCGCCCGTACTCGGTGATCCTGCTGGACGAGGTGGAGAAGGCCCACCCGGAGGTCTTCGACATCCTGCTCCAGGTGCTGGACGACGGTCGGCTCACCGACGGCCAGGGCCGGACGGTGGACTTCCGCAACACCATCCTCATCCTGACCTCGAACCTGGGCAGCCAGTTCCTCATCGACCCCACCACGAGCGAGGAACTCAAGCGGAACCAGGTCCTCGACGTGGTCCGCGGCACTTTCAAGCCGGAGTTCCTCAACCGCCTCGACGACATCGTGGTGTTCTCCGCCCTGAGCCAGGACGAGCTGGCCCACATCGCCGAGCTGCAGGTCGGGCGGCTCGCGAAGCGGCTGGCCGACCGCCGGCTCACCCTGGACGTCACCCCCGAGGCGCTGGCCTGGCTGGCGGAGAAGGGCAACGACCCGGCCTACGGCGCCCGCCCGCTGCGCCGCCTGATCCAGACGGCCGTGGGCGACCGGCTGGCCCGGGAGATCCTGGCCGGCGAGGTCAGGGACGGGGACACCGTCCGGGTCGACGTCGCGGGCGACGACCTGCTGGTCGGGAAGGCCATGTAAGAGGTTCGTACGACCGGCTCCGGGTGGATCGTGTCCGCCCGGAGCTGATCGACCGGTGCGGGGGTTGCCACGGGGTAGGAGCGATGGGAGAGGATGGCTGCATCCGCACGAAGGGAAAAACACGGTGAGCATCGACCCGGCCTCGATTCCGAACTTCGGGGGGCAGCCCGAACCGCAGCCCACAGGACCGGCGGGCCCCGTCGTCCCCGACCAGGACCTGGTCAAGCAGCTGCTGGACCAGATGGAGCTCAAGTACGTCCTCGACGACGAGGGTGACCTCGCGGCGCCGTGGGAGGAGTTCCGGACCTACTTCATGTTCCGCGGCGAGGGCGAGCAGCAGGTCTTCTCGGTGCGGACGTTCTACGACCGCCCGCACGGCCTGGAGGAGAAGCCCCAGCTGCTCGAGTCCATCGACGACTGGAACCGCCGCACCCTGTGGCCCAAGGTCTACACCCACACCCACGACGACGGCTCCGTCCGCCTGATCGGTGAGGCGCAGATGCTGATCGGCACCGGCGTCTCCCTGGAGCACTTCGTCTCCTCCACGGTCAGCTGGGTCCGTGCCTCCATCGAGTTCGACAACTGGCTCGTGGAGCAGCTCGGCCTGGAGAAGGAGATCGACTCCGCCGACGGCGAGGACAAGGGCGACGACGCCGAGTAGCCGGCCCCACGGTCGGCCGCGGCGTCGCGGTCCCCGCGGCGCCTCCCGGCGTCCCCCGGCACCTCACAGCGGCAGTGGGGCGGCGAGCACCAGATACGTCCCGTAGCCGTAGGAGAGCCCGGCCAGGGCGGTGGTCACCAGGACCGCCGTCCGCGGCCGGGCTCGCGCCAGTGCGGCCGCCGCGGGCAGCAGCAGCGGGAACGCGGGCAGCAGGAACCGGGGTTTGGACTCGAAGAACCCGGCCCCGCCCAGCGTGATCACCAGCAGCGTCCCGGTGTAGACCAGCAGCGGCAGTGGCGCCCAGCCCCGCACCAGCAGCACCGCGAGCACCAGCGCGATCAGGATCACCAGCGGCACCACGGTAGTGACCAGCGGAGTCCCCTTGGTCAGCACCCGCCGCACGGACCCCGCGACGCCCCACCCGAAGTCGAAGTACGACCCCCAGCTGCGCTGCACCGCGAAATAGCCGCCCAGCGGATCTCCCCGGCGCACCCCCACGGCCAGCAGGTACGCCGTCCAGCCCGCGGGCGCCAGCAGTCCCGCCGCCCACACCCGGACCGGGGCGTCCGGCTTCAGCAGCAGCTCGTACCCCGCCGCCACCGACACGGCGGCGGCCACCGCGATGCCGTTCGGCCGGGTCACCCCGGCCAGCACCGCCAGCCCGGCCGCCCACAGCCAGCGCCCGCGCAGCACGGCGTACAGCGCCCAGGCGGCCAGCGCCGCCAGCAGCGCCTCGGTGTACGCGATGCCGAGGACCACCGAGTGCGGCAGCACCCCCCACATCACCACCATCAGCACCGCGGCCCGGGCCCCGGCCACCAGCTCCCCGACCCGGTACACCCCGACGGCACCGGCGACCGCGGCCGCCCAGGCCACCAGCAGTCCGGCCCCCGCCGGGCCCACCCCCGGCAGCAGCACGTCCAGGGCCCGCATCAGCCCCGGGTAGAGCGGGAAGAACGCCAGATCGCTCTGCACCGATCCGATGTCCACCCACACCTGGGTCCGGCCGTACCCGTGCTCGGCGATCCCGATGTACCAGACCGAGTCCCAGGACGCACCGAGCACCGCCACCGGGTCCTTCCCGGCCCACCAGGCCGACACGGCCACCACCAGCACCCCGAGGGCGCGCACCGCGACGAACACCGCCACGGCGAACAGTGCCGCGGGCACCGCGACGCCCGTGCCGTCCTTGCTCCCGGTGCCGCCCCCGTTCCCGATGCCGGTCCCGGTCCCGGCCCCGGTCCTGTTCCCGTTCCCGTTCCCGTTCCCCCCACGGCGCCGTCCGGTCGGGACGGCGCCGGATATCTCCCCCGTCGCGGTCACAGCCGGCGCAGGCGGTCGACCGCCTCCTCCAGTACGTCCGCGCGCTTGCAGAAGGCCCAGCGGACCTGCGTGCGGCCCGCGTCCGGGTCGTCGTAGAAGACCGCGTTGGGGATGGCCACGACCCCGCAGCGCTCCGGGAGGGCCCGGCAGAAGGCGAGACCGTCCTTCTCGCCGAGCGGGGCGATGTCGGTGGTGATGAAGTACGTGCCCTGGGGGCGGTAGACCTCGAACCCGGCCGCCCGCAGTCCGTCCGCGAGGAGGTCCCGCTTGTGCGCGAGATCGGCGCGGAAGCCGTCGTAGTAGTCGTCGGGGAGGGCCAGGGCCTCGGCGATGGCGTACTGGAAGGGGCCCGAGGAGACGTAGGTGAGGAACTGCTTGGCCGAGCGGACCGCCGAGACCAGGGCGGGGGAGGCGGTCAGCCAGCCGACCTTCCAGCCGGTGAAGGAGAAGGTCTTGCCGGCGGAGGAGATGGTGACGGTGCGTTCGCGCATGCCGGGCAGGCCGGCGAGCGGGGTGTGGGCGCCCTCGAAGACCAGGTGCTCGTACACCTCGTCGGTGACCACCAGCAGGTCGCGTTCGACGGCGAGCGCGGCGATCGCGGCGAGCTCGGCGGGGCCGAGGACGGCGCCGGTCGGGTTGTGCGGGGTGTTCAGGAGCAGCAGGCGGGTGCGCGGGGTGACGGCGGCGCGGAGTTCGTCGAGGTCGAGGGCGAAGGCTCCGTCGCGGGGCCGGAGCGTGACCGGGACCCGGGTGGCGCCGGCCATCGCGATACAGGCCGCGTAGGAGTCGTAGAACGGTTCGAGGGCGATGACCTCGTCACCCGGTTCGAGGAGGGCGAGCAGGGAGGCGGCGATGGCCTCGGTCGCGCCGGCGGTGACCAGCACCTCGGTGTCCGGGTCGGGGGCGAGCCCGTAGAAGCGCCGCTGGTGGGCGGCGATCGCGGTGCGGAGCTCCGGGATGCCGGGGCCCGGGGGGTACTGGTTGCCGAGGCCCTCGCGGACCGCGCGGGCCGCCGCCTCGGCGATCTCGGCGGGGCCGTCGGTGTCCGGGAAGCCCTGGCCCAGGTTGATCGACCCGGTCCGGGTCGCCAGCTGGGACATCTCCGCGAAGATGGTCGTACCGAAGGCGGCCAGGCGGCGGTTGAGGTAGGGGCGGCTGCCGCCCACGGGTGCGCTCATGACGGCCATCCTCCGGCGAACCTCTGGACTTGCTCAAGTGCGCTTTGGCCCGGGCGGGCGGCGGGCATCCCCATGTCACGCGGGACGGGGGGTCCCGCACCCGGGAGAACCGGGGCAGAGCGAAAGGGGCGACGCACATGTCAGACGGCGCCGTCATTTCCATCGTCATCTTCACCGTGCTCGTCATCGGCGGCGTTCTGAGCGTGGCCGTCAGGACCGCCGGGCGTCACGACCGGGTCCACTCGGTGCGCCGGAGCTCGCGGAGCGGTTCCAGCGGGTCGGAGTCCAGCTGGTGGTCCACGGGAGGCAGCAGCTGTGGCGGCACCTCCTCGTCCTGCGGGTCGTCCTCGTCCTCCTGCGGGGGCGGAGGGGGCGGAGGGGGCGGCTGCGGCGGCGGAGGCGGAAGCTGACGCGCGGGTGGCCGGCGGCGGCTGACACGGGGCAGCCGGCGCCGCCGGGACAGGGTGCCCGGCGGGGGGCAACTTCCGTCGGGCGCCCTCGCGTTGGGCCTTCCTGTTGAACACGTGAACTGGGTAGCCCCCGGAGGGATGTAAACCCCAGCAAGTTGGGTAAAAACGCTGTGAGTGCCGTGCCCTTCATGATTCCCTCGGTTGAGTAGACCAGTCCCCGGACCTGCCGGGACTTCCTGTGGACCCGAGCCGGTGGCCCGCCCCCCACACACGCGATCCGGCCGGGGCGGGTGACCGGCCCTCTCCCTCGCGCGTTTGCGGAGCCGACTCATGCTCACGACCCTCCAGACCACCTACACCGACACGCGTGCCGCCGATCTCGCCTGGGCGCTGGGCCGGGACAGGCTGCCCGCCCTGGCCGTACTGAACCTCGAACTGGTGGGCGCGAAAGTGGAGTTGCGCCTGCTCGGAGCCTCCCACCAGGTGTTGTTGGAGGAGGGTGAGGTGCTCTGCTCGGAGACGGTCGCCTGCATCCCCGGCAGCAGTACCCCGCTGCCGCTCGGGGTCGCCAAGCGCGTGGGCGACTGGGAGTACGAGTTCGCCGCCCGTGTGGAGACCCTCTCGCGGGGGTCGTTCGCCGGCCGGGCCCAGGAACTGCTCGCCCTGGTGGCGGATCACCCGAACGGGTTGGCCGGCACCTTTCCGGGCAGTCCGCACGCGTTCACCGCGATGCTCGCCCAGCGCCACGACGGGCAGGTGCGGTGGCGCACCTGGCACGCGTACCCGCAGGAGGGCCAGCTGGTGGCCACCCGCACCAGGGTGGGCGTACGGATGGCGGCCCCGGCGCTGTAGTGCGCGATCGTTTCTGCACGGTTACTCCAACTGCCCGTACGGGCACCCCAGTTGCACCCATGTGGGTGACGGGATGTGCGCGCGGCGTGACGTACGGTTCGCTGCATGATCGACCGTTCCACCTCCGGCGGGGTGCTCCCGGCGCCGGAGCCGCGGAGTGCGGCAGCGCGTCCGGCCGCCCTGCCCGTACGGCCCCGGACCGGCCGACTGCTCGTCCTGGCCACCGTGTTCGTCTGTGCCGCCTGCGGGCTGGTGTACGAACTGGAGCTGCTCGCGCTCGCCTCCTACCTGATCGGTGACTCGGTCACCCAGGCGTCCGTCGTCCTGTCCGTCATGGTCTTCGCCATGGGCGTCGGCTCGCTGCTCGCCAAACGCCTGCGGGGCGCGCCCGCCGCCGGTTTCGTCGCGGTCGAGGCCGCCCTGGCCCTGGTCGGCGGTATGTCGGCCACCGCCCTGTACGCGAGTTTCGCCTGGCTGGGGGAGTCCCGCCCGGCCCTGGTGGCCTTCTCCCTGACCATCGGCGTGCTCATCGGCGCGGAGATCCCGCTGCTGATGACCCTGATCCAGCGGATCCGCCGGCAGGACGCGGGCGGGGCGGTCGCGGACCTCTTCGCGGCGGACTACGTCGGCGCGCTCGTCGGCGGCCTGGCCTTTCCCTTCCTGCTGCTGCCCGTGCTCGGCCAGCTGACCGGGGCGATGCTCACCGGCATGGTCAACGCGGCCGCCGGCGGGGCGCTGGTGCTGTGGCTCTTCCGCCGCGACCTGAGCCGGCGGACCTGCTGGCTGCTGGTGGTGGTGAACGCGACCGTCCTGGCCGTCCTCGCCTCGGCCGCCGTCCTCGCCGAGGACTTCGAGCGGATCGCACGGAACGCGGTCTACGGCGGCGAGGTGCGGGTGGCGGTGCAGACCGGCGTCCAGGAACTGGTGGTGACCGGGCCGGGCAGCGGCTCACCGCGCTCGCTCGACCTGTACCTCGACGGCCGGCTGCGGGTCAGCGGCTACGACGAGTACCGCTACCACGAGGCGCTCGTGCACCCGGCGATGCAGGGGCGGCACGCCCGGGTCCTCGTCCTCGGCGGCGGCGACGGTCTGGCCGCGCGGGAGGTGCTGCGGTACCGGGACGTCGAGACGGTCACCGTGGTCGAGCTCGACCCGGGGGTGGTCCGGCTGGCCCGCACCGACCCGATGCTGTCCGCCCTCAACGGCCGGGTGTACGCCGATCCGCGCGTCCGGGTGAGCAACTCGGACGCGTTCCGCTTCCTCCGCGGAGCCGGCGCCCACGGCCGCTACGACGTGATCGTCTCGGACCTGCCGGACCCGGGCATCACCCCCAGCACCAAGCTGTACTCGCAGGAGTTCTACGGGCTGGCCGCACGGGCGCTGCGCCCCGGCGGCCGGATCGCCGTCCACGCCGGATCCCCTTCCGCCCGGCCCCGCACCTACTGGACGGTCGACGCCACGCTCCGCGCCGCGGGGCTGCGCACCGCCCCGTACGCGGCCGGCGGCCGGCTGTCCGGCTTCCCCGCGGGCCCGGACCGCAGGCCCGGCCCCTCCGCCCCCTCCCCGCAGGACTGGGGCTTCGTCCTGGCGGCCTCCGGGCGCACCCCGGAACTCCGCGTCGGCCCCGAAGCGAGCCTCCGCTCCCTCACCACCCCGGCCCTCCGCGCCGCCGCCCAGGACACCGCCCGCCTGCGCATCCCCAACCTCCCCCCGTCCACCCTCCCCCACCCCCGCTACGGCACGTACTCGTGACCTGCCCCGCCGCGGGCTCGCGCCGACAAGCGCCCCACACCCACCCACCGCGCAGGCAGGCGCCCCGCACCCACCCGCCCACCCACCCGGCCGTGTGGGCAGGCGTCCCGCACCCACCCGCCCACCCACCCGGCCGTGTGGGCAGGCATCCCGCCCACCCCCCCCACCCACCCACCCACCCGCCGTGTGGGCAGGCGTGCCGCAGGGCGGCACGGGTGGGCACACGGCACCGGCCCCGCGTCGCTCGCGCAGCCTCCCCACACCGAGCCCCCGCCAGGGCCTCGCCCCCAGCCCCGCGCGAGTGGTCGCAGCCAGCCATCCAGCTCCGGCCCCCGGCCCCGGGAGCCCCGTACCCCCCAGCAGTGCGCAGCACAAGGCGCAACCCGCCCCCACCCCGCTACCCTCGACCCCATGGAGCATCAGGTCTTCGTCCCGGTCCAAGCCTCCGCCCTCCGCACCGTGCTGCGCGCCCCCGCACACCTCGCCCGCTGTGTCCCCGGCCTCCAGCACGACGCCGGATCGGAGCCCGACGGCCCCCTCGCCGGCCGCCTCCGCCTGCGGGTCGGCGGCAACACCGTGACCTACCGGGGCGCCCTGATCGTCACCGAACAGGACGAGGACACGTTCGCCGTCGACGGCGAAGGCACCGAGGCCCGCGGCACCGGCACGGTGAAGTTCCGCCTCACCCTCCGGCTGGCTCCCGCCGAGGACGGCACCCGCCTGGAGTTCACCGCCACCGCGACCGCCGACGGCCGCGCCGCCGCCTTCGATCCGGAGGCCCTGGTCACGGCGGTGCAGCGGCTCCTGGACCGGGCCTCGGCCAAGCTGGCCGCCGCCGCGACGGCCCCGGCGGAGGGCCACGGCACCACGGACCGGGAGGACGGCCGTAAGGGAGACGACACGGACCGGACGGCCGGCGAGGCCGGGTCCGAGGGGCGCACCGGAACCGGCGGCCGGGGGTCGGTCTTCGACGCCGAGGTCCCGCCCCCTTCCCTGGACCCCTCCCTCGACGCCTCTCACGATCCTTTCCGCGACGACGAGTTCCCCGGTGAGTTCGGCGAATCCACCCGTCCCCCCGCCGAAGCCGCCCACGCCCGCCGCACGATGATCGGCCGGAGCGCCGAGGAGGTCGACCACGCACCCCCGCGCGGCCGCTACGCCCCGGTCCCCGCGCCCGACACCTCCGTGCCCGGCGGGAACCTCCGCTGGCTCGCTCCGGCCGCCGCACTCGCACTCGCCGGTGCCGTCGTCGTGGGCCGCGCCCTGCGCCGCCGCGCCTGACCGGGCGAGCACGCCCGCCCGGCACACGTGCCCGGCACAGGTGCCCGGCACACACGTGCCCGGCACAGGTGCCCGGCACACACGTGCCCGGTACACGCCCGCCCGGCGAACCCGCCGCCGTCCCCGGCACCCGCGTGACCAGTACGCACGCGGCCCGCTGATCCGGCCCGATCGTCGGCTCACCCCCTAGGCTCGACCGCATGACTACGCAACTCAGCGCCGGCGGTGCCGAAGTGACCGTCGACCAGGAAAACGGCTGCCGCGTCAGCAGCCTCCGCATCGACGGCACGGAGCTGCTGCGCCAGGGTGAGAAGTACGGTGCGTTCCCGATGGTCCCCTGGTGCGGCCGCATCGAGCTGGGGCAGTTCCGCAACGGCGGGGTGCGCCACCAGATGCCGGTGAACGCGCCGCCCCACGCCATCCACGGCTTCGGCCGCGACGCCTCATGGAAGCCGGCCCGGGTGGACAAGGCGGAGGCCGCCTTCTTCTACGACCTGGCCGAGCCGTGGCCCTACCCCGGCCGGGTCACGCAGACCTTCCAGCTCACCGAGTCCTCGCTCACCCTGGGCATGGGCGTCGAGACCTACGGGGACTCCTTCCCGGCCCAGGCCGGCTGGCACCCCTGGTTCCGCCGCAACCTCGGCGAGGGGGAGGACGTACGCCTCGACTTCGACCCCCAGTGGCAGGAGGAGCGCGGCGACGACCACCTCCCCACCGGCCGCCGGATCGACCCGCTTCCCGGCCCCTGGGACGACTGCTTCGGCATGCCCTACGGGGTGGACGTCACCCTCACCTGGCCGGCCCTCCTGGAGCTGCGGATCACCAGCCGCGCCGAATGGGTGGTCGTGTACGACGAGCAGCCGGAGGCCGTGTGCGTGGAGCCGCAGAGCGGCCCGCCCAACGGGCTGAACACCCTGCCGCGGCTCGTCACACCGGTCGACCCGCTGGAGATCTCGGCCACCTGGACCTGGCGCCGACTCGACGGGGACAGGTAGGGCCTAAGCTCATAACCATGAGTGACGTGCGTGGTGAGCTGCTCCAGCAGATCAAGGACAAGGCCGTGGTCCACGGCAAGGTGATTCTCTCGTCGGGACGCGAGGCCGACTACTACATCGACCTCCGTCGGATCACCCTCGACGGCGAGGCGGCCCCGCTGGTCGGCCAGGTCATGCTGGATCTGACCAAGGACCTCGACTACGACTGCGTCGGCGGTCTGACCCTCGGCGCCGACCCGGTCGCGACCTCCATGCTGCACGCCTCCGCCGCGCGCGGCTCCCGCCTGGACGCCTTCGTCGTCCGCAAGGCGCAGAAGGCCCACGGCATGCAGCGCCGCATCGAGGGCACCGACGTCAAGGGCCGCCGCTGCCTGGTCGTCGAGGACACCTCCACCACCGGCGGTTCCCCGCTGACCGCCGTCGAGGCGGTCCGCGAGGCCGGCGGCGAGGTCGTCGCCGTCGCCACGATCGTGGATCGCGGTGCCGCCGGTGCGATCGCCGAGGCGGGCCTGTCGTACCTCACCGGCTACCAGCTGGAAGACCTCGGCCTGGCCTGAGCCGCCGCTGGTCCGTGCTGACCTGCTCCTTTGCTTGAGGGGCGGAGTGTTTCACGTGAAACACTCCGCCCAGGCGGGGTCGACTGCCTGGCGGAGTCTGGAAAGATAGCCCCGACGGCGACGTCGCCCCCAGGTCAGGGCCAGTAACCAGACACTCCCGCACATCCAAGGAGCGGACAGATGCCCATCGCAACTCCCGAGGTCTACAACGAGATGCTCGACCGGGCGAAGGCAGGCAAGTTCGCCTACCCGGCCATCAATGTGACCTCCTCCCAGACCCTGCACGCTGCACTGCGCGGCTTCGCGGAGGCCGAGAGCGACGGCATCATCCAGATCTCCACCGGTGGTGCGGAGTTCCTGGGTGGCCAGCACAGCAAGGACATGGTCACCGGCGCGGTCGCCCTCGCCGAGTTCGCGCACATCGTCGCGGCCAAGTACGACGTCAACATCGCGCTGCACACCGACCACTGCCCCAAGGACAAGCTGGACGGTTACGTCCGCCCGCTGATCGCGGTCTCCGAGGAGCGCGTCAAGGCCGGCCGCAACCCGCTGTTCCAGTCGCACATGTGGGACGGCTCCGCCGAGACCCTGGCCGACAACCTGGCCATCGCCGCGGAGCTACTGCCCCGCGCCGCCGCCGCCAAGATCATCCTTGAGGTCGAGATCACCCCGACCGGCGGCGAGGAGGACGGCGTCACCCACGAGATCAACGACGAGCTGTACACCACCGTCGAGGACGCGCTCCGTACCGCCGAGGCCCTGGGCCTGGGCGAGAAGGGCCGCTACCTGCTGGCCGCCTCCTTCGGCAACGTGCACGGCGTGTACAAGCCGGGCAACGTGGTCCTGCGTCCGGAGCTCCTGAAGGACCTGCAGCAGGGCGTCGGCGAGAAGTACGGCAAGACCAGCCCGTTCGACTTCGTCTTCCACGGCGGCTCCGGTTCCACCGAGCAGGAGATCGCCACCGCGCTGGAGAACGGCGTCGTGAAGATGAACCTGGACACCGACACCCAGTACGCCTTCACCCGCCCCGTCGCGGACCACATGCTCAAGAACTACGACGGCGTGCTGAAGGTCGACGGCGAGGTCGGCAAGAAGTCCACCTACGACCCGCGCACCTGGGGCAAGCTGGCCGAGGCGAGCATGGCCCGGCGTGTCACCGAGGCCTGCGCGAACCTGCGCTCCACGGGCACCAAGCTGAAGTAACCGACTGGGGGGGGGCGGCGTCAGCCACCCTGCCGGGTCGTTCGCGTAAGGGCCTTGGCCCGCCTGTCCCCCGACGGGCGGGACAGGGCCCTTACGCGTTCATGATCGTAGTGAAACATACTTCGGGGTTTGCCGAGCACCCGGGGCGAAAGGTTCACGTCTCATCTGCGGGCCGTAAGGCCATTTCGGAGTCGCGTGTGCGTCGGCGGTCATGGGATCGCGGCTTCGGAGCGTGTGGAATCATACCTGCGGGTATCTATTCGGCGGGGTGCGGAGAGGGGCCACGCGGCACATGAGTACGGAACGGCCCCAGGCCAGGCAGGACCGGGCAGTACGGACCCGGCAGGCCGTCCTGGAGGCGGCCGCCGTGGTCTTCGAGGAGCGCGGTTACGACGCGGCGAAGCTCTCGGACATCGTTGCCCTAGCCCGGGTCACCAAGGGAGCGCTGTACTTCCACTTCGACTCGAAGGAGGAGCTCGCCCAGGCCGTCATCGAGGCCCAGGTGTCCATCGAGCCGGTGTACGTGCCGCAGGAGTTCAGGGTCCAGGAGTTCGTCGACGTCGGCATGATCTTCTCGCACCGGCTCCGGCGCGACGTGCTGCTGCGCGGCAGTGCGCGGCTCACCCTGGAGAACGCCGGTCCCGGACTGGACCGGGCCGCCCCCTACCAGGGCTGGATCGACCTGCACACCCGGCTGCTGACCGAGGCCAAGGCCCGTGGCGAGCTGCTCCCGCACGTGGATCCGGCGCAGCCCTCGCGGATGGTCGTCGGCTCCTTCGCGGGACTCAACGTCATGTCGCACACCCTCGGGCTCGACCTGGACCGGGAGGTGTCGGCGCTCTACTCCTCGGTCGTGCCCAGCCTGGTGCTCCCGGCGGTGGCGGTCCGGCTGGACACCGCGCCCGACCGCGGCTCGCGCGCCCTGCACGGACCGGAGGGCGGGTCGTACGGGCCCGGGGGCGGGTCGTACGGGCCGGACGGGGCACGGTCGTGCGCCTGTGGAGGAGATCGGCTGGTACGGCCGGCCGGGGAATGACCGCCTGGATCGTCCCCGATGTCCGAAATCCGGACGATGGGTATGTTCTGGGAAAAAGGATAGCGGTATCTTTTTTGTCGGCGAGCGTGTCCGAGGGCGCGTACGGGGGGAGAGCCGTGGACATCGAAGTGCTCGGAGGGCTGCGGGTCCGGGAGAACGGCCTGCCGCTGGCCCCGGCCACCCCACACGCGAGACAGGTCCTCGCGGTGCTCGCCGCCTACGCCGACCAGCTCGTACCCGCCTCCGTGCTGGCCGCGGAACTCGCCGTCCACACACCGGCCGAGCGCGCCCGCGCCGTTCTCCACACCTGCGTACGCCAGTTGCGCGACCTGCTGGCCGGGGCCGCGGACCCGCGCGGCCGGCGCACCCCCGAGGCCGTACTGGTCTCCCGCCCCGGCGGATACCTGCTCGACACCGGAGGGGGCCGGAGCGACCTGGACGAGTTCGCCCGGGACGCCGGGGCCGGCTACCGCGCCATGGCCCGGGGCGACTTCGAGGCCGCGGCCGGACGACTGCGCGACGCGCTCGGGCTGTGGCGGGGGCCGGCCTTCGACGGCATCACGGCCGGCCCCCGGCTCACCGAGCGGATCGAAGGGCTGGACCGCACCCGGCGCGCGGTGCTGACCCAGTGGGTGGAGTGCCAACTGGCGCTGGGCCGGCACCGGGAGCTCCGCGCCGAGCTGCGTACGGGCGGTATCGGCAGCGCGCTCGAAACGTACCGGGAACTCGCCGACGCGCTCGGCGCCGGCTCCGCGGCGGGCGGCGGGGGCCGTGTCGGCGGGGCATCCGGACCGGTCGGCGCCGACGTGGCCCGGGAAGTGCGGCGCGTCCTGCTGCGCGGGGTGGCCGTCTGAGCCGCCGCCCGCTCGTACCCGCAGGCCCGAAGGGTGTGGCCGGGCCGTGGGCGTGACGCAGTGTCAATGTCGAGTGACACGTGATCGGTTGCCGATCCACAGGGTGAGTTGACAAGGGGCGCCGCAGGGCTGGAGCTCCGAAAATTCGGCGGATATCTTTCTATGCGAAGTGAGCTACATGCGGTATGGGCGGCGTCGGGGACGCCTCCGGCCGGTGGCCGGCCGGCTCCGGCCGAGGCGGCGAGGAACGGAACGGATGGCACGGAAGACGCCGCTGATCGCGGTGGTCCACAACGGCCCGCAGGGCAGCGCCTCTCCGCTGGCCTTCGCGGCCCGCGACGGGGTCGCCGAGAGCGGTGTGCGCAGCGTCCTGATCGGCGCCGAGGGCATCGCCGAGGCGCAGTGGGCGGCGCTGGAGTCGGCCGACGGCTACGTCCTGGGGGCGCCCCTCCCGGACGCCGCGGAGGCCCGGCGCGCGGCCTGGGAGGGCAAGCCCGCCACGGTCTTCCTCGACGGAGCGCCCGCCGCGGCCGCCACCGTACGCCGGCTCGGCATGCGCCGGATCCGCCCCGGCCCGCTGCCCGGCTGGTACTCGTCCTGCGCCAACGAGGACGCCCTTGACTCCGTCCGCCGCCTCGGCGCCCTCGTCGCGCTGGCCCTCCGGGACGCCCCGGGAGGCCCGCCGGCACGCGCCGACCTGCGCCCCGAACCGGCCATCCGCCCCCGCTGAGTCCCCACTTGACCACGCCGCGTGAGCAACCTACGTTCAACGGACTGATTTTCCGTGGCTTTGCCATGGAACGGGGGGACGGGAAACGGGGAGCGGGGGCATGGCGACGGCGCATCCGGCCTGCGGTACGGACACCACGGCCGGGGGACGGGCCGGAAGCACGGAGGTGCCGGCGGCGGAGCCCGCACGGGCACCGGCAGGGGCACCGGCAGCCGCGGCAGGCAACCAGGACGGGTGCGGGGACGGGGACCACGGCGGGTACGGGGACCACGGCGGGTACGGGGACGGGAACGGGCCCGCAGCCGAGGCCGAACGGGACAGGCTGGCCCGAGCCCTGGAACACGCCCGCACCCTGCTGGCCGACCGCGAGGCCGCCCTGGGCGCGCTCACCGACACGGTGCACGACCTGGCCGCCCCCTGTGAACTCGACACCCTGCTGCGGGTGATCGCCCGCCG
Organism: Streptomyces sp. NPDC043853; assembly: GCF_056436025.1. Taxonomy (NCBI): domain Bacteria; kingdom Bacillati; phylum Actinomycetota; class Actinomycetes; order Kitasatosporales; family Streptomycetaceae; genus Streptomyces; species Streptomyces sp. NPDC043853. The sequence goes on from NZ_JBWKDJ010000003.1 coordinate 492,653, forward strand.
GGCCCGCCGCCTGCTGGACCTCGACATGGTCTGGGTCGGCTGCGCCCGCCCCGACGGCGGCTCGTACCTCCGCGTCAGCGAGGGCGAGACCGTCCCCTACCGCCTGGGCCTCGACCTCGGCACCGGCCACGGCGGTGGCGCCCCCGCCTGGACCGCCGACTACACCGCCGACCCGGCCGTCCCGCGCAGCCCCGGCCTCGACCAGCTGGTGCGGGACGAGCGGCTCCGCGCCGTGGTCGCGGTCCCGATCCGCCACGGCGACGCCGTGCTCGGCGTGCTCCACGGCGCCGGCCGGACCGTCCGCCGCTTCACCCCCGACCAGATCGCGGCCCTGCTCCCGCTGGCCGACCTCGCCGCCGTCGCCATCGACAAGGCGGCCCGGGCCGAGCGGGGCCGGGCCGAGGCTGCCGAACTGGAGCGGTTCGGCTCCACCGCCGGCACCGCCCTCACCCGGATCCGCCACCTGTGGGACTGCCAGGCCGGACTGGCCCGGCTGGTCATCGACGGGGCCGGACTGGGCACCCTGGCCAGGGCCGCCGCCGACGCGCTGGACGGCGTACTGCAGGTGCGGGATCCCGGCGGCCGGCCGCTCACCGCCACCGGTGACCTCCCCGACCTGGACGAGAAGGCCGTCGCCCGTGCCGTGCTCCGCGCGCACACCGGCGGTCGGCCCGTCGGACTGCCCGGCGACGTGTGGGTGGCCGCCGTGACCGCCGGAGCCGAGGACCTCGGGGTCCTGGTGCTGTGCGCGTCCGCGCCGCTCACCGACGAGGACGTACGGCTGCTGGAGCTGGCCGCGCTGTCGGTGGCCTCGCTGACCCTGATCCAGCGCGGTACGGCCGCCGTGGAACGCCCCGTACGCGACGAACTGCTGCAGGAGCTGCTCGACCACTCCGGCTACGCCGAGCACGCGGACACCCACCTGCGAGACCTCACCGTGCGGCTCGGCATGGACCCGGACGCGCCCCACGTGGTCGTGGTGGCCCGCCCCGAGGGCGGGGACCTCGGCAAGGCGGTGGCCTGGGCCGGGTCCTACGCGTACCGGATGGGCGGCCTGCGGGCGGTCCGCCGCGGCTGCGTGGTGCTGCTGCTGCCCGGCACCGACGCCTCCGCCGTCGCCCGCCGGGCCTCGGCGGAGCTGTCCCCGCTGCTCGGCCACCCCGTCTCCGCCGGGGCGGCCGGACCGGGCGCCGGGATCACCTCGGTGGCCCGGGTCTACGAGGAAGCCGTGCGCTGCCTGGAGGTACTGACCGCGCTCGACGGGGCGGGCGGCACGGCGTCCATGCGCGACCTCGGCTTCGTCGGCCTGCTGCTCTCCGCCGACCACGACGTGGACGCGTTCGTCCGCTCGGCCATCGGGCCGGTGCTGGAGTACGACGCGGCCCGCCTCACCGAGCTGACCCGCACGCTGGAGGCCTACTTCCAGTCCGGCGGCAGCCCCATGCACTCGGCCGACGCGCTCCACGTCCATCCCAACACCGTCTCGCGGCGGCTGGAACGGATCGCGGAGCTCCTCGGCGAGGACTGGCAGAAACCGGCCCGCGCCCTGGAGATCCAGATGGCGCTACGGCTCCGGCGCACCCGGGAGGCCCTGCACCGCAGCCGGGCGGGCCGGCCGTCCTTCTGATCCCCGGAACGGCCTACTCGATCTCGGCCAGCATCCGGGCCGCGTGCGCCACCGAGGCCATCGTCACGTGCCGGTGCCAGCCGGGCAGCGAACGCCCGGAGAAGTCCCGCAGACCGATCTCCTGCGCGCTGTGCCGGGACGCGGCCGTGACCCGGCGGGTCTGCTTGGTCATGCGCAGCAGCGCGGCCGCCGGCGGCCGCAGCATGTCGGTGAGCCACAGCTCGGTGGGCGGATGCGTCGGGTCCACCCAGTCGCCGACCAGCATCAGGTGGCGGCGCCGGGCCGGGGACGGGTCCGGCATCATCACGCGCACGGCGGACACCCAGGAGGTCCGCCACCGCCCCTGACTCAGCGGATCGGCCCACTTCACCGGCAGCCGCAGCCCCCGTACGTTGCGCAGCACGTCCCGCGCGGCCAGGGTGCCGGCGCCGTGCCCGGGCAGCGCCGGGTCGGTGACCAGCAGCCGGGTGCCGGGTTCGATCCGGGCGAGCACGGGCAGGCCGGCCTCGGTGAAGCGGTTCATCGTGGCCCGGGTGCCGATGCCCCGGACATCGAGCACGATCGGGCGGGCCGGCAGCGCAGACTGCCGCACCATGTCCAGTGCCGCGGTCGCCGCACACTCCTCGTAGGAGCGGTCGCCCGAGTCCACACCGGCCTGCGGGGCGCCCCCGGCGCCCTCCTCCGGCAGGAACAGCCGCCAGCCCACCGGAGTGGTCACCTCCGGGGAGCAGAACCAGACGCCGAAGGCCTGCTGGCCGCGGAACATCTGCCCGCGGTGCGGGTCGAACCGGTGTCCGGTGCCCACCGACTGCTCGCCGCCCTTGGGGATCGACATCGGCTGGACCACCCACGAGGTGAGCGGGGACAGCTGCCCCAGGTAGTCGGCGAGGGCGGACCGGATGGGCTGCCAGTCCCAGGTGGAGTCGGAGATGAAGTGGTGCAGGCTCTGCTCGGCGCCCACCCCACCGGTGTGGGTCGCGATGTTCCGGATCGACTTGCGGCCGCGGGTGGCCAGCAGGCCCAGCACGTACTGACGGCCCTTCTCCCGCTGGTCGCGACGGCGCAGCGAGCCGAACACCGCCGCACAGAGTTCCTCGCCCACGTCCAGGGCCGGATCACGGCGGACCGGGCGGCGGCGTGGGACGGCGCCCGGGGGCGCGGTCATACTGGCCGCGCCCGGGGGCGCGGTGCTGGTCGCGGCTGGGCTCATGGTGGCGGTCATGGTGCTCACGGAACGTTCCCCCTTGTTCGACTGCACCTCCACGGTCCTGTGGAGTGGCGTGCGGGGGGAGGTGTGCCGGGCACCGACCTGACGGCCCGGGTGGTGGGGAGCCCACACACCGGGGCCGGGATCCGAGTTCCGCTTACGGGCCGCCGGAGCTCCGGCGGCCCGTGTGCCGGCCCTCTGCCGGTCAGTCGCCGAGGAGCTCGGCGTACGCCGTCTCGCTGCTGTCCTTGAGGAACTGGCGGCACCGCGCGGCCTCGTCGGTCTCCTCGATCACGCCCGCCGCCCGGGCGAGGGCGGCCAGGCAGCGCAGGAAGCCGCGGTTGGCCTCGTGCTCCCACGGGATCGGTCCGTGGCCCTTCCAGCCGGCCCGGCGGAGCGCGTCCAGGCCACGGTGGTAACCGGTACGGGCGTACGCGTAGGACTCCACGGTGCTGCCCGCCCCGGCGGCGTCCTCGGCCAGCTGTGCCCAGGCGAGGGAGAAGGTCGGGAACCGGGCCGCGACCTCGGCGGCAGCCGCTCCCTCGGCAAGCAGCTTCTGCGCGTCGGTGTTTTCCTGCAGGTAGGTCGGGTCGGGCCCGCCGAGCAGGTTCTGGTGAATGCTCATGGTCGCAGTCTGCCAGCGGCCGGGGCAGGCTGGAGGTGGCACGGCGCCGCTCGCCGGTTCGCCGGTGGTCCCGCCGGTGGCTCCGCTGGTGATTCCGCCGGTGGTTCCGCCGGTGGTTCTGTTCGTTGTGCTGTTGTGGTTCGTGCTGTTGTGGTTCCGCTCGTGTTGTGACTCGTGGTGCTGGAGGTGGCGTGATGGTGCTGCTGGCGTCGGACGTGCTGGGCGCACCGTGCTGGCTGAGCCTCACGGCTCGCGACCGGGACACCGCGGAGCGGTTCTACCGGGAGGTACTGGGCTGGACCTTCCGCCGGGACACCTTCGGCCGGGCGTTCTCGGTGGCCGAGCACAACGGGGTTCCGGTGGCGGGCATCGGCGCGGTGGCCGGGGAGTTCGCCGTACCGGTGGTCTGGACACCGTATTTCGCGGTCGACGACGCCGACGATGCCGTGGCCCGGGTCCGGGAGCGGGGCGGCACGGTCGGCGTGGGTCCGGTGTCGTACCCGCCGCGCGGGCGGGCGGCGCTCGCCACCGACCGGGAGGGCGCGGCGTTCGGGCTCTGGGAGGGCGCGGTCGAGGAGCAGTGGCGGGTGGGCGAGGACGCCCCGGCCTGGCTGGAGCTGCACACGCGCGACGCGTTCGAGGCCGCGTTCTTCTACGGCGAGGTGCTGGAGTGGGCCACCGGTGACGACCCGGCCGGCTTCTGCGACGTCTCGTACGAGGAGGACCAGGTCGTGCTGCGGCGCAGCGGCACACCGGTGGCCAGGCTGAACAGCGGGCCGGTGGAGCAGGCGTCCCCCAAGCCGCAGCGGCGGCCGCGCTGGCTGGTCCACTTCAAGGTGCCGGACCTGGTGGCGGCGGTGGCGGCGGTGAACGCGCACGGCGGCGCGGTGGTCGAGCAGGAGGGGCCGGAGCGGGTGACGGTGAGCGATCCGGACGGCGGCCTGTTCACCCTGGACGAGGTGACGGGGTAGGAGTGCGAGGGTCGTCCGGGGTGCACGCCGGGGCGTATGCGGTGGACGCGGCCCATGTGCCGGCCGGGACAAGAGTGGCGGGGTTCACACGGTCCCCGGGCGAAAACCCGGGCATATGATGCGGGCAGGGGACCGGGGCTCCACTTTTCCCATCAGGAAGGAGCGGACCGCTACCCGGAAGTTCGTGTCGAGGAGACAGTAATGTCGCATTCCCTTGATGCCTCCGGAGTGGGCGGTTCGGATACCCCGAACCTCGACTTCGCTGGCACGACCCCGTACGAGGACTACGTCCAGGCGGACGTCCTCACCCACCTCCAGCACCCCCGTTCGGACGACCCGGGCGAGATGGTCTTCCTGGTAACCACCCAGGTCATGGAGCTGTGGTTCACCGTCATCGTCCACGAATGGGAGACCGCGGCCCGCGCGCTGCGCGAGGACCGGCTCGATGTGGCGAGGGACGCACTGAAACGATCCGTCCGTGAGCTGGAGGCCCTCAACCAGTCCTGGCGGCCGCTCGCGCAGCTCACCCCGGGACAGTTCAACTCCTACCGGGCCGCCCTCGGCGAGGGTTCCGGTTTCCAGTCCGCGATGTACCGCCGGATGGAGTTCCTGCTCGGCGAGAAGTCGGCGTCCATGCTCGTCCCGCACCGCGGTGCGCCCCGCGTCCACGCGGAGCTGGAGAAGGCGCTCCAGGAGCCCAGCCTGTACGACGAGGTGCTGCGCCTGCTGGCGCGCCGCGGCCTGCCCGTACCGGCGGCCGTACTGGACCGGGACCTGTCCCGGCGGTACGAGTCCTCGCCGGAGGTGGAGGCGGTGTGGACCGGCCTCTACGCGCGGCCGGAGGAGCACCCCGACCTGGTCCGGCTCGGCGAGGCCCTGACGGACGTGGCCGAACTGGTCTGGCGCTGGCGCAACGACCACCTGGTCGCCACCCGGCGGGCGATGGGCGCGAAGACCGGCACCGGCGGATCGGCCGGCGTGTCGTGGCTGGAGAAGCGTGCCGCGAAGAACGTGTTCCCCGAGCTGTGGACGGCGCGCAGCCATGTCTGAGACCTCCCTTTCGATACGCGCGGAGGTCCTGGACGCCGAAGACGAGCTCGGCAAGCTGCGCGAACGGTTCACCCTGCCGGACGGCCTGGTCTACCTGGACGGGAACTCGCTGGGGGCCCTGCCCGCAGGTGTCCCCGGGCGGGTCGCGGACGTCGTGTCCCGCGAGTGGGGCGAGCTGCTGATCCGTTCCTGGGACGAGAGCGGCTGGTGGACGGCCCCCGAGCGGATCGGCGACCGGATCGCACCCCTGGTGGGGGCCGCGCCCGGACAGATCGTGGTCGGCGACTCGACGAGCGTGAACGTCTTCAAGGCGCTGGTCGGCGCGGCCCGGCTGGCGGGCGCGGACGTGAGCGCGGGTGCGGATGCGGATGCGGGTGCGGGGGTCGGCGGTCGCGACGAGCTGGTCGTGGATGCCACCACCTTCCCGACGGACGGTTACATCGCCGCGTCGGCAGCCCGGATGACCGGCCTGAAGGTCGTCCCCGTGGAACCTGCCGACGTCCCGTCGGTGCTCGGGCCGCGCACGGCCGCGGTCCTACTCAACCACGTCGACTACCGGTCGGGCCGGCTGCACGACCTGCCGGGCCTCACCGCCGCCGTGCACGCGGCGGGCGCCCTCGCGGTCTGGGACCTCTGCCACACCGCGGGCGCGCTCCCGGTGGACCTGGACGCGAACGGCGTGGACCTCGCGATCGGCTGCACGTACAAGTACCTGAACGGCGGCCCGGGTTCGCCGGCCTACCTGTACGTGGCCCGGCGCCACCAGGCGGCCTTCGACTCCCCGCTGCCCGGCTGGACCTCGCACGCCGAGCCCTTCGCCATGACGCCGGACTACGTGCCGGCCGAAGGCGCGGTGCGCGGCCGGGTCGGCACCCCGGACATCCTGTCCATGCTGGCCCTGGAGGCGTCGCTGGACGTCTGGGAAGGGGTCTCCGTCGAGGCCGTGCGCCGGAAGTCGCTGGCCCTGACGGACTTCTTCCTGGAGTGCGTCGAGGCGTACGTCCCCGCCGGGCGGGTGGAGTGCGTGACCCCGAAGTCGCACGCGGAGCGCGGCAGCCAGATCGCGCTGCGCACCGAGAACGCGGCCGGGGTGATGCGCGAGCTGATCGCCCGCGGCGTGGTGGGCGACTTCCGCGCCCCGGACGTGCTGCGCTTCGGGTTCACCCCGCTGTACGTCGGATTCGCCGATGTGGAGCGGGCCGCCCGGACGCTGGGTCACATCTACGGGTGATGATCACGTGGCGCGTGTGAGCGCCCCGGTGCGTCCGGGGTGCTCACACAGCGCACACGCCCGGGCGAAACGTCTCGCCTCCGCGGAGACAAGGAAGACGGGTCAGCGCGGAGGGCCGGACGGACGGGTCGGTCGGGTCGGTGGGAGCGTCATGTGCGGGTGACGGCCCCGGGCCGTGCCCCCGCCGTGCTCCCGTCGTGCTTCCGCTGGGCTGCTCGGTCTTCTTCTGCGGCCCGCCCGGTGCCTGATAGCGTCCCGCTGCCCGGAACATGTGTCCCAGCCGTCCCCCACGTAGTCGGGCGGGGCGGCGCGGTCGGGTGCGCGTGGGCCGGGCGCGTGCAGTCGTGCACGCCCTGTGCCTGCGTACCGAGAGGTGTGTGTCCAACCGATGACGGACCCCGCAGTAGAACGGGACGCCGCCGAGTCCGCGTCGGCCTTTTCCCACCCGCCGGTGGCCCCGGACGCGACTGCCGCGTACGGCGAACACCCGGACCAGGTGGTTGACTTCTACGCCCCGCGCGGGGGCGAGGAGTCGGGGTCGAAGTCTGGGCCGGGTTCGGTACCGCTGGTGGTCGTCCTGCACGGCGGTGCGTGGCGGGCCCCGTACGACCGGCAGCACATCACGCCCCTTGCGGACTTCCTGGCCCGCCGGGGTTTCGCGGTGGCCAATGTGGAGTACCGGCGGGGCGCGGCACTGCCCCACCAGGCCGGACCGCAGGGTGCGGGCGGCTCGCAGATCGCTGCGGGCGGTCCGGTGGCAGGCCGCTGGCCGGACACCTTCGACGACGTGGCCGCGGCGATGGACGCCCTGCCGGCCCTCGTGGCCGCGGCCCTTCCGCAGGCGGACGTCCGCCGCACGGTACTGACCGGCCACTCGGCGGGCGGCCACCTGGCGTTGTGGGCGGCGGCCCGCCACGTCCTGCCGGCCGACGCGCCGGGTTCCTGGCGGCTGCCCGAACCGCCGGAACTGCGCGGCGTGGTGGCGCTGGCGCCGATCGCGGACTTCACGGTGGCGGAGGAGCTGGGGGTGTGCGGGGGCGCGTCGGCGCAACTGCTGGGCGGACCCGCGCAGTTCGGCATCCGTCTGCCGTACGCCGACCCGGCGGCGCTCCTCCCCACCGGCATCGCCACGACGATCGTCCACGGCCGCGAGGACATCGTGGTCCCGCCCAAGGTGGCCGAGTCCTACGTCGAGGCGGCCGCGAAGGCCGGCGAGACGGTGGGCCTGACCCTCCTCTCCGACGTGGGCCACTTCCCCCTGATCGACCCGGCGGCGGACGCGTGCGCGGTGGTGGCGGAGGAGATCGCCCAGCTGGCGTGGTGACGACGCGAGGGGCGTGGGGCCTGGGCGTGCGGAGGCTTCGGCGGGGCGGGATCGGTTGGCGGGGCGGGGCGGGGCGGGGCGGGGGTGTGCGGAGGCTCCGGCTGGGCGGGGGCGAGCGGGTGCCCGGGGGCTGCCCGTCAGTCCCAGTGTCATTACGTGCCGGCCGCCGGCGTCAAGGGCGCTCCCTCCGGTCGCGTCGGCAAGCCGATGGCCCTTCGGGCCACCCTTGACACCGACGACCGTCACGCAACGACAAGGACTGTCGGGCCGCCCCCGGGGGATGGCATGGGAGGAGCCTTCGGATCCTGATGGTCTGGCGTCGGCGGGCACGAGCAGCGGCTCCGCTCGGCCAGCCGCCCTCCGGGCGGACGCGGAAGCGAAGTGGATCAGATCTACGTAATTTAGGCCGGTCCAGGCGCACCAAATCGCTACGCGCTCCTCATTTCTCAGCGAATGCGGGCCGCCGGTGGCCGGACATAGACCGCCACTGATCGCTACCCGCTTCGGTCGTGCGGCGGGTGCGGGTGACCTCTCGGGTTCGGGTTCGGCCGTGACTGGGAAGCCACTGCGGCGTACTCCTCCAGTGCCTGCCATGTTCTGATGCTCGAAATCAGTACATGGGAATGGCTGGGCGGGTGGGTGCGGAACGCTGTCGTCCAGGCAGGTCGGCTGCCACGATCGGCGTGTGGACGAGGTTGTGGAGCAGCACCCCGACCGGACGATCGTCGAGCGGTTCATGGAGCCGCCCGACGACGCGATTCTTCATGACCGACCCGTCCGGATCCTTCAGGAGGTCCGGTTCTGGAGCGGTCTGGGCATCGCGCTCGTCATGAAGGTGCCCGTCGCGGCCCAGCACCCGGAGGGGGTGCTCTACTGGGCGCGCGACGGCGCGCTCAAGGTAGGTCTCACACCCGTTCTGCTGCTGGTCTCCGTCCCCGTCGTCCTGGCGGTCCACATCGCACTGGCGCATCCCGAGCACCGCAGACGCATGATCCGACGATTACCGGGCCCGCTTACCGCCGTGGGCGCGTTCCTCGGGCACATCCTCCTGGCCGCAGCAGGTGTGGCGCTGCCGCTGTGGCTCTTCACCTTCGACAAACCGCTGTTGTCCGGAGTCGCCGCTATCGCCGGTGTCTACTGCGTGGCCCGGGGCGTCGGGTTCGTCTTTTTCGCCGTGCCGGCGATATCGCGGCACATGTTCCGCACGGTTGAGGTCCACCAGGCCCTGCCGGCCCTTCTGACCGTCGTACTGGCATGGGAACTCGCCCTGCAGGACGTCTTCTTCCCCCTGGGCGACCAGTTCGCGGACTCCAACCTCCTTCCGCTGGGCGGGGCCTTGGCGACGACGGCACTCGCCGCCTTCGAACTGTTCCGCCTGCACACGCGCCACGGCATCAGTCTGCGGACGGTGACCACAATCGCCGCCCGCCCGAGGAGCAGCAGCTCGTAGCACTCGCCGCCGCCGACACGTGCCCGTGTGTACACCTGCCTCATGGGCCTGCCGGCCCCCGAGCTCTTCTCCCGGCCCCGGCGACCCGCACCCGCCGACCGCCCGGAGTGCGTAGAGATCGTTGGCGGTCTATGTCCGGCCACCGGGCACCCCGCATCCGCCATCTCGGCAGGAGCGCGTAGAGATCGTTGGCGGTCTATGTCCGGCCACCGGCGGCCCGTATCCGCCGAGAAGGAGAAGCGCGTAGCGATTTGGGGCGCCTGGACCGGCCCAAAGTACGTAGAACTGATCGACTTCGCTTCCGCGTCCGCCCGGAGGGCGGCTGGCCGGGCGGGAGCCGCTGCTCGTGCCCACCAACGCCAGAGCGTCAGGATCCGAAGGCTCCTCCCATGCCATCCCCCGGGGGCGGCCCGACAGTCCTTGTCGTTGCGTGACGGTCGTCGGTGTCAAGGGTGGCCCAACGGGCCATCGGCTTGCCGACGCGACCGGAGGGAGCGCCCTTGACGCCGGCGGGCGGCACGTAATGACACTGGGACTGACGGGCAGCCCCCGGGCACCTCCCGGATTCCGTCCAGGCGAAGCCCCGCCACCCTCACCCCGCCCCCATCCCACCCCGTCGAGCACGGGCAGAGCGCGCCGGGCGAGCCCCCGAGGCCGGCCCGGCGTCCGCGGGTCACGAAGCCGGGCCGCCCGTGTCCGCGCCGGTCAGGGCCTTGGTCAGGAGGGCGCCGGCCACGATCAGGGCGACGCCCAGCCACCACAAACCACCGTCGAAGATCAGCACCGCGATGCCGATGGGGACCAGGAGCCCGGCCAGGGGGAGCAGGAACCCGGCCGGGTGCGGCGGCCGCTCCCCGCGGGCGCGGGCGCGGGCGACATCGGGGTACCAGACCGTGAACTTCACGGCCGCGACGATCGCCAGGATCTGGATGATCCACCCGGTCCAGATGTTGTCCGGGTTGTGCAGCACCAGGTCGCCGTAGGCGCCCGCGAGCGCCGCGACGAGGAAGGCCAGGCCCCAGACGGCCGTGATGATCCGGTTGGTGCGGAGGAACGCCGGCGTGTTCCAGTACGCCGGGTCCACCTGTTCCTTCGCGTACTGGAGGGTGAAGGGCACCCCGACCGCGATCGAGCCGAAGGCGATCACGGTGAGCGCGATGTTGGAGACCTCTCCGGCGTACGTCTCCAGCCAGCGCAGTGTGCCGTCGCTCGCCAAGGCCCCGATGACGGCCATGGCCGCGAAGAAGACGACGTCCGCGACCTCCAGGATCTTCCAGGAGCTGCCCCGGTTGACCATACGGCCGGCCACGACCAGGACGACCGCCGTCACCAGGGCGATGCTCACCGCGATCTCGAACCGGCCGGGGCCGACGAGCAGCGAGAAGACGATCCATGGCGCCATGCCGACGACGGGGTTCTGCAGGAATCCGGCCACGCCGCCCTCGGCGGTGCCGTGCGCCTCGGTCCTCATCCTCCCAGCCTGCCTGCAGCCGTCCGGCCGAGCCATTCGGGGCGGACGGTGCGGGTCCGTGGCCGTAAGGCCCGCTGATGGAGGCGATGGCGTTCGATATCCGGATCTCTTTTCGCTCTGACCGTTCCCATCCGTTCCCATCCGTTCCCACCCGATCCCGTCCTTTCCCATCCGCTCCCGTCCGTTCCTCGGAGGAAAGGATGGGAAATGGTCGCCGGGAATGTCTGTTCCGACCAGCGCCCGAGCTGCTGCGCGTGGTTATGATCGAAATGGATGCCTTGCGGCATCGGGCATCCTTGGGTGAACACGGGCGACGGGGGGTCGTGAGTGTGGAAGAGGTTTCCGGCACCAAGGGCGAAAAGGGCGGGAAGCCCGGTGACTTATGCATCCACTGCAGAGTGGCCGACCCGGCGCTGGGGGACGGGGAGACCGAATGGATCCGGCAGGGAATTCTTCACCTGCCGGATCTGACCGAACGAGAGTTCCAGGTCTTCGAACAAATGGCGTATGGTCCCTCGAATGAGGAACTCGCCGAACGTCTTCGGATGACCGTGCGCACGGTGAAGTTCCACCTGGAGAACATTCGTGCCAAATTGGGTGGCGTCTCCCGGTTCCAGACGTCTGTGCTCGCAGTGCACCACCGGATCGCGAACTGCCCCGCCGGGCACGTCTGAGGTCCGCGCCGCACGACGCGGCTTCGCTAGGGCTCGGGCGGTCCCTGGACGTACCGCCCCGCCCTGTCGTAGGGCCAGGCATTGGGCACGCAGCCGTTCAGTCCCTTGATCTGTTGCATCATCGCCGGCGCGAGCGCGCCGGGCCCGGCACAGCCCTCGTGCCCGCGGCCCATCTCATGTCCCACCTCGTGGTTGATGATGAGGGCCCGGTACTCCGTGATCGGCCCGTCGAACCGGGGGGATCCCTGAAGCCAGCGCTTCAGGTTGACCACGACCGAGTGGCCGGTACGGCAATTGACGTTGCCGCGGCTCGCGGGAGTGGTCACGTCGCAGAGGCGGTCGGTCGTCGCGGGCGTGGCCACCTTGACCGTGAAGTCCACGGGCCCGGAGGAAACGAGCCTGAATCCGTACGCCGCGTCGTTCGTCCAGCCGCGTGGATGTCCGAGGATGTCGGAGATCTCCCGCGCGGTCTGTGGCCCGGGTAACCGGATCCCGTCCTCGATCTCCACGCGGTAGCGCCGGATTCGCCCTTTCCCGTACGCCGTGCCTTTGGCCGGCACGACCTTGAACGTGCCCGGCCCGGTCTCCGGTATGTCCGTGGGGAGTGCTGCGGAGGCCGACGGTGACGGCGAGGGGGAGGCGCTCGGGGTGGGGGCCGGCGACGGTGGTGGTGCGGTCGTGGGGCTCTTCGCCCGGCTCGGTACGGGCTCCACCAGCACCGAGCGCGCGTGCTGTCCGGGCGCGGACGGCATCAGCACGACGGCGATCCCCGCCCCGGCCCCGGCGCAGGCGACGGCCGCCGCGGCGGCGATCGTGTTCCGCCTCGTCCTGCGGCGTCGTTCCGCGGTCCGTGGGGCCGCTCGCCTGCCCACGGATCAGGAGCCGGAGATCAGCGAGGAGGCGAGCTTCATGCGGGCGTCGAGCTGCTTCCTCGCCAGGTCCAGGGTCTCGGCGTTCTGGTCGATCACGCGCTTCTGGTAGGCGAGTTCCACGGTGTACCAGACGCCAACCAGGTTGGTCTCCTTCTTGCACTCGATGTCCTGCTTGGCCAGCGCGATCGCCTGCGGGCTGCTGATGTTGGAGTCGTTGATGCCGGGCGGCTGGTCCATCGGGTTGTCGATCGTGTGTCCGTGCTTCGCCATGCACGCGCTCCACGCCTTGATGGCCTTGACGACCCGGCTGTCCTTGCGGGACCGGGCGTAGCTGTCCATCTCGAAGCCCTGGACGACCATCGGGGCCACCGAGCCCTTGGCGGGCGTGAACAGCTTCAGGGCGCTCTCGCGCTTGCAGCCGCCCGCCGGCACCTTCTGCCCACCGACGACCGTGGTCCCCACGTCGGACTTCTCCGCCTCTTCCTGGGTCTTGGGGACCGCCAGGGAGGGGTCCACGTCCAGCCCGTCCAGGACGAGCAGCTCGTTGGGGCCCAGCGGCTGCTGCGGAGGCTTCTCGCCGCGGGAGGCCTGGGGGTTCTCGTAGCCGAGCCGGGCCGCCTCGGCCGGGTCGGAGAGTCCGTACCGCCGGTTGAAGTCGTGCTTGGCCGCCGAGTCGGCCTTGCGCCGGAACTGGTAACGGAAGCCGTAGCGGCGCATGCACTGGTCGATGAGGACGTCCTGCGCCTCGCTCAGCAGGGCGAGTTGGCGGTCGTCCGGCATGTACGGGGAGAGCGGGAAGGTGAGTTTGCGGCTCTCCAGGAGCGTGGGCACGTCGCCGATCGCGGGCTCCTTGTCGGAGCGGCCGTCGCCCGACTCCGAGCACCCGGTCAGCAGGAGTGCCACGACGGCCACGGAGGCCGTCAGGACGGGGCGGGCAGAACGCGGCGAGAACATGGTGGCTCCGATGAGGGGGCGGCTAGGATGCGGGAAGCGGCAGCTCCGCCCGGCGCTTACGGGCGGAGCTGCCGTTTTCTCGTACGACGTACGGGGGGTGAGGCCTAGCGCGGGTAGGCCGAGGAGACCTTGTTGAAGAACGTCGAGTTGAAGTTGTCCCGCTCGCCGACGGTGATGAACCCGCGGCTGCCCTGGCCCTTCCAGTCGGTGTAGACGTCCCAGACGTAGCTGTCCCGGTTGAGGAACGACTCCGTGTAGTCGTTCGTGGTGTGGCCGGCGCAGCTCTGCGAACCCTTGAAGTAGTCGTCCGCGAAGTTGATGTCGTAGTCGTACAGGTCGAAGACCGAGTTGTTCTGGCCCGTGTAGCAGAAGAGGCCCAGCTCCCCGGAGGTCAGCCAGCCGTCCTTGGCGGCGGCCGAGGCCGAACCCATGCCGACGCCGAGGGCGCCGACGACCAGGCCCGCGGCCGCGACGGCGCGGAGCGAATTACGCAGCTTCATGTGCCATGCCTTTCAGTCCAACGGTGTGGGATTTCCGGTGGTCGTATTCGAGCCGTTGCGAGGCCCGTGGCGACCGTCACGGAGTGGATCACGTCACGGCTGGCTCTCACAACTGTCCCTGAGTACAGGTATGCGATCTTGTTTTTGACTCTAGGGTGGCGGTGAAACAAGGCGCCTTAGGAGTTCTGCTGTGTCATTTCGACCGGGCCGTTTCGTGGCCACTTCAGCTTTGATTTCCGGCCTGTTCCTGCTGGTCGGCTGTTCGGGGGAAGATTCCGCTTCATCTTTGCCCTCGCCTTCCGCTTCGTCTTCCGCTCCGTCATCGGGCGGCTCCAAGGGGGCCGTCGATCCCAAGCAGGCCGACTTTTTTCGGTGCCTGAAGGAAAGGGGTCTGCCGATGAAGGAAACGGATTCCGGAATTCCGGTAGTGGATTCGAGCAAGGCTGATCCGGCCAAGGTCAAGGAGGCCGAAGCCGCCTGCGAGAGCCGCCGCCACGTCCCCCCGGCGACGGAGGCGCAGCTCGCCGAGGCGAAGGAACTCACCGCCTGCATGCGGGCGAACGGCATCACGAACTTCCCCGACCCGGATCCGCGGACTGCGCAGCACGACACGGAGAAGCTGCGCCTGAAGGAGTCCCCTGAGGGCATGCGGGCGATGAAGAAGTGCGGCGGTGCGCCCATCTCGCTGACCGGCGGACAGGGCGCGGGATGACGAGGGACACAGCAGATACACCCGACATGCCGGACGCGGTGGACGCGCCGGACGCGCCGGACGCGCCGGATACCCCGGATACCCCGGATGCGCCGGACGCGTCGGATGCACCGGGCGCAGTGGATACGCCGGCCGGGGGCGCGGCGGCCGCGGGTGGCCTGTCCCGGCGCCGCCGATGGGTAGTGGCCGTGGCGGTCGGCGCAGTGCTGCTTTCCGGCGCCGGTGTGGCCGCCTCGCTGGTGATCAAGTCGCCGGCGCAGACCGCGGCGGAGGCGGGCCCGCCGCCCATGGACGTCCTCATCGCACGCGTCGAGAAGCGCGTCCTGCGGGACACCGTCATCGTGCGCGGCACGGTCACCTCGAGCCAGTCCATCCAGGTCACCCCGTCGGTCACCGGTGGAGAAGGGGCGGCCGCCCCCGTCGTCACCAAGGTCGCCGTCCGCCAGGGGGACAAGGTGGAGGCGGGCAAGGTGCTCATGGAGGTGTCCGGCCGGCCCGTCTTCGCGTTCCCCGGCGCGCTGCCCGTGTACCGGGACCTGAAGCCGGGCGCCACCGGCGACGACGTGAAGCAGCTTCAGAAGGCGCTGGCCGGGCTCGGTCACCGTACGGGCTCCGACAAGGCGGGCACCTTCGGCGCCGGGACGAAGGCGGCGCTCAACTCCTTCTACCACTCCATCGGTTACGACCCGCTGCCTGCGGTGGCCGATCGCGGCGAGGCGGTGAAGTCGGCCGAGGACGCGGTCACCTCCGCGGAGCGCTCCCTGGAGGACGCCCGGGCCGCGGCCAGGAACAACGGGTCCGGCTCCACGGGCGGTACTTCGGGCGGTACTTCGGCCACGGGCGCCACGGGAGGCAACGGTGCCGAAGGTTCCGGAGGGTCCAATGGCTCCGGGGACGGCGCCAAAGGGTCCGGTCCGGACGCGGCCCGGTCGGTGAGCCGGGCCAAGGAGGACCTGGCCAAGGCCCGCGAGCGCCTGGCCGAGGCCCGCGCGGCAGCCGGTCCCATGCTCCCGGCGGGCGAGGTCGTCTTCCTGGAGTCCTTCCCCGCCCGTGCCGACTCCGTCAGCGTCCGCCCCGGCTCCCCGGTCAACGGTGCCGCGCTGTCCCTGTCCTCGGGCGCGCTCGTCGTACGGGGGCAGCTCCAGGAACACCAGAAGGGCCTGGTCCGGGTCGGCCAGAAGGTCGAGATCCTCTCCGAGGTCAACGGGATCACGGCACCCGCTCAGGTGCAGTCGGTCGCGGACAGCCGGTCCGCGCCCCCCGCGCCGAACGGCGGGTCCACCGACGGTCAGAGCCAAGGGCAGGGCCAGGGCCAGGGCCAGGGCCAGGGGGCTCCTGCTCCCGGCGGGCCGACCGGGTACGAGATGTTCGTACGCCCCCTCGCTGCGCTGGACACCAAACTCGTAGGCCAGGACGTGCGCCTGACCGTGGAGGCCGCCGCAACCGACGGCAACGCGCTCGTCGTCCCGCTCTCCGCCGTCTCCGCCGGCGCCGACGGCCGCACCATCGTCACCGTGGTGGACGGCGCCGGGGCCCGACGGCGGGTCGAGGTCCGGCCCGGTACCACCGGCGACGGATACGTGGAGGTCCGGCCCACCGGGGACGGCACCCTCGCGGAGGGCGACTCGGTGGTCATCGGCGTCAACCCGGGCGTCGTGGGCAAACAGAAGGACGGCAAGAACAGCGGTGACGGTGAGGGTGCCGCGGATGGCGGCGCGAGCGGCGGAGGGAAGAGCGACGGCTCATGACCCCGACCGCATCTCCTGTCATCGAATTCCGGCAGGTGGGCCTGACCTACCCGGGCCCCCCTCCGGTGGCCGCGTTCAAGCCGTGTGACCTCACCATCCGGCGCGGCGAGTTCGTCACTGTCGTCGGTCCCTCCGGATCCGGCAAGTCGACCTTCCTCAACATCGCCGGGCTGCTCGACGCGCCCACGGAGGGGCATTACCTCCTGGACGGCATCGACACCGGCGCCCTCGGGGACAGCGACCGGACCGCCCTGCGCGGCCGCCGCATCGGGTTCGTCTTCCAGTCCTTCCACCTGCTGCCCCACCGGTCGGCCCTGGAGAACGTGGCGCTCGCCATGTACTACAACGGCGTGCCCCGCCGGGAACGCCCCGACCGCGCCCGAGAGGCCCTCAGCCGGGTCGGGCTCGGCCACCGCCTCGCCGCGGTCCCCTCCCGGCTGTCCGGCGGGGAACGGCAGCGGGTGGCCATCGCCCGTGCCCTGGTCGCCCGGCCGTCCCTGCTGCTGTGCGACGAACCGACCGGAAACCTCGACTCCACCAACGCCGACACCGTGCTCGCCCTCCTGGACGAACTCCACGCCGACGGGATGACCGTGCTCGTCATCACCCACGACCAGGAGGTCGCCGCGCACGGCGGCCGCACCGTCGCGATCCGCGACGGCATACTGCGCGAACAGGCACCCGCATGAAACTGCCCCGACCCCGTCGTTTTTCCTGGCGCCGGTCCCACACCCCGGCCGTCCGCATCGAGCCCTCCCGCCTCACCCTCCGCGACACCCTCGGCGAGGCGGTCGCGGGGGTGCTCCAGCGCCCGGCCCGCTCGGCGCTGACCGCGCTCGGGACGGTGCTCGGCGTCGGCACCTTCGTCGCGGTCCTCGGACTGACCGCCACCACCTCCTCGCAGATCGACAGCCGCTTCAACCTGCTCAGCGCGACCGAGGTGACCGTCGAGGACGTCGCCCGGCAGCAGAACACCTTCGCCGGGCCGGGCTTTCCGGCGGACGCCGACGCCCGCGTCGAGCGTCTCAACGGGGTCCGGCACGCGGGCGTCTACTACACGGTCCGGCTCGACGCAGCGGCCGGCGGAGTGCGCGCCGCACCCGTCGGCGAGGGCGGGGGAGAAGCCATTGACGTGGTCGCGGCTTCCCCCGGCGCGCTGCGGGCCGCCGTTCCCCAGCTGGCCCAGGGCCGGCTCTACGACGAGTTCCACTCCGGCAGCAGGCAACGCGTGGCCGTCCTCGGCGCGAGCACCGCGGCCCGCCTGGGCGTCACCACCCTGGACACGCGTCCGGCCGTCTTCATCGGCGGCGAGCCGTTCACCGTCGTCGGGATCATCGAGGACGTGGAGCGCAAGGCCGACCTGCTGCTCTCGGTCGCGGTCCCGCGCACCACCGCCGAGGAGGTCTGGGGTCCGCCCGAGGGCACCGGAACCACCATGCTCATCGCGACGGAGGTCGGCGCGGCCGAGCAGGTTGCCCGGCTCGCCCCCACCGCGTTGCGTCCCGACCACCCTGAGTACCTCAAGGCGGTACCGCCGCCCGACCCGCGCACCCTGCGCAGCGGCGTCACCTCCGACCTCGAACAGCTCTTCCTGGTCCTGGCCGGGATCTGCCTGGTCATCGGCGCCGTCGGCATCGCCAACACCACCCTGGTCGCGGTCCTGGAGCGCACCGGCGAGATCGGCCTGCGCCGGGCCCTGGGCGCGCGCGGGCGCCACATCACCAGCCAGTTCCTCGCCGAATCGGGCGCCCTGGGCGCCCTGGGCGGGCTCGTGGGCACCTCGATGGGCACCCTCACCGTGGTGTGCGTCGCAGTGATCCGTGACTGGACCCCGGTGGTCCATCCGGCGACCGTCGCGACCGCGCCGCTGCTCGGCCTGGTCACCGGCGTCCTGGCAGGCCTCTACCCCGCCTCGCGGGCCGCCCGCATCCAACCGGCCGAGGCCCTCCGGCGCTGAGCCCGGCCGGGAGTACGGCGACGGGGCCCGTCGCGCGTCTGCGCGCGACGGGCCCCGTCCGTTGTGCCTAGAGGAACGAGTTGATCTCGATCGTCTCGGTACGGCCCGGGCCGACGCCGATCGCGGAGATCGGGGCGCCGGACATCTCCTCGAGGGCCTTCACGTACGCCTGCGCGTTCTTCGGCAGGTCGGCGAAGGTCTTCGCCTTGGTGATGTCCTCGGACCAGCCGGGCAGCATCTCGTAGATCGGCTTCGCGTGGTGGAAGTCCGACTGCGAGTACGGCAGCTCCTCGACGCGCTTGCCGTCGATCTCGTACGCCACGCAGACCGGGATCTGCTCCCAGCCGGTGAGGACGTCGAGCTTGGTGAGGAAGAAGTCGGTCAGGCCGTTCACGCGGGTGGCGTAGCGGGCGATGACCGCGTCGAACCAGCCGCAGCGCCGGTCACGGCCGGTGGTCACACCGCGCTCGCCGCCGATGCGCCGCAGGTCCTCGCCGTCCTGGTCGAACAGCTCGGTCGGGAACGGACCGGCACCGACACGGGTGGTGTAGGCCTTGAGGATGCCGATGACCCGGGAGATCTTCGTCGGGCCCACGCCGGTGCCGGTGCAGGCGCCGCCCGCGGTCGGGTTCGAGGAGGTGACGAAGGGGTACGTGCCGTGGTCGACGTCGAGCAGGGTGCCCTGGCCGCCCTCGAACAGCACGACCTTGTTCTCGTCGAGCGCGTTGTTGAGGATCAGCGTGGTGTCGGCGACGTACGGCTTGATCTGCTCCGCGTACTGGAGCATCTCCTCGACGATCTGCGCCGGCTCGATCGCGCGGCGGTTGTACAGCTTGGCGAGCAGCTGGTTCTTGCCCTCCAGCGCCGCCTCGACCTTCTGGGTGAGGATCGACTCGTCGTACAGGTCCTGGACCCGGATGCCCACGCGGTTGATCTTGTCGGCGTAGGTCGGGCCGATGCCGCGGCCGGTCGTACCGATCTTGCGCTTGCCGAGGAAGCGCTCGCCCACCTTGTCGAGGGTGACGTTGTAGGGCGTGATCAGGTGCGCGTTACCGCTGATCAGGAGCTTGGAGGTGTCGATGCCGCGCTCGTTCAGACCGCGGAGCTCGGACAGCAGCACGGACGGGTCGACAACGACGCCGTTGCCGATCACCGGGGTGCAGCCGGGGGAGAGGATGCCGGACGGGAGCAGGTGAAGGGCGTACTTCTGGTCGCCTACGACGACTGTGTGGCCGGCGTTGTTGCCGCCCTGGTAACGGACGACGTAGTCGACGGAGCCACCGAGGAGGTCGGTGGCCTTCCCCTTGCCCTCGTCACCCCACTGGGCTCCGAGCAGCACAAGAGCGGGCACAGGCGTACACCTCTTCCGGATGGGGCATGTCCAAGGTCAGGGGGCGTACGACGATGTACACCGCAGGCTGAGCCGTCGGACCGGTTGCCCCGGAATAGACGAAGCCCCTGGCGCAATAGCGCAAGGGGCTCTTGCACAAAGATGCTACCCGAGGAAGGACCGAGGTGTCGGCTCCAGAGCCCACCATGAGCGAGGCGGGGGTGCCGGCGGGCGACCTGCTGGTGCTCGTCGACCCGGTCGCGCGCCGTCTCGACGGCGAATCCGTGCGGATCGCGAAGGACGTGCTGAGTGCGGGGGCGGCGGCGAAGATCTGCCTCCCCGAGAGCCCCGAGGAGTTCGCGCGGGCGCTCGCCCGCAGGGGTCATCGGCGCCCGGTGATCGTGGGTGACGACCGGGCGCTCGTCCGGGCCGTGGGCCTGCTGCACAGGGAACGGGCGCTCGCCGCGGCCGGGGCGCTGTCCCTGGTGCCGGTGGGTCCGGCACCCGCCCTGGCGCTGGCGCATTCGCTGGGGGTGCCGGTGGGTGCGGTGGCGGCGGCGCGGGCCGTGCTGGACGGCGCGGTGCGGACGTACGACCTGCTGGTGGACGACAGCGACGGGGTGGTGCTGGGTTCGCTGCGGATCCCGCCGGTGCTGCCGGGACCGGCCGGCCCTGCGGGGCCTGCGGGTGCCGTGGGATCGGCCGCGGCGGCGCGCTGGGCCGACGGGGTCGCGGGGTCGCGGGGGCCGGGTGTGGCCCCGCGGGGAGCCGAGCGGTCGGTGTGGAGTGCCTGCCGGTCGCTGGTGCGGACCCTGGTGCGCCCGCCGGTGGGCGGGGCGGCGGTGCCGGCGGCCGGGCTCGCGCACCGGCTCCGGGTGGAGGCCGACGGGGTGCTGCTGGCGGACGTGGACCGGCCGGTGGCCGACGTGTCGGTGGCCCGGCGGGAAGGACTGGCCGAGGTGGTCATCCGTACGGGTGATTCCGACCGGCCGGTGACGGCGCTGGCGCGCTCGGTGACGGTCTCGGGGGCGGACTTCCGGTACCGCGCCGACCACGCGGTGGCGGGCCCGGTCCGGCGCCGCACGTGGACGTTGCGGCCGGGCGCGTGGGGGCTGACGGTGCCGCGGGCGGACTGATCCCGCAGGGTTCGGCCGGTCCGCCGGGTCCCCCTGGGGCCGGGCTCGGTCAGGCCCGATCGAGCCCGACCGCGCCGCGGCGCGTGGGTCAGCGGGCGTCCGGTGCCGGTGCCGGTGCCGGTGCCGGTGCCGGTGCGGGTGCGGGTGCCGGTGCGGCCGGTGGCAGGTCCAGGGTGGCCCGGTACGCGCGCCAGCGGTCCAGCATGGAGTGCATCTCGCGCTGGAGGAACTCGAAGAACGCCGCCGTCTCGGCCAGCCGTGTGCCCGCCGCCGTGCCCTGCCCGAGGCCTGCCGCCCCCTCGCGGAGGGTCTTCTCGAACATGCCCAGCACCTGGTCGCGGCGGGTGAAGGTCTCGTACCAGAGCTCGTTGTGCAGGACGTACCGGTCCCGCCGTGAACCCGGTTCGCGCTCCCGGCTGACCATGCTGACCTGGGACAGGTAGGAGATCGCGCCGGACACGGCCGCCGGGCTGATCCGCAGCGCCTCGCTCAGCTCCGCCGAGGTCATGCTCGCCCGGTCGCTGGAGAGCAGGGCGGCGAAGACCCGTGCCGCCATCCGCTGCATGCCGGCGTCGGTCAGCTGTCCGGCGAAGCGCTCCACGAAGCGTGAGACCGCCTCGGTGTCGCGGTCCCCGGTGTTCCCGGCCGTTTCATCCATCTCTGTCACGCCCCTGACTTTACGCGATTCCAGACCTTCACAAGTTTGTGAAAGTAGCGTACGTTCAGAAACATGACGAAGGCAATTCGCGTGGCCGGACTCCACAAGGCGTTCGGCCGCACCCGCGCACTGGACGGCCTCGACCTGTCGGTCGCCACCGGCGAGGTCCACGGCTTCCTCGGCCCCAACGGCGCCGGCAAGTCCACCACCATCCGGGTCCTCCTGGGCCTGCTGCGCGCCGACTCCGGCACCGCCGAACTCCTCGGCGGCGACCCCTGGGCCGACGCCGTCGAACTGCACCGGCGCATCGCCTACGTCCCCGGTGACGTCACCCTCTGGCGCAACCTCTCCGGCGGGGAGGTCATCGACCTCTACGGCCGGCTGCGCGGCGGCCTCGACCGGGCCCGGCGGGCCGCGCTCGTCGAGCGCTTCGAGCTCGACCCGACGAAGAAGGGCCGCACCTACTCCAAGGGCAACCGGCAGAAGGTCGCACTGGTCGCCGCCTTCGCCTCCGATGCCGAACTGCTCGTACTGGACGAGCCGACCTCCGGCCTCGACCCGCTCATGGAGGAGGTCTTCCAGGGCTGTGTCGCCGAGGCGCGCGACGCCGGCCGGACCGTCCTGCTCAGCTCGCACCTGCTGCGCGAGGTCGAGACCCTCTGCGACCGGGTCAGCATCATCCGCAACGGGCGGACCGTGGAGACCGGCTCCCTCGCCGACCTGCGCCACCTGACCCGCACCTCGGTCACCGCGGAGCTCGCCGGACTGCCCGACGGGCTGGCCCACCTGCCCGGCGTGCACGACGTGGACGTCCGGGCCGCGCACGGCGGACCGGGTGCCCGCGTCCGCCTCCAGGTCGACACCGACCGGCTGGACGCCGTCCTGCGCTCGCTGGCCGCCTCGGGCGTGCGGTCGCTCATCTCGACCCCGCCCACCCTCGAAGAGCTCTTCCTGCGGCACTACACCGCCGACCGGGTGGACGAGCGATGAAACAGCCCTTCGCCGGCACCGGCACCCTGCTGCGCCTGGCCCTGCGCCGCGACCGGATCATGATGCCGGTCTGGATCCTGCTGACCGGGCTGACCGTGGTCAGCATGCCGGGATCACTCGGGAGCATCTACCGGACCGCCGCCGAGCGCGCCGGGATCGCCGCCTCGATGAACGCCAACAGCTCGATGCGGGCCCTGTACGGGCCGGTGTTCGCCGACTCCCTCGGCGGCCTGACGGCCTGGCGCATGGGCGTCTACGGCGGGGTGCTCGCCGCGGTGATGAGCCTGGTCGTCGTGGTCCGGCACACCCGCGAGGAAGAGGAGACGGGCCGCCAGGAGATGCTGTCCGCCGCCATGGTGGGTCGGCGGGCCCCGCTCACCGCGGCCCTGCTCGCCGCCCTCACCGCCAACGGCCTGCTCGGGCTGCTGATCGCGGGCGGCCTCGCGGGGCAGGGTGCGGACGGTGCGCTCGCCCTCGGCCTCGGGATCGCCGGCACCGGCATGCTGTTCGCGACGACGGCCGCCCTCGCCGCACAGCTCACCGAGAGCGCGCGGGCCGCCAAGGGCATCACGGCCGCCGTCCTGGGCGCGGCCTTCGTGCTGAGGGCGGCCGGCGACGCCGGCCGGGCAGGCGGCACTTCCGCGCTGACCTGGGCCTCGCCGCTCGGCTGGCTGGAGAACGTACGGGCCTTCGCCGGTGAGCGCTGGTGGGTGCTCGGCCTGCTCGCGGCGGCCGTGGCGGTGCAGTGCCTCCTCGGTTACGCCCTGGCCGGACGCCGGGACGTGGGCATGAGCTTCTTCCCGGGCCGGGCCGGACCGGCCGAGGGCCGGCTCGGCTCGGCTGGCGGGCTGGCCTGGCGGCTGCAGCGCGGCAGTGCGGCGGGCTGGGGGGCTGGATTCCTGCTCGCCGGGCTCGTGTTCGGCGGGATGGCCGACGGCGCCGCCGACCTGGTCGGCGGGAACGAGCGGACCCGCGAGATCTTCGAGCGGATGGGCGGGCAGAGCGACCTGACCGAGGCCTTCCTCGCGTCCGTCACCGGGCTGCTGGGCCTGGTCGCCGCGCTCTACGTCACCGCCTCGGTGCTCCGCCTGCACGCGGAAGAGAGCGGGCAGCGCGCCGAATGGCTGCTGGCCGCCCCGGTGAGCCGACAGGCCTGGGCCGGGGGCCACCTCGCCGTCGCCTTCGGCGGCGCCGCCGGGATCCTCGCCCTGGGCGGGCTCGGGATCGGCCTGGGCCACGGCACGGACGTGGCGGCGGCGGTGGGGGCCGCGCTGGCCCAGCTGCCCGCGGTGTGGTTGATCGGCTCCCTGGCGGTACTGCTGCTCGGCGTGCGGCCGGCTTACGCTCCGGCCGCCTGGGCGGTGGCCGGGATCGTGCTGGCCCTCGGCTGGATCGGCCCGGCGCTGAACCTCCCGCAGGCCGTCCTGAACCTCTCGCCCTTCGCCCACCTACCCCGGCTCCCGGGCGCGGCGGATCCGTCCTGGAGCCCGCTGCTCCTGCTGACCGCCCTCGCGGCTGCCCTGACCGCGGCCGGACTGGCGGCCCTGCGCCGCCGGGACATCAGCGGCTGAGGGGCTGGGGACCGAGGGGCTGCGCGGCTGCGCGGCTGCTCGGCTGAGCGGCCGAGCGGGGGCGCAGGCCGGCTCGTGTCGCGGTCAGCAGGTGACGAGCAGCTCCCGCAGCCCGCGGATCACGAAGCCGTCCTGCCACCGCGGCTCCCGTACGAGGCGCAGGGGCGGCACCCCGGCGTCGAGGAAGGCCCCGAAGGAGGCGGCGAGCTCCAGCCTGGCCAGTGGGGCCCCGAGGCAGTAGTGGATGCCCGCACCGAAGCTGAGGTGCGGGTTGTCCTGCCGCGTCAGGTCCAGCGCGTCGGGGTTCACGAACCGGGCCGGGTCCCGGTTCGCCGCTCCGAACAACAGGGCGACCTCGGCGCCGCGCGGTACGACGGTGCCGCCGATCTCCACCTCGTCCAGCACCCACCGCTCGAACATCTGCAGTGGGGTGTCGTAGCGCATCAGCTCGTCCACAGCTGTGGACAACATTTCGGCCGGCCGCTCGCGGAGCTCCGTGAGCTGCTCCGGGTTGCGGAACAGTGCCCACCAACCGTTCGCCGTGGTGTTGACGGTGGCCTCGTGCCCGGCGTTCAGCAGCAGCACACAGGTGGAGATCATCTCCTGCTCGCTGAGCCGTCCCCCCTCGTCGTGTGCCGCGATCAGCGCGGAGATCAGGTCCTCGCCGGGGTCCTTGCGCCGCTCCTCGATCAGGCCGCGCAGATAGGCACTGAACTCCACCGACGCGTCCACCGCCCGGCGGGCCGTCTCCTCGTCCGGCCGGAGTTCGAACATCCCGCAGATGTCCGACGACCAGGGCCGCAGCAGCCCCCGGTCCGCCTCGGGCACGCCGAGCAGCTCGGCGATCACCGCGACCGGCAGCGGTTCGGCGACGGCGGACAGCAGGTCCCCGCCGCCCTCCGCGACGAACCCCGCCACCAGCTCCCGGGCCATCCGGTGCACGGTCGGCGCCAGCCGCTCCACGGTCCGCGGGGTGAACGCCCGGGACACCAGCCGCCGCACCCGGGCGTGTGCCGGATCCTCCAGGTCCAGCAGCCCGTTGCCGTTCAGGACGTGGAACGGCTCGTGCCCGGGCGGCGGCGGGGTCCGCCCGAACTCCTCGTGGGAGAAGCGGTGCAGGTAGGTCCGCCCCAGCCGTCGGTCCCGCAGCAGCGCGCCGACGTCCTCGTGGTGCGGCACCAGCCACTGACCGGTGGCCTCGCACCACAGCACCCGCCCCCGGGCGCGCAACTCCGCATAGGCGGGGTACGGATCGGCCACGAACGCGGGGTCCCACGGATCGAAGTCCATTCCGGCAGCCTATGACCGGCCCGGCGGATCTTCCCGGGAAACGGGCACGCCACGGGAACCGGCGCACCATGGAGGTATGCCCCGAGCCAACGACGAGGTGCAGGCGATGCTCCAGGAGTACGCCGACCTCATCGCCATCCGCGGCGGCGAGGCCTTCAAGGCGCGCGCCTACGAGAAGGCCGCCCGGGCCGTGGGCGGCCATCCGGCCGACATCACCGGGCTCGACGTGAAGGGCCTCAAGGAGATCCCGAACGTCGGCGCCTCCGTCGCCCAGAAGATCGTCGAATACCTGCGCACCGGGCACATGACCGTCGTGGACGAGGCCCGGGACTCGGTCCCGGCCGGCGTACGGGAGCTCATCGGCATCCCCGGCCTCGGCCCCCGCAAGGCCATGCT
Organism: Streptomyces sp. NPDC043853; assembly: GCF_056436025.1. Classification (NCBI taxonomy): domain Bacteria; kingdom Bacillati; phylum Actinomycetota; class Actinomycetes; order Kitasatosporales; family Streptomycetaceae; genus Streptomyces; species Streptomyces sp. NPDC043853. The sequence goes on from NZ_JBWKDJ010000003.1 coordinate 518,397, forward strand.
GCTCCACCGGGAGCTCGGCATCTCCTCCGTGGACCAGCTGCTCGAAGCCATCCACCGGGAGCGGCTGCGCGATCTGAAGGGCTTCGGCGAGCGCACCGAGGAGAACATCCTGCACGGCATCGCCCTGCTCCGTCAGCCCGGCGCGGACCGCATCCTGATCAGCCGGGCCATGGACGTCGCCGAGCAGATCGTGGCCGAGCTCTCCGCCCTCCCCGGCCGGGCCCGCTGCACGTACGCGGGGTCGCTCCGCCGCATGCGCGAGACCATCGGGGACATCGACGTCCTGGTCGCGTCCCGGAAGCCCGAGCCCTACATGGAGGCCCTGACCTCCCTGCCCGCGACCGCCGAGGTCATCGCGGCCGGCCGGAAGAAGACCTCCGTCCGTACCGCCGACGGCCTCCAGGTCGACCTGCGCGTGCTGCCCCCGGAGTCCTGGGGCGCGGGCCTGCAGTACTTCACCGGCTCCAAGGCCCACAACATCCGCACCCGCGAGCTCGCGGTCCGCCAGGGACTGAAGCTCTCCGAGTACGGGCTGTTCGACGCGGAGACCGGGGAGCGGCTCGCCTCGGAGACCGAAGAGGAGGTCTACGCCCGCCTCGGCCTGCCCTGGATCCCCCCGGCGCTGCGGGAGGACCGGGGCGAGATCGCGGCGGCCCGGCGCGGGGAACTCCCCGAGCTGGTCACCGAGCGCGACATCCGCGGTGACCTGCACACCCACACCGACCTCACCGACGGCCTGGCCTCCCTGGAGGACATGGTGGCCGCCGCGGCCGCCCGCGGATACGCGTATTTCGCGGTGACGGACCACGCCCCCGACCTGGCCATGCAGCGGATGACGGCCGAGAAGATCCTCGCCCAGCGCGAGCAGGCCCGAGCACTTGACCGCGCCCATCACGGGATGCGGCTGCTGCACGGCACGGAGCTCAACATCGGCCCCGACGGCGGCCTCGACTGGCCCGACGAGTTCCTGGCCGGCTTCGACCTGTGCGTGGCCTCGGTCCACTCCCACTTCAACCAGAGCCGCCAGGACCTCACCCGCCGCCTGGTCCGCGCCTGCGAGAACCCCTACGTCTCGGTCATCGGCCACCCCACCACCCGTCGGATCGGCAAACGCCCGCCCATCGACGCCGACTTCGACGAGGTCTTCGCCGCCTGCGCGCGCACCGGCACCGCCCTGGAGATCAACGCCCATCCGGAACGGCTCGACCTGTGCGACGAGGACATCCTGCGCGCCAAGCGGTACGGCGTGAAGTTCGCGGTCGACTCCGACGCCCACTCCACCACCCACCTGCCGTACCTGCGCTACGGGATCGGCACGGCCCAGCGCGGCTGGCTGACCAAGGAGGACGTGATCAACACCTGGCCGCTGACCCGGCTCCGCCGCTTCCTGCGCAAGCCGGGCCGACGGGACGGCATCAGGAAGGCGTGACCAGCCGCGTCTCATAGGCGAAGACCGCCGCCTGCGTGCGGTCCCGAAGCCCCAGCTTCACCAGGATCCGGCTCACATGGGTCTTGATCGTGGACTCGGCGATGACCAGGCGGTCGGCTATCTCCGCGTTGGACAGGCCGTGCGCGATCAGCACCAGCACCTCCGTCTCCCGTTCCGTCAGATCGCCGACCACCGCCCGGTCGGCCGGCCGGGCGGCCTCCGAACGCTCCGACAGCTTCGAGAACTCGGAGAGCAGCCGCCGGGTCACCGACGGGGCCAGCAGTGCCTCCCCGGCCGCCACCACCCGCACCCCGTCCGCCAGCTGCCGGGCCGAGGCGTCCTTCAGCAGGAACCCGGACGCCCCCGCCCGCAGCGCCTGGTACACGTACTCGTCGAGGTCGAAGGTCGTCAGGACCAGCACCTTCGCGTCCGCGTCCGCCGCCACGATCTCCCGGGTCGCCTCCAGCCCGTTCAGCACCGGCATCCGGATGTCCATCAGGACCACGTCCGGCCGCAGCGCCGCCACCTGCTCGACGGCCTCCCGGCCGTCCACCGCCTCGCCCACCACCTCGATACCGGGCATCGCGTTCAGCAGGACCGAGAAGCCCTCCCGGACCATCATCTGGTCGTCCACGATCAGCACCCTGATCGTCCCGGCGGTCGTTCCGTCCGTCATGCGGCGCCCTCGGCCGACGCGTTCCGCACGGGTATGAACACCGTCACCTCGTACCCCCCTTCAGCCGTCTTCCCGGCCGTGATCTCGCCCTCCAGCATCGCCACCCGCTCCCGCATCCCGGTGATCCCGTGCCCGGCGCCCGGCGAGGGCCGCACGTCCCCGGTCGGCGGATCGTTGACCACCCGGACCCCGAGCCCGCCCAGCACGTACGCCACCTCGACGCCGGCCCGGGCGCCCGGCGCGTGCCGCAGCGTGTTGCTCAGTGCCTCCTGGATGATCCGGTACGCCGACAGCTCCACCCCCTGGGGCAGCTCCAGGGCCGCCCCGGTGACGGTCTTCTCCACCTGGAGCCCCGCCTCCCGGACATTGGCCAGCAGCCCGTCCAGCGAGGCCAGCGTCGGCTGCGGGGCCTCCGGCGCCTCGTAGTCAGCGGACCGCACCACCCCGAGCACCCGCCGCAGCTCGGTGAGCGCCGCCACCGCGTTCTCCCGGATGGTGGCGAAGGCCGCCTCCAGCTCCGGCGGCGGGTTCTCCACCCGGTAGGGCGCCGCCTCGGCCTGGATCGCCACCACCGACATGTGATGGGCGACCACGTCGTGCAACTCCCGCGCGATGGTGGTCCGCTCCTCCAGCAGCGTCCGCCGGCCCCGCTCCACGGCAGTGACCTCCTGCTGGGCGCTGACCTGTTCGGCCGCCTCCAGCCGGATCTGCCGCACCGAGACGACCATCAGAGCCCCCGCCGAGACCACGGCCATCGGCATGATCCCGTCCAGCTGCCCCCGGCCGAGCATGACGATCGCGAACAGGCCGAACCCCATGGTGATCAGCCACATCCAGGCGGCCACCCTGGGCCGGGTCCGGGCCGCCACCACGACCATCACGCACAGCTGGGCGAGCAGGGAACTGGGCGACCACGGCCAGGTGTAGCCACCCGGGGCGAAGGCCGACAACAGGACCGTGGCGGCGAGGCTGCACCAGAAGGCGCCGACCGGCCGCACCAGCGCCATCAGCACCGGGGCGGCGGCGATCATCCCGTACAGCCCCGCCTTGGCCGACCCCAGGTAACCGCCGTCGAGGGCGACCGAGTTCAGCACGACGAACAGCGCGGCCAACGCGACCAGCACATGCGGTGCGTAACCCATTTCCGCGCGTATCCGCTCGGGAAGGCGGCGCGTCAGCGGCCCGTCCGTCCGCATCGGCGGCAGCGGGCGGTACGCGAACACATCGGTGAGGAGGTCCCGGCGCAGGTTCCGGGACAGGCCGCTGGCCAGCTGCAACTCCGGTGACCGGGGGGTCCCCCCGGCAGTCGTCTCGGTCATGTCCAGAACGGTAGGCCCCGCCCCGGCTCGTCCGCGTCGCCGAGGATGGGGATCTCTCCGGCTCCCCCTCAAGTACTACACGAGCCCCTCAGTAGCCCGCCGGACGGACCAGACCCGTCTCGTACGCGTACACCGCCGCCTGCGTGCGGTCCCGCAGGCCCAGCTTCACCAGGATGCGGCTGACGTGGGTCTTCACAGTCTGCTCGGCCACCACCAGGTGCGTGGCGATCTCCGCGTTCGACAGGCCCTGGGCGATCAGCGCCAGCACCTCCGTCTCCCGCTCGGTCAGCTCCCCGATCCGCTCCTTCGAGGGTGCGCGCGGCGCCCCCAGCCGGGAGAACTCCGTGATCAGACGCTTGGTGATGTTCGGGGAGAGCAGCGCCTCGCCCGCCGCGACCACACGCACCGCCTCGGCGAGCTGATCGGCGGAGGCGTCCTTGAGCAGGAACCCCGAAGCGCCGGCCCGCAACGCCTCGTACACGTACTCGTCGAGGTCGAAGGTGGTCAGCACCAGCACCTTCACCGAGGCGTCCGGAACGCCCGTGATCGTCGCGGTGGCCTCGATGCCGCCGACACCCGGCATCCGGATGTCCATCAGGACCACGTCCGGAGAGAGTTCGGCGACCTTCGCGACGGCATCGGCGCCGTCCACCGCCTGACCGACCACCTCGATGTCGGGCTCGGCGTTCAGCAGCACGGTGAAGCCCTGCCGGACCATCATCTGGTCGTCGGCGATCATCACCCGGATCGGCGTGCTCATGCGCAGGTCAGTCCTTCTTCGTCGAGGCGGCCTTCGTCGAGACGGCCGAGGTGGTCGAGGGGGGGGGCAGGACCGGCCGTGCCGGCCTAACCCACCGGAGGGTCCAGCGGGAGCACCGCCGTGACCTCGTACCCGCCGCTCGGGCGGGGCCCGGCGACCAGTTCGCCACCCAGCATGCCCGCCCGCTCCCGCATTCCCAGCAGCCCGTGCCCGGCCCCGGGGGAAGGCGGGGCGGCCCGGGTCGGAGCCGAGTTGGCCACGCACAGGTGCAGCTCGCGCGGTCCGTACGCGACCCCCACCTCCACCCGCGAACCCGGGGCGTGGCGCAGGCAGTTGCTCAGGGCCTCCTGGACGATCCGGTACGCGGTCAGCTCGACGCCCGGGGTGAGCGGCCGCCGGATGCCGGCCACTTCGGTGGTCACCTTCAGGCCGGCCCCGCGCACGTTCTCCACGAGACCGTCGAGATCGGCGAGGGTGGGCTGCGGATGGTGTGGGTTCGCCTCGTCCCCGGGGTGTTCGGAACGCAGCACGCCCAGCACCCGACGGAGTTCGGTGAGTGCCTCCACGGCGTTCTGCCGGACGCCCGCCAGGTTCTCCTTCAACTCCTCCGACGGGTTCTCCACCAGGTGCGGGGCCACCTGGGCCTGGATGGAGATAACCGACATGTGGTGCGCGACCACGTCGTGCAGCTCGCGGGCGATCCGGCTGCGCTCCTCCAGCAGGGCCCGCTGGGCGCGCTCCGCCTCGGTGAGCGTCTCCTGCTCCTCCAGCTTCCCCCGGGCGAGCCGGACCGCCCGCAGGGCGTAGCCCAGCACACCGGTGAAGGCGAACAGCACCGTTGCGCCGGCCACCGACGAACCACTGAGCTCGGGGCTCCACAGGATTTCGCCGACCAGTGCGAGCCCGAGCGCCGTGGACACCACGGCAGTCGTCACCCCGGCCGGAACCCGCAGCGCCACCAGCAGGATCACGACCGCGTAGCCGAACATCGCGCCCGGCATCCACGGCCAGAGCTGGCCGTGGCCGACCGTGTCGTGGATCTCGACGGCGAGTGCCGTGGCCGCGGCCGTCGCCAGCCACCAGCCGGCCATGGGACGGAACATGGCGAGCACGATGGCCAACCCCATCAGCACCGCGAGCAAAGGCGCGAAGTCGTTGGTCACGTGATAATTGCGGCTCAACTGGTTGTTGGCGATCGCGGTGAACGAGACCGCCGCCAACAAGGTCAGCCCCTGCGGCAGAAACGTCAGCCACTTGGGCCGGGACATTCTGGGCAACGGGTCCCGCCGCAGGGTGAACACCTGGCGGGTCGTGCTCCGGGGTTTCCCGGCGTCCCCGCCCGTTCCGTCCGTCCGCGCCGCCGCGCTCTGCTCGTTCACACCGGTCAGCCTAGGCATGGGCCAGTCCTTTACGGGACGCAACTTCGGGCGTGATGCCGGGCGTGATGCCGGGCGCGATGTGTCGCCGCACGGGGCGCCCTTCGTACGTGCGGAACGCTGCCAGGCAGACGCCCAGGGCCAGCCCGAACACCGGCACCCACAACAGCCGGACGGGTATCCAGCCAGGCCCGTCCGGCACGGTGTGCAGACCGGGCAGGTCGCCCCCGGCGAGCAGGCCCAGGGCGGTGACGGCCATCATCGCCGTCTGGTGCCACAGGAAGACCGTCATCGCGGACAGGTTGAGCAGGGCCACCCCGGCCCACGCCGTCGGCCGGCGCATCGCCCGCGCCAGCGGCCCGCGGAGCAACAGCGCCAGCCCGCACTGCGCCAGACCGAACGTCACCGCGGCCAGCGTCGGCGGGTTCAGATTGGACACCGGCGCTCCCGGCACGCCCACCATGGACGCCGGATAGCCGCCCCACAGCACCAGCGCCACGGTGGCCGCAACCCCTCCGGCCAGCACCACCACCGGAGCCCGCCGACCGGCGAACGCCCCCCGCGCCCAGGCGGCCCCCAGGGTGTACGGGACCAGCCAGCCCGCGGCCACGTTGATCCAGCCGGTCCACTCGGGCGCGCCGAAACCGAACCGGGCGAGGTCCACGTGCAGGACGACGGCCAGCGGCCACAGCGGATGGAGCCGCGCCACCAGCGGGGTCGCCGCGGTCAGGACGGCGAACACCAGCAGGAACCACAGCGGGGACAGCACCAGTTTCAGCAGGGCGCGTACGGTCTCCGGCGAGGCGCCGCCGAGCAGCATCCCCGCGGCGGTCACCGCCCACAGCAGCAGCACCACGGCCACCGGCCGGAACAGCCGGCCCAGCCGCCCCGCCACCCACGCGCCGTAGGACACCCCGCGTGCCCGGGCCGAGGCATGGCTGCGCGCTCCGACGTGCCCGCCGACGAGGAAGAACACCGCGAGGGTCTGGAACAGCCAGGACACCGGCGCCAGCCACGGCATGTCCACCAGCGGGCTCGTGGTGGCCAGACCGCCGTCCGACGTGGTGAGGGCGGTGACCAGCCAGTGCCCCAGGACCACTCCGAGGATCGCGAGGGCCCGCAGGGCATCCACGGACCGGTCCCGTCCGGCCGGGGTGGCCGCGTCCACCCGGGCGGCTGACGCACGGCAGCGGCGGAGCAGTCCACGGAGGTCAGGCACGCCCTTCCTCCGATCCGTCGCCGAGCACGATCCGGGCGAGGCTGTCCAGGGACCGGGTGCCGGACCTCAGGTAGTCGCTGTGGCCGGCGGGCCCGGCCTCGAAGCGGCGGGCGCCGAAGGCCGGGTCGAGGGGGTCGGTGCCGAAGCCCAGGCCGGCGAACCGGACGTGCGGCACCCCGGCTATCCAGTCCTCGCTGCCGCGCCCGGCCCAGACGCGCGCCCGGGTGGGCAGTTCGTCCGCCCGGGCGGCCCCGGTACCGGGACTGCCGAACAGGGCGATGTCGCCGACGGCCGGCCCGGTCTCCGTACGGGCGCAGACCACCGAGCCGTACGAGTGGCAGAGCAGCGAGTGCCGCGCCCCGGCCGGGCCCAGCCGCCGCAGCAGCTCCAGGAACGCGCCCAGTTCTCCGGCGGCGTCGTCGGCGCGGTCGGCGGAGAGCACGGCCGGGCTGACCGTGCCGGGGGTGTCGTACCCGAGCCAGGCCACCACCGCGGAGCCCGGATGCTCCGCCCGGAGGCGCTGCTGCAGGGAGACGGCCCCGGCACGGAACCTCTGGTAGGTGTCCAGCGTCGTGTCCGAGCCGGGCACCAGTACGGCGACGCGGTCAGCGGTCTCCAGATCGCCGAGGACCTCGACGGCCCGGCCGTCGCCGCGCCCGTCGAACGCGAGGAACTGCGCGGATCCGCCGGCCGCCATGGCCCGCAGCCGGTCCGCCCGGCCGGTCCGCCCGGCGTCCTCCGCCATGCGGACCGCCTCCGCGAGACCGTCCCGGTTGGCGGCGTACCGCTCGGCGGGCGTGGCGCCATCGGCGAACCGCACCGCCGCGGGCGCGGGCACCCGGGCGGACGCGGCGGCGGACACCGGAACCACGACGGCGGCGGCCACCAGCGCGGCGAGCAGCGTGCGGCGCAGCCGACCCGGGCGGCGCGGTCCGGGAGCCAGACGTGTCATGTCGGTGTTCCTTCACTCCGGTCACGATCGCGGACACGGACACGGACACGGACACGGTCACGGTCACGGTCACGGTCGCGATCGAAGAGCGTGCTGCTCTTCTGATCCGAAGTTAGGAATCAGCCCCCATGGTCGTCGTCACACTGTGGAGCCGCCTTTGCGCGTAGCTCTCAGGTATGACGCGGGCTACTTGAGAGGGGCTCGACGTATCCCGACCGCCAGCTCGGCGCGGGGTCCTGGCCGGGGGTCGTCCAGTACTCGCGGGCCTCGACGACCTCCCCGTCGCGAACGGTCCACCACGAGACGGCCCGGTAGACGACGTGGTCCAGCGGCATCTCGACCTCGGTGACGACGAGTTCCCCGTCCGCGAGGATGCGCAGGAGCTGCACGGACCGCTCCGCCGATCCGTCCGCGTACGCCTCGACCCCGTGGGCCTCGACGCCGTACGCCTCGCCCGCGTACGTATCGCCCCCCAGCGCCTCGTCCCCCAGCGCCTCGTCCGCGTACAGCTCGTTCCTGTTCACCGCGATGAAGTTGTCGCGCCCGACGATCCGTTCACCGCTGACGGGCCATTCGATGACCACGTCGTCCGCCACGAGACTGGCAACTCCGTCCCAGTCGCGTGCCTCGATCCGTTCCCACAGTCTCGCAACTATTTCCAACGGCTCCATGCGCCGCAGTCTGCGGCGCCTTTTCCACCGGCAACAAGCTTCACTTGCAGGCTTATTGACTTCGACACAATTGCCGGATTCAGCGGCGGTAGACCAAGGGTGCGCTCCCGCTGCCCACCAGCTCGCGCATGAGACTGCCATCACCCTGCAGGGTGATACGGCTCCACACGCCCGGTGCGCAGGGGGTCGGGCCGTAGGTGAGGGCGGACGGGCTCAGCTCGATGGGCGGACCGGCCGATTGCAGGGTCGCCGACCAGCCGCATTCGTATTCGGGGGTGCGGAGCTCCAGGCGCATGACGGAGTCGCCGACCTTGCCCTCGGAAAGCGTCAGCTTCCAGGACCAGGCGCCGGCTTGCGTCGTCCAGGTCCCGAGGTAGGCGGCCGGAATTCCCCCGGGGGTGGCCGCGGGGGTCGAGGGGCTCGCCGTGCCGCCGCCCGAGGCGGCCGACGAGGAGCCCGAGGAGCCCGAGGAGCCCGAGGACCCCGAGCCGCCCTTGGGGTCCGCGGTCCCGGAGGCCCCGCCCGATCCCGTGGACTGCGTGGGAGCGGTGGCGCTGGTACTCGGGGAGGCGCTCGACCCGGCGCCCCGGTCCCCGTCCGCGCTCATCACGGCGTACACGGTGGCGCCGGCGGCCACCGCCACGACGGTGGCGACGGCCACCAGGAAGGCGGTCGAGGCCGCGCGGGGCCGAGCGGCCGGCGGCGGGGGCGGGGGAGCGGAGTAGTACGCCGGACCCGCCGGCCCTGGCCCGTAGCTCGGCGCCGGGCCGTAGCTCGGGTACACCGCAGGAGCCACGGAAGGCACGGGCGCCACCGGCATCGCCGGGGGCAGCGCGGGAGGCGGGCCCGCGGGCCCGGCCGGACCCGCCGGGAAGCCGCCGCCCGCCAGGCCGGGCGGTGCGGCCAGCGTGGGCGGGTCCTGCGGCGGCCGGTCGGCCTGCCCGGGGTGCGCCGCCACCGGCCCCGCCGCCCCGGCAGGGACGGCCGGTTCCGGACCCGCGTCCTCGCGCCCCAGCAGTTCCACGGCGTGCCGTCCGAGCTGGGCCACCAGGGCGCCCGGAAGCCACGGCTCCAGCGCCTTGCCGTCGGCGACGGTGTCGCCGGCGCCGACCCGGGCCAGTACGTCCGCCGGGCTGGGCCGGTCCGCCGGCTCCTTGCGGAGGCAGTCGGCGACGAGCTCGCGGAGCTCCGCCGGAACGGCACTCAGGTCCGGTTCCGCCTCGGTGATGCGGAGGAGCAGCGGGGCCAGCCCGCCCGCCGTCTCCGTGTCGCCGAACGGCAGCGCGCCGGTCGCCGCGTACGTGAGCACGGCCCCCAGGCAGAAGACGTCGCAGGCGGGGGTGACGGCCTCGCCGCGGAGCTGCTCCGGCGCCATGAATCCGGGGGACCCGACGAGTTCGCCGGTCCGGGTCAGTCCGGCGTCCGCCGATCCGGTGTCCTCCAGGGCGCGCGCGATCCCGAAGTCGATGACGCGGGGCCCGTCGATGGTGAGCATGACGTTGGACGGCTTGAGGTCGCGGTGGATCAGCCCGGCCGCGTGGATGTCCTGCAGGGCGTACGCGAGTCCGGCGGCGAGGATCCGCACGGACCGGGTGGGCAGCGGGCCGAAGTCCCGGGCGACGACCTGGCGGAGGCTGGTTCCGGCGACGTAACCGGTGGCCAGCCACGGCGTCTCGGCCTCGGTGTCGGCGTCGAGGACGGGGGCGGTCCATTCGCCGCCGACGCGGCGGGCGGCGGAGACTTCCTGGCGGAAGCGACGGCGGAACTCCTCGCGCCGCGCGAGGTCGTGGTGCACCAGCTTGACCGCGACGGTGCGGCCGCGGTCGGACCGCGCCAGGTAGACCTGTCCCATGCCGCCGGCGCCCAGCCGGGACAGCAAGCGGTAGGGACCGATGCGATGCGGGTCCCCCGGATGCAGTTGCTCCATGGCCGTGTGTCCCTCCCCCTGGGCAGGCCGAACAGGCCGAGAATAGTCGGCCGCTCCGGGTGCCCGCAGCGAGAGGGACGATGACGGTTCAGTTCCGGTTGCCGCCGCCGGGCGTCGCCCGGGTCCCCTCCGGGGCGGCCGCGAGCGTGTCCATCGCCCGGGACAGCCGTTCCAGGACCCGGACCGTCTCGGCGAGACCGGACTCTCCCAGCTCCCCGGCCAGTCGGGCCGCGAGTGCGGCGTGACCAGGGCCGATCCGCCCGACGGCCGCACGGCCGGCCTCCGTCGGGCGGAGCAGCTTGGCCCGCCGGTGCGCGGGGTTGGGGACGTACTCGGCCAGTCCTCGCTCGGCCAGCAGGTCCGCGACGCGCTGGACGCTCTGCCGGGTGATGCCCATCTCGCGGGCGATCCCGGCGACCGGGAGCGGCTCGCTCAGGACCGCACCCAGCACCTGCCACCAGGCCGCGGTCAGCCCGGCCGGGCGGGCCAGCTCCTCCGACACGGCCAGGAACTGGCCGTTCAGCCGGAAGACCCCGAGCGCCGTACGACTGAGCAGGTCCTGCCGGTGCCGCCCGGCAGGCACCCCAAGCTCCGCAGTCACCGCAAGCTCCGCAGGAACCCCCAGCTCTGCAGTCACCTCAAGCCCCTCAAGCCCCTCAAGCCCCTCGGACACCTCAGGCCTCACCGTTCTCCGCCGCCGCCATCAGCACCGGGAACGCGCTCGGGTCCGAGTCGTGGAACAGGCGGTACCAGGCCTCGCGGACCTCCGGCCCGTACGCGCCCAGCCGGGCGAACACCTCGCGGGCGAAGGCCACCGGCTCCGTCGGACCCGCCGTGATCAGGTCGCCGTCGGTCACCGCGTCGGTCTCGACGTACTGCTCGCCGCCCGCGTATCCGGTCTCCGCGAGGTAGAACGAGGCCGCGCTGGTGTGCGCGCGGTCGTCCAGCAGACCCTCCCGGGCCAGCCCGGCCGTCGCCCCGCAGATGGCCGCCACCGGGACGCCCGCGGCGAGGAACTCCCGGGCCTTGGCCGCGAACGGGGCCAGCGCGTCGCCGGTGTCCCACAGGCTGGCGCCCGTGAGGATCAGCAGGGAGGAGTCCGCCGGGTCCAGGTCGGCCAGCGCCGAGTCGGGCTGGATGCGGACGCCGGCCATGGTCGCCACCGGCTTCTCCGCGTCGAGCGCGACCGTACGGATCTCCCAGCCGCGCTGGGCCAGGTGGGCCGTGGTGTGGCCGGTCTCCCAGTCGGCGTACGTGTCGTACACCGCGAGATGGACCGGCTTGCGCGCGGCAGCGGCGCCCGCAGCGTCAGCGACGCCGGTGTCAGTGCCAGCGCCAGCGCCAGCGCCAGTGCTGGTGGTGCCGGTGGTGCTGGTGTTCATGGGGCTGGTCATTCCGTTCGCCTCCATCGTCCCGTCCACGCATCCCCGTAGGATGTATGACAGTAGGCTGTCATATCGGCAGCATGCTGTCAATGAATTTCCGCAGGGGGCAATCCGTAGCGCACCCGGCAGGGGCATCCGGCCGGACAGACTGCCGAGGCCCGGCGGCCACCGCCATACAAGGCGCCGATACCGCCTCCCACCTGCACACTTCTAGCCTCCCCGTATGACCCCTCACCCGCAGCCCGCCACCGCCGATGCCGCCGCCGGCGCCGCCGTCAAGGCCGCCGACCGCGCGCACGTCTTCCACTCCTGGTCCGCCCAGGCCCTCATCGATCCGCTCGCCGTCGCCGGGGCCGAGGGGTCGTACTTCTGGGACTACGACGGCAACCGCTTCCTGGACTTCTCCTCGCAGCTGGTCAACACCAACATCGGCCACCAGCACCCCAAGGTCGTCGCGGCGATCCAGGAGCAGGCCGCGAAGCTCTGCACCCTCGCGCCCGGCTTCGCCGTCGACGTCCGCTCCGAGGCCGCCCGCCTGATCGCCGAGCGCACCCCCGGCGACCTCGACAAGATCTTCTTCACCAACGGCGGTGCCGAGGCCGTCGAGAACGCCGTTCGCATGGCCCGTCTGCACACGGGCCGGCAGAAGGTGCTCAGCACCTACCGCTCGTACCACGGCGCCACCGCCGCAGCCATCAACCTCACCGGCGACCCCCGCCGCTGGCCCTCCGACACGGCCTCCGCCGGTGTCGTGCACTTCTGGGGCCCGTTCCTCTACCGCTCGCCGTTCCACGCGACCACCGAGGCCGAGGAGTGCGAGCGCGCCCTCGCGCACCTCGCCGACACCATCGCCTTCGAGGGCCCGCAGTCCATCGCCGCGATCATCCTGGAGACCGTGCCGGGCACCGCCGGGATCATGGTCCCGCCGGCCGGCTACCTCGCGGGCGTACGCGAGCTCTGCGACCGCCACGGCATCGTCTTCGTCCTCGACGAGGTCATGGCCGGCTTCGGCCGCACCGGAAAGTGGTTCGCCGCCGAGCACTGGGACGTCACCCCGGACCTCATCACCTTCGCCAAGGGCGTCAACAGCGGCTACGTGCCGCTCGGCGGCGTCGCCATCTCGTCCGCGATCGCCGAGACCTTCGCCACCCGCCCCTACCCCGGCGGCCTCACCTACTCCGGGCACCCGCTGGCCTGCGCCGCCGCCGTGGCGACGATCACCACCATGGCCGAGGAGGGCATCGTCGAGCACGCCGCCCGCCTGGGCGAGGACGTCATCGGCCCCGGCCTCGCCGAACTCGCCGAGCGTCACCCGTCGGTCGGCGAGGTCCGCGGCCTCGGTGCCTTCTGGGCGGTGGAGCTCGTACGGGACAAGGAGACGCGCGAGCCGCTCGTCCCGTACAACGCGGCCGGGCCCGACAACGCCCCCATGGCCGAGTTCGCCGCCGCCTGCAAGAAGTCCGGCCTGTGGCCCTTCGTCAACATGAACCGGACGCACGTGGTCCCGGCCTGCAACATCTCGGAGACCGAGGCGAAGGAGGGCCTGGCGCTGCTCGACGAGGCGCTCACGGTCGCCGACCGGCACACCACCTCCGCCTGAGCCCCACACGGCCCGACCGCTGCCTGGCCTAAGGTGTCCGGAACACTGCAAAGGAGACGGACCCCATGCCAGGCAGCGGAGCTGTCACCCGCAACACCCTTCGCCGGCAGATCGCGGACGCGCTGCGCGACGAGGTGCTGGCGGGACGCCTGCACGCGGGCAGGGAGTTCACGGTCAAGGAGATCGCCGAACAGTACGAGGTCTCCGCGACCCCGGTGCGCGAGGCGCTGGTGGACCTCTCCGCCCAGGGGCTGCTCGAATCGGTCCAGCACCGCGGCTTCCGGGTGAAGGTGTTCACCGTCGAGGACTTCCGCGGCATGATCGAGGCGCGCAAGCTGATCGCGGACGGGATCTTCCGGCAGCTGGTCGAGCGCGGCACCGGTCCGGGCTGCGGTGAGCGGCTGGTCTCGGTGCGCCGCCGGGCCGAGGAGGCGCAGCGGGCCGCGGAAAGCGGCTCGCTGGAGGTCCTGATCGGCTACGACCTGCGGTTCTGGCGGGAGCTGGGCGAACTGCTCGGCAACGAGTACATCAGCGAGTTCCTGCACCGGATCCGGGTGCAGTGCTGGGTCTTCGCCGTGCCGTACCTGCAGGGTGAGCCGGAACTGCGCACCCGGCTCTGGTGCGGGCACAGCCGACTGCTGGACGCGGTGACCCGGGGCGACGCGGAGGAGGCGCGCCGGCTGGTCCAGGAGTACAACCAGAGCGGCCTGGACTGGGCCGCGCAGCTCGTGGAGGCCGGGGCGCGGCCAGGGGGCAGGCCCGGGGCCCGGTCCGGCGGCCCGAGCGGGGTCGGGCCCGCGGTCTGAGCGGGGTCGGGCCCGCGGCCTGAGCCGAACGGGGTGCCGGCGACTGGGTGCGGCCGACCCCTTCGCGGAGCGTGTTCGGCGGACTACGCTGGCCCGACCAGCGGAACGGCTGACTCGACGACCGATCGGAGCCCGCGTGGCCTGTGACCTGTGGCTCGTTCCCCTTGTCGACGTGCTGTGCCACAGCCCCGACAACCCCTTCGCGGAAGAGATCGCCGCCTACGACAAGGCGCTCGGCGAGGCCGGGCTGCCCTCGGTACCGGTCTTCGCCTACATGCCTGGCCTGTCGGGGGACGTGGCCCCGGTGGCCGGTTTCGACTACGACGCCCTGCACTTCCTGCGCCGGGCCTACCTGCTGCAGATCTGCGGGCTGCCGGTGACCCCGGTGGACGAGCTCGGCGGTGACTACGAGCAGCTCCTGGAGATGTTCGAGGCCACGGCCCAGGAGTCGCACCTGGTCTGGCACTACGACCACGCCGGGGCCTACGTGCCGGTGGACTTCGCGGTTCCGCTGGCGAACGAGGAGCTGCTGGCCGGGGGAGGCCCGCTGGGCTCGGCGCAGGGCCTGCTGCGGGAGCTGGCCTTCGTGGCACCGGCGATCGGTATCGACCCGGCCAATCCGCCGGCGGCCCCGGCCCCGCCGGGACGGGCGACCTCCCTGGAGGAGTCCGCGGGTCCGATTCCGTACGACGACAGCCCCTTCGCGCGCGAGCGGCACGTGTGGCTGGGCCTGCACGCCGCCGCCACCCGGAGCCTGGGACAGGGCTCGATGATCATCTTCAGCTGAGCGGCGCGACGCCCGGTGCCGGGGCCACCCGGCGCCGGAGGTTCGGCCGGTCAGCGGCCCAGAAGGTCAGCGGGCCAGCACATCAGTGGATCAACGGGCCGGCAGCTCAACAGGACAGACCGGCCGGCCGGTCAGCGGGGCTGCTCCGGCGGGCGCTGTCTCGGCATGTTCGGCCGGGTCCCCGGAGGCAGCGGGAAGCGGCTCGCGTGGCCGCCCGGCTCCGGGATGCGCGGGGTGGCGGCCGGCAGGGACTGCATCAGCAGCGGCGCCGGTCCGGAACGGAACTCGACCATCCAGTCGGCCGTCTCGGACCGCACCAGGTCGCTGATGTCCTCCTGGAACCGGCGCAGCACGGTCAGGCAGCGCTCGGCCGCCTCGCTCGCGGTCCCCTCGGTCGGGCCGAGCACCTCGCGCACGTTCTCCGAGGCCCAGTCGAACTGCAGGGTCTGCAGCCGGCGCTGCACCGCCTGGGCGGTGGCCACGTCGCGCATCCACCCGGAGGTCAGCCCGAAGAACCGGTCGCAGGCCAGAGCGGCCCCGGCGAGCAGCAGGGAAAGGTATCCGTACGCCGACGCGCCGGGCGCCGAGCCGGTCAGCTCCAGCAGCGGCATGGAGGCGCCCACGACCGCGCCGAGGGCCGCGCAGGCGCGCAGCAGCCGGGCCCCACGCCGCTTCCACGCCCGGTCGGACATGTACCACTCCGAGGTGCGCAGCGCGTCGGCCTCGACCCGCCGGTACAGCTCGTCGAGCCGCTCCGCCGGCTCGCCCCAGTCCCCGAGGGGGAACGGCCGGCCGGTCAGGTCGCCCGCCGCCTTCGCCCCGCTGCTGCCTTCCTCCCGGGGATCCCGGGGTGGGCCCTCGGGCTGCATCTCCGGCTGGCTCACCCGGCACTCCCTCTGCCTGCGCTGACTGTGGTGGTGCGCGTGTGCGCAATGGTGCGCATGCTCGTCCATGCTCTTCCTACCTCCGAATGGCGGGCCGTGGGCGACGATTCCCGGGATTTCCGCCCGCAAGGAGGTCTTGATCAGGTACCCGCGCGCAGTGTCTCTCACTCGAAAGAGTTGGTCCTCACGGCGTAGGGCGCGTGGGCCGGGGAAGCCGTAGGCTCGGTTTGACCGATGACGCAGCAGGACCAGCAGAACTCAGGAGTGAACCGTGATCCCCGGTGGTGGCCAGCCCAACATGCAGCAGCTGCTCCAGCAGGCCCAGAAGATGCAGCAGGACCTCGCCGCGGCGCAGGAGGCCCTGGCGGCGGCCGAGGTCGAGGGCCAGTCCGGCGGCGGTCTGGTCAGGGCCACGGTGACCGGTTCCGGCGAGCTGAGGGCCCTGGTGATCGACCCGAAGGCGGTGGACCCGGAGGACACGGAGACGCTCGCCGACCTGGTGGTGGCGGCGGTCCAGGCGGCCAACGAGAATGCCCAGCAGCTCCAGCAGCAGAAGCTGGGTCCGCTGGCGCAGGGTCTCGGCGGCGGCTCGGGCATCCCCGGCCTCCCGTTCTGACCCCGCTCCGACCCCGTTCCGACAGACACACAGACACAAGATCCACTGATCCACTGATCCACTCGGGAAGAAGGCAGTCCGTTGTACGAAGGCGTGGTCCAGGACCTGATCGACGAGCTGGGCAGGCTGCCCGGCGTCGGGCCCAAGAGCGCGCAGCGGATCGCCTTCCACATCCTGCAGGCCGAGCCCACCGACGTGCGCCGGCTGGCGAAGGCCCTGCTGGAGGTCAAGGAGAAGGTCCGGTTCTGCGCGGTGTGCGGCAACGTGGCGCAGGAGGAGCAGTGCGCCGTCTGCCGTGACCCGCGCCGCGACACCACGGTGATCTGCGTCGTGGAGGAGCCCAAGGACGTGGTCGCGATCGAGCGGACCCGCGAGTTCCGGGGCAGGTACCACGTGCTCGGCGGGGCGATCAGCCCGATCGAGGGGGTCGGCCCGGACGACCTGCGGATCCGTGAGCTGCTGACGCGGCTGGCGGACGGCACGGTGACCGAGCTGATCCTGGCCACCGACCCGAACCTGGAGGGCGAGGCCACCGCCACCTACCTCGCCCGGATGATCAAGCCCATGGGCCTCAAGGTCACCCGCCTGGCCAGCGGCCTCCCCGTCGGAGGAGATCTGGAGTACGCGGACGAGGTCACGCTCGGGCGGGCCTTTGAAGGAAGGCGACTTCTTGATGTCTGACGCAACGCTGCACGCCCTGGCGCAGGATCCGGACGACTTCGCCGTCCAGATCGCCGACCAGATCGAGTCCTTCATCGTCGCCGTCACCGAGGTGGCCAAGGGCGAGGACCCGGACAGCGCGGTGCCCTTCCTGCTGCTGGAGGTGTCCCAGCTGCTGCTGGCGGGCGGGCGGCTGGGCGCGTACGAGGACGTGCTGCCCGACGAGCGGTACGAGCCCGACCTCGGACCGGAGCCGGACGTGGACGAGCTCCGGGAGCGGTTCGCGTACATGCTGGACCCGGTCGACGTGTACTCCGAGGTCTTCGACCCGTACGAGCCGCGCAAGGCGCCGGTCGCGCACCGGATCTCCGACGACATCGCCGACGTGGTCGCCGATCTGCGGCACGGCCTGGCCCACTACCGGGCGGGCCGTACCACCGAGGCGCTGTGGTGGTGGCAGTTCTCGTACTTCACCAACTGGGGCACCACCGCCTCCGCCTGCCTGCGCGCCCTCCAGTCGCTGGTGGCCCACGTACGGCTGAACCAGCCGCTCCAGGAGCTGGACGGCCTGGACACCGACGAGGACCTCGGCGAGGACGACCTCGCCGAGCAGGCCGGCGCGGTGATGGTCCAGGAGCTCGGGAACATCGGCCGCCGCCAGGCCCGCTCCTGACCGCTCGCCGCGCGGACACGGCTCCGGGTGGCTAGCGTGGAACGAGGGGGAAGATCCGCAAGGCCCTGCTGAGAGGGACGTGTCATGTCTTTCCTCGTGTCCGCGCTCGCCGTCCCGTTCGCCGCCGTCCTCTCGCTGAGCGGACTGCCCGCCCAGGACGTCACGGTGAACGAGGCGTTCCGAGCCCCCGGGGGCTCGGCCGCGCCCACCGCGGTGACCTACGACGCCGCGGCCGTACCGGTCGGGGCGCGGGTCCAGGTCACCGAGCGGGTCCAGAACGACGGCAGGACCCAGGTCGAGCTGAAGGTCCAGGGGGCACAGCCGAACCGGACCTTCGGCGCCCACATCCACCAGAAGCGATGTGGCCCCGCCCCCGCCGACGCCGGACCGCACTACCAGGACAAGGCGGACCCCAAACAGCCCTCCACCGATCCCGCCTACGCCAACCCGCGCAACGAGGTGTGGCTGGACTTCCAGACCAACGGGAACGGCGACGGCAGCAGCGCCGCCACCGTGGACTGGCGGATCCGGCCCGGCGCGGCGGGCTCCGTGGTGATCCACGAGCACGTCACCCACACCGGCCAGGGCGTGGCCGGCACCGCCGGGGACCGGCTCGCCTGCGTCAACGTGCCGTTCGAGTGACGGCGTCCGGCGCCGGAACGGAATGCAGGGCCTCCGGGTCGACGAAGGGCACGGCCCGGGTGGGCCGGGACTGCCAGGAGAGCGGCCAGGTGTTGCCGCCGAGCGCCGGGACGCCGACGCAGATCACCGTCCGCTGCCCGGTCCCGGACCGCTGCACCCCCAGCGGCCAGGCGTACGCCTTCGAGGTGCCGGGCGGCAGCAGGAGGTACATCCACCGGGATCCGGCCGCGTCGCACACCATCGGCCCGGCGTACGGCGTCGAAGCGACCCTGGCCACCGAGGCGCTCAAGGACTTCGCCGGCTGATCATCGGGTGACCCCATATGTCTCATGATGTGGTACGCCGAGGTCGGATGCCGGTCGCTCGATAGACTGGCCCGCGGCCGCAGTACCGACTGCGGACGTAAGGGACTGAGCGAGGAGCGCACGTGGGCCTTGTCGTGCAGAAGTACGGAGGCTCCTCCGTAGCCGATGCCGAGGGCATCAAGCGCGTCGCCAAGCGGATCGTCGATGCCAAGAAGAACGGCCACCAGGTGGTCGTCGTGGTGTCAGCGATGGGCGACACGACGGACGAGCTGATCGATCTCGCCGAGCAGGTATCCCCGATGCCTGCCGGGCGTGAGTTCGACATGCTGCTGACCGCCGGAGAGCGGATCTCCATGGCCCTGCTGGCCATGGCGATCAAAAACCTGGGCCACGAGGCCCAGTCGTTCACCGGCAGCCAGGCAGGCGTCATCACCGACTCGGTCCACAACAAAGCGCGCATCATCGATGTCACGCCGGGCCGGATCCGCACCGCACTGGACGAGGGCAACATCGCCATCGTCGCCGGCTTCCAGGGCGTGTCCGCCGACTCCAAGGACATCACCACCCTCGGTCGGGGCGGGTCGGACACGACCGCCGTGGCGCTGGCCGCCGCGCTCGACGCCGAGGTCTGTGAGATCTACACGGACGTCGACGGCGTGTTCACCGCCGACCCGCGCGTGGTGAAGAAGGCCCGGAAGATCGACTGGATCTCCTCCGAGGACATGCTGGAGCTGGCCGCCTCCGGCTCCAAGGTGCTGCTGCACCGCTGCGTGGAGTACGCGCGCCGTTACAACATCCCGATCCACGTGCGGTCGTCCTTCTCCGGACTTCCCGGTACCTGGGTCAGCAACGAGAAGCCCGAGTCGCAAGGGGACCAGCAGGTGGAGCACGCCATCATCTCCGGAGTCGCCCACGACGTCTCCGAAGCCAAGATCACGGTCGTCGGGGTTCCGGACAAGCCGGGCGAGGCCGCGGCGATCTTCCGTGCCATCGCGGACGCCGAGATCAACATCGACATGATCGTGCAGAACGTGTCCGCCGCGGCGACCGGTCTGACGGACATCTCCTTCACCCTCCCCAAGACCGAGGGCCACAAGGCCATCGACGCGCTGGAGAAGGCGAAGACGGCCATCGGCTTCGACTCGCTCCGCTACGACGACCAGATCGGCAAGATCTCCCTGGTCGGCGCGGGCATGAAGACCAACCCGGGCGTCACCGCCGACTTCTTCAAGGCGCTGTCCGACGCGGGCGTCAACATCGAGCTGATCTCCACCTCGGAGATCCGCATCTCGGTGGTCACCCGCCAGGACGACGTGAACGCCGCCGTCATCGCCGTGCACACGGCCTTCGGCCTGGACTCCGACAGCGACGAGGCCGTCGTCTACGGAGGCACCGGACGATGACCGCCGACCGGTCCTCCCGCCCGGCGCTCGCCGTGGTGGGAGCGACCGGAGCTGTCGGATCCGTTTTGCTCCGGATCCTGCCCACCCGGGCGGATCTCTGGGGCGCCGTACGCCTGATCGCCTCCGCGCGCTCGGCCGGCCGCATGCTGGCCGTCCGCGGGGAGGAGACCGAGGTGCTCGCCCTGTCCGATGACGCCTTCGACGGCCTCGGGCAGGGCGACGTCGTCGTTTTCCTGACCCCGGCGGAGGTCTCCGCCCGCTGGGCCCCGGCGGTGACCGCGCGCGGCGCGGTGGCCGTCGACACCTCCGCCGCGTTCCGGCTGGACCCCGAGGTGCCCCTGGTGGTGCCGGAGGTCAACGCCCACGCGGCGCGGATCCGGCCGCGCGGGATCGTCGCCGGTCCGGACTGCGTCACCGCCGCGATGATCGCCGCGGTGGGCGCGCTGCACGCCGCGTTCTCCCTCACCGGGCTGACCGTCTCCTCGTACCAGGCGGCGGGCGGCGCCGGGCGGGCCGGCGCCGAGGCGCTGCGCCGCCAGCTGTCGGTGGTCGCCGGCACCGCTCTGGGCGAGGCGCCCGGGGACGTGCGCCGGGCCGTGGGCGAGGACACCGGCCCGTTCGCGGCCCCGCTGGCCCTCAATGTGGTGCCCTGGTCGGGCGAGCTGCGGGAGGACGGCTGGTCCTCGCACGAGCTCGCGGTGCGCGCCGAGACCCGCCGCATCCTGGGGCTGCCCGCGCTCCCGGTCTCCGTCACCTGCGTCCAGGTGCCGGTGGTGACGGGGCATTCGCTGACCGTCCGGGCCCGGTTCGCGGAGCCGGTGGCGGCGGCCGAGGCGCGTGAGGTCCTGGAGACCGCTCCGGGGGTGGTGGTGGTCGACGATCCGGCGGCGGGCGAGTTCCCCACCCCCGCGGACGCGGCGGGGACCGATCCGGCCTGGGTGGGCCGGTTGAGGTCCTCGCTGGACGATCCGTACGTGTTGGAGTTCTTCGTCTGCGCGGACAATTTGCGCAAAGGGGCCGCTCTGAATGCCGCTCAGATCGCGGAGCTGATCGTGGGTGAATTCGCGTAAATCGCTTTGTAGGATCATCACCGATCCCTTGATCAAGGTGATGGCCCGACTGCCACCTGGAGAAACGGGGCATTCGGGAAGAGCGGGTACGCATGAGGGCAATGGGTGAATTGCTGTTGAGTATGCCTCGCGCGTACAACCCTGACGGGGGGACGCGCGTCCAACTGGCGTGGCAGAGGCACTACTCGACTTCGCCGTTGTCCCGGCGCGCACCGGAATCGTTCCGCCGCGCCGGCGCTCACGCATCCCCGGCCCCGGTGGGTCGCCGGTGATCGTGCCAGACAAGACGGCCGGCTCACCGACCACCCGCGGCGGCCGCGTGCCGTCTCCCAGAGACAGCGCGGAGGGCGCCGTCGGCGCCCCCGCCTCCGGGAACGCCGGCAGGGCGGCACCCGTCCCGGCCGACGGAGAGGTCGTCGCGGGCACCACGGTCGACCACCTGACGGAGACCTACCGGACGCACTACCGGTCCCTCCTCGGACTGGCCGCGCTGCTCCTCGACGACACCGCCTCCTGCGAGGACGTGGTCCAGGAGGCCTTCATCCGCGTCCACTCGGCCCGCAACAGGGTGCGCGACCGGGAGAAGACCCTGGCGTACCTCCGCCAGACCGTGGTCAACCTCTCGCGCTCCACGCTGCGCCGCCGCATCCTCGGTCTCAAGCTGCTCTCCAAGCCGATGCCGGACATGGCGAGCGCGGAGGAGGGGGCGTACGACCAGCTGGAGCGGGAGGACCTGATCAAGGCGATGCGCGGGATCCAGCGCCGGCAGCGCGAGGTCCTGGTACTGCGCTACTTCGCAGACATGACCGAGGCACAGGTGGCCGAGACGCTGGGCATATCCCTGGGCTCGGTGAAGGCGTACGGATCGCGGGGCATTGCCGCGCTGCGGGTGGCGATGGAGGCCCAGACGTGACGGAACCGAACATCCCCGACAACTCGGCGGAAGCCGAGCTGCGCAGCCTCTTCCACGGAGCGGTCAGCAGTCTCGAACCGTCCGACGGCGCGCTGGACCGGTTGCGGTACGCGGTACCGCGGCGCCGGGCCCGCAAGCGACGGGCCATGATCGGCGCGGCGGTCGCGGTGGTGCTGGCCGGGGCGGGCATTCCCACAGTGCTGCAGCTCACCGGGGGCCCGGACTCCTCCCAGGGCACGAAGACCGTCGCGGGCCACGGCCAGGGCACCGACGGCGACACCGGCGGCGGCGACCCGAACCTCGCCAAGCCGGGCGGCGGCAAGGGCAAGGCCTCGAAGTCGCCGGGCAGGGGCAAGGGCAGCCCCCAACCGGGGAAGCCGGAGCCCGTGACCAGTCAGCAGCCGCACACCCCGGACGTCGGTACCTCGGGTACGGCGACCGGCGGCGATCCCTCCGCGGGCAAGCCCTCGAAGGGCAAGACCGGCCCGTTGCCGCCGGCCTCGGCCCCGCCGGCCCCGGCGTGCCGGCCGAACCAGCTGGGCACCGTCGCGGAATCCCAGACCCCCGACGCGGACGGGAAGGTGTACGGCTCCTTCCGCGTCACCAACGTGTCCTCCCAGGGCTGTGTGGTGAACGGGGCGGGTGTGGTCACCGCGGTGACGGCCGGCTCCGGCAGCCAGGGGACGGTTCCGGTGGTGCGCCACACCGACAGCGACCCCGCGTCCGGACTGACCCCGCCGTCGTCCTCGGCCGAGTCGCTCATGCTCCCGCCGAACACGGCCTACGAGGTGCAGTTCGCATGGGTGCCCAACGAGGACCCCTGCCCCTCGGGGACGCCGAACTCGACCGGATCGACCGGCACCGGGCCGGACGGCAGCGCGGACGGCACGGCCGGCGCGGACACCCTGAACGGGCAGAACGGTGAGGGCCTCTCGGTCAGCCACACGGCGCAGCCGGGGGCAACCGAGAGCAAGACGACGATCCCGTCGGCCTGCGGCACCGGGACCGTCTACCGGACGGGCGTCATTCCGGTCGCGTAGCCGTGGCCGCGGTCGTCACTCCGGCCGGGGCCGCCACGGCGGTCCCGGCCGTCCCCGCGGACGGCTCGGGTCCGTCCAGGCCGGCCTCCGCGTCGCGAATGGCCTCCACCTCGCGGCGGTAGAGCCGGAACCACATGAACAGCACGAAGGCGGAGAAGACGAACCACTCGCCGGTGTAGCCGAGGTTCTGGAACGCCTTCAGGTCCAGCCCGGTGTCGGCCGGAGCCGCTGCCGGGACCGGGGTCATGCCGTCCGTGCCGGTCTGCACGGTCACCCAGGCGTCGTACAGCTCGTACGGCACCAGGTTCACCAGGGACGCCGCCCCGATCACCCCGAGCTGCCCGGCCGGCAGACCGCCGGAGGCGTGCACCCCCTCCGTGCCGGAGTTCTCCGGGGCCTGCAGCGCGCCGGTGACCTGGACCCGGCCGGCCGGCGGGGCGGGGGCCCGGCCGGCGTCCGCCGCGCCCGGCAGCCAGCCGCGCACCACCGGCAGGGTCCGGCCGCCGTCGGTCCGCAGCAGGGTCAGCACGTAGAAGCCGGACTTCCCGTCCAGCCGCCGCTCGGGCACCAGGAACTGTTCCGCGTACTCGCCCGAAGCGGACGCGAGCCGTCCGGAGGTCACCTTGTCCACCGGCAGCAGCGAGTCCAGCGGCGCCGCCGCCTCCGCCTCGGGCCGGGCGGAGGTGGCCTCCCGGTGCGTGTCGACGCGGTCCTCGAACCGGCCGAGCTGCCAGGTCCCCATGAACAGGCAGAAGGGGACCGCCAGCACGACGAAGATGTTGATCCCCCACCACCGCGGGGTCAGCAGAAAGCGGTGCACCCCTCCACCGTACGGGCCCGCCGCCGGTGCCCGGCCCCCGGGGCGGACCGCGGACCGGCCCCCGGGAACCGGGCGCGGAAACCGGCGCGGAAACCGGGCCCGCGGCCGGCCCCTACGGCGCCAGGTGCCGGAGGGCGAACTCGATCTCCATCCGGACCTGCTTGATCCGCTCCTCCACCACCAGCGAGCCGTGCCCCGCGTCGTAGCGGTACACCTCGTGGACCGCGCCCCGGGCGGCCAGCCGGTCGACGTAGTTGTCGATCTGCCGGATCGGGCAGCGAGGGTCGTTGACCCCGGCGGCGATGTGCACGGGGGCGCGGACCGCGTCCACGTACGTCAGCGGGGACGAGGCGGTGAAACGGTCCGGGACCTCCTCCGGGGTGCCGCCGAACAGGGTCCGGTCCAGCGCCTTGAGGGCCTCCATCTCGTCGTGGTACGCCGTCACGTAGTCGGCGACCGGTACGGCGGCCAGCCCGACCGCCCAGTCCCCGGGCCGGGTACCCAGGCCGAGGAGGGTGAGGTAGCCGCCCCAGGACCCGCCGGACAGCACCAGCCGGTCCGGGTCGGCGAGGCCCGAGGCCACCGCCCACTCCCGGACCGCCGAGACGTCCTCCAGCTCGATCAGGCCGACCCGGTGCTTGAGCGCGTCCGTCCATTCCCGGCCGTAGCCGGTGGAACCCCGGTAGTTGACCCGGACCACCGCGAAACCGTGGTCGAGCCAGGCCGCCGGAGCGGCGGCGAAGGCGTCACTGTCGTGCCAGGTCGGCCCGCCGTGGATCTCGAAGACCGTCGGGAACGGGCCCTCGCCGCGCCCCACCGGACGCTGCGCGAGCGCGTGGATCCGCCCGCCAGGCCCATCGACCCAGACGTCCTGGACGGGCACGGAGCCGGGTGCGGTCATGCCGGGCGCGTCGAGCACGATGCCGCCGGCGGTCGAGCGCACGGAGGACGGCTCGGCCGCCGAGGACCACAGGTACTCGACGGTCCCGTCGGGGCGGGCGGTCGCCCCGGACACGGTGCCCGGCGGGGTGTCGACGCGGACGAGCTCACGGGTGGCCGGGTCGAACCGCCACAGCTCGCTGCGCGCCTCGTAGCCGTGCTCGACCAGCAGGGCGCTGCCGTCCGGGTACCACTGCGCGCCGACGTCCCCCGGCAGGTCGAGGGCCAGGTCCGTCTCGGTGCCGGTGGCCACGTCCCAGATCATCGGCTCCCAGCGGCCGCGCCGCTGGTGGCCGACCAGCAGCCGGGTGTCCCCGGCGACCGGGGCGAAGCCGAGGACTTCGAGGCCGAGTTCCTCGGCGCCGCCCTTGGTGTCGTCGAGTTCCGCGACCGTGCTGCCGTCGAGCGCGACCACCCGGAGCGAGGCGTGCATGGCGTCGCCGTGCTCGGTGTGCTCCAGGGCGATCAGGGTGCCGTCGTACGAGAGGTCCCCGACGCCCGCCGACTCGCGGTGCCGGTAGATCTCCACGGGGGCCGTGCCGTCGGCGCGGGTGACGTGGACGGTGGTCCCGTCCTCGTCGGTGGAGCGGCCGACGACGGCGGTCCCGTCGCGGCCGATGGCCAGGCCGGCCGGGTAGGAGGGGGCGAGGCCGGGGGTGGCGGGCTCGTCCGGCCCGCCCGCGAAGGGCTGCCGGACCCAGGTGCCGAACTCGTCGCCATCGGTGTCGGAGAACCACCAGATCCACTCGCCGTCGGGGGAGAGGGTGCCGTCGGTGGTGCCGTTGGGCCGGTCGGTGGCCTGCCGGCGGGTGCCTTCGGCGCGGTCCCAGGCATAGAGCTCGTAGGTGCCGGTGGCGTTCGAGACGAACAGCGACCGGTCCGGGGCGTCTTCCGCCCACTCGGGCAGGCCCACGCGCGGAGCGCGGAAGCGCTTCTCCCAGTCGGGCATGTCGTTGGTGGTCATGCCCCCCATTCTGTCGGGATGCCGACTGGGCCGAACGGGGGGAGAGTGGCACGTGTACGCCCCCAGAGCTCCGAGTCGAGTTCACCGCGCTCTCCGAGGAGGAGTGATCATGGCCAAGAAGGCTCGTACCGGGAAGTCCGGCCACCATGATTCAGAGCAGGCGATGGCGAAGAACACGGCGGCCGAGGCACGTGCCAAGGCCGCGGTCAAAGACGTAGCGCAATCGCTCTCGGCGAAGACGAGCGGCCTGCACCACAAGGCTCAGGCCAAGCGCGGCTGAGTCCCGGCACCGGTGGCCAGACCTGCGGCTTCGATGAGGAAGCCGCAGGTCAGGTCTGTGACCGGGGAGAGCGGGACGGCGCACGGGAATCGAGGCGGACCAAGGGTGAGCCCATGCTGATGATCGTCCGCGGGGCGCGGCTGTACACGGGGGACGGCCGGGTCGAGCCCGGCCTGGTCGACGTGGAAGTGGCCGAGGGAGGGCATGTCGCGCGGGTGGTCCCGTACGACGACCAGAAGGAGCCGCCCGCCACCGGCACGCTGATCGAGGCGCACGGCGCGCTGCTCAGCGCCCCGTTCGTGGAACCGCACATCCACCTGGACACCGCCCTGACGGCGGGGGAGCCGCGCTGGAACGCCTCGGGCACCCTGTGGGAGGGCATCGCCTGCTGGAGCGAGCGCAAGCGGACGCTGACCCGCGAGGACGTGGTCGCCCGGGCCACGGAGGTGCTGCGCTGGCAGGCGGCGCACGGGGTGCTGCACGTCCGGACGCACTGCGACGTCACCGACGAGGGGCTGGTGGCCCTGGAGGCGCTGACGGAGGTCCGGGACCGGGTCCGGGACGTGATGACCCTGCAGATCGTCGCCTTCCCCCAGGAAGGCATGGTCTCCTACCCGGGCGGGGAGCGGCTGCTGCGCGAGGCCGTGGCCAGGGGCGCGGACGTGGTCGGAGCGATCCCGCACTTCGAGGACACCCGGGAGGACGGGGTGGCCTCCCTGCACCTGGCCTTCGCCCTGGCCGAGGAGCACGGACTGCGGGTCGACGCGCACTGCGACGAGATCGACGACGAGCAGTCCCGTTACGTCGAGGTCCTGGCCACCCTGGCGCTGCGGAGCGGGCTGCGGGACCGCGCCACGGCCTCGCACACCACCGCGATGGGCTCCTACAACGGGGCGTACAGCTACAAGCTCCAGCGGCTGCTGGCCCGTTCCGGTATCAACCTGGTGGCGAACCCCTTCGCCAACCTCAACCTCCAGGGCCGGTTCGACGGCTACCCCAGGCGCCGGGGCATGACCCAGGTGAAGGAGATGCTGGCGGCCGGGGTGAACGTGGCCTTCGGCCACGACGACGTGATGGACCCGTGGAACGCCCTGGGCACCGCCAACCCGCTGCAGACCGCCCTGGTCGGGCTGTACGCGGCCCAGCTGACCGGCGCGGACGAGATCCCGACGGCGTTCGCGATGGTCACCGACCGCGCCGCGGCGGTGCTCGGCATCTCCGAGGAGTACGGCGTCCGGCCCGGGAACCCCGCCGATTTCGTGCTGCTGCCCGCCCCGTCACCCGCCGAGGCGGTCCGCCGCCAGGTCCGTCCGCTCCACGTGGTCTCCCGGGGCCGGGTGGTGGCCCGGACCCCCGCCACCCCGACCCGGCTGACCTGGCCCGGACAGGACCCGGCCGACGTCGACTTCACCCGCCCCGCACCCCGTCCGTAAAGTGATCACCTTCGGTGCGGCGGGTGACGGCGGAGGGGGAGCACACATGTGGCACATCGAGGGAAGGGCGACGGAAGCCGCCCTGGAGATCGCCGCGGAGTACGCGGACGAGGCACTGCTGAACCACTCGGTGCGCTCGTACGCCTTCGCCGCCCGCTACGCCGAGGACCACGGCCTGTCCTTCGACGCCGAACTCCTCTACGTCTCGGCCCTGCTGCACGACCTCGGCCTGACCGCCCCCTTCGACTCGCACACCCTGCCGTTCGAGGAGGCCGGCGGCCATGTGGCCAAGGTCCTGACGGCCGGGCTGGGCTGGCCGGCCGACCGCCGGGAGCGGGCCGCCGAGGTGATCGTCCTGCACATGCGGGAGGACGTGACCGCGGCGGAGGACGTCGAGAGCCACCTGCTCCAGGTCGGCACGAGCGCCGACGTGTCGGGCCTGAGGGCGGAGGAGTTCGACCCGGACTTCCGGGCCGCGCTGCTGACGGCCCATCCGCGGGCCGGTTTCGGCGACCGCTTCCTCGCCCTGGTCACCGACCAGGCGGCCCGCAAGCCGGACTGCGCGGCGGCCGCGCTGGTCTCCGGCGGAGTCGCCGCCCGGATCGCGGCCAACCCGCTGGACCGGTAGCCGCCGGCCGGCGCCCGGCCGGAGGTCAGCCCCGCGTCTCGCCCGCCTCGTGGCCCGAGTGCAGCGCGGCCCCGGCCTCCGCCGCCAGTGCGACCGCCACCCGCCTGGCCTGCAGCGGCGGCAGCGCACCCGGGACGGGGTCGAGCAGGAACCGGCCGTACGGGTGACCACCGCCGCTGACGGGCAGCTCGACCAGGCCGTCCGGCCACCGGTCCGGCCAGTAGGTGCACTCGGCGTCGTCGGTGCCCAGGCCCTGCCAGATGGTCCCGCCGTGCTCCAGCCGCGGCAGCCGGCCGGCCGGGTGCACTGCCGGATGCCCGTGCCCGGCGCGCGGCACCGCCTCGAACCGGCACCCCCGCAGCCCCAGCAGCCCCACCAACTGCCCGCGGACGTGCTCGACCAGTTCCTCTGGCCCCGCGGTGCCCTCCTCGGCGAGCCGTACGGTCTCCTCCAGCTTCGCCAGGTCGGCGGCGTCGGCACTCACCTCGCCCTGCAGGGTGCGCGCCCGTACCGCGACCTGCCCGACGATCAGGCCGGTCACCAGCAGCAGCACGGCCGTCTGGAGTTCCTCCCCGCTGTCGATGGTGAACTGCTGGTACGGACGGGTCAGGAAGAAGTCGAACCAGGCGACGGCGGACAGCGCGGCGAGCGCCCCGGCCGCCCGCGTCCCGAGCGCCGCGATCCCGACCACCACGATGACCAAGACCAGGGCCTCGTTCGTCGCCGAGAGGTCCTCCCGGAACGGCACCAGCAGGAGCGCCACCAGGAACGGGACCACCACGGCGGCCGCGAGCACGGCACGGTCACGCACTCGTTTCCCGGACATCGCCCGCCTCCTGTCTTCCCGGCCCGATCCACGCTGCCAGCCCCGGCGCACCCGCGCGAGCGCAGGCCCGCCGAGGTTTCGTCGCGGCCGGGGCTTTGGGGACGGGTGGCTCAGCCGCCTGGCCCGTGGTGGAGACCGCTGCCGTCCGCGACCTTCGCAGCGTGGGTTCAGGCCGACGAGCCATGGGACGCGGTTTCCGGATCCGGCTCCCGGGCGTACTGATGGCCCGAACGGCGTAATCGGCCCACCGACCTATTTGATCACTCTTCGTAGTGGATATGTGCTTGGCGGAGAGCCCAAGTGCCGTCTGGAGGAGTTCCGCCCTGTGAAAGGACACTCCGCAGAAAGGCACCAGACATGGTCAGTCATCTCGCAGTCCGCGCCACGACAGCCGTCGCCGCAGCGGTCGCGCTCGCACTCTGAACGCCGGCGCAGGCCCACGCCGGCGCCGTCGGCTCCACTCCGGTGGCCACCTTCGACTACGAGGTCGGGGGCGTCACCATGAAGGTCCCCACAGGTTGCATGTTCACCCACATCGTTCGCGGCGAGGGCAAGAAGATCACCTACCAGAACGCAGGCGTCGACTGCGGCTTCGTCGGAGCCCTCAACGCCGGCTTCCGCAACTGGCGCATCGACTTCACGTACGCCGACACCAACAACAAGACGTACAAGACCTCGCGCGGCAAGACCCACACCGAGTGCAAGATCAACCCCATGCGGGACAACGCACCACAGACGCTTCCGCGCTACGGCAAAGCCTGCGCCCACCTCAACGTCAATGGGGTCCGTCGGGTCAGCCAGTGCCACCACATCACTAAGTGAGCAGCGCATGACCACCCAGCCCACTCCGGAAGACTCCGCTCAGGATGCCAAGCGCCGCCGCGCCGGCATCATCGCCTTCGTCGTCGGCACCGTCGTATCCCTCGCCTTCTTCGCGTTCTTTCCCGGCCTGCCCCACGTCATCGACTGGGGCGCGATTCTCGTGGCCCTGGCAGTCGGCGCGGTCGCGCGTTGGGCATACCGGGCTTGGGACGCGAAGAGCTGAATGCCTTCAGGGTGATCAGAAGGGCCTTCGCAGCGATCCGCTGCACCGTTAATCACCGCTGCCTCTCCGGTCCGACTCTCCGGGGAGCCCCCAAGGCAGGGGTCAACGCCAGGCCCCTGATCTGGTCTTACTCTGTCGGGGTGGCGGGATTTGAACCCACGACCTCTTCGTCCTGAAGCGATCCGACCAGCAGTCCGCCCACTGGCCACCATGTCGTTCACCTGCGGCAACGGTCCCTGAGTATCCGTGTTCGTTCGTATCTGTGCGCCGCCGTTGTAGCGCAGATAGATCCTCAATCGACAGCCTCGAAAGGTGTCACCTGGACTGCGGTAGCCCACGGGCACCCTTCAACTTGGCCCCGTCGAACCTCGCTCCGCGGACCTTGGCCCCGGTGAAGTCTGCATTCCTAAGGTCCGCGCCGGCCAGGTTGGCCCCGGTCAGGTCTGCACCCCTGAGGTCCGCTCCTAACAGGAACGTCTCTTTGAGGTTGGCGCCACTGAGTTTCGCGCCAGCCAGACTCGTGCAGTTCTCTTGGCTGCCCAACCAGGAAAAGGCTGGGTCAGGGCAGAACTCTGTGCCCGAGAGGTTCACACCGGCCAGGTCTGCCCCGCCCAGGTTCGAGTCGGTCAGGATCATGCCTGACATGTCGGCGCAGGCGCGCTCATGACTTCCCTCGGGGACCCCTCTCCCTACCACCCCGACTTCTGTGCAGAAGGTCGTGTCGGTGAGGTTTGCTCCGGACATGTTCACTCCGTCGAGGTACGCACCCGACAGGTCTGATTTTGTCAGGTCCGCCTGCTCCAGACTCGCACGGTTGAGTTGGGATCCGAGCAGCGACGCTCCCGAGAGGTTTGCCCCGGTGAACACTGCATCCTCCAGATTCACCCAATAGAAGTCGGCGCCCCTGAGATCTGCTTCGCGCAGGACCGCCAAACGAAAGGGAATCAGGTTTGGGTAGCCGAAGAGTTCCATCCCGGGCAGAGCGGAACGGCTGAGATCGATCCGCACTCCCTGGTCGCGCTCGGGGCGGCGATTTCCTAGCACGGTCACCACCGCCTGGAGGTCGGCTGGCGGTGGGGGTTGTTCATAGGCGGATAGCACAGGCGCCTTCTTGGCGTCGGCGGCCCGAACGGGGGCGTGCTGACGTGCATACGCGGTCAGGACCGACACCACAGTGGGGTGATCGCGGGGGGAGTCGCGCATGATCTGTTCCAGCGCGTAAATCCCCCCGAGCCGTACATCCAGGGAAGCCGACCCCAGATTGCTGACCGCAGCGTTGAACCGGCTGGTGATCTGCCCCCGCTCGACGATCCCCAATTCCTTGTTGGTCTGTGTGACCTGCATCCAGGTGAACAGCAGGGCAACCAATGCTGCGAGTCCGGGCAGGCTGGCAGCCACCAGTCCACCCCAGTGGATTCCCTCGGCCCCTAAGGGAGCAGCCGTCCGGAACCGGCGGTCACGGCGTCGTCGGCGCAGCCGTGCGGAGCGCCGACGAGCGATCCGGTGGAGCCGTCTGGAGCCCGGGTTCCTCGTCATCTTTCCCATGGCACTTCACGGCCAGGAAGCCTGCCACTCGGCGGCGTGAGTGCCGATACAACGGGGACGAGCCTGGACCAGTTCCGCGACGGGGACGAAGCTGGACTCCACCAACGTGCTGGCGTGCGTTCCGGCAGGCCATCGCTGGCGCCGAGGGGGTCGACGCGAAGGAGTGGACCCCGGAGAGTTGCGGCACAGCTTCGTGTCGCTGCTCTCGGACAAGGGGGTCCCGCTCGAAGAGATCTCCCGGCTCGTCGGGCACTCCGGGACGGCTGTCACTGAGGCGGTTTACCGGAAGTAGATCCGGCCCGTGATCCAGACCGGGGCGACGGCCATGGACGAGATCTTCCGGGCCGGTCCGAACCCGTAGTCACTCAGTTAGTCACCCAGACGCAGAAAGAGCCGGTGCAGATTTCCCTGCACCGGCTCTCACCTGGTGTTTCTCTGTCGGGGTGGCGGGATTTGAACCCACGACCTCTTCGTCCCGAACGAAGCGCGCTGCCAAGCTGCGCTACACCCCGATCGCCGCCCCTGCAGACTTGCTGCCCTGGCGACATCGATTACTCTAGCGGACCCTCGCCCGGAGACGAAATCCGGTTTTCGCGGAGGGGTGGCGCGGGGGTCGGAGGGCCTCCCGGACCGGGCCGGAAACCCGCCCTGAGCAGGGCAGATGCCGGTGCACGGGTCAGGCGCGCGGGGTCAGCGTGAGGAGGGTCGCCTCCGGCGGGCAGGCGAAGCGGACCGGTGTGTACCGGTTGGTGCCGCAGCCCGCCGAGACGTGGAGGTAGGCGCGGTTGCCGTTCGTCTCGTGGGTGGACAGGCCCTTCACCCGGTCGGTGTCCAGATCGCAGTTGGTGACCAGCGCCCCGTAGAAGGGGACGCACAGCTGCCCGCCGTGCGTGTGGCCGGCCAGGATCAGCGGGTAGCCGTCCGCGGTGAACGCCTCCAGCGAGCGCAGGTACGGCGCGTGTACGACGCCCATGGAGAAGTCGGCGTCCGGCTGCGGTCCGCCCGCCACCTGCTCGTATCGGTCCCGCTTGATGTGCGGGTCGTCCAGGCCGGTGAAGGCCAGTTCCACGTCGTGCAGCTTGAGCCGGGCCCGGGTGTTGGTGAGGTTCAGCCAGCCGGCCGCGTCGAACGCGTCCCGCATCTCCTCCCACGGGTTATGGACGGCGCCGACCACCGGCTTGTTGCCGTTCAGCCCGTGCCGGCCCTGCACCTTCTCCAGCAGGTACCGGGCGGGGTTCCGCAGCCGCGGGCCGTAGTAGTCGTTCGAGCCGAAGACGTACACGCCCGGGAAGTCCATCAGCGGACCCAGCGCGTCGAGCACCTCCGGGATGCCCTCGGTGTCCGAGAGGTTGTCGCCGGTGTTGACGACGAGGTCCGGGCGAAGACCCGCGAGCGACTGCAGCCAGGCGCGCTTCTTGTGCTGCCCGCACACCATGTGGATGTCCGAGACCTGTAGGACCCGCAGGGGGCGCATGCCGCGCGGGAGCACCGGGACGGTCACCCGGCGCAGTCGGAAGGACCTGGCCTCGAAACCGGCGGCGTAGGCCACACCGGCTGCCCCGATCGCGGCGAGACCCGCGGTCACCTTCAGGGGAACTCCGTAACGCGCACGCATGCACACATCGTCGCAGACCGCGGGGACGCGGAAAACGAGTGGGCGGCACCCCGGGAGCACCTGGCACACTCGGGGCATGACCACGCTCAAGGCCAAGCTCCAGGACGACCTCACCACCGCTATCAAGGCGCGCGACGAGCTGCGCTCGTCCACGCTCCGGCTCACGCTCGCCGCGATCACCAAGGAAGAGGTGGCCGGCAAGACCGCCCGTCAGCTCTCCGACGAGGAGGTGCTCAAGGTGATCGCCAAGGAGGCGAAGAAGCGGCGCGAGGCCGCCGACGCCTTCGCCCAGGGCGGCCGGGCCGAGCAGTCCGAGCGGGAGATCGCCGAGGGCAAGGTCCTGGACGAGTACCTGCCGAAGCAGCTCACCGACGACGAGCTGCGCGCGATCGTGGCGCAGGCGGTCGAGGAGGCGAAGGCGGCCGGGGCCGAGGGGCCGCGCGCCATGGGCGCCGTCATGAAGATCGTGAACCCGAAGGTGGCCGGGCTGGCCGAGGGCGGCCGGGTCGCGGCCGTGGTCAAGCAGCTCCTCGCCTGACGCGGGCGGATGATGCGGGCGCCTGACGCTCGCGGATGAACATGAGGGAGGGCTCCCGGCCGGTCGGCCGGGAGCCCTCCCTTTTCGTGTCCGTCGTGCTCGCGCGCGTGCGTGTCGTACGCACGTACCTGCGGCCGGTCAGCGGCCGCGGCCGCCGTTGCTGTTGCCGCCCCCGATGAAGCCCGGCTCCAGGGTGATCCCCGGGAAGGGGTTGGTCGGGTTGCCGCCGGTGCCCCCGGCGTCCGTGCCGCCGGCCCCCGCGCCGCCGCCGATGGCACCGCCACCGCCGGCCCCCGCACCACCGCCGGTGCGCCCGCCGGGCCGGTTGTCACCGGGCTTGTTGTCGCCGCCCGGCTTGCCGGGGCGCTCGGGCCGGCCGCGACCGCCCGGAGCCGGCTGGTTGGACTCAGGCACGTGCACCTGGACGAAGTTCTCCACCGGGCGCCCGGACAGGGCACCGGACACCGCCTGCTTCCAGATCGGGCCGGGCAGGCCGCCGCCGTAGACCTCGGGGTAGAACTCGCCGCCGATGGTGATGTTCTCCATCGAGACCTGCTTGGCGCCGCCCGAACCGACCCAGGTCGCCCCGGCCAGGTTCGGCGTGTACCCGACGAACCAGGCGTTGTAGCGCTCGTCCGTGGTACCGGTCTTGCCCGCGCTCTGCCGGTCGCTCAGGCCGGACTGCCGGCCCGTACCGGAGTCGACCACGCCGAGCAGCAGCGTGTTGATGGTGTCGGCGGTGTTCTCCGACATCACCCGCTCGCACTTGGTCTTCGGCACGGTCAGCGCCTTGCCGTGCGCGTCGGTGATCGACTCGATGGCGACGGGCGTGCAGTACGTGCCCCGGTTGGCGAAGGTCGCGTAGGCGTTGGCCATGGTCAGCGGGGACATGCCCTCGGTACCCAGCGAGATCGCCGGCACCTGCTTGAGCTTGGTGCCGTCGGCCGGGATGACGCGCAGCTTGCTGGTCATCTCGCTGAGCGGGCACAGGCCCATGTCACCGATCATCTCGACGAAGTACGTGTTGACCGACATCGCCATGGCCTCGCGCAGGGCGTACGGGCCGACCTCGGACCGCTTCTCGTTCGCCACCTTGTCCCGGTCCCGGACGTTGACCCACGGCTTGTCGCCGCAGGTCTGCACCGGGCTCGGGTACGGCATCTCGTACGGGGAGTTGTACATCTTCGTGGCCGGGATGCCCTGCTCGATCGCGGCCGCCGCGACGAACGGCTTGAAGGTCGAGCCGGTCGGGAACCCGTAGTTCGAGCCGCCCATCCGCTTGTCCACGGAGAAGTTGATCTGCGTCTCGTTCTTCCCGAAGCCGTACGGCTTGGACTGGCCCATGGCCATGACCCGGCCGGTGCCCGGTTCGATCAGGGTGACCGCCGTCGCCACCTTGTCGGTCTGGTCGACGTGGTCCTTGATCGACTCGTTGACCGACTCCTGCCCCTGCGGGTCCAGCGTCGTACGGATCGTCAGACCGCCCTGGTTCCAGACCTTGGCGCGGTCCTCCCGGGTCGCGCCGAACACCGGGTCGGACAGGAAGGTGTTCCGCACGTAGTCGCAGAAGAAGCCGGCGCCCTTGACCGCGGTGATGCAGCCGTTCCGCGGCCGGGTCACCTTCAGCTGGACCGGCGTGGCCTTCGCGGCGTCCGCCTCGGCCTGCGAGACGGCCCTGGTCTCGGCCATCCGCTGGAGGACCACGTTCCGCCGCTGCATGGCCTCGGTGGAGTCGTTCACCGGGTCGTACCGGCTCGGCGACTGGACCAGGCCGGCCAGCATCGCCGACTCCGCCAGCGTCAGGTCCTTGGCGGACTTGCTGAAGTAGCGGTGCGCCGCGGACTCGACGCCGTACGCCTGCTGCCCGAAGTAGGTGATGTTGAGGTAGTTCTCGAGGATCTTCTTCTTCCCGAGCTCCTCCTCGACCTGGATCGAGTACTTCAGCTCGCGGATCTTGCGGCCGAGGCTCTTCTCCTGCGCCTCGCGCACCTTGGTGGTGTCGTCGCCGGCCTCCTCGACGAACACGTTCTTCACGTACTGCTGGGTCAGCGTGGACGCGCCCTGTGCCGCGCCGCCCTCCTGGGCGTTCCGGTTGACCGCGCGCAGGATGCCCTTGAGGTCGATAGCGCCGTGCTCGTAGAAGCGCGAGTCCTCGATCGAGACGATCGCCTTCTGCATGTACGGGGAGATGGCCGTGATCGGCACCACCGTCCGGTCGCGCGAGTAGACCGTGGCGATGAGGCCACCCTCGGCGTCCAGGATCGTGGTGCGCTGGCTCAGCGGCGGAGTCTTCAGATTGGCCGGGATCTCGTCGAACCCCTCGACCGTGCCCTTGGCGGCCAGACCCAGGGCTCCGGCGCCGGGGATCGCGATGCCGGCGAGCACGACTCCGGAGAGGACGGACACACCGAGGAACTTGGCGGCCTGCTGACTCCCCGAGAGCCCTCCGCCCGAGCGCTTCTTTGCCATGGGGGAAGCCTAATCCGTCGTCGGCGGCTTTCCGTGGGAGCGGGGGCCTCTCGGGAGGTTCGAGTACCAGACCGTGACATCCAGGGGTGCGCCATGTCCACCTCACGGTTTGGCGGGCGGGGGGATACCGAACCGCTCCCGGGCCACTTCCTTTCCGTCCCGGCCCAGTCCGATGTCCATCCACGAGAAGACGGCGTCGCAGCGTTCGTCGTCCACCCTGCGCAGGGTGACGGAGGCCGACTCTTCCCCCAGCTCGACGGGTTCGGGCAGGGGCGCCTTCGACGACACGCCCCGCCAGCCGCTTTCCTCCAGGACGAAGGACACCGGCGGACGGTCCGCCAGCTGGAGGGCCACCTCCACGGCGCCCCCGGAACAGCCCGTGACCCTCACCTTGCCTCTCCACTCCACGAAGGAGACCCGATCGGTCCGGGGCGCGTCCCACACGGTCCGACGGGACGATCCGCGCGGTAGCTTCCACGTCCATACGTCGCCGTGCGAGCAGTAGCCCTCGCAGTACTGGGGCTCCTTCGACGGCAGGTCTCCGGAGCGTAAGCGCAGTGCGTAGGTCATGCCGTCGGTGGAGGTGAGGAAGCCCATGACGAAGAGCAATGCCAGTGCCGTCAGGGCCTCAGCGGCCGTGGGCAGGACCGGAAGGAGGAACGTCCAGCGCCGTGCGGCGGTCCTTTCGCTGTAGACCGACCGGACTGACGGCTTGCCCTTTCCGCCCAGCTGTTCCTGGACCCGGAGGTGGCGGAACTGGTGGACCGCGCCGGTCTGGCGCAGCACTCCGAGTTCGTGGGTGTGGTCGAGGAACGCCCAGTACCGCCACGGAAGCCGGCCTGTCAGGCAGTACCACGCATGGGACACGTGGTACGAGCCCCAGGCCGACCCCAGGAGCGTGGCGAACCCGGCGAACCCGCCGGCCAGCACGCTGAAGCCGAGGACCGATCCCGGCGCCGCGCCCAGCGCGAGGACCAGCCAGCCACCGACCGCGGCTCCCGTGAACGACGCCACGCCGAGAGCCGACAGGATGCCGATGAGCGCGTACTGGCGGAGCACCCCACGCGGATCGCGCAGAACGTCCTCGGTGACGTGCACGTGGCTCAGCTCCTGCCGGAGGACGACGTGCAGAACGGAGCCGGCGGCTCCGATCGTAAGTCCGGAGAGGATCCCGTGCCGGAAGCTGAACAGCAGGCCGATGAGCCAACCGTACGCACAGCCGAACGCGGTGACCACGACCGGCCCGGTGACGGGGGAATGGACCTGCCACCAGGCGAAGTCGGAGGTCGCGTCGCGTTGCATCTGGCGTGCGATGGTCGCCAGGTACCGCCTGGCCCGGTCCACGCGGTAGCGCGGCGCCGAGGACTCGGTGTAGACCGCGGGCAGGTAGCACTCCAGCAGATGGGACTCGATCTCCTCCCGGGTGCCGAACCGCTCCTGCGACAACAGCTCCGCGGGATCGGTCGCGCTCGCCTGGTAGGCCGTGCGGGCCAGGTACAGCATCAGGGGGGAGGACAGGACGGCGGCCAGTGCCGAGTCGGGGCGGCCGCGCAGGACGTCGAACACCTCGTCCCAGCGGCGGTCGCCGGCCACCGTCGACCGTTCGAGATAGGCGATCGCGTCCTGCGGCGTCACGGGGGCGAGCTCCACGACCGCCGCCCGCGTGAGGTAGTGGCCGCTTTCCCGCGCCGTCCGCTCGTACTCGTCGCTCCGGCACGTCACGAGCAGCGGAAGCCCCTCCGCGACGGCGGCGTCGATCGCCTGCACCGCGCGCGCGTGCAGCGCCGGTGGCAGCTCGTCCAGGCCGTCGAGCACGGGCATCACCCGGTTCTCGTCGAGCAGGGCCTTCGCCCTGTCGGCCGCGCGTGCACGACGGCCCGTCCGACGGCCCGGACCGAACTCCCCGATCTGCTCGGCCATCCACTCCCGCAACCCGGCCGACGGCCGCCAGGACGACAGCGGCATCAGCACCGGCACCGGCTCGCCGGGCCGCCAGGTCTTGAGGAGGTCCCAGGCCAGCAGCAACGCCAGCACGCTCTTGCCGGAACCCGGCGGGCCCAGCACGACGAGCTGGCGCCGGGGCAGGCTCCGGAGAAACTCCGGCACCTGGTTCACATCGCCGGTGAGCGCCATGCTCGCCACGCCCAGCGCGTCGGCCGACGACCGGACGGGCCGCCCGGTGGGGGACCAGCGGACCGGGATCCGCCCCGGGTGCTCCAGCCTGAGCCGCCCGATCTCGTCGCCCAGCCGGGTCCGGACGGCGGTGCGCAGTTCGCGTGCGGCGCGGTCCGTCTCCGTGACGGCGTCGCCGTCGACGATCTGGATCTGGGTCTGCACCACGCGTTCGGCGGTCACCCCCTTGATCTGCTGCTTCCATCTACCGCGCATGCGCGCCCCCCGTGGTACAAGTGGGCGGAAGAGTGAGCGATCCCCGCAATGCTACGTACACCATGGGGAGTTGCGTATGGCGACAAGGGGCAGACGCGTGCTGGCGGCGGGCGGGACGGTCGCCGTGGCGGCCGCCGTGAACGTCGCGACGGGCATGCTGACGCAGAAGTGGACACTGGCCTGGTGGCTCTGTACGGCCGTGCTCGTGGTGGTGGGTGGCGCGGTCCAGGCATGGCTGACGACGTCGGACCGCGCAGCCGCCCGCCGGCAGGAGGCCGAAGACGTCGAGGTCGAGGGCGGCGCGCTCAGGCAGCGGATGTCCGGACCCGGCGAACAGTCCGTCAGGCGTGCCAGGATCACCGGCGATCTCACCCAGGAGCAGGACGGATAGCTGCCGGCCGCTCACCCGGCCGGGGCCGGCCCCCACTCCTTGCCGGAACCCCGTCCTGACCGGCAAGCCCTCTTCTGGCGCAAACGAGTGGCATGAGCGTCGCTGCGCCTGCGCCGGGTTCGGGTGCCCCATCCCCTGAACTTGGCGACATGGCAACGTGGGGCGCCTACGTTCTCATTCGCCGGACACACACGAATGCCTTGGCCTAAGCTGCTCTCAACTGTCACAGCAGTGCCCGGCGACATCAACCCCTCGGCTTGATTTTCACCCTTCCCGAATGGGGTGGACTCATGTCCGAATCTTTCGCCTCCATCGGCTGGAGCTCCTCCGATTCCACCCGAACTGCCGGATTGGCCGGGCATGTCGCTCGATCACTCCGTCGGGTGATCTGCCGCTTACCCATAGTCCGTTCGGACCATTCAAGATTGGGCCCGTCGGGGGTGTTGCACTGTGCCCGCCTTCCGTAACGTCCTCAACTGGCAGCGGTGAATATGCCGCTGCCGCCGTGGGGGAGCCTCGATTCGGGAGAGGACGGCGCCGGCATGGGCTGGGTTACCGACTGGAGTGCGCAGGCAGCCTGCCGCACTACCGATCCGGATGAACTGTTCGTTCAAGGAGCGGCACAGAACAGGGCCAAGGCGGTGTGCACCGGATGTCCGGTGCGGACGGAGTGCCTGGCAGACGCGCTCGACAATCGTGTCGAGTTCGGCGTGTGGGGCGGAATGACCGAGCGGGAACGGCGTGCGCTGCTGCGCAGGCGTCCCACCGTCACCTCGTGGCGACGGCTGCTCGAAACGGCCCGCACGGAGTACGAGCGCAGCACCGGCATCCTCACCGTGGATGTCGGCACGGACGTCGACGTCGCGTACGAGACCTACGCCGCGGCCGGGTAACCGCCCGCACAGGTCCACCGTCCGGGCGTTCGCGCTCAACCGTCTCCGGTCGGCCGGGAACCGGCGGCCGCGAGCCGATCACCGATGGCCCGAAGCCCGGCGAGGTCGTGCACATCGCCGGGCAGGGCCGCCACTTCGGCCACCGCCACCTCGGGATGCAGTGAGGTGAAGCGGTCACGCGTGCGCTGCTCGCGCGCGATCACCTGCATCCGCTCGGCATGCAGGCGCAGCAGTCCGGCCGTGATCTCGTTCGTCGTGATCTCGTCGCCAGTGTCGTGGCTCGTGTCGTGACTTGTGTCGTCGTTCGTGATCCCGTCCGTCGGGTTGTCGGTCGTGATCCCGTCGACGGTGAGCCCGTCCGCGGCCGGGGGAGTGTCCGCGCCGGAGTCACGGAGACCAGCTTTCCCGGACTCCTGATCGACAATGCCGGGTTCTTCAAGATTCTCGGCGGCGGCCAGCGCCCGCTCCGCGGAGAGCTGCGCGGCACCACTGCCGTGCACCCGGTTCAGCACCAGCCCGGCCAGCGGCATCCGCTCCTCGGCCAGCCGCTCCACGAAGTAGGCGGCCTCCCGGAGCGCGTCCGGCTCGGGCGCCGCGACCACCAGGAAGGCCGTCCCCGGCGCCTGCAGCAGCCGGTACGTCGCGTCCGCACGGGTGCGGAACCCGCCGAACATCGTGTCCATCGCGGCCACGAAGGTCTGCACGTCCTTCAGCAGCGAGGCACCCATCAGCTTGCTCAGCGTCCCGGTCATCAGCGACATGCCGACGTTGAGGAACTTCATCCCGGCCCGGCCGCCCACCTTCGCCGGAGCCATCAGCACCCGGATGAACTTCCCGTCCAGGAAGGACCCCAGCCGCTTCGGCGCGTCCAGGAAGTCCAGCGCGGACCGGCTCGGCGGGGTGTCCACGACGATCAGGTCCCAGTCGTCCCGGGCTCGCAGCTGCCCGAGCTTCTCCATCGCCATGTACTCCTGGGTGCCGGCGAACCCGGCCGAGAGCGACTGGTAGAAGGGGTTCTCCAG
The DNA here is from genome assembly GCF_056436025.1 of Streptomyces sp. NPDC043853. Taxonomy (NCBI): domain Bacteria; kingdom Bacillati; phylum Actinomycetota; class Actinomycetes; order Kitasatosporales; family Streptomycetaceae; genus Streptomyces; species Streptomyces sp. NPDC043853. The sequence goes on from NZ_JBWKDJ010000003.1 coordinate 559,306, forward strand.
GATCGCCCGGGCCCGATCGCCCTCCGCGTGCCCCTCGACGATCTCGTCGAAGGTCCGCTTCATGTCGAGCATCATGGCGTGCAGTTCGCCCTCGCCGGCCACGCCCGCCACCCGCCGCGGGGTGTTGTCCAGCGAGTCGATCCCCATCGACTGGGCCAGCCGCCGCGCCGGATCGATCGTCAGCACGACCACCCGGCGGCCGCGTTCGGCCGCCCGCAGGCCCAGCGCGGCCGCCGTGGTCGTCTTCCCGACCCCGCCCGCGCCGCAGCACACCACGATCCGGGTGTCCGGGTCGTCCAGCAGCGCGTCCACCGCCAGCGTCCCCGGGTCCCCCACCCCGGACCCTCCGACCTCGCTCACTCGCCCTCGCCCTCCCCCGCCTGCTTGCGCAGCTCCGTCGCCAGCTCGTAAAGCCCCGCCAGATCCATCCCCGTGCCGAGCAGCGGCAGTTCGTACGAGGGCACGTCGAACCCGGCCAGTACGGCGCGCTGCCCGCGCTCCAGCCGTACCCGTTCGGCGTGCTCCGCGGCCTGCTCCAGCAGCGGCCCCACCAGCAGCTCGGCCGGTCCGCCGCGCCGGGCCCCGCCCAGCCCGGCCCGGGACAGCGCCTTCGCCACCCCGGCCCGCCGTTCCCCGGCGGCCACCCGCAGGGCCTCCTCGTCCACGTGGTGCGGCCGCACCATGTTGACGATCACGCGGCCCACCGGGAGCCCGGCCGCCCGCAACTCCTCGATGCCGTCCGCGGTCTCCTGCACCGGCATCTCCTCGAGCAGCGTCACCAGGTGGACGGCGGTCTCCGGGGACTTGAGGACCCCCATCACCGCCTGGGCCTGATTGTGGATCGGCCCGAACCGCGCGAGCCCCGCCACCTCGTCGTTGACGTTCAGGAACCGCGTGATCCGCCCGGTCGGCGGAGCGTCCATCACCACGTGGTCGTAGACGAACCGGCCCGCCTTGTCCTTGCGCCGCACCGCCTCGCACGCCTTGCCGGTGAGGAGCACGTCCCGCAGCCCCGGCGCGATGGTCGTCGCGAAGTCGATCGCGCCCAGCTTCTTCAGGGCGCGCCCGGCAGAGCCCAGCTTGTAGAACATCTGCAGGTAGTCGAGGAGCGCCCGTTCCGCATCGATGGCGAGCGCGAAGACCTCCCCGCCGCCCGGAGCCACGGCGATCTTCCGTTCCTCGTAGGGGAGCGCCTCGCTCCCGAAGAGCTGCGCGATCCCCTGCCTGCCCTCCACCTCCACCAGAAGTGTCCGCCTGCCCTCGCGCGCGAGGGCCAGCGCGAGTGCCGCGGCGACCGTGGTCTTCCCGGTTCCGCCCTTGCCGCTGACCACCTGGAGCCTGCTCACAACCAACGAGCGTAACCACTCCCGCACAGGCACTACGCTCGGGCCCATGACCAAGAAGTTCGAATACGCGACGGTCCCGCTGCTCGTGCACGCCACCAAGCAGATCCTGGACACCTGGGGCGAGGACGGCTGGGAGCTCGTCCAGGTCGTGCCCGGCCCGAACAACCCCGAGCAGCTCGTGGCCTACCTCAAGCGGGAGAAGGCATGAGCGCCGTCGAGGCGAAGCTGGCCGAGCTCGGCCTGAAGCTTCCCGAGGTCGTTCCCCCGCTGGCCGCTTACCAGCCGGCCGTGCGCTCGGGGAACTACGTGTACACCGCCGGCCAGCTGCCGATGGTCAAGGGCTCCCTCCCGGTGACCGGCAAGGTCGGCGCCGAGGTCTCCGCCGAGCAGGCCAAGGAACTGGCGGGCATCTGCGCGCTCAACGCCCTGGCCGCGGTCAAGTCGGTCATCGGTGACCTGGACAAGGTCGCGCGGATCGTCAAGGTCGTCGGCTTCGTCGCCTCGGCCCCCGACTTCACCGGCCAGCCGGGCGTGCTGAACGGCTTCAGCGAGCTGCTGGGCGAGGTCTTCGGCGAGAAGGGCGTGCACGCCCGCAGCGCCGTCGGCGTGGCGGTCCTCCCGCTGGACGCGCCGGTCGAGGTCGAGCTCCAGGTCGAGATCGCCGGCTGACCCCGGTCATCGCGGGCCGACCCGCACACCGCCGGCCGGCCCGTACACGGGGCCCGCACCGGGGCGGGGTGCGGGCCCCCGCGGCGGTGAGGTCTCGAACATCGGCCCGGATGGTCGTAGCATCCGGCCATGTCGAAGCGCGAGCACGCCCCCGCCGCCACCCCCGCCGGAGGCCAGTGGTACCCGCCGGAATGGCCCGACCGGATCCGGGCCCTGGCCGACGGCTCCCTCACCCCGGTCCCGCCCAAGCGCGCCGCCACGGTGATGCTGCTCCGCGACACGTCCGAGGGCCCCGTCGTCCACATGCTGCGCCGGCGCGCCTCCATGGCCTTCGCCGGCGGCGCGTACGCCTACCCCGGGGGCGGCGTCGACCCGCGCGACGAGGACCACCGCATCGGCTGGGCCGGCCCTTCCCTGGAGGAGTGGGCGGACCGGCTCGGTACGGATGCCCGCACCGCCCAGGCGATCGTCTGCGGGGCGGTCCGCGAAACCTTCGAGGAGGCCGGCGTCCTGCTGGCCGGCCCCGCCGACGGCACCCTCATCCCCGACCTCACCGGTGACGACTGGGAGGCCGACCGCCGGGCCCTGGTCGCGCGGGAGCTCTCCTTCGCCGAGTTCCTCGACCGCCGCGGGCTGGTCCTCCGCTCCGACCTGCTGGGCGCCTGGGCCCGCTGGATCACCCCGGAGTTCGAGCCGCGCCGCTACGACACCTGGTTCTTCGTCGCCGCCCTGCCCGAGGGGCAGCGCACCCGCAACGCCTCCACCGAGGCCGACCGGACGGTGTGGACCCGCCCGGCCGACGCGGCCGCCGGCTACGACAAGGGCGAGCTGCTGATGATGCCGCCCACCATCGCGACCCTGCGCTCCCTGGAGCCGTACGGCACCGCCGCCGCGGCCCTCGCCGCGGCTGCCGGCCAGGACCTCACCCCGGTGCTGGCCCGCGCCGCGCTCGGGGAGGACGGCGGGGTGGTGCTCAGCTGGCCCGGTCACGACGAGTTCACCAAGCGCGTGGGACCCGCGGGAGGCACACCATGACGAATGCCGGAGCCTTGCCGGGGCAGCCCCGCGGAGTGGTCGCCTCCGGGCCGGCCACGGCCCGTGCGGTCAACGTGCTGGCCCCGAACCCGTCCGCGATGACGCTCGACGGCACCAACACCTGGCTGGTCTCCGAGCCGGGCTCCGAGCTCGCCGTGGTGATCGACCCGGGCCCGCTGGACGAGGCCCACCTGCGCGCCGTCATCGACACCGCGGAGCGGGCCGGCAAGCGGATCGCCCTCACCCTGCTCACCCACGGCCACCCCGACCACGCCGCGGGGGCCGGCCGGTTCGCCGAGCTCACCGGGACCAAGGTGCGGGCCCTCGACCCGGCGCTGCGGCTGGGTGACGAGGGTCTGGCGGCCGGGCAGACCGTCCGGGTCGGCGGCCTGGAGCTGCGGGTGGTCCCCACCCCGGGGCACACCGCGGACTCGCTCTGCTTCCACCTGCCCGCGGACCGGGCGGTGCTCACCGGCGACACCATCCTCGGGCGCGGCACCACGGTGGTGGCCCACCCCGACGGCCGGCTGGGCGACTACCTGGACTCCCTGCGCCGGCTGCGGTCCCTCACGGTGGACGACGGGGTGCACACGGTGCTGCCCGGCCACGGGCCGGTGCTGGACGACGCGCAGGGCGCGGTGGAGTTCTACCTCGCGCACCGCGCGCACCGGCTGGCCCAGGTGGAGACCGCGGTGGAGAACGGTTTCGCCACCCCCGAGGCGGTCGTGGCGCACGTCTACGCCGACGTGGACCGGTCCCTGTGGCCGGCCGCGGAGTGGTCCGTACGGGCCCAGCTGGAGTACCTGCGCGAGCACGGCCTGATCCCGGGCGGCCCGGAGTAGGCCGGGCCGTGCGGTTTACGCGGCCGTGTGGGCACACGGCACACCGGCCCGCGCCGGCCGCGCAGCGTGTGCCTGTGCCCCGCTCCGGCTGACGGGGTCGGGGCCGAGCTCGGAACGCGCGAGGGGTCCCGCCCAGCCCGGGCAGGACCCCCTCACACGACGTACAGCCACACGGCCGGACCGCGTCAGCGCGACCGCTTCGCCAGCCGCTCCACGTCCAGCAGGATCACGGCACGCGCCTCCAGGCGGAGCCAGCCACGGCCGGCGAAGTCGGCCAGCGCCTTGTTCACCGTCTCGCGGGAGGCGCCGACGAGCTGCGCCAGCTCCTCCTGCGTCAGGTCGTGCACGACGTGGATGCCTTCCTCGGACTGCACGCCGAAGCGGCGCGACAGGTCCAGGAGGGCACGGGCCACACGGCCCGGGACGTCGGAGAAGACCAGGTCGGACATCTGGTCGTTGGTCTTGCGGAGGCGGCGGGCGACGGCGCGCAGCAGGGCCGTGGCCACCTCCGGGCGGGCGTTCAGCCACGGCTGCAAGTCGCCGTGGCCCAGGCCGAGCAGCTTGACCTCGGTCAGCGCGGTGGCGGTCGCCGTGCGCGGGCCCGGATCGAAGAGCGACAGCTCGCCGATGAGCTCACCGGGGCCGAGCACCGCCAGCATGTTCTCGCGGCCGTCGGGGGAGGTGCGGTGCAGCTTCACCTTGCCCTCGGTGACCACGTACAGCCGGTCACCGGGGTCGCCCTCGTGGAACAGGGCGTCACCGCGTGCGAGGGTCACCTCGCCCATGGAGGCGCGGAGCTCCGCGGCCTGCTCATCATCGAGCGCCGCGAAGAGCGGGGCGCGCCGCAGAACGTCGTCCACGAGTCTCTCTCCTATGTCGACCAGCTCAGGGGACCGTGCTCCCCATTTTGCCGGACGGTTCAAACAGTGCGATCAATCACAAGGATGCCGGACGTACGGGTGTGCTGGGTGGTGTTACCGGAGGTCCGGCCGGGTGTCATCGCCCGGGCTTAGGCTGGCGGAGTGTCCAATAAGCCGGTGAGAGCACAGGCCAAGGGGTCCGCGCGAGTGACCGCGGCCCGCGATTCAGCTGTGGGCGAACAGGAGGCGACCGCGGCCCAGACCCGCCCGCAGGGCAAAGCTTCCCCCAAGAAGCCTGTGGGAAAGACCAAAACGGAATCCCGCCTCGCGATGGTCCGCCGCGCCCGGCGCATCAATCGTGAGCTGGGCGAGGTCTACTACTACGCCCATCCGGAGCTCGACTTCCGGAATCCCTTCGAGCTGCTCGTCGCCACGGTCCTGTCCGCACAGACCACCGATCTCCGGGTGAACCAGACCACCCCGGCCCTTTTCGCGAAGTACCCGACCCCGGAGGACATGGCGGCGGCCGTACCGGAGGAACTGGAAGAGGTCATCCGGCCGACCGGGTTCTTCCGGATGAAGGCGAAGGCCCTGATGGGGCTGTCCGCCTCGCTCCGCGACGACTTCGGCGGCGAGGTGCCGGGCCGGCTGGAGGACCTGGTCAAGCTGCCGGGCGTGGGCCGGAAGACGGCGCACGTGGTCCTCGGCAATGCGTTCGGGGTCCCCGGGATCACCGTGGACACCCACTTCGGGCGGCTGGTCCGCCGGTGGAAGTGGACCGAGCAGGAGGACCCGGAGAAGGTCGAGGCGGAGATCTGCGCGATCTTCCCCAAGAGCGAGTGGACCATGCTCTCGCACCGGGTGATCTTCCACGGCCGCCGGATCTGCCACGCCCGCAAGCCGGCCTGCGGAGCCTGCCCGATCGCACCGCTCTGCCCGGCCTACGGGGAGGGCGAGACGGACCCGGAGAAGGCCAAGAAGCTGCTCAAGTACGAGATGGGCGGCTACCCGGGCCAGCGGCTGAGCCCGCCCCCGGATTATCCGGGCACGCCGGCACCGCCCCTGGGCGGCTCCGCGTCGTAGCGGGCAGGGAGGGCCGGCCGGGGTGGGTCCCGGGCGGAACGAATCAGGCACCGGCCCGCGTTGCTGCGGGTACGGGCAGCACGCAGCACGCAGCATGCAGAACGAAGAACGGGGTGCGTATGACAGGAGCCGACCGGAGCGGGCTCACGGACCGGGCCGTAGCCGCCGACGAGGTGCGCCGGGCCGCGCACAGGGCGACGTACGAGGACGACGGCGTCGTCCTGCGCACGGCCGGACTGCCGGAGTGGCTGGAGCCCGTCGCCCGGGCGGCCCGTACCGTGCAGCCGCAGCAGCTCAGCCGGTTCCTGCCGCCCTCCGACGGCCGCGGCCGCCAGTCCGCCGTCCTCATCCTGTTCGGGGAGGGCGCGGACGGTCGGCCGGAGCTGCTCCTGATGGAGCGGGCCGGCAGCCTCCGCTCGCACGCCGGACAGCCCTCCTTCCCCGGCGGCGCGCTCGACCCCGAGGACGGCGACCCGCGCACCACCGGGCCGCTCCGCGCCGCGCTGCGAGAGGCCCAGGAGGAGACCGGGCTGGACCCGGCCGGGGTGCAGCTGTTCGGCGTGCTGCCGAGCCTGTACATCCCGGTCAGCCAGTTCGTCGTCACCTCCGTCCTGGGCTGGTGGCACTCTCCCAGTCCGGTCGGTGCCGTCGATCCCGCCGAGACCGCGCGCGTGTTCACCGTGCCCGTGGCGGATCTCACGGACCCGGCGCACCGGGTCACGGTGGTTCATCCGAGCGGCCACCACGGCCCCGGCTTCACCGTCGAATCCGCTCTGGTCTGGGGTTTCACCGCCGGAGTGATCGACCGGCTACTGCACTTCGCGGGTTGGGAAAAGCCGTGGGACCGATCACGTGAGGTCCCGCTCGACTGGCGCGCATGAGACGGTGGCCCACGTGAACGTGCTGGACATCCTGCTGCTGGTCGCCGCCGTGTGGTTCGCGATCGTGGGCTATCGCCAGGGGTTCGTCGTCGGCATCCTGTCGGTGATCGGCTTCCTCGGCGGCGGCCTCATCGCCGTGTCCCTGATCCCGCTGGTCTGGGACAAGGCGACCGACAACGGGAGCCAGGTCTCCACCCCGGTGGTGATCGCGGCCGTGGTGGTGATCATCGTCTGCGCCTCGGTGGGGCAGGCCTTCACCACCCACCTGGGCAACCGGCTCCGACGGCAGATCACCTGGTCGCCGGCGCGGGTGGTCGACGCGACCGGCGGCGCGCTGGTCAACGTGGTGGCCATGCTCCTGGTGGCCTGGCTGATCGGCTCCGCCCTCGCCGGTACGTCACTTCCCACGCTGGGCAAGGAAGTACGCAACTCCAAGGTGCTGCTCGGCGTGTCCCGGGTGTTGCCGGACCAGGCCGACACCTGGTTCTCCAACTTCAGCTCCACCCTCGCCCGCAACGGCTTCCCGCAGGTGTTCAGCCCGTTCTCGAACGAGCCCATCACCGAGGTGCAGCCGCCCGATCCGGCCCTCGCGAGCGGCCCGGTCGCCGAAGCGGCCAAGCGGTCCATCGTCAAGGTGGTGGGCACCGCGCCCAGTTGCAGCAAGGTCCTCGAAGGCACCGGCTTCGTCTTCGCGCCGGGCAAGGTGATGACCAACGCGCACGTGGTCGGCGGCGTGGTCGAACCGACCGTGCAGATCGGCGGCGAGGGCCGGCTGTACGACGGCAAGGTCGTGCTCTACGACTGGGAGCGCGACATCGCCGTCCTGGACGTGCCCAAGCTGAAGGCGCCGCCGCTGGAGTTCACCGAGGAGGACGCCACGGGCGGCAGTGATGCCATCGTGGCCGGCTTCCCGGAGAACGGCTCGTACGACGTGCGCTCCGCGCGGGTGCGCGGCCGGATCAACGCCAACGGCCCGGACATCTACCACCGCGGCACCGTGCGCCGCGACGTGTACTCGCTCTACGCGACGGTCCGTCAGGGCAACTCCGGAGGCCCGCTGCTCACGCCCGACGGCAAGGTGTACGGGGTGGTCTTCGCGAAGTCCCTCGACGACCGGAACACCGGCTACGCGCTGACGGTGGACGAGATCCGCGACGACATCCGGTTCGGCGCCACGGCCCAGCAGCGGGTCGACAGCCAGGGCTGCGCCCTCTGATCCGGCCTGCGCCCCGGCCTGCTGCCGGGGCGCGGGCCGGGTCCGGCACGAACCGGAGAGCTGCGGTCTACGTGCGCTGGTGCCGCAGGCGGGCCGAGACCCAGCGGGCCCGGCGGCGCAGGATGCGCGGAATCCCGAGGTGGGGGTCGTGGCCTCTCTGGCCGACCCTCTTGTGGCTGCCCGGCGCGGCGGCCGGGCGGGTTTCGCGTGCGGAGTCACCGTAGTCGTGCGTCCAGCCCATACTCCGACGTCTGCCCGTGCCCCAAGGTCCGTAACCGCCTTGGGGGCGGCCAATTGGCCTATGCGCCGGGCATGTGAACGGTTGTGGGACGGGTGTGCGACGAGTGCGCCAACCGCCGGCCGCCGGTCAGCGGTCGGCCGGCGGCCGGTCAGTGGCCGGTCAGCGGTCGGGCTCGGGGTCCTTCAGCCAGTTGACGAGTTCGGTGGAGAAGGCCGTCGGGTCCTCCTCGTGCGGGAAGTGCCCGAGGCCGTCGAACAGCCGCCAGCGGTAAGGAGCTTCGACGTATTCGCCCGAACCGGCCGCGCTGCGGGTCCGCATGACCGGGTCCAGCGAGCCGTGCAGGTGCAGGGTCGGCACCCGCACCGGGCGCTTCATCCGCCGGTTGAACTGGAACCCGTCGGGACGCGCCAGGGAGCGCACCATCCATCGGTACGGCTCGATCGAGCAATGCGCCGTGGACGGGATGCAGATGGCCCGGCGGTACACCTGGAGCGCCTCCTCCTCGGGCGGTCGCGGCCCCGACCACTCGCGGATGAGTTCGGCCGCCAGCGCCCCGTCGTCCGCCTGGAGGCGCCGCTCCGGGATCCACGGCCGCTGGAAGCCCCAGATGTGGGAGCCGGCGCGGCTCTGCGCGAAGTCGGAGAGCATCGCCGACCGCCAGCGGCGCGGGTGCGGCATCGAGGAGACCACCAGCCGGCGCACCAGCTTGGGCCGCATCACGGCCGCCGTCCAGGCCAGGTAGCCGCCCAGGTCGTGGCCGACGAGGGCGGCGTCCGGCTCGCCGAGGGACCGTACGACGCCGGTGATGTCCAGGGCGAGGTTCGCGGGGTCGTACCCGCGCGGGGTGCGGTCGCTGCCGCCGACCCCGCGCAGGTCCATGGCCACCGCGCGGTAGCCGGCGTCGGCGAGTGCGGTCAGCTGGTAGCGCCAGGTCCACCAGAACTGCGGGAAGCCGTGCAGCAGCAGGACCAGCGGCCCGTCCCCCAGCTCGGCGACGTGGAACCGCGCCCCGTTGGCGGCGACGTCCCGGTGGATCACCTCACGGTCGCCGGGGATGCCGATCCGGACCGCGGACGCGGCGGTGGGCGGGGTGCTGGGATCGGGGGCGGTCGCTGTCATGACGACGAGCGTGCCACACCCACAGCCCTGTCACTGACCGGCCGCGGGTGCGGCTTGACCGTCTGGATCACGGCAGCGGTCTGCTTGACCGAGGCGATGGTCTTCTCCGGCGGCTTGACCTTCTTGAACTTGGCGACGGCGATCCACCCGAGCAGGGCCGCGACCAGGAGGAAGGCGACGCCCACGATCAGGAAGGACCAGGCGAGGCCGAGGCCCAGGTTGTGGATGCCGTAGGCGGCCGCGAAGCTCAGCACGGGGAGCGAGAACAGGGCCAGCGTGCCCGCGACGCCGAAGGCCGTGCCGCCGACGCCCACCCGCTTGACGTCCTCGCGGATCTCGGCCTTGGCGAGCGCGATCTCGTCGTGCACCAGGGCGGACATCTCGGCCGTGGCCGAGGCGACCAGCTGGCCGAGCGTGCGCTCGGCCCCCTGTGCCCCTTGGTCCGTTGCGCTCATCGCACTCTCCTCATGTCTTCGCGTCCTGTCGTCACTCAGATCATGCCGGACGACTGCTGTCGGTGCTGGACCCGGCCGCCGCTTCGGCCCGGCGGCGGTGTTCGGCGGCCTTCTCCTCGTAGATCTTCGCCATCCGCAGGTGGTACGCGGGGTTGTGCTCCTCGTAGATGTCCGGGATGCCGTCGCGGTCGTCGTCGCGGTCCTCCGCCTCCGTCAGTGCCCGGTACGTGCGGTCGCGGAGCTTGAGCAGGACGCAGGCGAAGACCGCGGCGATCAGCGAGCCGATCAGGACGGCGGCCTTCACCTCGTCGGTGAGGACGTCGTCACCCGCGAAGGCGAGTTCGCCGATCAGGAGGGAGACGGTGAACCCGATGCCGGCGAGGGAGGCGACGGCGAAGACGTCCGGCCAGGCGAGGTCCTCGTTGAGGGAGGCGCTGGTGAAGCGGGCGGCCAGCCAGGTTCCGCCGAAGATGCCGAGGGTCTTGCCGACGACCAGGCCGAGGACCACGCCGAGGGTCTCGGGCCGGGTGAAGACCTGTGTGATCGCCTCGTCGGAGAGCGAGACACCGGCGGAGAACAGGGCGAAGAGCGGTACGGCGAGACCGGCGGAGACGGGCCGGACCAGGTGCTCGATGTGCTCGCCTGGGGAGTGCTCCTCGCCCTCCCGGCGGGTGCAGCGGAGCATCAGGCCCATGGCGACGCCGGCGATGGTGGCGTGGACCCCGCTGTTGTACATCAGGCCCCAGATGACCAGGGCGAGCGGGACGTAGACGTACCAGCCGTGGACGCCCTTGCGGAGCAGGAACCAGAACAGGACGAGGCCGGCGAGGGCACCGCCGAGGGCCAGGAAGTCGATCCTCGCGGTGAAGAACACCGCGATGATGATGATGGCGAAGAGGTCGTCGACCACGGCCAGGGTGAGCAGGAAGGCGCGCAGGGCGGACGGCAGGGAGGTGCCGATGACCGCGAGGACGGCGAGCGCGAAGGCGATGTCGGTGGCGGTCGGGACCGCCCAGCCGGCCATGGAGCCGCCGGCGGTCCGGTTGACCACGGTGTAGACGAGGGCGGGGGCGGCCATGCCGCAGATGGCGGCGATCACCGGGAGGGCGGCTGCCCTGGGATCACGGAGGTCGCCCGCGACGAGCTCGCGCTTGAGTTCGATGCCGGCCACGAAGAAGAAGATCGCGAGCAGGCCTTCGGCGGCCCAGTGCTGGACCGACAGGTCCAGGCCGAGGGCGGCGGGACCGAAGTGGAAGTCGCGGACGGTGCGGTAGCTCTCGCTGATGCCGGGGGTGTTCGCCCAGATCAGCGCGGCGACCGCGGCCACCAGGAGGAGCACGCCGCCGACGGTCTCGGCGCGCAGGGCGTCGACCACGTACTGGCGCTCGGGCAGCGAGAGCCTGCCCAGGAGCTTGCGGCTCGTGTGGTCGGTGGGGCTGGGCGCGGCCACGGTGGGCACCTCCGGTCGGTCGATGGGCAGGCCAAACGTTCTTGCCGACCAGACTTCCCGGCACACCTCTTAAGTATTTACTCGTTCAATACTTTACAGGGCGTAGCGCGGAGTCGTGTGTTGATCACACTTTAAGCAGGAAAGGGGCATCCGGCGCTATGTGCGCCGGATGCCCCTTTCCTACCTAGTGGGTGGGTCGGCCCCCGGAAGCCGTCGGCCCGGAGGCTCTCAGCCCTCCGGAGCCGTCAGTCCTCGGACGCCGCGGAGGGCAGCTTGGTCTGGATGAGGTCCATGACCGAGGAGTCGGTCAGCGTGGTGACGTCGCCCAGCTCGCGGTTCTCGGCCACGTCGCGCAGCAGACGGCGCATGATCTTGCCGGACCGGGTCTTGGGCAGCTCGGCGACCGGCAGGACGCGCTTGGGCTTGGCGATCGGCCCGAGGGTGGCGCCGACGTGGTTGCGCAGCTCGGCCACGAGCTGGTCGTTCTCCGAGGCGCTGCCGCGCAGGATCACGAAGGCGACGATCGCCTGGCCGGTGGTCTCGTCGGCGGCGCCGACCACGGCCGCCTCGGCCACCGCCGGGTGCGAGACCAGGGCCGACTCGACCTCGGTGGTCGAGATGTTGTGGCCGGACACCAGCATCACGTCGTCGACCCGGCCGAGCAGCCAGATGTCGCCGTCGTCGTCCTTCTTGGCGCCGTCGCCGGCGAAGTACTTCCCCTCGAAACGCGACCAGTAGGTGTCGATGAACCGCTGGTCGTCACCCCAGATGGTGCGCAGCATCGACGGCCACGGCTCGGTCAGCACCAGGTAGCCGCCCCCGCCGTTCGGCACCTCGCGGGCCTCGTCGTCCACCACGGTCGCGGAGATGCCGGGCAGCGGGCGCTGCGCGGAGCCCGGCTTGGTCTCCGTCACGCCGGGCAGCGGGGAGATCATCATGGCGCCGGTCTCGGTCTGCCACCAGGTGTCCACGATCGGACAGCGGTCCGCGCCGATGTGCTTGCGGTACCAGATCCACGCCTCGGGGTTGATGGGCTCGCCGACCGACCCCAGCACGCGCAGCGAGGACAGGTCGAACTTGGCGGGGATGTCGTCTCCCCACTTCATGAACGTCCGGATGGCGGTGGGCGCGGTGTAGAGGATGGTGACGCCGTACTTCTGCACGACCTCCCAGAACCGGCCCTGGTGCGGGGTGTCCGGGGTGCCCTCGTACATGACCTGGGTGGCGCCGTTGGCCAGCGGGCCGTAGACGATGTACGAGTGGCCGGTCACCCAGCCGATGTCGGCCGTGCACCAGTAGACGTCGGTCTCCGGCTTGAGGTCGAAGACCGCGTGGTGGGTGTACGCCGCCTGGGTGAGGTAGCCGCCGGAGGTGTGCAGGATGCCCTTGGGCTTACCCGTGGTCCCGGACGTGTACAGGATGAAGAGCGGGTGCTCGGCCGGGAAGGCCTGCGGGGCGTGCTCGGTGGACTGGCGGCCGACGAGCTCGTGCCACCAGACGTCGCGGCCCTCGGTGAACTCGGTCTCCTGGCCGGTACGCCGCACCACCAGCACGTTCTTGACCTGCGGGCACTTGGCCACGGCCTCGTCGATGGCCGGCTTGAGGGCGCTCGGCTTGCCGCGCCGGTAGCCGCCGTCGGCGGTGATGACCAGCTTGGCGTCGGCGTCCTGGATGCGGGAGGCGACGGCGTCGGCGGAGAAGCCGCCGAAGACCACCGAGTGGGCGGCGCCGACGCGGGCGCAGGCCAGCATCGCGACGACGGCCTCGGGGATCATCGGCAGGTAGACGGCGACCCGGTCGCCGGCCTGCACGCCCAGCTCCGTGAGGGCGTTCGCGGCCCGCGAGACCTCGTCCTTGAGCTGCGCGTAGGTGATCGCGCGGCTGTCGCCGGGCTCGCCCTCGAAGTGGATGGCGACCCGGTCGCCGTGGCCGGCCTCGACGTGCCGGTCCACGCAGTTGTAGGCGACGTTCAGCGTGCCGTCCGCGAACCACTTGGCGAAGGGCGGGTTGGTCCAGTCGAGCGTCTCGGTCGGCTCGGCGGCCCAGGTCAGCCGCCGGGCCTGCTCGGCCCAGAAGCCCAGCCTGTCGGCGTCCGCCTGCTCGTACGCCTGCTCCGTGACATTCGCGGCGGCGGCGAGCGCGGCGGGCGGCGCGAATCGCCGCTCCTCCTTCAAGAGGTTGGCCAGGCTTTCGTTGCTCACGACATCTCCCTTTCCCAGGGTGTCCGTTGTGTCCCCGGGCATAGCTCATCAGGCGGACGCCCCGGTGACAAGGGGTAACCGTAAAATTGGTTTAGACCTATAGGCCGGGCGGCCGAATCGGTGCTGGTGGCCGCGGCCGAGGGCGCCGGAACGGGCCGCTCGGGGACGCGTACGGCCCCTTCCCACTGCAGGGCGCAGGAAGGGGCCGTACGGTTGCACGGATCAGGGAGCGTAGCGGTTCACGCGGAAGCCGCGGCGGCCTCCGGCGACCCCCGGCGGGCCGCGGGCGTCACGCTGTCGAAGACCCGGCAGTCGAAGAAGTCCTGCCCCTCGGAGAGCAGGTACGCCTGCGCCTCACCCACGTGGAAGTACATCCCGTGGAGCTCCAGCGTCCCCTCGGCCAGCCGGCGCGCCACCGCCTCGTGCTGCCGCAGGTGCTCCAGCTGCTGGACGACGTTGGTCAGGCAGAGCTGCTCCACCGCGTCCGCGGGCAGACGGCCGGAGATCCGCGCCCAGGCGTGGTGCCGGCTGACCATCCGCTCCACGCTCGGCCGCCCGTGACGCAGCCAGCGGCGCAGCGGGGTCGTCGGCATCCCGGGGGAGGAGTTGAGCAGCGCCTGCATCGCCCCGCATCCGGAGTGCCCGCACACGGTGATGCTGTCGACCTTGAGCACGTCCACGGCGTACTCGATGGCGGCGGCCACCGAGTCGTCCCCGGACTCGGCGCCCGGCAGCGGCACCAGGTTGCCGACGTTGCGGACGGTGAACAGGTCACCGGGGCCACTGGAGGTGATCATGCTCGTGACCAGCCGGGAGTCGGCGCAGGTCAGGAACAGCTGGGAGGGGCGCTGCCCCTCGCGCGCCAGCCGGGCCAGTTCCTCGCGGACCCGCGGGGCGGTGTCCCGCTGGAACACGCCGATCCCGCTGGCCAGCCGGCCCCCGCCGCTCAGCGGTTCGGCGGCCGGTTCGGCCGTGCGCTGGTCGCAGTGGTTCTGCCAGGGCGTCCAGGGCCGGCAGCACTGGTGTGCCCCGCGCGGGCCCACGACCTGGTGCTCGCCGGGCCGGGCCAGGGACCTGCCCGTCACCTCCACCGAGCCACCGTGCGCCACGTGGGAGTCCTGCCAGTCCTGCAGGGTCTCGTAGGCCGCGTGGTCCATGAACGAGCCGTCCAGCTCGATCACCGTGTGCGTCTGGTGCGGGATCTGTCCCAGCACCCGGCTCAGCCGGGGCACCGCCAGGAAGGTCAGCTGTCCGCGCGCCCGCACCTGGTACACCCCGTCGGCCTCGTCCACGGTGATCCGGGTCCGGGCCAGCCGGTGCAGGGCCACGGCCACCGCGACCGCGATGCCGATCGCGACGCCCTCCAGCACCCCGCCCAGCACCACGGCCACCACGGTGGTCACGTAGACGAGGAACTCGCGGTGACGGGTGACGCTCCGCATGTGGGTGATGTTGACCATCTGGATGCCGACCGCCATGACCAGCGCGGCGAGGGCGGCCAGCGGGATCAGGTCCAGCACCGGCACCAGCAGGGCGGCCGCGAGCACGATCCACAGACCGTGCAGCATCGATGACCGCCGGCTGACCGCACCGGACTTCACGTTCGCCACGCTGCGCACCGCCACGCCGGTGACGGGCAGTCCGCCGAGCGCGCCGGACACGATGTTCGCCGCGCCCTGGCCGCGCAGTTCGCGGTCGAGATCGGCGCGCGGCGGGCGGTTCTCCGTGCCGCGCTCGGTCGCGATCAGTTTGTCGGTGGCCACGGAGGACAGCAGGGATTCCACGCTGCCCACGAGGGTGATCGTCAGAACGGCCGCGACGATGCCCAGCACCGGGCCCTCGGGCAGTCCGGGCAGCGCGTGGCTGCTCCAGGAGGGGAGGTCCACCCGGGGCAGGCTGAGCCCGGCCACGGTGGCGAGCACGGTGGCCGTCGCCACCGCGGCGAGGGCCGGAGGCACCCGGCCGAGGAGGCGGCCGGCGCGGCCGGGCAGCCGGGGCCAGGCGAGCAGGACGGCCAGGGTCAGCACGCTGATGCCGAGCGCGGCCGGATGCGGGTCGGCCAACTGGCCGGGCAGCCCGAGGACGTTGGCCACGGGCGAGCTCTGCGGGGTGCCGCCGAGCACGATGTGCAGCTGGGCGAGCGCGATGGTCACGCCGATGCCGGCGAGCATGCCGTGGACGATGGCCGGGCTGACCATCAGCGCGGACCGGGCGGTGCGCAGGAGGGCGAGGCCCAGCTGGCAGACGCCGGCGAGCACGGTGATGGCGCAGGTCGTGCGCCATCCGTAGTGCTGGATCAACTCGGCCGTGACGACGGTGAGTCCGGCGGCCGGACCGCTCACCTGGAGCGGTGCGCCGCCGAACCGCCCGGCGACGATCCCGCCGGCCGCCGCGGCCACCAGCCCCGCCTGGAGCGGTGCGCCGGTGGCCAGGGCGATGCCGAGCGAGAGCGGCAAGGCGATCAGAAAGACGGTCAGGGATGCGGAGAGGTCCGCGGTGCGGGGGTTGGTCATAGGTCCCGTCTCCTCTGGGCACGGAGGGTGAAGCGGCGGGAGTCTCAACACTCGGTAAATGGATGGTAATGGAGAGTAAAGGCGATTGCTCGACAAAGCGGGCAAATGGTCCACAAGTTCCCTCGCGAGGGTGAATAAGCATTTTTTCCGGCTTGTCACACATTCATAAAAGACGCCCGCGTGGGACGTTGCGGCGCGGAAGCAGCGTCAGCGAGGAGAGGTGGACGAATGACGGCCGCCAAAACGAAGATCGCCGGCAGTCTGGTCGCCGCGGCCCTGGTCCTGGGCGTCGCCGGCTGCAGCTCGGAGTCCGGCAAGGACCGGGGCGCGGGCCGGAACGGCCCGAAGCAGGGCGCCGGGGCGCCGGAGGCACCCGGCAGTGTGCTGCGGCTGATCGGCGACGGGTCCACCTCGTACACCGGCCCGCAGCCGAACGTACGGAAGCCGGAGAGGCTCAAGCCCGGCGAGACGCCGCCGCAGTTCGTGGTGTTCTCGTGGGACGGCGCCGGAGAGGACAGTCAGAAGCTCTTCTCCCACTTCCGCCGGGTGGGCAAGGAGCACAACGCCCGGATGACCTACTTCCTCAGCGGGGTGTACATGCTCCCGGAGGAGAAGCGTTCCCTCTACGCCGGACCCCAGCACGAGCCCGGCCGCTCCGACATCGGCTTCGGCGACCTGGAGGGCATCCGGTCCACCGCCACCCAGATCCGCGAGGCCTGGCTGGAGGGCAACGAGATCGGCACCCACTTCAACGGCCACTTCTGCGGACCCGAGGGCGGGGTCGGCACCTGGTCGGTCGAGGAGTGGCGGAGCGAGATCCAGCAGGCCAAGACCTTCGTCAAGAACTGGAAGGGCAACTCCGGACTGCAGCAGGAGAAGGCCCTCCCCTTCGACTACGACAAGGAGCTCATCGGCGCCCGCACCCCCTGTCTCGAAGGCCAGAAGAACTTCATGCTCGCGGCCAAGAACCTCGGCTTCCGCTACGACTCCAGCGGCATCAGCAAGCAGAAGTGGCCCAAGAAGACGGACGGGCTGTGGGACATCCCGCTCCAGCTGGTCCCGATCCCCGGGCGGGCCATCGAGACGCTGAGCATGGACTACAACTTCATGGTCAACCAGTCGGGCACCACCTCCCAGGGCGACCCCGCGCAGCACGAGTACTGGGGCAACCAGATGCGCGACGGGCTCGTCCAGGCATTCGACCGCGCCTACCGGGGCAACCGCGCGCCGCTGATCATCGGGAACCACTTCGAGTCCTGGAACGGCGGCACGTACATGCGCGCCATCGAGGAGACCATCAAGTTCGTCTGCGCCCAGAAGGACGTCCGCTGCGTGCCGTTCCGCGAACTCGTGGACTGGCTGGACGCCCAGGACCCCAAGCACGTGGAGTGGATGCGGACGCTCGACGTCGGCGAGGCGCCGAAGGAGGGCTGGGCCAGGTTCCTGGCCGCCGGCCCGGCGCCGTCTCCGGCACCGGGCGCTCCCGCGGCGCCCAGGGGGGTCACGCCGGCTGACGAACAGGAAGAGGAGTAGCCGTCCGCTGCTCGCCCAGGACGAACCCGGGGTCGACCTGCGCCGCCAGGTCGGCCCCCGTCTTGGCGTTGCCCCAGCTCTCCGCGTTCCGCAGGTGGAAGTGCACCATCTGCTCGGTGTACCGGGCCCAGTCACGCCGGTCGTAGGAGGCGTCGGCCACCTCCCGAAGCAGCCGCAGAGCCGTCCGGTTCTCCGCCTCCAGCAGCCCGAACGGCCGCGGCCGGCCCTTCTCCATGGCGCGCACCCAGTCCGAGTGCCCGACGGTGGTGAGCAGGTCCGCACCGGCCTCCGCGCGCAGGAACTCGATGTCGTCCGGCCCCTGCACCTTGTTGCCGATGACCCGCAGCGCCACGCCGAAGTCCCGTGCGTACTCCTTGTACTGGCGGTAGACGGAGACCCCCTTGAGGGTCGGCTCGGCGACCAGGAAGGTCATGTCGAAGCGGGTGAACATGCCGGAGGCGAACGAGTCCGAGCCCGCGGTCATGTCGACCACCACGTACTCGTCCGGGCCGTCGACCAGGTGGTTGAGGCAGAGTTCGACCGCACCGACCTTCGAGTGGTAGCAGGCCACCCCCAGGTCCGACTCGGTGAACGGCCCGGTCGCCATGAGCCGTACCGCGTTGCCGCCGCCGGCCCCGTCGGCCCCGTGGGTTCCGCGGGCCCCTGGGGCCCCGTCGCTCACGCCGGTGCCGGTGTCGGGCCCGTCCAGGAGGACCGGGCGGGCGCACGCCTCGTAGACCGGGTTGTCCTCGCACACCCGCAGCAGGCGGGACCCGGCGCCGGGCGGGGTGGTCTTGATCATCGTCTCGGCGGACGCGATGCGCGGGTTGGTGCCGCGCAAGTACTCCTTGATCAGCGGGAGATGGGCCCCCATGGCGGGCAGCGCGGAGGACTCGGCCTCGGTGAGTCCGAGGGCGGCCCCGAGGTGCTGGTTGATGTCGGCGTCCACCGCGACGACCGGGGCTCCACTGGCGGCGAGGTGGCGGATGAAGAGGGAGGACAGCGTCGTCTTGCCGCTGCCGCCCTTTCCCACGAAAGCGATCTTCATGTTCACCTAGCGTAGTGCGATGATTGCGCTTCGTGGTCGAAGTGAGTGAAGAAGACCACTCGAAGGTGGTGTCGGTGCTACGGGGGCACAGTGCGTAGGCTCCCTACTTATGAGTACGTCAGCCGATCCGCTCGCCGCCCTCGCGGGCCTGCCGGGCGTGCCCGAGTCCGTGGAGTCCGTACGCAAGGCCGTGGACCGGGTCTACGGCCACCGTGTGATGCGCCGCCGCAGCAACGAGATCTCCTCCGAGGCGGCGCTGCGCGGGGCGCGGGGCAGCGCGGCCCTGTCGGGCGCGGACTGGGCGCTGGAGGAGGTCCGGCGCCGGACCGACTTCGGGACCGAGCCCGAGGCGCGGACGGTGGGCGCGGCGCTGCGGCTGACCGCCGAGGCGGGCCAGCTGCTGAGCATCTGGCGGCAGTCGCCGCTCCGGGTGCTGGCCCGGCTGCACCTGGTCGCGGCGGGTTCCGCGGTGCCGGGCGACACGGTCGGCCGGCCGCGGCTGCCGGGTGAGCCGGTGGACGAGCCGCTGGTGGAACTGCCGCTGCCGAGCGCGCAGGAGGTGGCGGGCCGACTGGAGGGCCTCTCGCAGCTGGTGATCGCCGGCGGGGCGGCTCCGGCGCTGGTCGCGGCGGCGGTGGTGCACGGCGAGCTGCTGGCACTGCGGCCGTTCGGCTCGTACAACGGGGTGGTGGCGCGGGCCGCCGAGCGGATCGTGCTGATCAACAGCGGCCTGGACCCGAAGGCCATCTGCCCGGCCGAGGTCGGCCACGCGGAACTGGGCCGGGCGGCGTACCTGGCGGCCCTGGACGGCTACGTCTCCGGGACCCCGGAGGGGGTGGCGGCCTGGATCTCGCACTGCGGGAAGGCGGTCGAGCTCGGGGTGCGGGAGTCCACGGCGGTGTGCGAGGCGCTGCAGCGCGGCGCGGCCTGAGGCTACGGGCTACGGCTCCGGGCCGGGGCGGTGGCGCGGTCCTGCCCGGGCGCCCTGTTCCGCCGGACAACGGGTTGCGGCGACACCGTACTGCTCATGGTGTCGCCGCTGGCATTTCCGCCCAGTTACCAAGCGTCCTCGATACTTGCCCATCAGGTCGGGATCTCTGCCCGGTTACCTGGTGCGGCTGGCCCGTAATCGACGGGTCGACGTCGCGTGGGTGCCAAGCGGTCCTGCGTTCGGTCCGTGGGCCTTTGCTGCGTTCTAAAGATGATCCTCTCGGATGTTCTTCGGTCTCGCGGGCCGTGACTCCTTTGTACCTCGCTTCAGGAGCAAGTGGTACCCCTCGCCACACATCTTTACTTTCAGGGCCCATCCGGGATGAATCGGACGGCCCGTGTCGCCCCAGGTCAGGAGGGGCGCCGACGGGCCGTCCGGCGGACGGGACACTCAGGCGAGGGCGTTGGCGCGGCGGCGGTTCGCGTACCAGACCAGCCCGGCCGTGGCGGCGGCCGCGCCGACCGCGGCCGCAGCGACCAGTGCAGGGCGGGCCGGCATCGACAGTGCGGGCAGCCGCTGCTTGAGCCGGACCGGCCGGTTGAACACGAGGACGGGCCACTCCCGGGCGACCGCCTCCTTGCGCAGCGCCCGGTCCGGGTTGACCGCGTGCGGATGGCCGACCGCCTCCAGCATCGGGACGTCCGTGATCGAGTCGCTGTACGCGTAGCAGCGCGCGAGGTCGTAGCCCTCGGACTCGGCCAGTTGGCGGACGGCCTCCGCCTTGGTGGGGCCGTAGGCGTAGTACTCGATCTCGCCGGTGAAGCAGCCGTCTTCGCCGACGACCATCCGGGTCGCGACGACGCGGTCGGCGCCGAGCATCTCGCCGATCGGCTCGACGACCTCGGCTCCGGACGTGGACACGATCACCACGTCGCGGCCGGCCGTGTGGTGGGCCTCGATCAGCGAGGCCGCCTCGTCGTAGATGATCGGGTCGATGAGGTCGTGCAGGGCTTCGGCGACGATTTCCTTCACCTGCTGTACGTTCCAGCCCTTGCAGAGGGCGGAGAGGTACTCCCTCATCCGCTCCATCTGATCGTGGTCGGCACCGCCGGCCAGGAAGATGAACTGGGTGTACGCGGTGCGCAGGACCGCCCGCCGGTTGATCAGCCCGCCCTGGTAGAAGGACTTGCTGAACGTCAGTGTGCTCGACTTCGCAATGACCGTCTTGTCCAGGTCGAAGAAGGCTGCAGTGCGAGGCAAGGAGTGCGACAAGGACTGGTTTTCCACGAGCCGAGCATATGCGCCCACCATTCGGCGTAAGGTGTGGCGCGTGGGTTTGCCTGAGAAGGCTCTCGGGTACACCATGGAAGTCACGGATCGTTCGCGACCGTGCTAACCCGGTCCGACTCCTCCCCCCCCGAGTCGGCCGTGGGGACGACCCCCGCTCTCCCCCCCCGGCGGGGGTCGTCGCATGTCCGGGCACGGTTGACACCCCGGATTCCGCCCCTGGGGGATCGCTCCCCGGCTCTTCCTGCCCTGCGTGGGCCTGCGTGGCAGCGGACCTCGATCCCCCGGATTCGTCACTCTGTGTAGTGGATCCGGAGCGCTGTGGAACTCGTCCGCGAGGGTGATCGGGTTATTCACAGGCTTCTCGTTATCCACAGTTCTTGAGCAAGATCCACTTCCTTTTGCGGGGTGCGGCACGGTGATTCCGACCGCGAAGTGCGTGGTCGTCGGATTTGCTGTGAGAAGGGGGCGGAGATCGTGGTGGGAACGACATCCGGGGAACTGCTGGAACGGGCCGGATCCGGTGCCGGCAGGCCGCTGATCATCACCGAGGACCCGGTGCTCCTCGACGACCTGCTGCGGTTGTGTGCAGCCGCAGGCGCCGAGCCGCATGTGTCCTATGCGGTGCCAGAGCAAAGCGGGGCGGCCGGGTCAGTCGGGGCTGGTGTGGTCGGTGCGGCCAGTGGGGCTGTTGGAGTGGTTGGCTCCGACGGGTCCTCCGGGGGCGGGTCGCCGGGTTCCGCGGGCTGGGACGAGGCCCCGTTGGTGCTGGTCGGAGAGGACGTCGCCGGCCGGGTGCGGGGCGCGCCCCGGCGGAGCGCGGTCTTCCTCGTCGGGCGGGCCGAGGGCCGGGACCGCGACGACCCGGCGGTGTGGCAGCGGGCGGTGGAACTCGGCGCCGAACAGGTGCTGTGGCTGCCGGAGTCGGAGAAGTGGCTGGTCGACAGGATCGCGGACGTGGCCGAGGGGGCGGGCCGGCCCGCCCTCACCGTGGGGGTGATCGGCGGCAGTGGCGGGGCCGGGGCATCCACGCTCGCGTGCGCCCTGGCGATCTCCGCCGCCCGGTCCGGCGAGCGGACCATGCTGGTCGACGGGGACCCGTTCGGCGGAGGGCTGGACGTGCTGCTCGGCGGGGAAGGGGCCGAGGGGCTGCGCTGGCCCGACTTCGCCGCCTCGCGCGGCAGGGTCGCGGCCGGAGCACTGGAGGAGTCCCTACCCGAACTGCACTCGCTGCGGCTCCTCAGCTGGGACCGGGGCAAACGGGTGCAGGTGCCGCCCGCGGCGATGCGTTCGGTGCTGGCCGCGGCCCGGCGGCGCGGCGGGGTGGTGGTGGCCGACCTGCCCCGCCGGGTGGACGAGGTGATGGCCGAGGCGCTCGCCCAGATGGACCTGGTGCTGATGGTGGTTCCGGTCGAGCTGCGTTCGGTGGCGGCCGCGAGCAGGGTCGCGGACGCCCTGGAAGGGGTCGCCCGCGACGTCCGGGTGGTCGTCCGGGCCCGGCTGGCGGGCGAGTTGGACCCGGACGAGGTGGCCGGGCTGCTGCGGCTGCCGCTCGCGGGAGAAATGCCGGTCGAGCTCGGGGTGTCCGAGTGGCTGGCCCGGGGCGAGCCGCCGGGGACCTTCGTCTGGGGGCCGCTGGCCCGGTTCTGCGACGGCTTCTGGCGGCGCGCGCTCGGGGCGGGCCAGGGGGTGCCGGTATGAGTACGGGACTTCTGGACGCGGTGCGGGCACGGCTCGCGGAGAGCGGGGCCGATCCGACCCCGGCCCGGGTGGCGGCGGCGTTGCGGGCCCAGGGAAGACTGCTGGGAGACACCGAAGTGCTCGGTGCGGCAGCCGAGTTGCGGTCCGAGCTGGTGGGCGCGGGCCCCCTGGAGCCGCTGCTCGCGGATCCCGCCGTCACGGACGTGCTGGTGGCCGCTCCGGACCGGGTGTGGGTGGACCGCGGCGGCGGCCTGGAGCTGACCGGGGTGACCTTCGCCGACGGGGACGCGGTGCGCCGGCTGGCACAACGGCTGGCCGCGGTGGCCGGGCGGCGGCTCGACGACGCCCGGCCGTGGGTGGACGCACGGATGCCGGACGGCACCCGGCTGCACGCTGTGCTCCCTCCGGTGTCAGTCGGCTCGGCCTGTCTCTCGCTGCGCGTGGTGCGGCCCCGGGCCTTCACCCTGGACGAGCTGACGGCCGCGGGTACCCTGCCGCCGGGCGGCCGCAGGCTGCTCCGGGCGATCGTCGAGGCCCGGCTGTCCTTCCTCGTCTCCGGCGGAACGGGCACCGGGAAGACCACACTGCTGAGCTCCCTGCTCGGGCTGGTGGGACCGGGGGAGCGGATCGTGCTCGCCGAGGACTCGGCCGAACTGCGACCGGACCACCCGCACGTGGTCCGGCTGGAGAGCCGCCCGGCCAACCAGGAGGGGGCGGGCCTGGTCACCCTGGCGGACCTGGTCCGGCAGGCCCTGCGGATGCGGCCCGACCGGCTGGTGGTCGGTGAGGTGCGCGGTGCGGAGGTCGCGGACCTGCTGGCCGCGCTCAACACGGGCCACGAGGGCGGGTGCGGCACGGTCCACGCCAACGCGGCGGCCCATGTGCCGGCCCGGCTGGAGGCCCTGGGTACCTCGGCCGGGCTGGACCGGGCCGCTCTGCACAGCCAGTTGGCCGCTGCCCTCGACCTGGTGATCCATCTCGCCCGGGACCGCGGCGGCCGGCGCAGGGTTGCCGAGGTGCATGTCCTGGAGCGGGATCCGGCCGGGCTGGTGGTCACGGTGCCGGCGCTGCGGTGGGCGGCGCGGGGATTCGTACGGGAACAGGGCTGGGAGCGACTGCGGCCGCTGCTCGGGGGTGTGCGATGAGCGAGTCGTCGGTGGTGGCCGCGGTCCCGTGGTTGACCGCGGTGCTGTGTGCCGGGGTGGCGGTCCGGCTGCTCGCCGGCGGCCGTCGGCCGACGGGGCGGGCGAGGCTGCTGCTGTCCGGGGCGGGGCCGGGGGTTCCGGCGCGGGGTTCGCCATGGGAGCGGCGGGCGGCCGGGCTGCGGGCCTTGGCGGGCCGGTGGTGGCCGGAGGGTGCGTGTCTCGCGGCCGGGCTGATGGTGTCCCTGGCGGGCCGCTCGCCGGTTCCGCTGGTGGTGGGCGTCCTCGCGGTCCCGGTGCTCAGGCGGCGGCTGCGGGCCCGGCGGCTGGCCCGGGAGCGCGAAGGGCGGGCGGCCGCGGTGGTGGCGCTGTGCGGCTCGGTCGTGGGGGAGCTGCGGTCGGGTGCGCAGCCCGGGCAGGCGCTGGGCGCGGCGATACGCCGGACGGCCGTGCCGGGGGCGGAGGAGTCGGCGGTACTGGCTGCCGCGGCCTTCGGCGGGGACGTGCCCGGGGCGCTGCGGGAGGCGGCCCGGGAGCCCGGCGCTGAGGGGCTGGCCGGGATGGCGGCGTGCTGGCGGGTCTCGGTGGACGGGGGTGCGGGCCTGGCCGCCGGGCTGGAGCGGCTGGAGGCCGCCTTGCGGGCGGAGCGGGACCGGGCGGAGTCGCTCCGGGCCCTGTTGGCGGGCGCCCGGTCGACGACGGTGGTGCTGGCC
This sequence comes from Streptomyces sp. NPDC043853, assembly GCF_056436025.1. Classification (NCBI taxonomy): domain Bacteria; kingdom Bacillati; phylum Actinomycetota; class Actinomycetes; order Kitasatosporales; family Streptomycetaceae; genus Streptomyces; species Streptomyces sp. NPDC043853. The sequence goes on from NZ_JBWKDJ010000003.1 coordinate 583,572, forward strand.
CTGTTGCCGCTGGTGGGGCTGCTGATCGGGACGGGACTGGGGGCGGACCCGTTGCGGGTCTTGCTGCACAGCCCGCTGGGAGTGGGGTGCCTGGTGGTGGGTGGGGTGCTGGAGGCGCTGGGGCTGCTGTGGTGCCGGCGGATCGTGCGGGCGGGGGAGGGGTGATGGACGGATCCGGGATCCACAGGCTGGGGACAGTGTTGTGGCTGGCGGCGGTGTCGGCGGGGGTGGCCGTGGCGGCGGCCGGACGGATACGGCGACGGGCCGTGCGGCGGCGTGCGGGCGGGCTCCTCCGGACTGGCGGGCCGCTCCGTGCGGGCGGGCAGTTCCGGGCGGGCGGGCCGCTCCGGGCGGAGGGCGCCGGTTCCACTGAGCCGTGCCGGGGCCGGACGCCGCACCGCGCGCGGTGCTGGGTGCCGGGCCTGTTGCCACCGTGGCGGCGTCGGCGGGAGCTCGGGCCTGCCTCCCGGTGGGCGCCGGGGGAGGCCGAGCGTCAGCTGCCCTTCGCCGCGGACCTGTTGGCCGCCTGCCTGGCGGCCGGCGCCGGGCCGGTGGAGGCGGCCGAAGTGGTGGGGGAGTCGTTGGGTGGCCCGGTGGGCGAGCGGCTGGCCCTGGCCGGGGCGGAGCTGCGGCTGGGCGGCGAACCCGGAGCGTCGTGGGGGAGGTTGGCGGAGATACCGCGCGCCGCCGGCCTCGCGGACTGTCTGGAGCGAGCCGCCCGGACGGGGGCGCCCTCGGCGGAGCCGGTCTCCCGGATCGCCGCGGCCCTGCGGGACGAGCGGTCCCGGCGGGCGACGGCCGGGGCCCAGCGGGCGGCGGTTCTGGTGACCGCACCGGTGGGGCTGTGTTTCCTTCCCGCCTTTCTCGCCGTGGGCGTGGCGCCGGTGGTGATCGGAATGGCCTCCGGTCTCCTCTCCGGCAACTGAAATCACATCAATAGCTGAAATTCACAGGAGGTTGTCATGAGGATCATCTGGGCGCGGCTGCGGAGCGCACTGGCCGGCCGTGGCGGCGACGCCGGAATGTCGACATCGGAATACGCCATGGGGACCATTGCCGCCTGTGCGTTCGCGGCGGTTCTGTACAAGGTCGTCACGAGCGAGGTGGTCTCGTCGGCACTTCAGGCGACGATCGGGAAGGCACTCGATGTGCCGTTCTGATCAAAAGGAGGACGGCCGGTGCCCCGGAAACGGCGTCCCCGCCGAGGCCCCCGATGAGGGCGGGTATGCGACGGGCGACGGCGGATATGTGACGGCAGAGGCGGCTCTTGTGATTCCGGCCCTGGTGCTTTTCGCGGCGTTGCTCGTGTGGGCTCTGATGGCGGCGGCCGCGCAGATCCGGTGCGTGGACGCGGCCAGGGCGGGGGCCCGGGCGGTGGCACGGTCCGAGCCGGCCGGGGAGGCGGTGGCGGCGGCGAAGGCCGCCGCCCCGGACGGGGCGGAGGTGGAGGTGCGGCGGACGGGCGACCTCTGGCGGGTGCGGGTGACCGCGCCCGCCCCGGGGCCGGCCGGGCTGCCGGTCCGGCTCGGAGCGGCGGCGGTGGCGCTCGCCGAGGACAGTGTGGGGCCGCCGCCGTGAGCCGGGACCGGGGCTCGGCGACGGTGTGGGCGGCGCTCGTGACCACGGTGCTGGGCGCGGTCTTCGGGGGCGTGCTGCTGCTCGGCCAGGCCGTGGTGGCCCGGCACCGGGCGGCGGCCGCCGCCGACCTGGCCGCCCTGGCGTCCGCCACGGCCTGGGCGCACGGCCCGCAGGCCGCCTGCGCGGCGGCCCGGAGGGTGGTGGAAGCCCAGGGCGCGCGGTTGGCCCGGTGCACCGTGGAAGGGGAGGCGGCGGAAGCCACCGCCGAGGCCGCGGCCGGCCCGTTCACGGTCCGCATCCGCTCGCGCGCGGGCCCGCCCGGAGACACCTCGGCGGAGCGGGTCGGGGCTACTCGGGGGGTGCGCCTGCCAGGAGGCGGCTGAGAAGGCGTACGGCGCCGCGCTTGTGCAGGGGGTCGTTGCCGTTGCCGCACTTGGGGGACTGGATGCAGGACGGGCAGCCGGCCTCGCACTCGCAGGCGGCGATGGCGTCCCGGGTCGCGGTCAGCCACTGGCGGGCAGTCCGGAAGGCCCGCTCGGCGAATCCGGCGCCGCCGGGGTGGCCGTCGTAGACGAAGACGGTGGGCAGCAGCGTGTCCGGGTGGAGCGGGATCGAGACCCCGCCGATGTCCCACCGGTCGCAGGTGGCGAACAGCGGGAGGAGGCCGATGGAGGCGTGCTCGGCGGCGTGCAGGGCGCCGCCGAGGATCTCCGGGTTGATCCCGGCCGCGTCCAGCTGGTCCTCGGTGACCGTCCACCACACGGCCCGGGTGCGCAGGACACGGGGCGGCAGGTCCAGTTTGGACTCGCCGAGGACCTCGCCGGTGATCAGTTTCCGCCGTAGATAGGAGACGACCTGGTTGGTGACTTCCACGGAGCCGTAGCAGAGCCGGGCCTCGCCCCAGGGGATCCCGGTCTCGGTGTCGAGGATGGAGACGGAGGTGGTGTCGCGGGCGGTGGTGGAGAAGGGTGGGTCGGCCGGTTCGACCAGGGCCACCGAGTCCTCCAGGTCCAGGTGCCGGACCAGGTACGTCCGGCCCTGGTGGAGGTGGACCGCGCCGTCGTGCACGGCGGTGTGGGAGGCGGCTTCGTCGACCGTGCCCAGCAGCCGGCCGGTGTCCGCCTCGACGATCTGGACCGGGCGGCCTCCGCCACCCCGGATGTCGGCCAGGTCCGCGGCCCGTTCCCGGCGGGTCCAGTGCCAGGCGGTGGCGCGGCGGCGCAGCAGCTTCGCGGATTCGAGCTGGGGGAGGAGGCCGGTCGCTTCGGGGCCGAAGAGGGGCAGGTCGGCCTCGGTGAGCGGCAGCTCGGCGGCGGCCGCGCACAGGTGGGGGGCGAGCACGTACGGGTTGTCCGGGTCCAGCACGGTGGCCTCGACGGGCTGCCGGAACAGTGCGTCGGGGTGGTGGACGAGGTACGTGTCCAGCGGGTCGTCCCGGGCGATCAGCACGGCCAGGGCGCCCTGGCCGGACCGGCCGGCCCGGCCCGCCTGCTGCCACAGCGAGGCCCGGGTGCCCGGATAGCCGGCGATCAGGACGGCGTCCAGGCCGGAGACGTCCACCCCCAGCTCCAGCGCGGTCGTGGCGGCCAGGCCGAGCAGCTCGCCCGAGTGCAGGGCCCGCTCCAGGGCCCGGCGCTCCTCGGGCAGGTAGCCGCCCCGGTAGGCGGCCACCCGGCCGGGCAGGGAGCGGTCCACCGCCGCGAGCCGTTCCTGGGCGATGAGGGCGATCAGCTCGGCGCCGCGCCGGGACCGGACGAAGGCGACCGTACGGACCCGCTGCACGGCCAGGTCCGTGAGCAGGTCGGCGGTCTCGGCCGTGGCGGTGCGGCGCACCGGGGCGCCCCGCTCGCCGGCGAGCTCGGTGAGGGGCGGCTCCCACAGGGCGAAGACCACCTCGCCGCGCGGTGAGGCGTCGTCGACCACCTCGGTGACCGGCACGCCCGTCAGGCGGCAGGCGGCGGCCGCCGGGTCGCTGCTGGTGGCCGAGGCGAGCAGGAAGACCGGTTCGGAGCCGTAGCGGGCGCAGATCCGCCGCAGGCGGCGCAGGACCTGGGCGACGTGCGAGCCGAAGACGCCCCGGTAGGTGTGGCACTCGTCGATGACCACGTAGCGCAGGGCACGGAGGAAGGAGGACCAGCGGGGGTGGCCCGGAAGTATCCCGCGGTGCAGCATGTCGGGATTGGTGAGCACGTAGTTGGCGTACTGGCGGACCCATTCCCGTTCCTCCACGGGCGTGTCGCCGTCGTAGACGGCGGGCCGGACCGCGTTGCCGAGCGGGGCGGCCAGCTCCCGTACGGCGCGGCGCTGGTCGGCGGCCAGGGCCTTGGTGGGGGCCAGGTAGAGGGCGGTCGCCCCCCGGCCGTTGGGCGCTTCCGCACCGTCCGCGAGGGCGGTCAGGACGGGGGCCAGGTAGGCGAGGGACTTGCCGGAGGCGGTGCCGGTGGCGACGACCACCGATTCGCCGTCCAGCGCGTGCTCGGCGGCCGCGGCCTGGTGTTCCCAGGGGTGCTCGATGCCCGCCGCCCGAATGGCGGCTACGACATCCGTTCGGACGCGATCCGGCCAGACGGCATGACGGCCTGCCCGAGGGGGCAGATGCTCCGTATGGGTGATGCGCGCAGCCCGGCCAGGCCCCCGTGACAGGCGGTCCAGGACCGTGGCGGGAGTGGGTCGGGGGTCCGTGGCGGCCGTGGGCCGACTGGGACGGTGAGTACTGGCCATTGCAACCGAGTGTGTCACCGGTGTCGGGGACAATGGGCAGAAGGCGTCGTGCACGCCTGCCGGTAAGTGATTGAATGCCATTGCGGCAGCCAATCCCTCCACTACCTTCGGGTGGGGAGGCCCCTGGGGGGCGCCGCTCGATAGCAAGGTGCTGGAGGATCCGTGGACCTGTCCCTGTCGACTCGCACTGTCGGCGACCGCACGGTCGTCGAGGTCGGTGGCGAGATTGATGTGTATACCGCGCCCAAGCTGCGCGAGCAGTTGGTGGAGTTGGTGAACGACGGCAGCTACCACCTGGTCGTCGACATGGAGCGAGTGGACTTCCTCGACTCCACCGGCCTCGGTGTGCTCGTGGGCGGCCTCAAGCGGGTCCGCGCACACGAGGGCTCGCTGCGGCTGGTGTGCAACCAGGAGCGCATCCTGAAGATCTTCCGCATCACCGGTCTGACGAAGGTCTTCCCGATCCACACCTCGGTGGAAGACGCCGTCGCCGCCACCGACTGACGTCCATCGAGCAGCGGGGGTGCCGGGCCGTCAGGCCCGGGCCCCTGTAAGGCACGTCCGTAGTCCGAGGGGGAGTACATGGCCACCGTTGAACTCCGCTTCAGCGCCCAGCCCGAGCACGTGCGTACGGCCCGCCTGGTGGCGGCAGCCGTGGCGCGGCGGGCCGGCGTGGAGGAGGCCGTGCTCGACGAGGTGCGCCTCGCCGTCGGCGAGGCGTGTTCGCGTGCCGTCGGGCTGCACCTCGGCAGCGGTGTCACCACTCCTGTCCGGGTCGTGCTGAACGACGAGGAGAAGCTCTTCTCCATCGAGGTCGTCGACGAGGTGGCAGGTCCGTCCGGCGCGGCCCCGGGTGCCGGTTCGGGCCCGGAGCAGGACGCGGAGGACGAGGACGAGATGGGCCTCGCGGTGATCCGCGGGCTCGTCGACGACGTCGAGGTCACCAGTGGGGAATCGGGCGGGGTGATCCGCATGAGCTGGCCCGTGGCCGGCGCTCCGGAACTGTCCTAGAGTCCGCCCTTTTTCTCGATCTTCACCCGATCGGCCCATCGCGCTTTCCGATCTTATTCATAAACGTTCAAGGCCCTGCTGAGCAGGGCCTTTTTCGTTGAAGTGGATCAATGGGCGACCGTCAATGCTTTTGCCCCATTACCGCTTTCGAGGGTAATGGAGTGACGCGATCTTTTGCTGAGGAGCAAGAGAAGGCCAATTCCGTTTCCCGCGTACTGTTTTGATCCGGTGAGGCTCCCTACAATCCGTCCACATCTTTGAGCTCATCACGTCAAGGAGGACGTATGACGGGGCTCTTCACCCCTTCGGCGGCCGCGGTACTCACCGATGACAATCGGTTGATCGTGTTCGTCATTGCGGCCGTCGCTCTGGCCGCACTCGTCGTCGCACAACTCCTGGTCCGCCAGGTACTCGCCGCCGACGAAGGCACCGACAGCATGAAGAAGATCGCGGCAGCGGTCCAGGAAGGCGCCAACGCCTATCTCGGCCGCCAGCTGCGCACCCTCGGCATCTTCGCCGTCGTCGTCTTCTTCCTGCTCTTCCTGCTCCCCGCGGACAACTGGTCGCAGCGGGCGGGCCGTTCCGCCTTCTTCCTGGTCGGTGCCCTGTTCTCGGCCGTCACCGGCTACATCGGCATGCGCCTGGCGGTCCGCGCCAACGTCCGCGTCGCCGCGGCCGCCCGCGAGGCCACCCCCGGACCGGGCGAGCCCGAGAAGGACCTCACCGCCGTGGCCCACAAGGCCATGAAGATCGCTTTCCGGACCGGCGGCGTGGTCGGCATGTTCACCGTCGGGCTCGGTCTGCTGGGCGCCTCGTGCGTGGTCCTGGTCTACGCCGCCGACGCGCCCAAGGTGCTGGAGGGCTTCGGCCTCGGTGCCGCGCTGATCGCGATGTTCATGCGTGTCGGCGGCGGCATCTTCACCAAGGCCGCCGACGTCGGCGCCGACCTGGTCGGCAAGGTCGAGCAGGGCATTCCGGAGGACGATCCGCGCAATGCCGCGACCATCGCCGACAATGTGGGCGACAACGTCGGCGACTGCGCGGGCATGGCCGCCGACCTCTTCGAGTCCTACGCCGTCACCCTGGTGGCCGCCCTCATCCTCGGCAAGGCCGCCTTCGGCGACCTCGGCCTGGCCTTCCCCCTGATCGTCCCCGCCATCGGCGTGATCACCGCGATGATCGGCATCTTCGCCGTTTCCCCGCGCCGCACCGACCGCAGCGGCATGAGCGCCATCAACCGCGGCTTCTTCATCTCCGCCGTGATCTCCCTGGTGCTGGTGGCCATCGCCGTCTTCGCCTACCTGCCGGACAGTTACAAGGAGCTCGCCGGGGTCGAGAACCCCGCGATCATCAACCACAGCGGCGACCCGCGGATCCTCGCCCTCGTCGCCGTGGCCATCGGCATCGTGCTCGCCGCCCTCATCCAGCAGCTCACCGGCTACTTCACCGAGACCAACCGCCGTCCCGTCCGGGACATCGGCAAGTCCTCGCTGACCGGCCCCGCGACCGTCGTCCTGGCCGGTGTCTCCGTCGGCCTGGAGTCGGCCGTCTACACCGCGCTGCTGATCGGCCTCGGCGTCTACGGCGCATTCCTGCTCGGCGGCACCTCGATCATGCTCGCGCTGTTCGCCGTCGCGCTGGCCGGCACCGGCCTGCTCACCACGGTCGGCGTGATCGTCGCCATGGACACCTTCGGCCCGGTCTCCGACAACGCGCAGGGCATCGCCGAGATGTCCGGCGACGTCGAGGGCGCCGGCGCGCAGGTCCTCACCGACCTGGACGCCGTCGGCAACACCACCAAGGCCATCACCAAGGGCATCGCCATCGCCACCGCCGTGCTCGCGGCCGCCGCGCTCTTCGGCTCGTACAGCGACGCGATCACGGGCGCCGTCAAGGACGTCGGGGCCAAGAGCGACCAGCTCGGCCTCAGCCTGGACATCGGCCAGCCCAACAACCTGGTGGGCCTGATCCTGGGCGCCGCGGTCGTGTTCCTCTTCTCCGGCCTCGCCATCAACGCGGTCTCCCGGTCCGCCGGAGCCGTGGTCTACGAGGTCCGCCGGCAGTTCCGCGAGCACCCGGGGATCATGGACTTCACGGAGAAGCCCGAGTACGGGCGCGTCGTCGACATCTGCACCAAGGACGCGCTGCGCGAGCTCGCCACGCCCGGCCTGCTCGCCGTGATGGCCCCCATCGCGGTCGGCTTCACCCTCGGCGTGGGCGCGCTCGGCTCGTACCTGGCCGGCGCGATCGGCTGCGGCACCCTGATGGCCGTGTTCCTGGCCAACTCCGGCGGCGCCTGGGACAACGCCAAGAAGCTGGTCGAGGACGGCCACCACGGCGGCAAGGGCAGCGAGGCGCACGCCGCGACCGTCATCGGCGACACCGTCGGCGACCCGTTCAAGGACACCGCCGGCCCGGCCATCAACCCGCTGCTCAAGGTGATGAACCTGGTGGCGCTGCTGATCGCCCCGGCCGTCGTCCAGTTCAGCTACGGGGATGACGCGAACCCCGTCGTGCGCGCCGTCGTCGCGGCCCTCGCCATCATCGTCATCGTCAGCGCCGTGTACGTGTCGAAGAAGCGCGGCATCGCCGTCGGCGACGACAGCACCAGCGGGGCCACCGAGCGGGTGTCCCAGCAGACGGACCCGGCGGTGGTTTCCTGATCTGATCCGGACCCGGGCGGGAACCCGGAGACGGTAGGTCTGAACGGCGGACGGACGGCGCGGACTGACGCGCCGTCCGTCCGCTTTTCCGCACACCCCGATGGTCGGCGTGTATCTTCCGGGCCGAGAGCCTTGGAAGGGACCAATCCGGTGAACAAGAAGCTTGCTGCCGCGGTCTCCGGCGGTGCGGTGCTGATGCTCGTGCTGTCCGGTTGCAGCGAACAAAGCGACAACAAGTCCAGCGACTGGGCCAAGAAGGTCTGCGACAAGTGGCAGCCCGAGTACAAGAAGATCGAAGCGGCCAATGCCGACCTGAAGCGGGTGGCGACCGAGAGCAGCAAGCCCGACGAGGTCAAGCAGACCGACTCGGCCGCCTTCCAGACCATGTCCGAGGCGTTCGGGTCGATCAGCCTGGCCCTGCGCGACGCCGGTGACCCGGGCGGCAAGGACGCCAAGGCGGCAGCCGACGCCGCCGCCAAGGGTTTCGACGACACGGCCAAGGGCTACGCCGAACTCAAGACGAAGACGGACCAGCTCGACGCCACGAACCAGAACAACTTCGCCGCGGGCCTCGATGACCTCTCGACCGGTCTGGAGAAGGTCTCCGCGGACGAGAAGGCCGCCCGCGAGAAGCTGAAGGCCGGCGGGCTGGACAAGGCGATGGCCGCGCAGAAGGGCTGTCAGGCCAGCGTCGTGCCCTCGCCCGCGCAGAGCTGACCGCGGGCGGTCCGGGGGTTGTCCGCGGGCCGTTCGGGGGCGGACCGGGCTCGCCCGGCCCCGGCCCCCGGCGTCCCGCCGGTCCGGCTCCCGGCGGTCCTCCACGGCACCGCTCCCGGGCGCAGGGGTTTCCGGGGTTTTCCACAGGGCCGCCCGCGGTCGCACGGATCGTGGACGGCAGCCGACACAATGGATGCGTGAGTACCAGCAGCCTTCCCTCGCCCGACCGCGCCGCAGCCCTCCGCGCGGCCCTGCTCGCCGCCGGCTTCACCGCCGACGGCCTGCTCGACCTGCTCGGCGCCCCCGCCTACGCCGCACTGGCCCGCAGCGAGACGGTGCCCGCCCTGCGCGCCACCCGCGGGGACGGCCCGCTGCAGACCCTGGTGCGTCTGTTCCTGCTGCAGCGGCCCGTGCCGTACGCGCACGCCGCGCAGGCGCTGCCGGCCGAAGAGGCCCTGGCCGACGGCTGGCTGCGGCGCGAGCGGACCGACGGTGGCGAGGACACCGTGCACGCGACCGTCGACGTGCGACCGTACGGCGGCCCGGACGGGGAGGACTGGTTCATCGTCTCGGACCTCGGCTGTGCGGTCGGCGGGGCCGGAGGCATCGGCAGCCGCGAGGAGGCGGTGGTCCTCGGGGTCGGCGGCGCGTCGACCACCCTCGCCGGGATCACCGTCCGCACCCCGGTCGGCTCCGCCCTCGACCTCGGCACCGGATCCGGCATCCAGGCGCTGCACGCCACCCAGCACGCCACCCGGGTCACCGCCACCGATGTCAACCCGCGGGCCCTGGAGTTCACCCGGCTCACCCTTGCCCTCTCCGGGGCCCCCGAGGCGAAGCTGCTCACCGGATCCCTGTTCGAGCCGGTCGGCGGCGCCACGTACGACCTGATCGTCTCCAACCCGCCCTTCGTGATCTCGCCCGGCGCCCGGCTGACGTACCGGGACGGCGGGATGGGCGGCGACGACCTGTGCCGCACCCTGGTGCAGCAGGCGGGCGAGCACCTCAACCCGGGCGGGTACGCGCAGTTCCTGGCCAACTGGCAGCACGTGGAGGGCGAGGACTGGCGGGACCGGCTGCGCTCCTGGGTGCCGCGCGGCTGCGACGCGTGGATCGTGCAGCGCGAGGTGCAGGACATCACCCAGTACGCGGAGCTCTGGCTGCGGGACGCGGGCGACCACCGGACCGACCCGGGGGAGTACGCGGAGCGGTACGAGGACTGGCTGGACGAGTTCGAGGCCCGCAAGACCAAGGCCGTCGGATTTGGCTGGATCACGCTGCGCCGCAGTGACGCCGAGGAGCCCTCGATCGTGGTGGAGGAGTGGCCGCACCCGGTGGAGCAGCCGCTCGGGGAGACCGTGCGGGCGCATTTCGCCCGTCAGGACTACTTGCGTCGGCACGATGACGCGGCGCTGCTGGAGGCCCGGTTCAGGCTGGCCGTCGAGGTGATGCAGGAGCAGGTCGGCGCGCCGGGGGCGGAGGACCCGGAGCACGTGGTGCTCCGGCAGAACCGCGGCATGCGGCGCGCCACCAAGGTGGACACGGTCGGCGCGGGCTTCGCAGGCGTGTGCGACGGATCGCTGACGGCGGGACGGATCCTGGACGCGATCGCCCAGCTGGTGCAGGAGGACCCGGTCGTGCTGCGCGACCGTACGCCGGAAGCCATCCGGCTGCTGGTGGAGCAGGGCTTCCTGGAGCCCTCCGAGGCGCTGGAACGCTGAATTCACCTCGGGTTCGCCCGGTGTACCACCTGGACTGCGAGGCTCGCCGAGCCGATGAAAATCCGGGGGAAACCGGGGGAACGCCGGGGGAGCGGCTCCGGGGAAGGGGAACGGCATGGAAAGCGGTCCGGCAGTCTTCGCCGCGACGGTGTTCCTGCTGTTCGGAGCCGCTCTGCTGGCCTGGACGGGGGCGCGCGCACTGAACCGCGCGCCCGTCGCGGACGGCGTACGCCCCGCGGTGGCCGTTCCGGCGGCCCTGCTGGCCGGCGGGATCTCGCTGGCCCTCGGCGTGTGGTGCCTCAGCCGCCTCTGAGCGGCCGTGACCCGGCAGGTCCGGGGCGACCCGGGCGGCTGTCCGGGCGGAAACGGGGCGAGCCCGGCATGATCCCCCGGACCGGGTCCGGGGCGGGGCCAGACGGCCCCCAGGCCACTCGGGCCGGTGATCGACAGGGGCCCGGCGCGACATCCGGGCGGCACGAAGGGCACTAGTCGGGTTACCGTTCGAGTGGCCGTTGCGGGCACGTGCCGTTTGACACGGGGGCGGGTTGTACCGTCACACTCCGCAGCGTCGCCGTACTGCGACCGAGTGCCGACCGGAGAGAAGAGCCAAGTTGTCCCCGACTAGCGAGACCGCAAAGGGCGGCCGCCGACTCGTCATCGTCGAGTCCCCTGCCAAGGCGAAGACGATCAAGGGCTACCTCGGCCCGGGATACGTCGTCGAGGCGAGCGTCGGGCACATCCGCGACCTCCCGAACGGCGCGGCGGAGGTGCCCGAGAAGTACACGGGTGAGGTGCGCCGCCTCGGCGTGGACGTCGAGCACGACTTCCAGCCGATCTATGTCGTCAACGCGGACAAGAAGGCCCAGGTCAAGAAGCTCAAGGACCTGCTCGCCGAGTCCGACGAGCTCTTCCTCGCCACCGATGAGGACCGCGAGGGCGAGGCCATCGCCTGGCACCTGCAGGAAGTCCTCAAGCCCAAGGTCCCCGTCCACCGCATGGTCTTCCACGAGATCACCAAGGACGCGATCCGCGAGGCCGTCGCCAACCCGCGCGAGCTCAACCAGCGCATGGTCGACGCCCAGGAGACCCGCCGCATCCTCGACCGCCTCTACGGCTACGAGGTCTCGCCGGTCCTCTGGAAGAAGGTCATGCCGAAACTCTCGGCGGGCCGCGTGCAGTCCGTCGCCACCCGTCTCGTCGTCGAGCGCGAGCGCGAACGCATCGCCTTCCGCTCCGCCGAGTACTGGGACCTGACCGGCACCTTCTCCACCGGCCGGGCCGGCGACGCCTCGGACCCGTCCTCGCTGGTCGCCCGCCTGAACACGGTCGACGGTCGGCGTGTCGCCCAGGGCCGCGACTTCGGCTCGAACGGGCAGCTCAAGAGCGACGTCCTGCACCTGGACGAGGCGAACGCGCGCGCCCTGGCGGCCGCCCTCGCCGACACCTCCTTCGCGGTCCGCTCGGTCGAGTCCAAGCCGTACCGCCGCTCCCCTTACGCCCCGTTCCGCACGACCACCCTCCAGCAGGAGGCGTCGCGCAAGCTGGGCTTCGGTGCGAAGGCGACCATGCAGGTGGCCCAGAAGCTGTACGAGAACGGCTTCATCACCTACATGCGTACGGACTCCACGATCCTGTCGGAGACCGCCGTGGCGGCCGCCCGCGCCCAGGTCACCCAGCTGTACGGCGCCGACTACCTGCCGCCGCAGCCGCGCGTCTACACCGGGAAGGTCAAGAACGCGCAGGAGGCCCACGAGGCCATCCGGCCTTCGGGTGATCGTTTCCGCACGCCCGCCGAGACCGGACTGACCGGCGACCAGTTCAGGCTGTACGAGCTGATCTGGAAGCGGACCGTCGCCTCCCAGATGAAGGACGCGACCGGCAACTCCGTCACCGTCAAGATCGGTGGCACCGCCGCGGACGGCCGGGACGCCGAGTTCACCGCGTCCGGCAAGACCATCACCTTCCACGGGTTCATGAAGGCGTACGTCGAGGGTGCCGACGACCCCAACGCCGAGCTTGACGACCGCGAGCGCCGACTCCCGCAGGTCGCGGAGGGCGACGCCCTCTCGGCCTCGGACATCACCGCGGACGGCCACGCCACCAAGCCGCCGGCCCGGTACACCGAGGCGAGCCTGGTCAAGGAGCTCGAAGAGCGCGAGATCGGCCGCCCGTCGACCTACGCGTCGATCATCGGCACGATCCTCGACCGCGGCTACGTCTTCAAGAAGGGCACCGCCCTGGTGCCGTCCTTCCTGTCCTTCGCCGTCGTCAACCTGCTGGAGAAGCACTTCGGCCGGCTCGTCGACTACGACTTCACCGCGAAGATGGAGGACGACCTCGACCGCATCGCGCGGGGCGAGGCGCAGTCCGTGCCGTGGCTCAAGCGCTTCTACTTCGGCGGCGAGGGCGAGATCGCGGACGCCTCCTCGGCGGGGAACGGCGACGGAGACCACCTCGGCGGTCTGAAGGAGCTGGTCACCGACCTCGGCGCGATCGACGCCCGGGAGATCTCCTCCTTCCCGGTCGGCGAGGGCATCGTGCTGCGGGTCGGCCGCTACGGCCCGTACATCGAGCGCGGCGAGAAGGACGCGGAGGGCCACCAGCGGGCCGACGTGCCCGAGGACCTCGCGCCCGACGAGCTGACCGTGGAGTACGCGGAGCACCTGTTCTCGAAGCCGAGCGGTGAGTTCCCGCTGGGCAAGGACCCCCTGTCGGGGCACGAGATCGTCGCCAAGGACGGCCGGTACGGCCCGTACGTGACGGAGATCCTCCCCGAGGGCACCCCGAAGACGGGCAAGAACGCGGTGAAGCCGCGGACGGCGTCCCTCTTCAAGTCGATGTCCCTGGACACGGTGACGCTGGACGAGGCCCTCAAGCTGATGTCCCTGCCGCGGGTGGTGGGCGCGGACGCCGAGGGCGTGGAGATCACGGCCCAGAACGGCCGCTACGGTCCGTACCTGAAGAAGGGCACGGACAGCCGCTCCCTGGAGACCGAGGACCAGCTCTTCAGCATCACGCTGGAGGAGGCGCTGGCGATCTACGCCCAGCCCAAGCAGCGGGGCCGCGCCGCGGCCAAGCCGCCGCTGAAGGAGCTGGGCACGGACCCGGTGAGCGAGCGCCCGGTGGTCGTGAAGGACGGCCGGTTCGGTCCGTACGTGACGGACGGCGAGACGAACGCGACGCTGCGGCGGGACGACGACGTCGAGACGATCACGCCCGAGCGGGGCTACGAGCTGCTGGCCGAGAAGCGGGCGAAGGGGCCGGCCAAGAAGGTCGCGAAGAAGGCCCCGGCGAAGAAGACGGCCACGGCCGCGAAGAAGACCGCTGCCAAGAAGACGGCCGCCAAGAAGACCACGGCCGCCGCGAAGAAGACGACGGCGAAGGCGACGACGGCGAAGAAGACCACGGCCAAGGCGGCCGCCGCCAAGAAGACGACCGCCGCCCCGACCGAGGACTGACCGGGTCATACCCCGCCCGGTGTGGGCAAACGTTCCGCAGGGCGGAACGGGTGGGCACACCGGAACGACCGGGGCGCGCCGTATCGCGCAGCGTGGAACCGAAGCCACCGCTCCGGCGGTGGCTTCGTCGTTCCCGGGTGCGGGCTGCCGCTCACCTCCGCCATGCCGAGCGCAGCGGATAGGCTGGGCGGATGACGCGAGCCGAGCAACCAACGGTCGTGCCCTCCGGGAAGGACCCCGTGAACCCCACCTACGACGAAGCCCTGGCCGCGGACTCCCGCGAGCGGGCGGTGCGCGCCCTGCTGCGCACGCCCCGGCTCCGCCGCCTGTGGAGCGCCCAGCTCGTCAGCGGCATCGGAGATGCCCTGGCCCTCCTGGTCCTGGTCCTGCTCGCGCTGCAGGCCGCGGTGGCCGATGCCGCCTTCGGCGGCGGTTACCGCGGCGCCGCGCTCGCCGTCACCGCCGTCTTCGGGGTCCGCGTCCTCGCCACCCTGCTCACCGGCGCGGTGCTGCTGGGCCCGCTCGACAAGCTCCTCGCGCCCAAGGAGCACGGCGGCAAGCTGGACCGCCGCTGGACCATGATCGGCGCGGACGGACTCCGCATCGCCCTGTTCGTCGTCGCCCCGCTCTGGCTGGACTGGATCCCGGCGCACGCCCTGACCGCCCTCCTCGCGACCGTGTTCGTCGCCGGGGTCGCCGAGCGGCTGTGGACCGTCGCCAAGGAAGGCGCCGCACCGGCCCTGCTGCCGGAGCCCCCGCCCGAGGGGGCGACCGTACGCCCGCTCCCGGACCACCTCGACGCGCTGCGTCGGCTGACGCTCCGGACAAGCTTCGCCGCACTGCCCGTCGCCGCCGCGGCGCTGCTCGCCGCCACCCTGGTCGGTGAGGCGCTCGGCCTGGGCGTCGACTGGTTCGCGGAGAACCGCGCCGCCCTCGGCTCGTACGTCGCGGCCGGCCTGTTCGCGGCCTCCGTCTCGCTGCTGCTGCCGCTGATCCTGCCCGGCACCAAGACGCCCCGCCCCCGTTCGCCCCTGGAGGGCCTGCGCGCACCCCGTACCGGAGACCGCCCGGAGAAGGGCCGTACGGGAGCCGTCCCGCTGCTCGTCCTGGCCTGCGCCGCGGTCGCCGGGGCGGTGTCCTGCGCGGTGGCCGTGTCCGTCCTGCACGTCTTCGACCTCGGCGGCGGCCCGGCCGGCTTCGCCCTGCTGGTGTTCGCCCTGACCGCGGGCACCGCCGCCGGCATCCGGGCCAGCCAGGCCGGCAAGGTGCTGCCCGCGCTGTCCCGGCGCCGCCTGCTGGCGCTGGCCATAGCCGTCACCGGACTCGCGCTGCTGCTGACCGGCCTGGTCGCGGACCTCGCGACCGTGGTGTTCCTGAGCGCCCTCGCCGGCGTGACCGCGGGCGTCGCGGCGAACACCGGTCACACCCTCATCGACCAGGAGACCGAGGAATTCCGCCGGGCCCGGGTCACCGAGCACCTCCAGGCCGTCGTACGCGTGGCCATCGCGGTGGGCGCGATCGCCGCGCCCCTCCTGGCGGCCGCCATCGGCCCGCACCGGCTGGGCGGCGAGGGCCCCGACAGCATCGCCTTCGTGCACGGCGGCGCGGCCTTCACGCTGATGCTGGTCGGCGCGCTGCTGCTGCCGGTGGCGGTGACCGTACTGGCCCGTGCCGACGACCGGAGCGGCGTACCGCTGCGCCGCGACCTGCGAGAGGCGCTGCGCGGCGGCGAGCCGCCGCAGGCGCCGTCCGGCACCGGGTTCTTCATCGCCCTGGAGGGTGGCGACGGCGCCGGCAAGTCCACCCAGGTGCAGGCGCTCGCGGACTGGATACGGAGCAAGGGCCACGAGGTGGTGGTGACCCGCGAGCCCGGAGCCACCCCCATCGGCAAGCGGCTGCGCTCGATCCTGCTGGACGTGTCCTCAGCCGGCCTGTCCAACCGCGCCGAAGCGCTGCTGTACGCGGCGGACCGCGCCGAGCACGTGGACACCGTGGTCCGACCGGCCCTGGAACGCGGCGCCGTGGTCATCACCGACCGCTACATCGACTCGTCCGTCGCCTATCAGGGCGCCGGGCGCGACCTCTCCCCGACGGAGATCGCCCGGATCTCGCGGTGGGCGACGACCGGACTGGTCCCGAACCTGACGGTGCTGCTGGACGTGTCGCCGGAGGCGGCCCGGGAGCGGTTCACGGAGGCGCCCGACCGGCTGGAGTCGGAGCCGGCTGAGTTCCACCAGCGGGTGCGCGCCGGATTCCTGACCCTGGCGGCGGCCGACCCGGGGCGCTACCTGGTGGTGGACGCCGGCCAGGACCCGGAGTCGGTGACCACGGTCGTACGGCACCGGCTGGACCGGATGCTGCCGCTCTCCGAGGCCGAGCTGCAGGCGCAGGCGGAGGCGCGGCGGCGGGCCGAGGAGGAGGCGAAGCGGAAGGCGGCCGAGGAGGCCGCGGCCGCGGAGGCCGCCCGCAAGGCCGAGGAGGAGCGCAAGCGGGCCGAGGAGGAGGCCGCCCGGAAGGCGGAGGAGGAACGTCAGCGTGCCGAGGCCGAGGCCCGGGCGCGGGCGGAGGAAGAGCGTCGGCGGGCGGAGGAAGAGGCTGCCCGCAAGGCGGAGGAAGAGCGCCGGCGGGCGGAGGAAGAGGCCGCCCGGCGGGCGGCGGAGGAGCGGCAGCGTGCCGAGGCCGAGCGGCTCCGGGCCGAAGCCGAGGAGAAGGCGCTCCGGGCGGAGCAGGAGCGGCTGCGGAAGCAGGCCGAGGAGGAGGCCCGGCTGCGGGCCGAGGCCGAGGCGAAGCGCCGTGAGAAGCAGCGCCGGGCGGAGGAGGCCCTGCTGAAGGCGGAGGAGGCGCGCCGGGTCGCGGCCGCCTCCGCGGCCGCCGCGGCGGCGGCAGCCGCGGCCGAGGCGGCCCAAGCCGCGGCGACCGCTCACGGTGCGGCTGCGGCTACCGCTCACGGTGCGGCTGCGGCGGCCCGGGCTTCGGTGCCCGCCGAGGCTCCGGCCCCGGCCGAGCGCTCTGCTCCGGCCGGGCACCCGGACGACGCCGTGACCGTCGAGACCCCGGCAGTGGCCACCGGGCCGGACCGCCGGGTGCTGAGGCCGGACGACATCACCGAGACCGTGCCGGTCCCGAAGGTGGACCCGGCCGCTCCGAAGGCGAACCTCCGGAAGACCGACCCGGCTGCCGAGACGACGGTGCTGCCGCCGGTCCGCCCCGGCGGCGATCCGGCGGCCGAGACGGCCGTGCTGCCGCCCGTACGCCCCGGGGAGTCGCCGGTGGACCGGGTGCCCCCGGGCTTCTTCCGGGACGCGCGGCCGGCCGCCTCCGGCGGTGAGGACGCCACGCGCGAGCTGCCCGTGGTGGACCCGGCGGCCGGTACCCGCCGCCGTTCCGACTGGGCCGAGGAGACCCCGCTGGACGATCTCCCCACGCTGGCCGACGAGCTGCTCGGTCCGCACCGGGACGGAGACGAGGGCGACGGCGAGGAGCCGCCGCGCCGACGTCGCCGCTGAGGCACCCCGGCACCCTCGGCACCCCCGGCACCCCCGGCGCCCGCGGCCCCCCGGCACCCGGCACGGGCCGCGCCGGGGTGGCGTGCGGACCGGCTTGTCGGTGGCGCCCGCCACAATGGTCGGTGGGGCACGGGCCGGGAGCTCACGGGCCGGGACCCGCATGACAGGCAGGACACCGTCCCCGACCGCGCGGGACGGGAACGGACCGAGAACGGACGAGAACGGACGAGGAAGGAGGCGGCGGCATGGCCGTATGGGACGACCTGGTGGGCCAGGAGCGCGTCGAGACGCAGCTGGCCGCCGCCGCGCGGGACGCCGACGCGCTGGTCACCGCCACCGAGGCCGGGCAGCCGCCGCCCGCCGCCTCCAAGATGACGCACGCCTGGCTCTTCACCGGGCCTCCCGGTTCCGGCCGGGACACCGCCGCCCGGGCCTTCGCCGCCGCCCTGCAGTGCACCAGCCCGGACCGCGCCCTCGGCGGCGCGCCCGGCTGCGGGTTCTGCGACGGCTGCCACACCACCCTGGTCGGCACCCACGCGGACGTCCAGATCGTCCGTACGGACCTGCTCTCGATCGGCGTCAAGGAGACCCGCGACCTGGTCCGCCGTGCCCAGCTCTCACCCGCCGTGGGCCGCTGGCAGGTCATCGTGCTGGAGGACGCCGACCGGCTCACCGAGGGCGCGGGCAACGTCCTCCTCAAGGCCGTCGAGGAACCCGCCCCGCGGACGGTCTGGCTGCTGTGCGCGCCCTCGCTGGAGGACGTGCTGCCCACGATCCGCTCCCGCTGCCGGCACCTCACGCTGCGCACCCCGTCGGTGGACGCCGTCGCCGACCTCCTGGTCCGCCGGGACGGCATCGAGCCCGCCGCGGCCGCGGCCGCCGCCCGCGCCACCCAGGGGCACATCGACCGGGCCCGCCGCCTGGCCACGGACGAGCGCGCCCGCGCCCGCCGTGCCGCAGTGCTCCGGCTGCCGCTGCGCGTCGACGACGTGGGCGCCTGCCTCAAGGCCGCTCAGGAACTGGTCGACGCCGCCGCGGAAGACGCCAAGCAGGTCGCGGAAGAGATCGACGCCAAGGAGACCGAGGACCTGAAGGCCGCGCTCGGCGCCCCCGCCGGGGCCGGCGGCCGGATGCCTCGCGGCACGGCCGGCGTGATGAAGGAGCTGGAGGACAAGCAGAAGCGGCGCCGCACCCGCACCCAGCGCGACAGCCTCGACCTCGCCCTCATCGACCTGACCGGCTTCTACCGGGACGTGCTCGCCCTCCAGCTGGGCTCCTCGGTGGCCATCGCCAACGAGGAGATACGGGGCGACCTCGACCGGGTGGCCCGGGCCGGCGGCCCCGAGCGGACCCTGCGCCGCATCGAGGCGATCATCGCCTGCCGGGAGGCACTGGACCGCAACGTGGCCCCGCTGCTCGCGGTGGAGGCCATGACCATGGCCCTCCGCGCCGGCTGACCACCTGCCCGGCGGCCCCTCCGGCTGCCCCCGGTTGACCGCTCACCCGTACGGGCAAACAGCGGCCTCGGGCGGGTGCCGGACGCGGGCCGTGCGGGCGTACCGGCCCGGGAAGATCGCCGCCGCGCGGGCATCAGGACGTAGGCTCGCGGGATGGACACCAGTCGCCTGCTGCGCACCACCGGGACCGTGATCGCAGCCGCCGGGCTGCTGCTCTCCGGGTGCACCACGAGCGGTTCGGCCCAGCGTGCCTCGGCCTCCGCGGGCGGAGCCACCGGTGCCGGGCGGGCCCAGGCCGCCCCCGCCGTCCCGGTGGACCCCCCGGCGAAGCTCCGCTCCTACTACGACCAGAAGCTGCGCTGGCGGGAGTGCGGTGTACCGGGCTTCGAGTGCGCGACCATGAAGGCGCCGCTGGACTACGCACACCCCGAGTCCGGCCAGGACGTCGAGCTCGCGGTGGCCCGCAAGAAGGCCACCGGCCCCGGCAAGCGGCTCGGCTCCCTCGTGGTCAACCCGGGCGGACCCGGCGGCTCCGGCATCGGCTACCTGCAGGCGTACGCGGGCATCGGCTACCCGGCCCCGGTCCGCGCCCGCTACGACATGGTCTCCATCGACCCGCGCGGTGTGGCCCGCAGCGCGCCGGTGGAGTGTCTGACCGGGCCGCGCATGGACGCGTACACCCAGGTCGACCAGACACCGGACGACGGCGCGGAGCAGGCGAAGCTGGTCGAGGCCTTCAAGGAGTTCGCGGCGGGCTGCTCGGAGCGCTCCCGCAGGGTGCTCCCGCACGTCTCCACCGTGGAGGCCGCCCGCGACCTCGACGTACTGCGCGCGGTGCTCGGGGACGAGAAGATGACCTACGTCGGTGCCTCGTACGGAACCCTGCTCGGCGCCACGTACGCCGACCTCTTCCCGGGCCGGGTCGGCCGGCTGGTGCTGGACGGCGCGATGGACCCCACCCGCACGGCGATCGAACTCAACCGGGACCAGACCGCCGGCTTCGAGACCGCCTTCCGCTCCTTCGCCCGGGACTGCGCGAAGCAGACCGACTGCCCGCTGGGCCGGGGCAGCACGGACCAGGTGGCGCAGCGGCTGAAGGAGTTCTTCCGCACGCTCGACGCGAAGCCGGTGCCGACCGGCGAGCCGGGCCGTCCGCTCGGTGAGGCCCTCGCCACCACCGGAGTGATCGCGGCACTGTACGACGAGTCGGCGTGGCCGCAGCTGCGCGAGGCGATCGAGCAGGCGATGGACGGGGACGGCGCCGGACTGCTCTCGCTGGCGGACAGCTACTACGAACGCGAACCGGACGGCTCGTACGCCAACCTGATGTACGCCAACGCCGCCGTGAACTGCCTGGACCAGCCGCCCGCCTTCACCGGACCGGAGGCCGTGACGGCCGCCGTGCCCTCCTTCGAGAAGGCCTCCCCGGTCTTCGGCGCGGGCTTCGCCTGGGCCTCGCTGAACTGTGCGTACTGGCCGGCCAAGGCCACCGGCTCGGCCCACCGCACGGCAGCGAAGGGCGCACCGCCCATCGTGGTGGTCGGCACCACACGCGACCCGGCGACCCCGTACAAATGGGCCCAGGGCCTGGCGGGCCAGCTCGACTCGGGCATCCTGCTGACGTACGACGGCGACGGCCACACGGCGTACGGGCGCGGCAGCGACTGCATCGACACCGCGATCAACCGCTACCTCCTGGAGGGCGCCGCACCCGCGGACGGCAAGAAGTGCTGACCTGCACACCCGTCCCACGCCGGGTGCCCCGGCCTGGTTCGGGGCACCGGGATTAACCCTGTAGACTTAGCGCCGCTGCTGATGACAGCCTTTCCGCGACGGGACGATTGTCAGCGCAGCATGCCGCCTTAGCTCAGTTGGCCAGAGCAACGCACTCGTAATGCGTAGGTCTCGGGTTCGAATCCCGAAGGCGGCTCAGAGAAACCCCAGGTCACACAACCCGTGACCTGGGGTTTTCTGTTGCTCGGGGCATGGCGGGACACGCGGCTGGGGTGGCGCAGGTTTGCGTGCGTGAGCGATGCGTGAGCGGAGGGGCCGTCAGCCCTTCTTGGCGGCCTTCTTGGCTTTGGCCTTCTTCTTCCCCTTGGCCTTCGCCTTCGCGGCGCGCTTGGCCTCCTTGGCGGCCTTGCTGGCCTGCGCTTCCTGCTCGGCCTTGCGCTGAAGGGGAACCAGCTTCGCGGTGGCCTCGGCGGCGCTCTTGCCGACGTGGGGGAGCACGCTCTGGTAGATGTCGCGCGTGATCCGGGTGTCGCTGTGCCCGAGCGTGTCCGACACGATCTTGATGTCGATGTCGGCAGCCAGCATGAGCGTCGCAGCGCCGTGCCGGAGGTCGTGCAGCCGGATCGGCGGCAGCCCGGAGGCTGCCACGAGCCGTTCGAAGAGATCGGTCACCTTGCCCGGGTGCAGCCAGGAGCCGTTCTCCTGGGTGAAGACGAGCCCGGTGTTCACCCAGGCCGACCCCCACTCCAAGCGGTCGGCTTCCTGCTGCTTGCGGTGCCGCTCCAGGACGCCGACGGTGTCGTCGTCGAGCGCCACGACGCGGAAGCCGCTATCGGTCTTCGGCTCGGACGCCTCAACGTCCCAGCCGGCCTGTACCAGCTGGCCGGTCACGGTGAGGGAGTGCCGGTCGAGGTTGGTCTCCGACCAGGGCTGCCCGCACGCCTCACCACGGCGCAAACCGCGGAACGCGATCAGGTGCCACATCGCGTACAGCCGGTCGCCGGCGACGAAGTCGAGGAAGGCGCCGGTCTGTTCCGGCGTCCAGACCATCACGGGGGACGGCTTCTCACCGTTCTGCTCCCACTTGGCGACCCGCTCGTCGGTCCACACGAGGGCCTTGGGCTTGCGCACTGGGTCGATCTCGACGTGGGCCGCCGGGTTGAACGTGATGATCTGTTGCCCGATCGCTTCGTTCAGGGACGCGCGGAGCGTCGCCTTCACATGCTGGCGGGTGGCGGGGCCGGTGACTCGGCGGAAGGCCGGCATCGCGTCGAGCGCCGCTTTCAGTGCCTTCCGGCGAGCACGGTTCTCGGCCCCCTTCCACGGGATCGTCGCCAACTCCTCCACGGCAGCCCGCCGCTGGGCGTTCTGCTCCAGGACCTCCGCGTTGCCGTCGGCGATGGCCGTGAACATCTCGCTCAGGTGGCTTACGCGCAGCCGGTCGAGGCGCCGGTGCCCGATGTGAGGCTTGAGGTGCACGCGGATGTCGGTCTCGTACCGGCTGATGCCCGACTTCCGGATCCGCTTGCCCGCCAGCCACCGGTCCAGCCACTCGGCGACGGTCAGACTCCCGACGAGGTCCTGGCCGGCCTTGAGTCGCCGCCGCGTCTCCTCCACGTCCGGCAGGGGCAGCTTCTCGCCGCTGACCTCCGCCAGCATCTCGGCGACGAGCTGGATTCCTTCGGGGTCGTCGGCCTTGGCGAGCCCGAGGAGAGCGCGCACGTGGTCGAGGTCGGCCTGTGCCGCCTTGACGTTGGTGTACCCGCCACGGGCGAACGAACGCCGGCTGCCGTCCTCGCGGAAAGGCAGCTCCTGGCGTATGGAGTAGGTGCAGTGGTTCCTGCTGTTGCGCTTGGGGCAGGAAGTGCCGAGTTCCTTACCGGTCTTGGGGTCGCGGCAGGAGCAGCGGCGGTAGGTGGAGCCCTTCAAACGGTGTTCCTTTCGTAGCCTTCGTCGGGGTCGACGTCGGTGAGTGTGGTCGGAAGGTCGGGGAGGTACCCGCCCTCCGCGTAGATCTCTCTGCGTACGTTGCGGAGTGCGTACTTGGCGCGGGCGGCCCGCTCAGCGAAATCGGCCTGGGCGCGAAGGGCTTGAGCGCGCTCGCTGTCGTCGGCTGCCTGGTCGGCAACCTCTTGCTGGCGGGCCTCGCCCTTCATCGCGGCCAAAGCCTCGGCCAACGCTTCGCCATGGGCGAGGTGGTCGTGAAGCATGGAGTGGTTGGCCGGGCCGGCGGTGAACGTCTGGTCCAGGTCGGCGAACCAGCGCATCGCCTTCTCCGTGTTCACGGGATAGGTGAGAGGGAGCTTCTGGACCTCTGCGATGTACCCGACGGGGTAGATCAGGTGGATCGGGTGCGTGTGCAGGGCCTTGGCCAGCACCATCACCTCGACCAGCGGCAGGACGGCGCGACGGCCGGACTCCATGTTGGCGATGACGTTGCGCGGGATCGGGAAGCCGATCGCCTCGCACCTGTCGGCCAGCTCCTGTGCGCTCCACCCCATCTCCTTCCTTCGCCGCCGGACTTCACGGGCCACATCGGCCATAACCCGGTCCGCCCATTCGGGAACGTCGTCCTCATCTCCATCATCGAATCGAGTTTGTGTCATGGAGACACATTAGCTTTTTCACACTTGGTATTCGAGGCCCGGAGACGGATGCGATGACGTGTTCGCCGTGGGCTGTGAAGAGAGGAGCGCCGCGTGCGCGACGACGAGAACGTGGGGCAGTCGAAGTGGATGAGCCGGGAGGAAGTGCTGGCCCTTCCAGTGGCCATTGACCTGGACACCAGCAATCGCGCGCTGGGTCTCGGGCGGAGCAAGGGTTACGAGCTGGCCAAGCGGGGCGAGTATCCGTGCAAGGTCCTGCGGCTGGGCAAGGCGTACCGCGTGGTGACGGCGGACCTGGTGAACCTGTTGGGCCTGGCCGCTTGAGGGCGAGAGAAGGTAGCAGACCATTCTGCGCGGAGCTGACACAGAAACGCTGGACTGTGCCAGGGGTCGGACGTACTGTTCGTCGTCGCCCGGCTCCTCCAAGGGCTCACGCGAAACGAGTGAGCCCCCGACGCGCCAACGTCGGAGGCCCCGGCAACATCCCCACCCGCGATCACACGGTCAACCCGAGTGGCCAGCACGCACGCGGCCACACGAGAAGGAGCTGCCCCTTGGAACCTACGACATCCATGGCCCCTGCCGCACCTGTCAAGGCGACCTGGCCGGCGGTCGCGATCCCCGGCCAGCCTGGTGCCCACCTGCAAGACGCACAGGCCGGGGACCTCGACGCGGCCATCGAATCCCCTGGTGAGGCCGACGTCCCTCCGAAGCCGCTCACGCACGCCTCGGAGGGCGAGCGGATCCTGGACGAGCTGCGGGCCACGATCTGCCGCTACGTGGTCATGCCGAGCGAGGAGGCGCTAACCGCAGCCACGCTGTGGGCGGCAGCCACCCACCTCCAGACGGTGTGGCAACACGCCCCGCGCCTCGCGGTGGTCGGACCGGCGAAGAAGTGCGGGAAGTCGCGGCTGCTGGAGGTCCTGATCGAGGCGGTCCACGATCCGCTGATCACGGTCAACGCGTCTGCGGCGGCGATCTTCCGCTCGATCGGCGACGCGAATCCGCCCACGCTGCTGGTGGACGAGGTCGACACGATCTTCGGGTCGGCGAAGGTCGCGGAGAAGAACGAGGAGATGCGCGGCCTGCTCAACGCGGGCCACCAGCGCAACCGCCCCACCCTGCGCGTCTCGGGCCCGAACCACGACGTGCAGAAGTTCTCCACCTTCGCCATGGCCGCCCTGGCCGGCATCGGGGACCTGCCCGACACGATCATGGACCGGTCCGTGGTCATCCGCATGCGCCGACGCGCCGTCGCTGAGAAGGTCACCTCCTGGCGCTACGGCCGCGACGATCTGAAGGTCAGGGCACTCCGGGAACGGCTCGCGGCCTGGCTCGCCAGCGTCCGCGACGAGGCCCTCGCACTGGAGCCCACGCTTCCGGTCGACGACCGCGCCGCCGATACCTGGGAGCCGTTGATCAGCGTCGCCGACCTCGCGGGCGGACGCTGGCCGATGATCGCCCGTACGGCGTGCAAGGCCATGACGGACTACGAGTCCGGGCGGGACCAGGACGGCGGGCTGAAGACCCGCATCCTGACCGACATCCGCAAAGCCTTCGCCAGTGTCGGCAACCCGCCCGCCCTGCGGACCGCCGACCTGCTGAACTTCCTCAATGCCGACCCTGAGGCGCCATGGGCTGAGATCAGCTCCGCCGGGCTCACCCCGCTGAAGCTGCGGGCCCTGCTGACCGACTACGGCATCAGCTCTGGCAACCGCCGCTTCCCCGGCGGCAACCAGGCCAAGGGCTTCACCTTCGCGCAGTTCACCGACGCCTGGACCCGGTACTGCCCGCCGGAGAAACCCGCCCACGAGGCAGCACCCCCCACCGGGCCGTGACCCGCCTCAACTCGTCCCACCCGTCCCTGCGCAGGTCAGTGTGGGGACGGGTCAGGACGCCGCAACGGGTCAACCCGGCATCACCGCGCCGCTGACCTGGCCGAACACCTAGGGCGCGGCTCGCAGTCCCCTCCGAGGGTCTCGGCGCGGCCTGCTGATCGGCCACCGTACCGACCCGTCCCCAGTCGTCCCACAGGCCGTCCCGACCCGGACTTCCCGTCCCACGCAACGAGTCGGGTCGACATCGGCCGACCACCCGTACCTGCCCTGACCAGCGGCGGGACGAGTGGGACGAGTCTCCACCCTTCACGGCCACCCGCAGTCGGGTGGCCACACCTCAGCCGTTGGAGTGCACCCGCTTGACCACACCCACCCCCACGCTCAGAACCGCCCTGGCCGCCGAGCGGTACGTTCTGGCTGCCGCCGGATGCATGATCGTCGCGCTGACCGCCGCGGGGTTCTGGCTGTCCTACGCCCATCTGGCCGAGGTCGCCGGACGCCACGGCCTGGGCAACGCCCCGGAGCGCCAGTGGGCCTGGCCCGCCACCCTGGACGCGTTCATCGTGTCCGGCGAGCTCCTGATGCTCCGCGCCAGCCTGCGTCGCATGACCGACTGGTGGGCAATCGCCCTGACCGCCACCGGCTCCCTCGGCTCCATCGCCCTGAACGTGGCCGGCGTCTACGGCACACGTGGCACCACCCAGGTCCCGCTCCTGGACTACGTGATCGCCGCCATCCCCCCAGCAGCCGCCCTCATGGCCTTCGGCGCACTCATGCGGCAGATCCACCAGCACGTCGCCGAACCCGCCTCCCCACGCCTCTCGGACGACCGCCCCCACCTTGCGGCGATCGCAGCCCAGCTCCCGAACGACGATGTGCGATCTGTCGGACGACCGCCTGCACCCGCAGGCGAGGAGCCGGAGGATTCCGGTGACAACGGCGCCGAGGCCGCAGCAGAGCCGGACCTGGATGCCGGTGCCCGCAAAGTGCCCGCCGTCCCCTCCCGGAAGGTCGGCCGCCCGACAACCGGTGACCTGGATGACTTCCTCGCGATTGTGGAGAGGTTGGAAGGGGAGCCGACGCTGAAGCAGATGCGGTCGGCCATCGAGGGCGAGGGCCACTCCATCAGCAACGAGCGCCTGGGGATGGTGAAGAAGGAGCTTGTGGACCTCCGCAAGCAGCAAGCCCTGACCGGAACCCCGCCCGGATCCTGACCGATATTCACCGCAGGTCAACGCCGGTAAGGCTGGACGGGACCGTGGCTGTCTGACAGCCACGGTCCCCGTCGATCACCACGCGTTCCCCGTCCCCTCTCCACTGGCCCGGTCCCCAGCCCGCGATCCGCACACCACGGTCCCCTCCGACGGGGCAGCCATCCGGCACATTCCGGGGACCGCCAGCCTTCCGGTCGTCACCTCTCTGACCGTGCGCCGCAGCCTGTGCAACGCCGCTGGTGCCTGCCTGCCGACCTCACCTGTCCCGTATTGCCAGTCACCCCCCCCCGCATCGGAGTAGCACCCTGTGACGCTCGACCCGAACGACCTCGACTCCACGCCCTCGCTGGTCGCGAAGCAGTCTGGGCAGAACGCCCGTTGGCGGACCGCGTTCGGGGTACTACTGGCTCCTGGCGGAGCCAGTAGTACCCCGAGTCCGACTCAAGGTCGGCCTTCGGGGATCTCCGCCCCGGGGGTGGCAGAGACGGTCCAGCGCCAGGGGGCGCCGGACCGTGAGGTCGGGTCCGAGGGCGGCCCCGACGAGGACACGCTCCACGCCGTCCAGCGCGAGATCCTCCACGCCGAACGCAGCGCCGAGCCCGCCGCCGGCGAGCCGACGGTGACGAGCGTCCAGCCCACGATCCGCCGCTTCACCGGCAACAAGCGCGGTGATCGCGTCGGCCCACTGCGCTTCACCGACGACGAACGCCGCCGCCTCCAGGAGGCCGCCGCCGAGCACGGCTACAAGGGCGAATCCGGCTTCGCAGCCGACATCGTCCTCGCGTTCATCAACGGGCGGTTCACCGCCAACCTGCCCCTGTCCGAGGACCGCCGCCGCACCCACGTCTTCCGCGCCCAGGTCCTGCGCCAGTGCAACCGCATCGGCGTCAACATCAACCAGATCGCCCGCGCCCTGAACAGCGACCTCACCCCGCCCGACATACGCCAGCGCCTTGACGAGCTCCACGACCTGCTCACCCTGATCGCCGAGGCCCTGCGTGAGCCCGCCGACCCGCAGGAGGCCTGACCGTCGTGATCGCCGCCATCAAGCCCTCCGGCGCCAACACCCGCGGACTGCTCGCCTACCTCTACGGACCCGGCCGCCACGACGAGCACACCGACCCGCACATCGTGGCCGGCTTCGCCATGCTCGCCATGCCCGACCCCGGTCGCGACGAGAACGCCACTCTCACCCAGCTCGCCCGCTACCTCGACGAACCCGTCCGGCTCCGCAACAGCGAGTTCGGCAAGAAGATCAACGACCACGTCTGGCACTGCCCCGTCCGCGCCGCCCCCGAGGACCGTCACCTCTCCGACGCCGAGTGGGGCGAAATCGCCCAGCGCATCGTCGCCGCAGCCGGCATAGCCCCCGAAGGCGACGACCTGGCCTGCCGCTGGATCGCCGTACGCCACGCCGACGACCACATCCACATCCTCGCCACTACCGTCCGCGAGGACGGCCGCCGCCCCAAGCTCCACGACAGTGGCATCCGCGTCGGCGACGCCTGCCGCGAGATCGAGAAGGACTACGGCCTGCGCCGCCTGAGGAAGGGCGACCGCACCGGCACCCGCGCTCCCACCCAGGCCGAGATGCACAAGGCCCAGCGCCTCGGCTGGGAACAGACCAGCCGCGAATGGCTCCAGGACCGCATACGCGCCGCCATCCCCCACGCCCACACCGCCGAGGAACTTCTCGCCTACCTCGAAGCCGACGGCATCGCGATCAAGGCTCGCCGCGGCCCCTCCGGAGACCTCCTCGGCTACGCCGCAGGCCGCCCCGGCGACCTCAACAAGGACGGCGAACAGGTCTTCCACCCCGGCGGGAAGATCGCTCCCGACCTCACCCTCCCCAAAATCCAGGCCCGCCTCGAAGCCGACCAGCCCGAGGAACACCCCACCGCACGCCGCAACCGCCCCGCCACCCCCTGGCACCAGGCCACTGAAGCCCTCGACACCTTCCGCACCGACCTCGCGGACGACACCCACGCCCAGGCGCACATCACCGCCCTTGGTGAACTCCTCGAAGCCACCGCCCAGAAAGCACCCACCCACCTCCACACCGAACTCCAGGCCGCTTCGAAGGCGTTCGCGCGCGCCCAGCGCTCCCACATCCGAGCCGAAGACCGCGCCGCCTATGCGATCCGCAACGCGGCCCGCGACGTCATCCACACCGCCACCGGCCCCGACGGCAGCGCCCTCGCCGCACTCCTAGCCGCCCTCCTGTGGGCCGGGATCATCGCCAACCGCTGGCACGAGGCCAAGGGCCATGCCCACCAGGCTGACGCCGCCCGCCAAGCCCTCCACCACCTACAGGCAGCCGCCGACCAGGCTCTCGCCCCCACGCTCGTCGTACTCGAGCAGCGTCGACCGAGGGAGGAAGGCCGCCGCACCCTCGCCCACGACATACGTGCCGCCGTCCCCGACCAGGCCGACCGCATTCTCACCGACCCCAGCTGGCCCGCCCTCGCCGCCCTCCTGGCTGACGCCGAAGCCCGAGGCCATCAACCCCACCAGCTCCTGAAGGAAGCCGCAGCCCAGCGCGAACTGGCCACAGCCCGCCAACCCGCCCGAGTCCTGATCACCCGCCTCCAGCACACCAGCCGCAATCCCAGCCCCAACCCCCGCGCCGAAGCCGCCCGCCGCCGTACCGTTGCCAATGGCGTGACATTCCCTGGTCAGCAGGCCCCGAACGCGTCGCCAGCCACGACACCTGCGCCGTCTGCAAGTCAGCCCGGTAGGCCTCGTCGCTAGCCAGGTGATGACAAGAAGACAGCGGGGGGAGCGAGTTGATCTCACTCCCCCCGCTTCTTTACCCAGGTCAGCCCTGGGCAGCGCGTGCCCTCGTCCAACGCTCGGCGACGGATGCGCTCATCGTGTAGAAGAACTCCGACTTGAGCCCGGGCTCGTTCGTGAGCGCTTCCACCCACGTCATCGGCCAGTTGCGGCGCTTGTAGTGCTTGCGTACGGCGCGAGTGAATGCCGAGAGGTTCCCTTGCAGGCTCTTCTTCTCCATGCCCAGGTGGTTGGCGATGGAGGTGTAGCTCACCCGCGTGTCAGGCTGCTCTGCCAGGAAGTCGAGGATGCGCACAACGGCCTGCACCGAGCCCAGGGGTTCGATGGCCAGCCTGCGGAAGTCCTCTACGGTCCACTCGACGACCGGGAGCGCGTCGCCATCCGGCGACTCCGCCCCGGAAACAACCGGCGGAACCGCGGAGACGGGGGGAGTAACGGTCGTGGCTCCGGTCAGCTCTGCGAGGTAGGCGTAAACCTGCGTGACGTACTGGCTCGGTACGGGCACCGACACGAATTGCTGCTGGGCTTCCTGCTCCATGGTTCCTCCCCGAGTCTGTCCGCCAGTCCTGTCGTCTGGCGGCAGGGCTGACTCTGGCATGTCAGCAGGCAGTATGTCTACCGGCTAATGCCAGCTAGTTCCTTGTAGTTCCGGAGTGGCTCCTGGTTCTCCTGTCGCTACTGATCTGCTCGTGCCGCTGGCCCGCCAGCACGTCGGCTGCGGGCCAGCGGCACATCGCGCCCGGTCAGGGGGCGAGTCGGTTCGGGCCGCGGAAGAGGAAGGCCGCCTCGCGGATGGAGTCCAGGCCGAGCATGACCATCAGGATCCGCCCGAGGCCGGCGCCGAGGCCGCCGTGCGGCGGGCAGCCGAAGCGGAAGATGTTCAGGTAGTCCTGCATCGGCTCGGTGCTCATGCCCCTCTCCTCCGCCTGCTTCAGCAGCACGTCGGAGCGGTGCTCACGCTGGGCACCAGTGGTGACCTCCAGCCCCTTCCACAGCAGGTCGAAGCTGAGCGTCAGGTCCGACCGGTCCGCAGGGCGCATGTGGTAGAAGGGCTGGATGCTCGCCGGGTAGTGCGTGATGAACGCGAACTCGTGCCCGGTCTGCTCCTTCATGTGCGCGGCGATCCGACGCTCGCCGTCCGGGTCCAGGTCCTCCTTCAACCCCTCCGGGTCCCAGCCGCCGGCCCGCAGGACCTCCTGCGCCTCCGCCATCGTGATCCGCGGGAACGGCGTCTCGGGCACCGCGACCTCGATCCCGAAGACCTCGCGGATACGCTCCCCGTGGGCCTCGGCGACCTTGGCGATAGCGTGAGCGAGCATCCGCTCCTCGAAGACCATCACGTCCTCGACGTCGTCGATCCACGACAGCTCCACGTCCACACCGGTGAACTCGGTCGCGTGCCGGGATGTGAACGACGGCTCGGCCCGGAAGACCGGACCGATCTCGAAGACCCGGTCGATGCCGGCCGCCACGGCCATCTGCTTGTAGAACTGCGGCGACTGCGCCAAGTACGCCGACCGGTCGAAGTACCCGAGCTTGAACACTTCCGCCCCGGACTCCGAGGCGGTCCCCATCAGCTTCGGGGTGTGCATCTCGGTACAGCCATGCTCCATGGCGTACTCGCGCAGGCCCTGCTCCAGGGTCGTCTGCACCGTGAACACCAGCTGCGCGGTCTCCCGCTTGCGGACGTCGAGGAAGCGCCAGTCGAGCCGGTGCTCGGGCCCGGTGTGCTCGTCGATCGGCAGCGGCGTCTCCGCCAGGTTCAGCACCCCGACCGACTCGGGGACGAGTTCCAAGCCACCGAGCTTGACCTGCGGCGCGTCGACGACGCGTCCGGTGATCCGTACGGCGGACTCCGGGGTGAGGGACTCGAGGAGCTCCTCCAGCGGGCCGCCGTCGCGCTTGTGGGCCACCTGGACCATGCCGGAGTGGTCCCGCAGGATCACGAACTGCATCCTGCGCTGCAGCCGGAGTGCGTTCACCCAGCCGGACACGGAGACGGTCTGGTCGATGTGGCCGCGTAGGTCACAGGTCAGAACGCGGCTCGTAGTGTGGATCATCGCAGCCCTCCAGGGGCGTCGTCATGATCCCTTGGGAGTGCGGGCGAGAAGGGAACTCGCGGTACCACCGCACTTTCGCCGCCATCCGAGGGCAGCAGCCTCATTCAGCCCGATGACGGGGGCGAACCGGCGGGGCATTGGGCCGAGCGGCCGTTCCTCCCCGCGCTCAGGAGGGTCTTCACCTCGGGCGCGAGTCCGCCTTCCCAGCTACCGGCGGCTCTCTCTG
Organism: Streptomyces sp. NPDC043853; assembly: GCF_056436025.1. Classification (NCBI taxonomy): domain Bacteria; kingdom Bacillati; phylum Actinomycetota; class Actinomycetes; order Kitasatosporales; family Streptomycetaceae; genus Streptomyces; species Streptomyces sp. NPDC043853. The sequence goes on from NZ_JBWKDJ010000003.1 coordinate 614,875, forward strand.
CTCGCGTGATCCTTGGCTACTCGTCTCCGTCAACGCGTTGGGCAAGAGGGTAGGGAGCGCGCAGGGCTCCTGCAACGCAATACGGAGATGAAGAGGACTTGGCCGAATGGCGAGATCACTGACGGAGCGGGTCAGTGGTGCCGAGCCCCAGAGCTCGGGTCGCTCTGTCGGGTAGCTCACCGCAGAAAGACGAACGCGGTCCGCCCTGCAGACGCCCGTATGCCGCGGCATCAGACCTATGGCTCTTGGCCTCCCTGGGGCGCGCTACTTGCTAACGTCGGTCAGTCGCCAAGGAGGTCCAGTGCCGTCTTCCGCATCAACTACCGTCGCTTTCGACTTGCGAGTTGAGCCGACTGAAATCGTCCTCGACGAAGTCGAACGGATGCTTCGAACGCAGCTGGATCCAGCCACGCTTGTACGCAAACGCCGGTCACTCGGCGCCAGGACGGATCGTGACACTTGGGTTCGTGTTGAGCGGCGCCGCTTCGAGAAGATCGGAAACCAGGGCTGGAACGGCACTGAGTGTGCCGCGCTGCTGGATGGCGTCGCGATGCCGCAGTGGCGACGGGGTGCGGCGTGGCGGCAGCGGGACGAGCCGGTGATGTGGCGTGCTGACGAGACTGACCTGCTGCCCGGCGCTCCAGTGGGTAACAGCGTGCTGGTGGCTGATCCGCTCTTGCCGGAAGCGTGGTGGGAAGCGCTGAACCGCTCCCTGGATGCCCTCTCAGAGCAGAGCACCAGCCGGGTGGCGACTCCCGACACCGTGACGATCACGCAGGGCGGGGTGGCGGAGGCGGTACACCGCTTCCTCCCGGATGGTGTCGACACCGAGGTACGGCAGTGGCAGCCGGCGCATGCCGATCTGAACTGGGCGAACATGACCGGGCCGGAGTTCTCCCTGTTCGACTGGGAGGACTGGGGATTGGCCCCGCGCGGGCTGGATGCCGCTTCGTTGTGGGGCAATTCGCTGGCCGTCCCGGATCTCGCCGAGCGTGTGCGCCACGAGCGGCGGCACGACCTGGAGAGCCGGGACGGCAAGCTGATGACCTTGTTCGTCTGCGCGAAGATCCTTGCCCCGGACGCGCACCCCGAGGACCCGCGCCTCGCACCCGCCCGCCAGATGGCGGAGCAGGTGGCGGCGGACCTTCAGTCCGCCTGACGGTCGGCCCGCTCCCGGAGGATCTGCCGGTACGTCCGCAGCCTGCCGACATCGGGCTCGTACCGGAGTGCGTCGATCAGCTCCTGGAGGTGGGTGAGGCTGTCCGTGCCGACGGCCATCCTTCCCACCTCCGGAAGCGAGAAGGCCGTGCGGAACACGGCCTGGAGGGCGGAGAGGGCGTCGTCCGCGTCTGAGATGAAGACGCGGGGGTCCAGCTGTCCCCACACGGGGTCGGCCGCATCGCCCCCGAAGGGGCTCATCCCCCAGACCTGTTCTGGCGCTATGTCCCACTGGGCTGAGAGTGCTTCGGAGGCTTCGAGGACATCGATGCCGGCGAGGAGACCGGCACGGACCATGAGTACGGCGGGCCTAGGCAGGGTGGCGTCGACGAGGTCGGGCAGGGGGCGGGGATCCCAGGTGGAAATGCCCCAAGTACCGCACAGGCCCTCCAACACGGCTGTTGCCAGGGTGGCACATGCCTGCCCGAGGGCGTCCCTTGCCGCAGCGGCGGGGGAAGGGAGGGAGCGTTCCGGGTTGTGCAGGAACACCAGGTCCGGCACTCGGCCGAGGTCACGGTTGGTCTGTTCCAGGGCCGCTCGCAAACGGGCAGGGTCGAGGGAGTGCTCGGCCTGACCGGCGGCGGGGAAGAACCCGACCTTCGTGGAGAGTGTGAAGCGGTTCAGGAGATCGCCGGCGACATCAGCCAGTGTGGCGTGGGCGGTGAAGCCTCGGTAGTTAAAGCTGGTGTCGATCGCGGTGATGCCCAGGTCCAGCGCGCTGGTCAGGATCCGGCGTTCGTAACGAGACCGGTGTAGCCCGAGGACAATTCGGGGGTCAGACTCGCGCACAGTTCCTCCTCCACCAGGATCTTCGCCAGTGACTCCACCTCGGCGCCCACCTCACGGGTGGCCTCGTCGAGCCGTACGGGTTGCCCGCTCAGGAGCACGCGGAGGCCGGGCAGGGCCTTGGCCGCGAAGGTGAGCTTCTTGCCCGCCGCCTCCACGACGACCGTCTCCCCGTCCTCCGTGATCGCCGGCGGGAAGTCGGTTACGCACACTGCGGCCTCCAGGGGGCCGAAGATGTCCAGGAAGGGGACGTAGCGGCCGGGAGGGGCTTCCTGCTCGCGGCGCCGCAGGAACTCCGACGCGTCGCGGGTGGCGATGAGGTGGGAGGCCGCGGCGGTCAGCCGTTGCTGCTGGTCCTGCTGCCGATCGGGGCTGTCCCAGCGGTTGAGGTCGTGGCGGAAGATCTCCTCCTGGCGGGACCAGTCGGCCAGCCAGGTCAGCCAGCTCACGGCGGTGCGCTTGGCGAAGCCGAAGGTCACGTGGGTGCTGTGGCCGTCGCCGTGGCCGACGCGGGTGGCGGCGTGCCAGTAGCCGCGTGGGATGTGCATGACGTCGCCGGCCTTCATGGTGCCGGTCCACACGATGTCCTCGCTGGGCGTGTTGTTCCGCTCGGCGTCCCGGTACATCGGCACCGGACGGGAGGCGCCGCGCACTTCCCACTGCTTTTTGCCGGCGAGCTGGACGATGACGACGTCGTGGTCGTCCCAGTGAAGGTCGAAGCCGGAGGAGTCGTTCGTGGTCAGGTAGACGTTCGCCTGGACGTTCTCGCGTGACCACCACTGCAACGCCCGGCACGCCACTTCCATGGTGGGGTCGAAGACGTTCGACTGGTCCAGAACCAGCGTTGCGCCGTCGCGCAGGTGGTTGCCGACGCGGCGCATGTCCGCCATCGGTATGGCCTGCCCGCGCGGTGTGACCTGCCGGTTCAGGTACGCGTCGGGGTGCATCTCCTCCCCGCCCTTGAAGAACCGGAACTGCGGGTTGGACACGCTCCGGCGCATGACCATGTCGAGCAGCCGCTGCGGCGTGAGGATCCTGGTGACGACCTCGGTGTCGCGGATGCTGCCCCGGGCGAACTCCGTGCCGAGCGGAGCCGGGCCATCCCACCCCAGCGCCTCTTCGATTGCGTGGACCAGACGGTGTTCCATAAACCGTTCCCCTTTCCTTGCCTCGGATGGGACGTGAAAGGCGGAGGGGCCGCGCACCGCGGCCCCTCCGCCATGGAGCCGGCGGCGCTTACGCCGCGTGGTTCAGCCCGTCACCGGTGGGCCAGGGGCCGTCGCCCGAGCCGCCCTGTCCCGGGTCGGAGGCGTTGCTGTCGTGCCGGTCGTGGACGCTCGCGAGGGCTTCCACGGCGACCAGGAGGCCCTCCTCGACGGAGGGCTTGGGCTTGGTGTCCTTCACTTGGTGCTCCTTCCTCTACCGATATCCCGCCGGGTCCGGCGGGCAGTCTTTGGTGTGCGGAGGTGCCAGGTGCTGCGAGGGGCCGCCCCCGTGGCCGTGGGGTTTCACCACGGGGGCGGGGATCAGGGGCCTGCGTTCAGGGGCTGCGCAGACGCTGTCCCGGCGCGCGGTGCCGTCCACCGCTGGGCTCGGAGGGCGCCTCCATGCCGGGATGTGGACCGGGTTGCGCCGGGCGAGTCGGCTCGTCGCTGAGGAGGATCGCCTGCCAGACCCGCTCCTGGAGCTCCTGGATGCAGGGGCCACAGGCGTACATCGGGGCCTGCGCGCCGGCGACGCTGACGGGGCCGATCCACAGGACGCGGGTCCACTGCTGGTCGCAGTAGAGCCAGCAGCGGCCGTCCACCCACCGGTTGCCGTCGTCGGTGGCTGCCGGGGCGGGCAGCCCACCGCGTACGAAGTCGGCGATGCCAGGGATCACTCGGGGCGACATGGCCAGTTCCAGAAGCACTGCGCGGCCTTCAAGGTTCAGTCGGCCTGAACGGCCACGGGGGTGTGGTCGGCCTTCTCGGTGTCCGAGAAGAGAAGGGTGGGCTCGGCGAGGATGTCGCGGCCGGCCTCGCTCTTGTAGATCTCGTCCACGCTGCCGAACCGGGCTTCGGCGTAGTCGAGTTCGAGCAGGGCGGCGGCCTGGCGGACGGACGCCTCGTCCGGGCCCTCGATCTCGATGAAGGTGGGGAGGTCGGGCCAGGTGTCGAAGTCGAAGGCGACCTCTCCCAGGCGCCACTCCTCGCGGTAGTTCTCCTGGTAGCGGACCTCGCTCAGGCCGAGCCGACGGAGGATGTCGGCCATGGCGTGCAGATCGGCGATCTCGGTCTCGATCTCGGTCGTGCCGTCGATCGTGGTGGAGTCGGTGACCTGCTTGAGCGTGAGCGTGGAGCGGGTGCCCTCGTCCCGCAGGCGGAGCCAGGCGCCGCCTTCCAGGTTGTCGTTCTCGAAGATCTTGCGGGTGAGGAGGGTGCGGGGGAACGCCTGGACGGCACCCAGCCTGGTCAGCCTGTCCTGGAGGTCGGCGACGTCGACGGCCAGGAACTTCGCCTCGTACTCGTGCTTCATCGGTCCTTCTTCCCGTAGCGGTGCAGGGTGGGCGTACGGGCCGCCAGGAGCAGGCCCATGCGGTGGGTGTGGTCCTGGAGCTGCCCGACGTGGGCCCGCTCGGTGAACTCGGTCGTCCGCAGTGTGAGCAGGACGTCCCAGTCGCCGATGAAGTGGCGGCGGAGCTTCTCGGGGGACGTGTAGTGCTCGACCAGGAAGTGGCGCTGCTCGATGGGCATCATGAACTCCGCGCCGAACAGGCCCCCGGGACGCACGAGGCGCTGCATGCGGTCGACGAACTCGGCAAGCGGGCGGTGGTGGTTGGCGCTGTAGTGCCACGAGCAGCTTGTCCACACGGCGTCGCAGGGCGAGTCCAGCGGCTCGCCGGTAAGGAAGTCCTCTTCCACCACCTGCACGCGGTCGTAGAGCTCCTCCAGCTTGAGCCGGTCGATCAGTCCCAGCGCGTGGGCGTGCTCGTCACCCGGAAGGTGGACCTCGCCACCATGCAGGGCGAGCGGGTCACGCTCTATGGCGACGACGCGGTAGCCGGCGGCGGCGAGCGGCAGGATGAACTTGCCGTCGCTGGCTCCGACCACGGCAACGGTGGCGTCAGGTGCGGTGTGCTCCCTCAGCGCGGCGAGGAACTGGGGGAAGAAGGTGAGGGTGTGCTCCCACAGGCTCTGCGTCTGCACGGGCGTGCGCTCCTTGGACGTTGGTGGTGAGGATCGCCTGGAGGACCTCGTCGGGGCCGCGGCCGGTGGTGTCCACGCGGTGCATCGCGAAGCCGGCGTAGGCGTCGGTGACGCTGCATGAATCGCTCTCGACCAGGGCGTCCCAGCGGGAGTCGGGCTTGTCCCGGCCGGCGAGCCGGGCCTGGCGCTCGTCCTCCGCGCACACCAGGTAGTACGTGACCGGCTGCGGCAGATCCGGCGGCAGCGTGATGCCAAGGCGGGCGCCGAGCGCACGGTGGTTGGCCAGGCAGCGGGTGAAGTAGCTCTCCACGACGACCGGGGTGCCGGCCGACAGGTACCGCCGGATGTCCTCGGCCGCGGCGAACAGGGCGGAGAGGTAGAAGCACATCCGGGCCTCCACGTTCTCCCGTCTGTCCACCTCCCGCCGCAGCGGTTGGTAGAAGGCCGGCACGGTTGGGACCAGGACGGCCTCCCGGGCTGCGGCCAGCATCGGGGCGATCGTCGACTTGCCGGTGCCGCGCAGCCCTTCGATGCTCTCGAAGCGCGGGTGGTCAGACACGGGCGTAGACCACGTCGGGCACCGCGAGGGTGAGCTCGTCGGTGGCGGTGGGGCGGTGGACGATGTGGTCGGCGAGCTTGTCGTACCAGAAGGCGTGGGAGTCCTTGCCGACGGCCTTGCAGGACATGGTCAGCGCGCCGCGCGGATCGGCTTCGATCCGTTCGATCTCCACCGGGCCGCCTTCGGGGGTGCAGATCTCGGGGGCGCCGTCTTCGGACAGGTCCTCGTCGACGATCACCTCGATCGACAGCCGGGTCTCCCGGAGCTGCTCGCGCAGACGGGCGTACGCGGCGGAGTCGGTGATCAGGAGCTCGGGGTGGTTGGCGGCGTGGCCGACCGGCCGCAGGCAGTGGAGCTTGAGCTGGCGTGCGCCGAGGTCCTGGAGAGTGCGTGCCAGGGGCAGCACCTCCTCGATGTTGCTGGAGGTGACCGTCATGGTGGCCCCAGTGCGGACGCCGAGCTCCCGGGCGAGGTCGAGGGCGCGCAGTGCGCTCTCGTAGCTGCCAGCCTTGCGGATGTGGTCGTTGGTCGAGCCGATGCCCTCCAGCGAGACCCGCAGCAGGTCCACGTACGGGGCGATCTCGGCGAGCCGGCGCTCGATCCGGTAGCCGTTGGTGCAGATCTCGACCTGGAGGCCCAGCTCCTGCTTGGCGTACCGGACGACACGGGCGAGCTCCTTGTAGACGAACGGCTCGCCACCGAGCAGGGTGACGGCCTCGGTGCCGTACTCCTCGCGCATGAGGGTGAGGAGGTTCGCGGCCTGCTCGGCGGTGAACGCGTCGGCGTGCTGAAGCCGCGTGCCGTGGAAGCAGTGCAGGCACTCGAAGTTGCAGCGGTACAGAAGCTGCAGGTACAGCATCCGGATCCTGCGGATCCCGGTGACTTCCCCGATCACGTGTGGGCCCCCTTCGGCCAGTCGCCTCGTTGGAGCCCTGATCGTGGCCGAGGGGGCTGGGACCGCATCACCGCGTATACGGACGCTCCCGAGGACGTCCCGGGACGTTTTCAGCGCCCTGCAAAGCCCTCCAGGAGCGCGATGACCCGTTCCGTGTCCGACAGGTCTGGCAGCACGACCAACGCACCGGCAGCAGCCAGCTCGTCGGCGCTGTGGATGCCGGAGGCGACGGCGATGATCTCCGAGCCGGTGGCGAGGGCGGCCTCGACGTCCCGGGGGGTGTCCCCGATCAGCACGACCGGGACGTCCCCACCTAGGCCCCGTAGGCGCTGGACCCGCTCCCGCGCGACCGCGACGAGGTCGGGCCGCTGCTCGGCATCGGCCCCATACGCCCCAACAGGCAGATCCAGCAGCGGATCGAGATCGAAGGCGGACAGCTTCACTCGGGCATTGGCCGCGATGTTCCCGGTCAGCACCGACGACACCCAGCCGGGACGCGCCGATGCCACCAGAAGTACGTCGCGCACTCCTGGCAGCGCCGTCCCCCGACGGCGCAGATCCTCCCAGCGCTTCTGGCCAGCCTCGGCGAGAGCCGCCTCAACCAGAGACCACTCAGGCTCTTCCAGCCCGTGCTGCTGGAACATCCCGCGCATGATGAGCCGATCGGTCCTGCCCTCCGTCCGGGCCGACCCCATAGGGGCGTGACCAACGAGGGCTGAGAAGGCGGCGGCATAGATCTCCTTGCTGACGCCTGCGTTCTCGATGAGGGTGTGGTCGATGTCCCATAGGACGATTAGCTGCATGGCGTCAGCGTAAGGACAGTCGCCTTTCCCCATGCCGCGGGAACGTCCCGAAACGTCCTTGCCCGATCACTCCCGGCTCCGCTTGCATGATATCTGTGAACGAGCGACTGCACTCCGTACTCGCCCAGCGCGGCGTCTCCCCCGAGTCGCTCGCCGAGCTTTGCGAGGTGGACCCCAAGACCGTTGGCCGCTGGCTGGGCGGTCGCGTGCCTCACCCACGTCACCGGTTCCGGGCCGCCCAACACCTCCGGGTGGAGGAGTCCTTCCTCTGGCCTGCCCCACAGCCGCGGGCGGCCAAGCCCACCGCCGCGTTAGGCAGCGAACTGGTCGGCACCTACGAGAACCGCGCCAGCGTCCCCCGGGACATGTGGCTGACCCTCCTCCAGGAGGCACGGGAGCAGATCGGAGTGCTGGTCTTCTCCGGCACGTTCTTCGCCCAGTCCAACCCCCAGGTCGCCGAGATGCTCGCAGAGCGGGCCGCCGACGGCGTCCGCGTACGCCTGTGCTTCGGAGACCCGGGCGGCCAGGCAGTCGCCATCCGAGGACGCGAGGAAGGCATCGGCGACACCCTCGCCGCCAAGATCCGAGCCTCCCTCACCTACTACCGCCCACTGCTGCCCGAGGCCGGCTGCGAAGTGCGGCTCCACGACACCACGCTCTACACGTCCTTGTTCCGCTACGACGACCACCTGCTGGTCAACCCGCATGTGTGGGGCCGGCCGGCGAGCGCCAATCCCCTCCTGCACCTCAAGAGGGCTGACGGCGCAGGGTGGTTCGACAACTACGCTCAAAGCTTCGAAGCCGTCTGGGCCACCGCACGGCCCTGGACTCCCGACCAGGAGGGGACCGCCGCACATGGGCAGGACTGAGTACTACAACGACCCCACAGCGCCGAAGGCGAACACCCTCATCCCCGCAAGCAACCTGCTCGTCGTCGACGACAGCGGCGCCATCCTGCTACAGCGCCGCCGCGACACCGGACAGTGGGCCCTGCCCGGCGGAGCCCAGGACATCGGCGAAACCGCCGCGCAGTGCGCGGTGCGCGAGTGCCTGGAGGAGACCGGCATCGTCGCCGAGATCACCGGCTTCCTCGGCGTCTACACCAACCCAAAGCACATCGTCGCCTACACCGACGGCGAGATCCGCCAGCAGTACGAGAACACCTACATCGGCCGCCCCATCGGGGGTGCGCCCACGATCAACGACGAAGCCGACGGCGTCCGCTTCATCCAGCCCGCGGACCTCGACCAGTACGACATCCACGCCAGCATGCGCCAGCAGATCGGCGACTACCTCGCCGGCACGTACCCCTACCTCGGCTGAGCCACCAGCGCCGCCTCCACTCGCCCCACGGCGGCGAAGATCTCCGGCGCCGCCCGACGGATGAACCGCCCCACGAGGCTGTCCGCCCCGTAGCGGCCTACGATCTCCGCCACCCGTTCCTCGGCGGTGGTCTGCTCGCCGTCGGGCGTCGTCGTCATGTCGCAGTACACGAGCGCGTCCACGAGCAGCGGCTCGTCCAGCAACGGGAACTCTCTCTCCAGCGTCTCCCTCAGCCCACGCTCTTCGGCCTCCATCATCGCGAACGAATGGTTCGCAACCAACCGCACCAGTCTCTCGTCCGCACCATGCTCGTCACGCAGGAACCGGGCCCCGTCGAGAGGATGGAAACCCGTCACCGCCAGCCGGGGCGCGTAGCCCACGTCGTGCAGCACCGCCGCAGCAGACAACAGCTCAGCGTCCCCTGCCAGGGCAGGGCCAAGCCCGGAGGCGCGCGTCGCCACCCCTTGCGAATGCACCCACCGCCGGGGAAGCACAGTGCTGAGCTCCGTCTCCGCTACATGCCTTGCCCACCCCAACATCGCTTCCTCCATAGCCCGTTCGATGCCCAGCAGGGCCCAAGATCAGTCCCGTGCCAGGATTCCGACACGCCTGCAGCCAGTCGCCGCCGAAGATGACGGCGGAGCGATAGCCAACCGAGGGAGTGCCGTGAACCTGCTACCGACCACCACAAGCTCGGACGTCCAGGAAGCGCAGCCCTCGCTGGCTGTTCTCCCCATCGGCTCTTTCGAACAGCATGGCCGCTACCTCCCACTGATCACCGACACGGCGATCGCCTGCATCATCAGCCAGGAGTTAGCCAGCACCTACCCGGTGCACCTGCTGCCGCCCATCACCATGTCGTGTAGTCACGAACACGCGGGCTTCCCCGGCACCGTCAGTATCAGCGCCAAGACCCTCTACGCCATGATCGACGACATCCGCGCTTCCCTCGCGCGCTCCGGCATCCACAAGCTGGTGATCGTCAACGGCCACGGCGGAAACTACGTTCTGTCCAACGTCGTGCAGGAGGCAAACGTGGACGGGCCCGCGGTCTCCTTGTTTCCCCTCAGCTCCGACTGGGACCGAGCCCGCGACGACGCCGGTCTCGTTTCCGACCGCCACGCCGACATGCACGCTGGCGAGATCGAGACCTCGATCCTTCTGGATGCTGCTCCCGAGCTGGTGCGAAGAGGGTTCGCCGATGCCGACCACGACGGCGGCAGCCGTCCGTTTCTGCTGGTCCAGGGCATGAGCGCGTCCACCGAATCTGGGGTGATCGGTTTCCCTTCTCTCGCCACACCTGAGAAGGGCAAGGCCGTATTGGACAGCTTGCGGATCAGTTTTGCGCGGCACTTGGATGCCCTGGGCGAAGCCAGCAGGGTGAGCGTTCCCTCAGTTCGCCCGTCGTAGGCAAAGACCACTCGTGCAACCGACCTGCCCGTGGAGCGGCGGCGTACGGCACAGCCTCGAAGTCGCCAGGACGCTGAGCTCCTGGAACGGCACCGACGAAGCCCGGGCCGCCCAGCTGGAAGCGGAACAAGCCGCCCCGAGCAGGCGCACCACCACTACCTGAGCCGGGAACCGGTCATCGGCTGGACACGCGGCACCATGGGCCGGCCGTCCCACCCGTGGCCGACCTGGCCCGCAGAGTGGCCATTATCGCGGGCGGCTAGGGTCCGATCCGTGAGTGAGAACGAGCACGAAGCGAAGATGGCCCGCCCCCGCATGGCGGCCGGCGCTCTCTTCTTCGACGAAGCCGATCGAGTCCTCCTCGTCGAGCCGTCCTACAAGGACTACCGCGACATCCCCGGGGGCTACGTCGAGGAGGGGGAGTCGCCCCGACAAGCCTGCGTGCGCGAGGTCCAGGAAGAACTGGGCATCGCACCGCGCATCGGCCGCCTGCTCGTCGTGGACTGGGCGCCGAACCCGGGCGAGGGGGACAAGGTCCTCTACCTCTTCGACGGCGGTCGCCTGAGCGCCGACGACCGCCGACAGATCGCCCTACAAGCGGACGAGCTCCGCGGCTACGACTTCCACGACGCTGACCAGGTGCCCGAGCTCACCATCCCTCGCCTCGCGCGGCGGATCACCGAAGGCATCAACGCCCGAGCGAAGGGCCTGACCTCCTACCTTGAACACGGGCAGTCGCCGGAACCGGCTCCCTGACCGTTTACCGGACCGGCATGGGCCTGTGCGGCGATCCGTGGACATGCTGAGACGCTCGTCGCAGCCTCCGGAGGCCGGTCTACTGAGTCAAGAGGCGCATTGGGGAGTTGGGAGGCCGGCTTGTCGCAGAGGTGCGAAACAACGGGATCGGGTCGAATTTGATCTTGAGCTCCCGATCAGGCGGGGGCTCCGCTAGCCTGCTCTGGTGATTACAGGTGAGCTGAAGAGCAAGATCGACCGACTGTGGGACGCCTTCTGGTCTGGCGGCATCTCCAACCCGCTGGAGGTCATTGAACAGATCACCTACCTCATGTTCATCCGCCGCCTCGACATACTGGAACAGGCCAAGGAGAACAAGGCCAACCGAACGGGGCGAGCGGTTGAGAACCCGATCTACACAGACGAGACCAAGTCCCTGCGCTGGTCGGTGTTCGTCAATGAGTCCCCGGAGACCATGCTCAGCCGGGTGCGGGACAAGGTCTTCCCGTGGTTGCGCACGGTGGGTGGTGAGGACTCCACCTACGCGCACCACATGAAGGACGCGCGCTTCACGATCTCGACATCGAACCTGCTCACCAAAGCCGTCGACATGATCGACGGCATCGATATGGGCGACAAGGACACCAAGGGCGACCTGTACGAATACATGCTCAGCAAGATCGCTACGGCTGGGCAAAACGGGCAGTTCCGCACCCCCCGGCACATCATCCAGCTCATCGTGGAGATGATGGCCCCGCAGCCTGGCGACGAGATTTGCGACCCGGCGTGCGGCACGGCCGGCTTCCTGGTGGCTTCTGCTGAGTACATGGAGCGCACCCATCGTGAGGCGTTGTTCGACCCGGCGCAGCGGCAGCACTTTAACGAGAGCATGTTCCACGGCTTCGACTTCGACAACACCATGCTCCGCATCGGCAGCATGAACATGCTGCTGCACTCGGTCGAGAACCCCGACATCCGTTACCGCGACTCGCTCGCACAGAGCGCGGCAGGCGAGGCAGACCGTTACTCGCTCATCCTTGCGAACCCTCCTTTCGCTGGAAGTCTCGACTACGACGCGACGGCAGCTGACCTACAGAAAGTAGTCAAGACCAAGAAAACTGAACTGCTGTTCCTCGCCCTATTTCTGCGCCTACTCAAACCGGGCGGCCGAGCCGCAGTCATCGTCCCAGATGGGGTCCTGTTCGGCTCCAGCAAGGCACACAAGGAGCTGCGGAAGCTGCTTGTTGAGGGACATAAACTGGACGCGGTGGTAAAGCTGCCAAGTGGAGTCTTCAAACCGTACGCTGGAGTCTCCACGGCCATTCTATTCTTCACTAAGACCAATAGTGGGGGAACGGACAGCGTCTGGTTTTACGAGGTGACGGCAGATGGTTGGAGCCTCGACGATAAGCGCTTGCCGCTGCTGCCGGAGGACAAGCTCGGGCCGCTCGTCAGCGATGGCGAGTTGAGCGACGATGAACGGGCTAAAAACAACCTGCCGGACGTGCTGGCACGTTGGCGACGTCGTAATGGCAGTGAGCAGGAGCGGGCCCGGACTGAGCGGAGCTTCTGCATCTCCAAGGACGATATTGCGGCGCAGGGCTACGACCTGAGCCTCAACCGCTATAAGGAGATCGTTCACGAGGAGGCCGAGCACCGAGCGCCGGGCGAGATCATGGACGAGCTGACACGGATTGAAGTGGAGATTCAACAATCAATGGGCGAGTTGAAGGGGCTGCTGGGATGAGCGCGCCAGCAAAACGGATACTCGGTGAAATGGTTGTTGACGTCAAGTCTGGATTTGCTTGCGGTGAGGAAGACCCGGATGGCGTCTTCCAGATTCGTATGAATAACATCACTAGGTCTGGGAGTCTAAGTCTGACCAAGAAGCGCTATGTGCCGCTCAATAAAAAGTCGGCCACCAACACGCTGCTCTGCTCGGGTGATGTGCTTTTTAACGCAACGAACAGTCCGGAGCTTGTTGGGAAGACGCTCCTTTTTCCCGGGCTTGAAGAGCCCACGGTTTTCAGTAACCACTTCCTTCGCCTGCGTACAGACCGAGAGCGGCTCGCTCCCGCCTACCTGGCACACTGGCTACAGGCGCAGTTTCAGCGCGGCGTTTTTAAGTCGATGTGTCGGCAGTGGGTAAATCAAGCCACAGTGAGTCGCGAATCTCTGCTTGGGCTCCATCTTCCCGTGCCTCCGATTGCCGAACAGCGTAAAATCGTTTCCGTTCTGGATCGGGTGGACGCGTTGCGTGTCAAGCGCCGTGAAGCCCTAACGCTTCTCGAGGACCTCACCGAGTCTATCTTCCTCGACATGTTTATGGGGAAGTCGCGAGAGCGGATCGAATCCCTAGGGGACCATCTTTCGTTTGTTACCAGTGGCGGCAGGGGGTGGGCTAAGTATTATTCGGATGCGGGGGATCATTTTATTCGCTCGCTCGATGTTCGGATGAATCATGTCGATACCTCCGCTGCCCAGTTCGTCAAAGCTCCGGATAATGCCGAAGCGCGACGGACGTGTGTGCGGCGCGGTGACGTGCTGCTCACGATCACTGGATCTCTTATCGGTCGGGTGTCTGCCGTACCCGATGTGCTTGCAGGTGCATATGTGAGTCAGCACGTCGCGATCCTGCGTCCCAATCAGGACTCTCTGCGTAGCAGGTATCTCGCTTATTACCTAAGCCTCCGATCTGGAGGGCAAATGCAGATTTCGCATATGCAGTACGGCCAAACGAAGCCGGGTCTGAACTTTGAGCAGATTCGCAGCTTCTCGATCCCAATTCCGTCACTGGGGCGCCAGGATCGGTTCTTGCGGAGTCTGGCGCAAGTTGAAAAGACTCGTGCGTCATATCTTGACCAACTTGGCGAACTTGACTCGCTGTTCGCATCGCTGCAGTACCGAGCGTTCCGCTGAGAGTCCGGGTTGCATCATGTAACTCCCTTCGCCTGAGCGTCCGCTGCACTCGTACGCCTATTTCTTACGTCAGCGAAAGGTCACCATCGTGAGCAACTTTGAGTTCCTCCAGGCCGAGTGGCCTGACCTGCACCGCGAGGCAGTCCACGCAGAGCGGCTGGCGTACGCAGACCCGAGGGCTTCTGCGTTCTACGCGCGACGGGTGCTGGAGCTCGCGGTGGCGTGGCTTTTCGAGGCTGATGGCACGCTCAAGCTGCCGTATCAAAGTGATCTCGCAGCGCAGATTGCTGAGCCGACGCTGGTGAAGGTGGCCGGCCCTGCAATCCGGACGAAGATGGACGTGATTCGTCGGCAGGGTAATGCCGCCGTGCACCGCAAGAACCCCGTTGCGCCGAAGGATGCGGTGCGCACGGTGGCCGAGCTTTTCCACGTCCTGTACTGGATGGCCCGTACCTACACCCGTGACCAGTCCCTGCTTCCTGCCTCCACGCTTGCGTTCGACACCGCACTGATACCTCGGCCGATGCCTGCCGAGGTACGCAGCGTCAAGCAGGCAGAGCTGAAGGCGCAGGCCGAGAAGTACGCCGCGCAGGATGCCGCACTGGCTGCCGAGAGGAAGAAGAACCAGGACCTCGACGCCGAGATTGCCCAGCTGCGTGCGGAGATTAAGGCGGCCAAGGCCGCGAACGAGGCACAGCCGGACACCCACGACTACAACGAGGCCGAGACCCGCACCTTGATCATCGACCTCCTTCTCAAGGAGGCCGGCTGGGCGCTGGATCAGCCGAAGGACAGGGAGTACCCGGTCACTGGGTTGCCTACCTCGGCATCGCCCTCTGGTAATGGCAAGGTCGACTACGTCCTGTGGGACGACGACGGTAAACCTCTGGCTGTCGTCGAAGCCAAGCGGACCACCCGCGATCCGAAGCAGGGCAAGTTCCAAGCGACGCTCTACGCCAAAGCCCTGGAAGATCAGTTCAACCAGCGCCCGGTCATCTTTTACACCAACGGGTACCGCACCTACCTGTTCGACGACCTCAACTACCCGCCCCGTGAGGTCCAGGGCTTCTACACCAAGGACGAACTGCGGCTCCTGATCCAGCGCCGGGCCAGCCGTCGTCGTCTTGCCAAGCTGCCGATCAACGAGCAGATCGCCGGCCGCCACTACCAGTCCCGAGCGATTAGACGGATCGCCGACTCCTTCGAGAAGGATTCGCTGCGCCACGCGCTTCTCGTCATGGCGACCGGCTCCGGCAAGACCCGCACCGTGATCGCGCTCAGCGACTTGATGATGCGTGCCAACTGGGCCAAGCGCATCCTCTTCCTCGCCGACCGTAAGGCCCTGGTCAAGCAGGCGACCACCGAGTTCAAGAAGCACCTTCCGGGTGCCCCCGTGGTCAACCTGCTGGAGGAGAAGGACCCCAACGCCCGGGTGTTCGTCTCCACCTACCCGACGATGATGAACTTGATCGACCAGGCCGATGCTGAAGGCCGCCGGCTCTTCGGCCCTGGCTTCTTCGACCTGATCGTCATCGACGAGGCACACCGATCGATCTATCAGCGGTATGGGGCGATCTTCGACTACTTCGACGCACTTCTCGTCGGCCTGACAGCGACTCCCAAGGACGAGGTCGACCGGAACACCTACCGGCGCTTCGAACTTGAGGACGGCGTACCCACCGACGTCTATAGCCTGGACGAGGCTGTGTCCGAGGGCTATCTGGTGGCACCACGCGCTGTCGATGTGCCGCTGAAGTTCCAGCGAGGCGGCATCAAATACGACGACTTGTCCGACGAAGACAAGGAGAAGTGGGACGAGACGGAGTGGAACGAGGACGGTGCGATCCCTGACGAGATCACCACGGAGGAGCTGAACAAGTACCTCTTCAATGCCGACACGGTCGACAAGGTCCTGCAGACCCTCATGTCGCACGGCCTCAAGGTCGACGGCGGGGACATGCTCGGCAAGACCATCATCTTCGCGGCCAACAACCACCACGCGGAGTTCATCGCTGAGCGGTTCGACAAGAACTACCCGCACCTCAAGGGCGCCTTCGCGCAGGTCATCACCTACCGCAAGGAGTACGCCCAGAGCCTGATCGACGACTTCTCCGACACGTCGAAGCTCCCCCAGATCGCCATCTCCGTGGACATGCTGGACACCGGCATCGACGTTCCGGAAGTCGTCAACCTCGTCTTCTTCAAGTTGGTGCGGTCCAAGACCAAGTTCTGGCAGATGATCGGCCGAGGCACCCGGCTCGCCCCAGACCTTTTCGGCCCCAACCGGAGCAAGGACGGCTTCCTCGTCTTCGACCTCTGCCAGAACATCGAGTTCTTCAACCAGAACCTGATGCGCGCTGAGGGCAAGGTCGCCCCGTCGCTGAGCCAGCGGATCTTCGAGCGCCGCGCTGACCTGCTCCTCGCCCTAGGCGAGCCCGCAGACTTCGGCGAGGATCGAGCAGCCGGGGCCGCGACACGCCCCGAGTCGGATGGCACGGTCAGTGAGTCCGGCCTGCGCTGGGACCTGGCCAATCGGCTGCACGACGAGGTCACAGCGATGAACCCGGACAACTTCCTGGTCCGTCCGCACCGCGAGCAGGTCGAAACCTTTGCTGACTTCGATGCTTGGCTTGCGTTCACGCCCGACGCACACGGTCAGGCCATTGACCATCTGGCTGGCCTTCCGACTGCATTCCGCGACAAGGATGACGCCGGCGAGGAGGCCAAGCGATTTGATCTGCTCGCGCTCCGTCTCCAGCTTGCCGTGGCGAACGGAGACCCGGGTTTCACCCGTCTTCGCGACCAGGTCCAGGAGATCGCCTCCGCCCTGCTCGACCAGCTGACGATCCCAGCGATCAAGGCCCAACAGATCCTGCTCGACGAAGTCGCAGGCGACGAGTGGTGGCAGGACGTGACTCTGCCCCTGCTGGAGACCATGCGGCGGCGCCTGCGCGGGCTTGTCCGGCTGATCGAGAAGACGAAGCGCGGCGTCGTATACACAGACTTCGAGGACGAGCTGGGGGAGCTGACCGCTGCTTCGCTCAAGGGGATGGAGATCGGTACCGACCTCACCCGCTTCGAGCAGAAGATTCGTATCTACCTCAACACGCACCAGGACCACCTCGCGGTACAGAAGATCCGTCGCAACAAGCAGATCACTGCCTTGGACCTGGCGGAGCTGGAGACGATCTTCGTCGAGGCCGGCATCGGCACCGCGGAAGACATCACCTACATCAAGGACGCCAACGGCGGTCTGGGGCTGTTCCTGCGGTCCCTGACCGGCTTGGAGAGGGAGGCAGCTGCCCTGGCCTTCGATGCCTTCCAGCAGGGCAAGACGTTCACTGCGAACCAGCTCCGCTTCGTCAACGAGCTGATCGACTATCTGGCGCGCAACGGCACGATCGATGTCGACGCGCTGTACGAATCGCCGTTCACGGCACTCGCACCGACCGGCCCCGAAGCGATCTTCCCCGAAGGCGACGTGGACGTCATGGTGTCCGTCATCCACTCGATCCGCTTGACCGCCGTCGCCGCAGAAGGCGCGGCCTGATCAACTAGGCACGGAGGAGAAGCAATGCGTCAAGAGGAAGTCACCGACGAGTGTCCTGGGACGGGCCAGCATGGGCGCATGGACGAAAGCGCGCCGGGGGATGAGTGGTACGTGATCTGCCATGTGTGCGGGACGAAGTGGGCGGGTGGCAGCACCCTTCTCGAGCCTCATAGGGACCTGCGGAAGCGCTGAGGCTCCGGCTGCCGTTGCGTGAGCGCTGCGTGAGCGGACTGGGTGGCACTAGGGTGGACCCAACGTCATGGTGATCACGGCCGCAAGCCTCTGATCAGCGGAAACGAGATTCTGCGGCACCGCCCAGCACCACCCGGGATGATCTTGTGGGGCCTCGTAATGCGTGGGTCTTGGGTTCGAATCCCGAAGGCGGCTCCGAGGAGACCCGGGTCACATCATTCGTGACCTGGGTCTTTCGGTTTTCCGGAGGGTGTGCGATGTCCGCGGGCTCGCCCGGCTCGCGTGGGCTCGCGTGGTCGTGCCCTCAGTAGGTGAGGGCGTCGGACAGGCTGCTCTGCCAGTAGGTGACGGCTGCCTGGTCGGTCTTGGACGTGTTCGCCGGGAGGGTCAGGGTGACGGGGGAGCCGGTGGAGCCGGGGCCGTTGCGCGGGGCGAAGTTCACGCGGAGCACCTTGGTGGTGCGGATGGTGCTGATGTCCTCCCGCTGGAGCAGGACCGAGGCGTAGGCGGACTGGCCGGGGTCGAGTATGACGACGGCCTGCGGGTGGCTGTCCTCGATGAACTCGGTGGGGGAGTGCTCGTCATCGAACTGCAGGAACGGAGCGTTGTAGGCCGCGCAGGGCTTCGAGCCCGTGTTGGTCGCGGTCAACAGGAGGTGGTTGATCGGGCGTGACACCTTGCTGACCACGACCTTGGTGTTAGCGCTGGTGCAGGTGGCGACCTTCGTGGCGTCCGTGGTGTCCCTGGTGTTCGGGACGTCCGTGCTCCCGGGGGTGACCGTTCCGCCCTTCTTGCCGTCGCCCTGGGCGGTCGGGCCGGGAGCTTTTCCCGCTGCGTTGCCATCGGTCGGCGCGGCGGAGGCGCTCGACTGGCCGTTGGCGTTGGCGTTGGCGTTGGCGTTGGCGTTGGCGTTGGCGGAGGGGGAGGAAGTGGCCTGTGGTCCCTGGGCCTTGGCGTCGTTCTGGCAGGCGGTCAGGGAGAGGCCCGCCAGCAGGGCGGCGGTGGCGGCGAGGGCGGTGCTGGTGCGGACGGTGCGCATGTGGCTCAACTTCCCGTTGTGGATCCGGAGGTGTGGTCCGGTGTGGTCCGGTCGTGCTGTCTGGTGCTGCACCGACCTTGCGATCACGGCGTGGGGTGGGACAACGGGCCGGGGACAATGGGGGAGGCTGGGATGCCGGAACGAGGCATGACCAGGGGAAACGCGCTGTGGTTGGAATGCGTTCCGGGAACGCCGCAACGAGGGGATCGGGAAGTTGGCAGCGGGGACGGACGACTTCGCAGGACTGCTGAGCGGGTTCAAGGAACGATCCGGACGGAGTTACGGGGCGCTCGGCCGGCAGCTCCACATGAGTGCGTCCACGCTGCATCGCTACTGCAACGGTGATGCCGTCCCTACGGAGTACGCGCCGGCGGAACGGTTCGCGAGGGCGTGCGGGGCGACCCCGGACGAGCTCGTGCAGCTGCACCGGCAGTGGATCGTGGCCGACGAGGCGC
Organism: Streptomyces sp. NPDC043853; assembly: GCF_056436025.1. Taxonomy (NCBI): domain Bacteria; kingdom Bacillati; phylum Actinomycetota; class Actinomycetes; order Kitasatosporales; family Streptomycetaceae; genus Streptomyces; species Streptomyces sp. NPDC043853. The sequence continues at coordinate 633,947 of NZ_JBWKDJ010000003.1, forward strand.
GCAGGCGCGGCCGGGCGGACGCCTCGGCGGCTGCCTCGTCCCGGAGCAGCGGGGAGGAGTCGAAGCCGGCCGGGGAGGGCAAGTCACTTCCTTCGGGCGAGGCGGTGACCGCGGCTGTGGCTGTGGCTGCGGCTGCCAACGGCCAACCCCCGGCTGCCGACCCCGGCCCCGACACCGACCTGGAGCCCGAGCCCGCCTCAGAGCCCGAGCGTGGGTCCGTGGCCGAGTTGCCCGTGGCCGTCGAGCCCGTTGCCGCCGATCCGGGGGATCGTGTGCGGCGGGCGTCGCGGCTTCGGATCGGGATTGCCGCGGCGGCCGTTGTCGCCGTTGCCATTCCGGCTGGGTTCGGCATCAGCCGGCTCGGCGGTGATGGTGGTGCCGAGGCGGCGGGGGACGCGCGCCGCGGTGGGCAGCAGGCCGGGGCGCCCGGTGCGGCCGCGACCCCTGGCAGGGGCAGTGGGCTTCCGTCCCCCGTCGCCTCCGCGGCTCCGTCCGCGTCGGCATCCGTCAGCGGATCTCCTTCCGCCTCTGCCTCACCGGGGAGTGGTGCCTCCCCGGCGGACCCGGTTGCCACCGCCAAGGCCGGGCCGGAGGCGCCCGCCCGGCAGAGCGGGGCCGGGGCGCCGAACGTGGGCATCAGTTCGTACAACTGGGACGCGCCGTGCGGTGAGGACTACCTCCTGGAGCAGCCGCCGGCGAACGTTCCGCCGCCGCCCCATCCCCGCGACACGCGGACGTGGGCGCGCGCCCTGGGGGCCGTCAGCGCCGGCGACAGCGAGCTGCAGCTGACCGTGACGGGGAACTCGGACCAGTCGGTGGTCCTCACCGGCCTCAACCTGCGCGTGGTCGGCCGGAAGGCCGCGCTGCCCTGGCCGTCGTACTCCATGGGCGATGGCTGCGGCAGCGGTATCACGCCGCAGACGTTCGACATCGACCTGGACAACGCGCAGCCGCGGGTCAAGCCGGTGGCCGGTCAAGACGGCGACAACGTGGTTCCGGCGAAGGGCTTCCCGTTCAAGGTCTCCCGTCACGATCCGCAGGTCCTGAACCTCGACATCCACACCGAAGGACACGACGTGACGTGGTACCTGGAAGTGGACTGGAGCAGTGGCGACCGCCGCGGGACGATCCGCGTCGACGACGGCGGGAAGCCGTTCCGCACGAGCGCCCTGGAAGGCCGCAAGCACTACTCCTACTGGCCTGACAAGGACGAGTGGGTCGCGAACTGATCCATGGTGACGCCCCGGGGCGTCCCTGAGGGCATGGCGGGCGAGACTGCGGCCGCATCAATGCCGTCCGGCCGGAAGTCGGGAAGACCCCAGACCGTGTGGGCCGGCGGGGGCGTCGTGAGAGCGCCGTGTGAGGGCCGTGCGGCCGAATGGACGTGTCGGCGTGCGGGTGGGTGGGGCGGGGAGCAGGATGGGGCGGGCTTTTCCCCGTCACTCATCCGGCCAGCCGACAGGAGTCGCCGTCCCATGTCCGAAAGCGCGCAGTACGAGAACCTGAACCTGAGCCGGAGCCTTGACGGGATCGGGGCGGCCGGGGATGAGGTGTTCGCCGGCGTCGCGGTGGCGGTGCCGCCGGGAGAGGGGCGGGCGTTGCGGTGCGTGGCGGCAGGGGACTACTGGTTCGATGAGGAGTCCGCCGGGGAGCGGGACGGACTGGGACGAGCTGCCGTGCCCTGCTGAGCGGGGCGGGGCGGGAGAATGGGTCCGGGTGCGCGGGGAGACGAGGGGAGACGGACATGGGTGACATCGCCGAGGTGCGCGTCGCGGGGGAGGAGGACCTCGATGTGGCCGCGGAGCTGTTCCGCGGGTACCTGGACTTCTACGAGGTGAAGGTCGAAGACCCGGACCGGCCGCGGGCGTTCCTCGCCGAGCGGGTGCGGCGCGAGGAGTCGCAGGTGCTGCTCGCCGAGGTGCCGGGGCGGGGGACGGTCGGGTTCGCGCAGGTCTACCGGACCTTCTCGTCGCTTTCGATGGCGCCGCTGTGGATCCTCAACGACCTGTACGTCGCCCCGGCCGGGCGGCGTACGGGGGCGGGGCGGGCGCTGTTGCGCGAAGTGCTGCGGCGGGCCCGGGAAGCCGGGGCGTCCGGGGTGCAGCTGGAGACGGCGTACGACAACGAGGTGGCGCAGGCGCTCTACGAGTCGGACGGGTTCGTCCGGGAGGAGTTCCACGCCTACTTCCACGACCTGGCCGAGATTCCCGGGCACTGCTGAAACATTTCCCCGTCACCGTCGCGTCGTAGGGGTGAGACGGACGGTGAGGGGGAGCGAATGAGGCAGCCGCGCAGGGAGGGCTTCCGCGAGTTCGCGGAGGGGCGCACCGGCCGGCTGTACCGGTCGGCCTGTCTGCTGACCAGCGGGGACACGTACCTGGCCGAGGCTCTGGTGCAGGAGACCCTGGGGCGGATGTATCTGCTCTGGGGGCGGATCCCCCGCATCGACAACCCGGCGGCGTACGCGCAGACCGTTCTCGTGCGGGCCTTCCTCACCCACCGGCGGCGGCGTTCGGCCACCGAACGGCCGGTGGGTGAGGTCCCGGACGGGGAGGTCGGCCGCAGTGGCGATCCGGCGCTGCGGTACTGGGAGGACCGCAGCGTGGCGGAGACCGCCGACGTGATGAACGTCAGCTCGGCAGCCGTACGGACCCTCAGCTCGCCCCCGCTCGGGCGGTTGTGGGAGCAACTCGGCGGCAGTCTCCCAGGGTTGGGCGGCGTTGATCACGAACCGGGCGGATCGGGTCCGACCCGTCCGGATCGTTCCGGGGTCTGCCGGAGCGTTGTGTGTGCTGTTGGACCTTTGCGCTCCGTCGGCTGCACCGGTGGGTGTCCGGCTCGTTCTTTCGGTCTTTCGATCAACTGCGATCCATGGTGGAAGGTGGGTTCCTCATGCCCTTCGAAGATGACCTCGGACAGGCCCTGCGGCGGACGGGGGAAGGTTTCCGGGTCGACCCGAGCGCCCTGGCGGACGGGGCTGAGCTGCGCGGGCGGCGCATGGTGACCCGTCGGCGGGCCGCCGTGGTCACCGGGACGGTGCTCGCGATGACCGTGATCGGCGGCGTCGTCGGCGCCTACTCCGACTCCGGCCAACTGTTCGGCGGGCGCGGCAGGCAGGGCGGGTCGGACAAGGCCGACGTCGCGGCGCTGCCGAACGGACCGGGCTCCGGCACGGAGAGGAACGCGTTCGACGCCGAGGACGACCCGAGCCTGGGCACTGGCGCCGTCACGTCGGAGCAGATGATCGCGACGTTCAAGGCGTTGCTGCCCCGGGGCGGGACCCTCGTCACCGAGGCCCGAGCACGGGGCACGGATGGGCCTCCGATGGTCACCGGCATTTACGACGACGGCAGCGGCAGGGCAGCCATCAGCGTGAGACTGTCGCGCGCGGACCCGAACGGCGGCACGGCGGGCCAGATGGTGACGTGCCCATCGAAAGTTCTGGTGAACCACGACAGCTGCACGACCGAGAAGCTGGCGGATGGGTCCCGGCTGCTGCTGCTCCAGGGCTACGAGTACCCGGACCGGCGCGTGGCGACCAAGGTGTGGCGGGCCACACTGCTTACCCCGCAGGGTTTCCTGATCGACGCGTCCGAGTGGAACGCGCAGACAGAGAAGGGCTGGCCGGTGTCCCGGCCGAACCCGCCGCTGACCCTGGCACACATGAAGGCCCTGGTCACCTCCGACGCCTGGCACCCTGCCCTGAACGACCTGCCCGCCTCCAAGCCGGAAGAGGCGATGCCGCCGATGGCCGGCCCGCCGACGCTCGCGGTGTTGCAGAACCTGGTGCCGAAGTACGGCGCGAAGGTCGTGGACACCGGCGGCGAGGGGGAATACGGCTTCGTCGTGCTCGACGACGCCAAGGGAAAGTCGCAGGTCGGCGTGAATGCGCAGGTGTGGAAGAGCGAGGATCCGACGCTCACGGATTTGTTCAAGGGGCCGGGCGTAACAGTGATGTCCGACGGCACCAAGGTGAAGACGGAAAAGCGAGCGGCAGAGGGGGGCGGCAAGAACGTCGTCTGGTGGTCCGTCGACACCATGCGGCCCGACGGCAAGCGAGTCGTGGTCTCCGCGATCAACAGCGTTGCCCAGAACAGGCCGGCCACCCGGCCGGAACCGGCCCTGACGATGGACCAGCTGAAGGAGCTCGCGCTCAGTCCGAAGTGGTTCTACGCGAGCCCGGCGGCTCCGCCGGTGGGCGGATGAACTGATCAGCCCGTGGGCCGGTGGGGCCGGTGGGGCCGGTGGGCTGATGGGTTGGAGGGCCGGTCGGTCGGTCGGAGCCTGGCGAGGCTCGGGGGCCCGTCGGCCGGTGAGCGGCTCCGTTCAGCGCGCGTCCGCGTAGCACTCCACCACGGCCGTCGTGAACGGGAACCGGACCGGGGTGTCGCCGAAGGCGATGCGTCCGGCCCGATCGGCGGCGGACCGGATCGCCTCGGTGACGGCCTCCGCCTCCTCCGCCGGACAGTGCACCATCACCTCGTCGTGCTGGAAGAAGACCAGCTCGGCGCGGAGCCCGCCGGCGGCGATGGCCTGGCGCAGCGCGGCGAGCATCAGCAGGGCCCAGTCGGCCGCGCTGCCCTGCACCACGAAGTTGCGGGTGAAGCGGCCGCGGGCCCGGGGGTTGGCCGAGGCGTAGCCCGGACCCCATTCGTCGGCTCCGTCCCCGCCGGAGCCGCCCCCGCCGTCGGGCCCGGGTGCCTGCGGGAGACCGGCCTCCTCGCCGGCATCGGCGGAGCCGGCAGCCGGCGGGCAGGTGCGGCCCAGCCAGGTCCGTACGAGGCGCCCTTCCTCACCGGCGCGGGCGGCGTCGTCGACGTACGCGACGGCGCGCGGGAAGCGGCGGCGCAGGGCGGCGAGGTTCTTCAGCCCGTCCCCGGAGGTCTGGCCGTACACCGCGCCGAGCACGGCCAGCTTGGCCTGGGCGCGGTCGCCGGAGAAGCCGTGCCGGGAGACCGAGGTGTACAGGTCCTCCGGGCGTCCCGCGATCTCCATCAGGCCGGGGTCCCGGGAGATCGCGGCGAGGACCCGCGGCTCCATCTGGTCGGCGTCGGCGACGACGAGCCGCCAGCCGGGGTCGGCGACCACGGCCCGCCGGATCACCTTGGGGATCTGCAGGGCACCGCCGCCGTTGGTGACCCAGCGGCCGGTGACGGTGCCGCCCGGAACGTACTCGGGGCGGAACCGGCCGTCGTGCACCCAGTCCTTGAGCCAGCCCCAGCCGTGGGCGGTGTAGATCCGGTACAGCTTCTTGTACGCGAGGAGCGGAGCCACGGCGGGGTGGTCGAGTTCCTGGAGCTCCCAGCGCCGGGTGGACCGTAGCTTGATCCCGGCCTCGGCGAACGCCTTGACGACGTCCGCGGGGAGGTCGGGGCGGACGCGCCGGCCGAAGGCGGCCGAGACCTGGTCGGCGAGCTCGGCGAGGCGGCGGGGCTCGCCGCCGCCCGCGTACCGCTCGCCGAGCAGCTCGGTGAGCAGGGCGCGGTGGGTGTCGGCCCGCCAGGGCAGGCCGGACCGGTGCATTTCGGCTGCCACCAGGAAACCGGCGGATTCGGCGGCGGTCAGCAGGTGCATGCGGTCGGGGTGCGCGGTGGCGTCGTGCCGGCGCATCTGGTCGGCGTAGACCGCGAGCAGGGCCTCGGGGGCGAGCGGGGCGGCCGGCTGCGGGTCGAAGAGGGAGGACTGGGTGCCGGGCTCGGCGGCGCGCTGGGGAGGGTCGGGCGGTACGGGGCTGTTGGTGAGCCGGGCCCAGGCGGCCGCGGCGGACCGGGGCAGGCCGGAACGCCCCTCGTGGCCGAGGAGCAGGAGCTCGGCGGCCTCGATGTCGTAGCAGCGGTCCGCGCGGAGGCCGGCGGCGAGGAGGCGGGGGTAGAGGGCGGGGGTGGAGCGCCAGATCCAGCGGGTGTGGGGTGGGGCGGCGCGGAGGGCGGTGGCGGGGTCGGGGGTTTTGAGGGGGGCGGGCGCGGTGGGGTGTGCGGGGGTTTGACCGTGTCCGGGCTGCTGTCCGTGCCCGGGCCCCGGCCCGTTCCCCGGGTCCTGCCCGTACCCGTACCCGTGCCCCGACCCGTTCCCGGGGCCCTGCCCGTCCCCGTGCCCGTGCTGTCGGCCGGGTGCGCCTGTGCCCGGGACGGGTAGGGCGAGCCAGTGGCCGTCGCCGTCCTCGGCGAGGAGCCAGCGGGGCGCGGGGTCGCTCATGAGTGCGAGTGTGGCAGCCGGGTCCGACAACCTGTGGTGTGGCGCGCGGGGGCTACCGGCGAGGGCGCGGCCGGGTTGGGCTCCGCGACGCCCGCGCGGGGCCGCGCCGGGGCGGCGCGCGGGCTGGTCGGGCTCCGCGCCCGGTGCGGTGCTGCGCCCTGGGGGGGGGGGCCGGCTCGGGAGCGGGGTCGGGGCGGAGGGAGGCTGCGCGAGCCCTCGCGGGACCGGGGTGCCGTGTGCCCACCCGTGCCGCCCTGTGGCACGCCTGCCCACACGGCGGCGGGGTTGGCGGGCGTGCCTGCCCACACGGTGGCGGGGTTGGCGGGCGTGCCTGCGCACACGGTGGCGGGGTCGGTGGGCACGCCTGCCCGCACGGTGGCGGGGTTCGTGGGCGTGCCTGCGCACACGGTGGCGGGGTTCGTGGGGGCGCCGTGCGGCCGGGGGCCGGCGGACCCCCTCCATGGCCCGTGGAGGGGTGGGTGGGCTGGGTGACAAGCTGGAGGGGTGATGTCGAATCCCGTCGAGACCGTTGAGCGCGCCTTTGGCGCGGCCCTCTATGCCCAGGACGACGCCGGGCTGGACACCGGTGCCTCGCTGCTCGCCGCCGATGCGGCCGGCTGGGGTGCGGTCGGGCAGGTGCTGCTGGCGCGCGGGCAGGCGTACGTACGGCAGGCGTGGGAGCGGGGCTGGCAGCCGGCCGACGTGCTCCGGCTGGTCCGGCGGGACCTCGACGAGCAGCACCTGCGGATCGCCGAGGACCTCTTCGCAGCGGAGGGCCGCCGCTACGCGCGCCTGCCCGCCCGGTGGACCGCGTACGAGGCGTGGTGGGGCGGGGACGACACCTACGCCGAACGGCTCGCGCGGCGCGAGAAGGCGGACCGGTTCACGCTCGCCACCGCCGTCCTGGAGGTGCTCCGGCTGCTGATCCGGCTGCCGTCGATCGAGCCGGTCGGCCCGGTTCCGGGCGATCCCGCGGACCTGCCCGAGGCCGCGCACATCGAACCGCGCATGCTGGCCCGGATCCGGGCGTTGCTCGCCAAGGCCGAGGCGACGACCTATCCGGAGGAGGCGGAGGCGCTCAGCGCGAAGGCGCAGGAGCTGATGGCCCGGCACACGGTGGACGAGGCGCTGCTGGCGGTCCGGGGCGGCGGTCCGGCGCAGACCCCGGGTGCCTGCCGGATCGGTGTGGAGCCCCCGTACGAGGAGGCCAAGGCGGTGCTCCTCGACGCGGTCGCGACGGCGAACCGGTGCCGCGCGGTGTGGAACAGCGCCTTCGGGTTCTCCACGGTGGTGGGCTTCGAGAGCGACCTGGAGGCGGTCGAGCTGCTGTACACCTCGCTGCTGGTGCAGGGCACGGCGGCGATGACCCGGGCGGAGGCGGGCCAGCGGGCCGGTGGGCGCAAGCGCACGAAGACGTTCCGCCAGTCCTTCCTGCTGGCGTACGCCAGTCGGCTGGGCCACCGGCTGGCCGAGACCGCCGAGCACGCGGCGGAGGAGGCTGCGGGAGAGGCGGCCGGGGCGGGCGGCCCGGAGCTGCTGCCCGCGCTGGTGGCGCGGGACGTCGCGGTGGGGGAGCGGGCCGAGGAGATGTTCCCGCGGACCACGACGACGCGGCTGCGCGGGGCCACCGACCACGCGGGGTGGCTGGACGGGACGGCGGCCGCCGACGCGGCGCAGATGGGGCGCAGGCGTCCCGAGGTGCCCTCCCGACGCCGCTGAGGCGCCCGAAAACCGTTTCGGGGGACGCGCGCGGCTCCCTTAGCGTGACGCGCGTGAAGACTCAGGTGATCGTGTTGAACGGTGGCTCCAGCTCCGGCAAGTCCGGGATCGTCCGGTGCCTGCAAGTGGTCCTGCCGGAACCATGGCTGGCCGCCGCCGTCGACGCGCTGGTCGACGCGATGCCACCGTCCGTGCTGGAGTCGGCCGAGGGCATCGAGTTCGCGCCCGACGGCGGGGTCGGCATCGGACCGCAGTTCCGGGTTCTGGAGGCGGCGTGGATGGCGGGGGTCGCGGCGATGGCCCGCGCCGGGGCCCGGGTGATCGTCGACGACGTCTTCCTCGGCGGGGCGGAGTCCCAGGGGCGTTGGCGCAAGGCCCTGGAGGGCCTTGACGTGCTGTGGGTCGGCGTCCGCTGCGAGAGCGGGGCCGCGGCGGCCCGCGAGATCGCGCGCGGGGACCGGGCGCGGGGGATGGCCGCCTCGCAGGCGGACCTCGTGCACCGGGGCGTCCACTACGACGTGGAGGTCGACACGACGCACACCGAGTCCCTGGACTGCGCCAGGGCCATTGCCGCCCGCACCGTCTGAGCCCTGGGCCGCGCCCTCCGCCCGTTCATCCGCTCGTTCCGTCGCGATCCCTCGTTCCGTCGCGATCCCTCGTTCCTTCGCCATCCCCCGTTCCCGGCCCCGTCACTCGGCGCAGCCGGAATTACGCACGTCGCCTACCGAGGCAGTGACGTGCTGCGTAAGTTCACATCGGCCCGCGGCAAGATCCGGAGCCGACGGATGGTCCCGATCGGCGTGCGTCAGCGGCGTGACCTGGACCGAGCCACCCGGATCACCCGCGAATCGGCTTTGGCACGCCCCGAACCCACCGGTAAGTGATCAAGGGAACACCCCGCGTGCACGTGCATCTGCCCATGCATGCGCGTATGAACACAGCTATGATCCGGTGCAGTTGACATCTGCTTTCGGGGGCTTCCTGTGGACCACGCGTACAACGGGATGGCAGCTGCAGAACTGGCTTCTATGTATGGCCTGACCTGGCAGAAGAGCAGGCACAGCAACTCGCAGGGTTCCTGCGTGGAGTTTGCCAAGCTGCCGGGCGGCGACGTTGCCGTGCGCAATTCGCGGTTTCCTGACGGGCCTGCGCTCGTCTACACGCCGGCCGAGATAGAGGCGTTGTTGCTGGGCGCCAAGGACGGTGAATTCGATCACCTCATCAGCTGATCGCTGACCCACCGGGCGAGCCGCCGCCGACCGGCAGAACCCTCAAGATCACGCCATGCACGTGCAGTGGCCGGGATTGATCGCACTGATCAATCCCGGCCACTGGCATGCACAAGGGCGTGAAAGGCGCCGCTCAGTCCTGCAACAGGAACAGAGCCCAGACCACCTTGCCGGTGAGTCGGCCCGCGAGCGGGTGCCAGCCCCAGCCGTCGCTGTACGAGTCCACCAGGAAAAGCCCCCGCCCGGACTCCGCGTCGCAGTTCTCGTCCGTCTTCTCCGGCGCGAAGGACCCCCCCGGGGTGTCCTCGCTGGGGTCCCGGACCGCGCAGACGAGCCGGGTGCTCCACCGCATCAGGTGCAGTCGGACCGGCGGCTCCTGCTCACCGGCCCGCGCGTCCTGCGGGACGGCGTGCCGCAGCGCGTTGGTGACGAGTTCGGAGACGACCAGGGAGACGTCGTCGAAGCGGTCCTCCAGGCCCCATTGGCAGAGCGTCGACCTGGTGAACGAACGGGCGCCCCGCACCGCCTCGTAACGGGCGGGCAGGGCACAGGAAGCGGACCCGGAGACGGCCGTGGGGTCGACCGGGGGCAGCCCCTGCCGTAACGGCTCGAGCATGGTCGATCCATTCATCCCCATGCGAGGCACTCCCGGGATTCGCGGACCGAGCGGCGGCTGGGTCCAGGAAAGAACTGCGGGGTGGGTCCGGCGCCGGCGCGGAAAGCACGCAGGTGCGCGGCACCATCGTTCCCAATGCCGAAGCTGGATGCAAGGGCAGATGCACGTGCACGCGCCCGGCCTGTCCGCTCCCGTGACGGTTCTTGGCCATTTCTTCCCGCGACTACTTACGGACTTCTTTTCCGCGAAGCCGGATTCCGTTACAGAACGAGTACGGCCCGATGCGTTTTGGTGGCAGACTTCGGGCCCTGGGGATACGGGGGTCCCAGCTGGGGGTACCTCCCGTGCCGCGGGCTACGGGGGAGCACAGCACTCGACGCGATGGGGAGGGCAGGACTCGTGACCGCAGAAGCCAGCGGTTCTGTGGTGCGCCGCATCCTCCTGGGCTCTCAGCTCAGGCGGCTCCGAGAATCCCGCGGGATCACCCGCGAGGCAGCCGGCTACTCGATCCGCGCATCCGAATCGAAGATCAGCCGCTTGGAGTTGGGAAGGGTGAGCTTCAAGGCCAGGGACGTGGAGGACCTCCTCACGCTCTACGGAGTCACCGACGGCGCCGAGCGCGAGTCGCTCCTGGGCCTCGTCCGCGAGGCCAACGCGGCCGGTTGGTGGCACAGTTACGGCGACGTCCTGCCCGGCTGGTTCCAGACGTACATCGGACTCGAAGGCGCCGCCTCACTCATCCGGATCTACGAAGTCCAGTTCGTCCACGGGCTCTTGCAGACCGAGGCGTACGCACACGCCGTGGTCAGCCGCGGCATGCCCGGGGCCACCGCGGCCGAGATCGACCGCCGGGTGGCCCTCCGTCAGGAGCGGCAGAAGGTGCTGGTCTCCGAGAACGCCCCGCTGTTCCACGCCGTGCTCGACGAGGCCGCCCTGCGCCGCCCGTACGGCGACCGGGCCGTCATGCGCGGACAGCTGGAACACCTGATCGAGATCTCCCAGCGGCCCAACGTCCGGCTCCAGGTGATGCCCTTCTCCTTCGGCGGGCACGCGGGCGAGAGCGGCGCGTTCACACTGCTCCGGTTCCCCGAGTCCGACCTCCAGGACATCGTCTATCTGGAACAGCTCACCAGTGCCCTCTACCTGGACAAGGAGGAGGAAGTGGCGCAGTACGGCAGGGCGATGGAACGCCTCCAGCACGACTGCCCCGACCCCGGCCAGACCCGGGATCTTCTCCGCGGCCTCCTCCAACTGTCTTGATTCGCACGTAGTATGACGTCTGATCAGTCTCCGGTGCAGCGCACGGGTGCGCGCCTGCAGTAAGGGATGGCATGTCCATATTCGAGGACCTGGCCCACCAGTACATCGACGGCGAGTGGCTGGCCGGTACCGGATCGTGGGACATCATCGACGTCAACCCGTACAACGGGGAGAAGCTCGCCGCCATCACCGTCGCCACCGTCGACCAGGTGGACCGGGCCTACCGGGCGGCCGAGCGGGCCCAGGCCGAATGGGCCGCGACCAGTCCGTACGCCAGACGCGCGGTCCTGGAACGCGCCCTCCACATCACCGAGGAGCGCGAGAAGGAAATCGTCGAGGCGATGATCGACGAACTCGGCGGCACCCGCCCCAAGGCCGAGTACGAGATCCACCTCGCCAAGGAGTTCCTCCGCGAGGCCGTCCAGCTGGCCGTCCGCCCCGAGGGGCGGATCCTGCCCTCGCCGGTGTCCGGCAAGGAGAACCGGGTCCAGCGCCTCCCGGTCGGCGTGGTCGCGGTGATCAGCCCGTTCAACTTCCCCTTCCTGGTGACGCTGAAGTCGGTCGCGCCCGCCCTCGCCCTCGGCAACGCCGTCGTGATCAAGCCGAACCAGAACGCCCCGGTGGTCGGCGGCGGGGTCATCGCGAAGATCTTCGAGGACGCCGGGCTGCCCGCCGGCCTGCTGAACGTCCTGGTCACCGACATAGCCGAGATAGGCGACGCGCTCCTGACCCACCCCGTCCCCAAGGTGATCTCCTTCGCCGGCTCGGACCGGGTCGGACGGCACGTCGGCGCGGTCGCCGCGCGCCACTTCAAGCGGACCGTCCTGGAGCTCAGCGGCAACAGCGCGCTGGTCGTGCTCGACGACGCGGACGTGGACTACGCCGTGGACGCGGCCGTCTTCAGCCGTTTCGTGTACCAGGGCCAGGTCTGCATGGCGGCCAACCGGATCCTCGTGGACCGGACCGTCGCCGAGGAGTTCACCGAGAAGTTCACCGCCCGGGTGAGGGCCCTGCGGACCGGCGACCCCCACGACGCGGACACCCACATCGGCCCGCTGATCAACCCCTTCCACGCCGAGGCGTTGACCGCGCTCGTCGACCGCGCGGTCGAGGAGGGCGCGACGGCACTGGTCCGCGGCTCCACGCGCGGCAACCTGGTCGAGCCCACCGTGCTGACCGGGCTTCCCGAGGACTCGCCGCTGATGGGCCAGGAGATCTTCGGCCCGGTCGCGCTGCTGGTCGTCTTCGACGGCGAGGAAGAGGCCGTACGGCTGGCCAACGCGACCCCCTACGGGCTCAGCGGGGCGGTGCACACCCGGGACGTGGAGCGCGGCGTGAAGTTCGCCGAGCGGATCGAGACCGGGATGATCCACGTCAACGACTCCACCATCGGGGACGAGCCGCTGGCTGCTTTCGGCGGGGAGAAGGCCTCCGGGCTGGGCCGCCTCAACGGCGAGGCCACCGTCGAAGCCTTCACCACCCAGAAGTGGATCTCCGTCCAGCACGGACGCAGCCGGTTCCCCTTCTAGCCCCCGGATCCCGGATCCCGTATCCCGTATCCCGGATCCCGGCGGCATTGCGGACCGAAGCTGACCGCAAGGCTCCGTAGCGTGGTTCCTGTCAGCGGGAAGAACCCCGACAGGGAACACAGCTAAGGCGGGTTGGTCATGGCGCAGATTTCCACCGAGGTCCTGGGCGACGAGCGTGGCACGCTCCTCCTCTTCGTCGAGTCCCAGAGGGCGGGGCTCCGGGAGGCGGCGGCGGGGCTGACCGAGGAGCAGGCCGCGAGTCGGCCCAGCGCCAGTGAGCTCTCGCTCTCCGGCCTGCTCAAGCACGCGGCCGAGACCGAGCTGGCCTGGCTGCGGATGGCCCAGCAGCGCCCGAACGAGCGCATGGAGGGGCGGACCAGCTGGCAGGACGGCTTCCACCTGGTCGGCGACGAGAGCATCCCCGCCGTGCTGGCCTTCTGGGAGGGCGTCACCGCGGAACTGACCGCGTTCGTGCACGCGCTGCCCGGCCTGGACGAGACCTTCCCGCTGCCGGAAGCCCCCTGGTTCCCCAAGGACACCAAGGTCTCGATGCGCTGGCTGCTCCTCCACCTGGTGGAGGAGTTCGCCCGGCACGCCGGCCACGCCGACATCCTCCGGGAGTCCATCGACGGCGCCAAGGCCATGGGCTGACCGGCCGGCCCCCTGCCGCGACTGGATAGCCTGGCCGCATGTCAGCGATCAGGCTTCTCGTCCTCGGGGCGGTCCGCCGGCACGGCCGGGCCCATGGCTACCAGGTGCGCAACGACCTGGAGTTCTGGGGTGCCCATGAGTGGTCGAACGCCAAGCCGGGCTCGATCTACCACGCGCTCAAGCAGATGGCCAAGCAGGGCCTGCTGCACGAGCACGAGGTGGCCCCGAGCGCGGCGGGCGGGCCGCCGCGCACCGAGTACGAGCTGACCGTCGCGGGCGGCGAGGAGTACTTCACGCTGCTGCGCGCCGCCCTGTCCTCGTACGACCAGAAGCGGGACTCGCTCTCCGCGGCACTCGGCTTCATGCCCGACCTGCCGCGGGCGGAGACGCTGGAACTGCTGCGGCGCAGGCTGGAGGGACTCGCGGAGTGGCGCGAAGCCGTGACGGACTACTACACGCCGGAGGGCGGCCCGGAACAGCTCGGGCACATCGGCGAGATCATGCACATGTGGGTGCACTCGGCCGATGTGGAGGCGGAGTGGACCCGGGGGCTGATCGGCCGCATCGAAGGCGGCGCGTACGCGTTCTCGGGCGAGGGCGGCGACCCCTTCCAGGGGGTACTGGCCGGCTCCTGAGCCCCGCCGGAGGGGCCCCGGAGGTCAGCCGGCTCGCGTTAATCAAGTTTGACTAGTTGGGAGCCCGGCCTTACTCTGGCCGACCCAGCTACTCAAGTTTGACTAATAGAGGAGTGGTTTCCGGTGATCGTGCTCGAGGGCGTCCACAAGCGGTACGGCGGGAAACCGGCCCTGGCCGGGCTCGACCTGGAGGTGCGGCCCGGCACCGTGCACGCCGTCCTCGGCCCCAACGGGGCCGGCAAGACCACCGCGGTCCGGGTGATGAGCACCCTGCTGCGGCACGACGAGGGCCTGGTCCGGGTCGCCGGACACGACGTACGGACCGAGGCGGCGGCGGTCCGGGCGCGGATCGGCCTGCTCGGTCAGCACGCGGCGCTGGACGAGGAACTCGGCGGCCGGCAGAACCTGGAGATGTTCGGCCGGCTCCACCACCTGGGCGCGCGCCCGGCGGGTTCGCGGGCGGACGCGCTGCTGGAGCGCTTCGGCCTGGCCGACACCGGCCGCAAGCCGGTCAAGCAGTACAGCGGCGGCATGCGGCGCCGCCTCGACCTGGCGGCCTCGCTCATCACCGAGCCCGAGGTGCTGTTCCTGGACGAGCCGACCACCGGCCTGGACCCGCGCGGCCGGGCCGAGGTGTGGGCCGCGGTCCGCTCGCTGACGGGCGGCGGTACGACGGTCCTGCTGACCACGCAGTACCTGGAGGAGGCCGACCGGCTGGCCGACCGGATCACGCTGGTCGACGGCGGGCGGGTGGCCGCCGAGGGCACCGCCGACGAGCTGAAGGCCAGAGTGGGCGGGGCCCGCGTGGAGGTGGCCCTCGCGGACGAGGCGGCGCTGGCGGCCGCCGTACGGGCGCTGCCCGGCGCGGACGCCGCGGAGGACGAGCTGCGGCTGCGCCTGCCGGCGTCCGGGGCCGCGGACCTGGCGGCGGTGGTCCGTGCGCTGGACGCGGCCGGGGTGGCCGCCTCGGACATCGCACTGCGCCGCCCGACCCTAGACGAGGTGTTCCTGCACCTCACGGACCGGGGCGAGCACCCGGCGCGGGACGGACGGACGAAGCAGGAGAACACCGGCAAGGCGGAGAAGTCGGCGAAGGCGGAGGTGGCTGCATGAGCATGCCGTGGATGGTGCAGGACTCCTGGACGATGACCCGGCGGGAGTTCGCGCACTGGGGCCGCAGGCCGGTGGCCGTGGTGGTCGGACTGGTCTTCCCGGTGATGATGCTGCTGATGTTCGGCTTCCTGGTCGGCGGCGGACGCGGGGTCGACGGCGAGTACGTCGAGTTCCTCGTGCCGGGCATGCTGGCGCTGACCATGGCCTTCGGGCTGGAGGCGACGATGACCGCGGTCACCCAGGACCTCAACAAGGGTGTGATCGACCGCTTCCGGTCCATGCCGATGTCCTCGTCGGCCGTGCTGGTGGGCCGCAGCCTTGCCGACATGTTCCAGTCGGCCCTGGGCCTGGCGGTGCTGGCCGTCGTCGGGCTGCTGCTGGGCTGGCGCCCGCACGGTTCGCCGGCGGCCGCGCTCGCCGCGTTCGGGCTGCTGTTGCTGTTTCGGTTCGCCATGCTGTGGATGGGGATCTGGCTCGGGATGCTGGCCGGCCGGCCCGAGCTGGTGCAGGCGGTGCAGATCCTGGTGTGGCCGGTGGGTTTCCTGTCCAACGCCTTCGCCACGCCCGCGTCGATGCCCGGCTGGCTGGGCGCGGTGGTCGAGTGGAACCCGATGTCGGCGACCGCCACGGCCGTCCGCGACCTCTTCGCCAACCCGGCGGCCGGGTCCTCCTCATGGGCCTCGGAGCACGCCGCCCTGCTGGCCGTCCTCTGGCCGCTCCTGCTGCTCGCGGTGTTCTTCCCGCTGGCGGTGGGCCGCTTCCGCGGCCTGAGCCGCTAGGCCGTGCCCTTCGGACCGGACCGGACCCACCCCGAAGGGGCTACCGGCCTCCGGCCCGCACCGGCCGCTAGCCCGCACTGCGCACCGGCCGCCGGCCCGCACCGGCCGCTAGCCCGCACTGCGCACCGACCGGCCGTCCGCCGTCAGCTGCATCAGCGGGCGGCCGGTCACCAGCAGCCAGGCCGGCAGCAGGGCCAGGCACAGCATCGGGATCACCCCCGGGGCCGGCACCAGCACGGCCGCGGTGAACAGGCTCAGCCAGCCCTGCCGGGTGGCGAGCCCGCCCAGTCCGGGAACATCCGGTGCCCCAGCGCGTAGACGAGGGCCACGTTCGCGGCGACGATCGGGTTCTCCGGACCGAGGCTGACCCCGCCGGCCAGGGTCAGCCCGCCGGCGATCAGCAGGCCGGGCACCCAGCGGGGGTCCATCGGCCGTTCCACCAGCCCGCTGGTGGCCGGGTCCGGGCCGGCGTGCCCGTAGACCTTCCACACCACCAGGCCCTCCAGCGCACCCGTCGCCGTCAGCACGATCATCATCCAGGGGATCGAGTACGGGCCCAGACCCACCGCGTCCGGCAGGGTCCCCCACAGCACCCCCTCCAGCCGCTCCGCGGCCGCGCTCACCCCGACGAAGAGCAGGGCGCAGCCGACCCCGACCGCCAGCGCGGGGAGGATCGTGGGGAGCAGAGCGCGGGCGGCGCGGGTCATCCGCCTAACGTAGGCGGACAATTCGCCCCGTATCGCGGAGGCGCTCGCGGCTCGGCACGCTCCGATACGGGCTTGCACCTCACGCGGCGTGAGGGCCCACAGTGAAGCGCGTACCCGATCAGAGGAGCGGAAGCGATGGGCTACTCCGTGGGCCAGGTGGCCGGTTTCGCCGGAGTCACGGTGCGCACCCTGCACCACTACGACGAGATCGGGCTGCTCTCCCCGAGCGGCCGCAGCGGCGCGGGCCACCGGCGGTACGACGACGCCGACCTGGACCGCCTGCAGCAGATCCTGTTCTACCGGGAGCTCGGCTTTCCGCTCGAAGAGGTCGCGGTCCTGCTGGACGACCCCGACGCCGATCCCCAGGAGCACCTGCGCAGGCAGCACGCGCTCCTGACGGACCGGATCGGACGGCTCCGGCAGATGGCCAAGGCCGTGGAGCATGCGATGGAGGCACAGAAGATGGGCGTCAACCTCACCCCCGAAGAGCGGTTCGAGATCTTCGGGGACAAGGACCCCGCACAGTACGAGGCGGAGGCGGAGGAGCGGTGGGGCGGCACCGACCAGTACGCGGAGTCCCAGCGCCGGGCCGCCTCCTACACCAAGGAGGACTGGAAGCGGATGCAGGGGGAGGCCGCCGACTGGGGGGCCCGCTACTCGGCACTGATGGAGGACGGCGAGCCGGCCGACGGTGAGCGCGCGAGGGACATGGCGGAGGAGCACCGGCAGCACATCTGCCGCTGGTTCTACGACTGCTCCTACGAGCTGCACGCCTGCCTGGGCGACATGTACGTCGCGGACGAGCGGTTCAAGGCGTTCTACGACGGCATCCGGCCGGGCCTCGCCGAGCACCTGCGGGACGCGATCGCGGCCAACGCGGTGCGCCGGGCCGGCTGAACGGACCGGGGGATTCCCCCGGTCCGGGGCCTGGAACCGGTGGCTTGCGGTGTGCGTTGATAATCGAGGAGCAACCGTCTTCCGCACCGCCCCCCGAACTCAGGAGCCCGGATCTCGTGTACACGCTCGCCCTCGCCCCGGAGTGGCTCTCGCCGGACTACCTGATCTCGCATTTCGGCCTCATCGGCATCCTGGTCATCGTCTTCGCGGAGTCCGGCCTGTTCGCCTTCCTCCCGGGTGACTCGCTGCTGTTCACGGCCGGTCTGCTGGTGGCGGACGGGAAGTACATCACGCAGCCGCTGTGGCTGGTCTGCACGCTGATCGTGGCCGCCGCGATCATCGGCGACCAGGTCGGCTACATGATCGGCAAGTTCTTCGGGCCGAAGCTGTTCAACCGGCCGAACTCCAAGCTGTTCAAGCGGGAGAACCTGGACAAGGCGCACGAGTTCATGGACCGGCACGGTCCCAAGGCCATCGTGCTCGCCCGTTTCGTGCCGATCATCCGGACCTTCGCGCCGATGGTCGCGGGCGCCGGCTCGATGAAGTACCGCACCTTCCTGACGTACAACATCATCGGCGGCATCGGCTGGGGTGCCGGTGTCACCGTCGCGGGCTACTTCCTCGGTCAGATCGAGTTCATCAAGACCAACGTCGAGCCGATCCTGGTCGGCATCGTGCTGATCTCCGTCATCCCGGTGGTCTTCGAGGTGCTCAAGGCCCGCAGGGAGTCCCGCGAGGCCGCCGAGGCGGAGGCCCTGGCACCGGGCGAGAGCGCCCCGGCGCAGGGCGGCCGTGGCCGGCACGCCAAGCGGTAGACACGCGGCCGTGCGGGTGTAGCCGTACGTCCTTCCCGTGCCCGGTGGGGCCGGTCCGCCACGGTGGACCGGCCCCACCGGCATGTCCGGCCGGATCCGGCGCGGCTCAGAAGCCGCGGGTCCGCTTGGCCGCGCGCCGCTTGGCGGCGCTCGCCGCCCCCGGCAGGCGCATGAACAGCCGCGAGGTCTCCGACCCGAGGTTCACCCCGATCGCGATCGCCAGCGCGATGGCCGCCGCCTTCACCAGCGAGGCGAGGCCCGCGTCGAGCCGGTTCTCGGCGATGGACAGCAGCCCGTAGTACGTGGCCGAGCCCGGCAGCAGCGGCCCGATCGCGGCCGTGACGTACGGCAGGGCCGAGGCGAAGCGGTACCGCGAGAACAGCTGCCCGAACAGACCGACCAGGCCCGCCGCGATCGCGGTGGACGGCACCGGCGGGAGGCCGCCGGCGGTCAGTGCCCCGAAGGTCACCCAGGCCACCCCGCCGTTCAGGGTCACGATCCACACCGTCGACCGCTCCTGCTGGAGCAGGATCGCGAACGTGAACACCAGGACCATCGAGGCGGCGATCTGGAGCAGCGGCCGGGACGGGATCTGCAGCACGTCGTCCGGGTCCGGCGCGGCACCCAACTGGAGGCCGAGGTAGATCACCGCGAGCACGCCGATGATGATCCCGATGAACAGGTACATCACCTCCAGCAGCCGGGCGGAGGCGGTGATGTAGTAGCCGGTCAGGCCGTCCTGCACGGCCGCGACCAGGGCCCGCCCGGGCAGCAGGGCGAACAGGCCGCCGGTGATCACGGCCGAGGCCCGGACGTCGCTCTCGGCGAACTTCAATGCCACGCCGATCGCGGCGGGCGGCATCGCGGCCATCACGAACTGGTAGAACTCCGGCAGCCCGCGGCCCGCGCTGGCCCAGGCGAGCCGGTCGCCGAGCATCGCGCCGATCGCGGCCGCGAAGAAGACCAGCACGCCGCCGCCGACGAGCACGGAGGCGGCCCCGGCCAGCAGTCCGGCCGCGGCGGTGAGCACCCAGGTCGGGTACGGGTGCCGGTTGCGCCGT
Organism: Streptomyces sp. NPDC043853; assembly: GCF_056436025.1. Lineage (NCBI taxonomy): Bacteria > Bacillati > Actinomycetota > Actinomycetes > Kitasatosporales > Streptomycetaceae > Streptomyces > Streptomyces sp. NPDC043853. The sequence goes on from NZ_JBWKDJ010000003.1 coordinate 653,153, forward strand.
ATCTCGGCGAGGCGGCGGTACGCCTCCTCCAGGGTGATCTCGATCTCGGGCGCGCTGATGTCGTCCACCAGCCGGAAGACGGCGGCCAGCCGGGTGTAGTCGGTGCCGCGCCGGCGGACCGCCCGGGTGGCCGACACCGGGTCGTCCACCAGGGAGGGCTGGTGGGTGATCGACAGCACGGTGAAGGTGACGGTCGGCTCGCACCGGTCCAGGCCGTAGCTGCGGGCCACCGCGAACATGGCGGCCTCCACGTCCTCGGAGCCCTCGCCGCCGGCCAGCAGCAGCTCGCCGATACGCAGGGTGAGGTCCAGGACCCGGCCCACCGGCGGGCCCGCCTCGGGCGGCTTCTGGGCGGGTTCGGCCACCGGCCGGACGTCCACCGGCATCCGGAGCATGGTCCGCATCCGGTCCTGCCAGGGGGACTCCGTCATCCGGCCCGGTTCCGCCCCCGACCCCGGCCCGGGAGCGTGCGCGGGCGGCGAGTGCGCCGCCCGGTAGGTGCTGGGGGTGGTGAAGGCCGAGCCCCGCGACTCGCCGTGCACCGGATGGGTGCCCGTCGGGAGGGCGAACTCCGAGGTCGGGGCGTCCTCCGGGGGCACCGGCGCAGGCCCGGCCCCCGACGGCGGGGCGAACGCGCTCCGCGACTCGTCGGACTTCGGCTTCCTGTCCTCGGACCTCTCGGACCTCTCGGACCCCTCCGGCCCTTCGGGCCCCTCGGATTGCTCGGACCGCTCGGCCCCCTCGGAGCCTCCGGATCCCTCGGCTTCCGCCGCCACACATCCTCCCGTCCTGGCACCCGGGTATCAGTATGCGGAACCGTTTCATCCACGGCGACGGGCGGCACCCCCGTGGGGATACCGCCCGTCGTCGTGGTCAATCGGTCAGGCAAACGGCTCAGTGGCCGCCCTGCTCCTGCAGACGCTTGAAGGAACGCTCGATCTCGGCCTCGGCCTCGGTACGGCCGACCCAGTTGGCGCCCTCGACCGACTTGCCCGGCTCCAGGTCCTTGTAGACCTCGAAGAAGTGCTGGATCTCCAGGCGGTCGAACTCGGAGATGTGGTGGATGTCGCGCAGGTGCTCGACACGCGGGTCGGAGGCCGGCACGCACAGCAGCTTGTCGTCGCCGCCCGCCTCGTCGGTCATGCGGAACATGCCGATCGCGCGGCACTTGATCAGGCAGCCCGGGAAGGTCGGCTCGTCCAGGATGACCAGCGCGTCCAGCGGGTCGCCGTCCTCGCCCAGGGTGTTCTCGACGAAGCCGTAGTCCGTCGGGTAGCTGGTGGAGGTGAACAGGCGACGGTCCAGACGGATCCGGCCGGTCTCGTGGTCCACCTCGTACTTGTTCCGCGAACCCTTCGGGATCTCGATGGTGACGTCGAACTCCACGTCCTGCTCCTCCATGTCCAGCCAGCTCATTGCTAACGAGTGATAGCGCGTCCGGCCCAGCCCTGGGGCCGGGGTGCCATGCTCGCGGCAAGACGCAGTGGTTAAGTGTCCCTCACGCATGTACGTGATCGCGAAAGGGGCTGGTCCGAGGTGCCATTGATCAGAACGTGGCAGCTCGTCGCAGGCTCGGCCGCCGCGGGCCTCGCCCTGTCGGCCGCCGCCGTGGTGACAGCGGGTCCATGGGACTCCGGCCAGCGTAAGGCCGAGCGGGACTGGGCCGCCTCCCGGAGCCGGACGGGTGGCGCAGATCACGGAGAAGCGCCGCTTCCGCAGGCCGCGCCGAGCGCCCCGGCCGTGCTCGCCGGCATCGGCCCGGCCCTCCCGCCCGGGCCGGGGGCAGCCTCAGGCGTCCCGGCCGCCCCGCCCGCACCCGCCGGCGACCCGGCCGCCCTCGCCGCGGCCCTGGAGCCGCTGCTGGCCGATCCCGCGCTCGGCGGGCTGCGCGCCGCCTCCGTCGTGGACACCGCCTCCGGTGCCGTGCTGTACGAGTCCCGGCCGCGCGAGGCCATGACCCCCGCCTCCACCACCAAGATCGCCACTGCGGCGGCGGTGCTCGCCGCCGTCGGGCCCGAGCACCGCATCGCCACCACCGTGGTCGCCGGACCCGGCGCCGGGCAGATCGTGCTGGTCGGCGGCGGCGACCCGTCGCTCACCGCCCGGAAGAAGGCCCCGGCCGGATCCGGCGGCAGCCTGGTCGCCCTGGCCGCCGACACCGCGCAGGCCCTCAAGGCCGCGAACACCACCACCGTCACGCTGGCCTACGACGACACGCTCTACTCCGGCCCCGCCACCCACCCCATCGGCGGCGGCAACCCCAACCTCGCGCCCGTCACCGCCCTGACCGCCGACGAGGGCCGGCCCGACGACTCGGTCTCCGGGCCGGTGGCGCGCAGCCAGGACCCTTCGGGTGCCACGGCCGCCGCGTTCGCCGCCCTGCTGCGCGAACGCGGCATCAAGGTCACCGGCACCCCCGGCCGGGGCAAGGCCCCGGCCGGCGTCGCCCCGCTCGCGACCACCCGCTCCACCCCGGTCGGCGCACTCGTCGAACGGATGCTGACCAACAGCGACAACGACATCGCCGAGGCCCTCGCCCGGCAGACCGCCCTCGCCTCCGGAGCGCCCGCCAGCTTCGAGGGCGAGGAGAAGGCCGTCGCCGGCCGGCTGGCCGGCCTCGGCCTGGACCTCGGCGGCAGCCGGTTCGCCGACGGCAGCGGCCTCAACCGGGCCGACAAGCTGTCCGTCTCCCTGCTGACCCGGCTGCTCGCCAAGGCCGCCGACCCCGCCCACCCCGAACTCCGGCCCGTCCTCACCGGCCTGCCGGTGGCCGGCTTCACCGGCACCCTGCGCGCCCGCAACGCCGGCGACTCCCCGGCCGCCGGCCTGGTCCGCGCCAAGACGGGCACCCTCACCCGGGTGAACGCCCTGGCCGGCACCGCGGTGTCGCCCTCCGGCCGGCTGCTGTCCTTCGCCTTCCTCGCCTCGGACACCGACAACGCCCAGGCCGCCGAGAAGGCCCTGGACGAGCTCGCGGCCGCGGTGGCCACGGCCGGCCAGGCGGCGTCCGGCTGACCCGGCACCGGCCCGCCCGGTCCCGGCCTGCCCTATCCCGGCCTGCCTTGTCCCCGGTCCGGCCCGCCCGGTCCCGGTGCCGGTCCGCTCCGGCCCGCTCCGGGGACACCGGCCGCCCCGGGGCACCGGGCACCGGCCCCGTCCGCGGGGCTCCGCCCGGGCCCCGGTCCACGTACGGTTGACGCATGACGAGCATCGGTGGTGTGGAGATGGTCGACTGGAACCTCGCGGTGGCGACCGCGACCCGGCTGGTGCGGCCCGGCCCGGAGGTCACCCGGGACGAGGCCCGGGCCGTCGTGGCGCAGCTGCGCGCGTACGCCAGGGACTCGGAACGGCACGTGCGCGAGTTCACCCGGATGATCCCCGAGGGCACTCCCGTCGAGGACACCCCGGTCCTGGTCGTGGACCGGGCCGGCTGGGTGAAGGCCAACGTGGCCGGCTTCCGGGAACTCCTCGGCCCGCTGCTCGGACGGATGCAGGAACGCCGCGGCCCCGGGACCGGCGGCGCGGTGCTCGGCGCGGTCGGCGGCAAGGTCACCGGCGTCGAGCTGGGCATGCTGCTCAGCTTCCTGGCCTCCCGGGTGCTCGGCCAGTACGAGACCTTCGCGCCGGTCTCCCGCGCCCTGCCCGGCTCCTCCGGCGGCGGCCGGCTGCTGCTGGTCGCGCCCAACATCGTCCACGTGGAACGCGAACTCGACGTGGACCCCCAGGACTTCCGCATGTGGGTCTGCCTGCACGAGGAGACGCACCGTACCCAGTTCACCGCCGTCCCGTGGCTCCGCGACCACCTGGAGGGCGAAATCCAGTCGTTCCTCGGTGCCACCGACATGGACCCGATGAGCGTCCTGGAACGGCTCCGCGAGGCCGCCCAGTCCCTGGCGGGGGCCCGGCCCGAGGGCGAACGCGGGGACGAGGGCACCTCCCTCGTCGAGCTCGTCCAGACCCCCGAGCAGCGCGAGATCCTGGGCCGGCTCACCGCCGTGATGTCCCTGCTCGAAGGCCACGCCGACTACGTCATGGACGGGGTCGGCCCGGACGTGGTGCCCTCCGTCGCCGAGATCCGGGAGAAGTTCCAGAAGCGCCGGGCCACCGGCGCCGGCCGGCTCGACGCCGCCCTGCGCAAGCTGCTCGGGCTCGACGCCAAGCTGCGCCAGTACCGGGACGGCGAGCGGTTCGTCCGCGCCGTGACCGGCCAGGTCGGCATGGACGGCTTCAACCGGGTCTGGACCTCCCCGAACACCCTGCCCACCAAGGCGGAGATCGCCCGCCCCGCGGACTGGGTGGCCCGGGTGCACCGCAAGGGGGCCGGAGAAGAGGCGTAAACATGTCCCACTGGGGGAAGCAGCATCACCCTTCCGAGGGACCGTGGGCCGTGGAAGGGCGTGCGATGCTCAGGGAACGGCTCGGTTCTGTCACCATCGACGCACTCTGAGTGACATCCGGCAGTGGCGCGCACCACACGGCCACCCCTGCCGACCAGCATCCCGGCTCGGCATTCGAACTCCACCGAAGGGCACCGGACATGGGTCCCCATCCTGCGGTCGCGGCGATACGCCTGGCGGTACGCCGCGTACTCCACGACGTCCTCACCGACCTCACCCCCCGGCCGGACGGGCAGCAGCCGCTCGTCCTCGTCGCCTGCTCCGGCGGCGCCGATTCCATGGCGCTCGCCTCCGCCCTCGCCTTCGAGGCCCCCAAACTCGGCGTCCGGGCCGGCGGCATCACCGTCGACCACGGGCTGCAGGCGGGCTCCGACCTGCGCGCCGCCGAGGTGGTCACCCGCATGACCGCGCTCCGCCTGGCCCCGGTGGAGTCCGTCGCGGTGCGCGTCGGCCGCTCCGGCGGACCCGAGGCCGCCGCCCGCGACGCCCGGTACGCCGCCCTCGACGAAGCCGCCGACCGGCTCGGCGCCGCCGCCGTGCTGCTCGGACACACCCGCGACGACCAGGCCGAAACCGTCCTGCTGGGCCTCGCCCGCGGCTCCGGCATCCGCTCCCTGTCCGGCATGGCCGAGGTGTCCGGCGGACCCGGCCGGACCGGCCGCTACCGCCGCCCCTTCCTCCAGGTCGACCGGCAGACCGCCCGCAAGGCCTGCATGGTCCAGGCCCTGCCCGTCTGGGACGACCCGCACAACACCGACCCCGCCTACACCCGCTCCCGGCTCCGCCACGAGGGCCTGCCCGCGCTGGAGAAGGCCCTCGGCAAGGGGGTCGTCGAGGCCCTCGCCCGGACCGCCCAGCTCTCCCGGGACGACGCCGACGCCCTCGACGCCTGGGCCGCCCAGGCCGACACCGCCGTCCGGGACGAACTCGGCCAGCTGGAATGCGCCAAGCTCTACGCGCTGCCGCCCGCCGTACGCCGCCGCGTGCTGCGCCGGGCCGTGGTCGCCGCGGGTTCTCCCGCGGGCTCGCTCTTCGCCCGCCACATCGAGGAAGTCGACCGACTCATCACCGGCTGGCGGGGTCAGGGAGCCATCAACCTGCCCGGCCGCGTGGAGGCCCGGCGGCAGGGTGGCAGACTTGTCATCCGGCAGGGCTGATGGCTCAACGAAAGTGATGTAGCGGGTGGACGTGAAGGACATGGGTGCCGACCTCAAGTCGGTTCTCATCACCAAGGAAGAGATCGACGCGAAGCTGGCCGAGCTGGCCGCGAAGATCGACGAAGAGTACGCGGGCAAGGACCTGCTCATCGTCGGCGTCCTCAAGGGCGCCGTGATGGTCATGGCGGACCTGGCGCGCGCCGTGTCCACCCCGCTCACCATGGACTGGATGGCGGTGTCCTCCTACGGCGCCGGAACCCAGTCCTCCGGCGTGGTCCGCATCCTCAAGGACCTCGACACCGACATCAAGGGCAAGCACGTCCTGATCGTCGAGGACATCATCGACTCCGGTCTGACGCTTTCCTGGCTGCTGTCGAACCTGGGCTCCCGCGAGCCGGCCTCCCTCGAGGTGGTCACCCTGCTGCGCAAGCCCGAGGCCGCCAAGGTCGCGATCGACGTCAAGTGGGTCGGGTTCGACATCCCCAACGAGTTCGTCGTGGGCTACGGCCTCGACTACGCGGAGAAGTACCGCAACCTGCCGTTCGTGGGCACCCTGGCCCCGCACGTCTACGGCGGCTGACAACGGCGCGACGGCCCCGGGGGGCCCGCGGGAAACCCGGGTGAAGCCGGGGCCACCCGAGGGAACCCTGGGGCCGTGCCCGCCGTTGGAGCATGCGAGAGCGGGTCTGTCAGCCGTCCCGTCGGGCCGCGGGTGACAATTCAGGGGTACATTCCGAAGAACAGCCTTTACTCACAGCAGCATTTACCTACGGGCAGGAGGGACGGGGCGATCACCGCCCCGTATGGATGGACGTGAAGCGATACTTCCGTGGGCCGGTCATGTGGATCGTGCTGGCTGTCCTCGCCGTGGTCGTGTTGATGAATGTCGTCGGCTCCGGCGGCGGCTACAAGTCGGTGGAGACCAGCGAGGTCGTCCAGGCGATCAACCAGAACCAGGTGCAGACGGCCAAGCTCACCACTGGTGACAGCCAGATGATCAAAATCGAGCTGAAGGACGGCCAGCAGCTCGGTGACAACAAGGGCACCAAGTTCCAGGCCAACTACATCGGCGACCAGGGCGTCCAGCTCGCGCAGACCCTGGACACGAAGGTCAAGGACGGGGTGCTCCCGGACGGCTACACCGTCTCCCCGGACAAGACCAGCCCGTTCCTGAGCGTGCTGCTCTCCCTGCTGCCCTTCGTGCTCATCGTCGTGGTGTTCCTGTTCCTGATGAACCAGATGCAGGGCGGCGGCTCCCGGGTCATGAACTTCGGGAAGTCCAAGGCCAAGCTGATCACCAAGGACACCCCGAAGACGACGTTCGCCGACGTGGCGGGCTCGGACGAGGCGGTCGAGGAGCTCCACGAGATCAAGGAGTTCCTGCAGGAGCCGGCCAAGTTCCAGGCCGTCGGCGCCAAGATCCCCAAGGGCGTCCTGCTCTACGGCCCGCCCGGCACCGGCAAGACCCTGCTGGCGCGCGCCGTCGCCGGCGAGGCGGGCGTCCCGTTCTACTCGATCTCCGGTTCCGACTTCGTCGAGATGTTCGTCGGTGTTGGTGCCTCGCGTGTCCGCGACCTGTTCGAGCAGGCCAAGGCCAACGCCCCGGCGATCGTCTTCGTCGACGAGATCGACGCCGTCGGCCGGCACCGCGGTGCGGGTCTCGGCGGCGGCCACGACGAGCGCGAGCAGACCCTGAACCAGCTGCTCGTCGAGATGGACGGCTTCGACGTGAAGGGCGGCGTCATCCTGATCGCCGCCACCAACCGCCCGGACATCCTCGACCCGGCGCTCCTGCGTCCCGGCCGCTTCGACCGGCAGATCGCCGTCGACCGCCCGGACATGCAGGGCCGCCTGGAGATCCTCAAGGTCCACCAGAAGGGCAAGCCGGTCGCCCCGGACGTCGACCTCTCGGCCGTCGCCCGCCGCACCCCCGGCTTCACCGGTGCCGACCTCTCCAACGTCCTGAACGAGGCCGCGCTGCTCACGGCCCGCTCGGACAAGAAGCTGATCGACAACCACATGCTGGACGAGGCGATCGACCGCGTCGTGGCGGGCCCGCAGAAGCGGACCCGGATCATGTCGGACAAGGAAAAGAAGATCACCGCGTACCACGAGGGCGGTCACGCCCTGGTCGCGGCGGCCTCCCCGAACGCCGACCCGGTCCACAAGATCACGATCCTGTCCCGCGGCCGGGCCCTGGGTTACACCATGGTCCTGCCCGACGAGGACAAGTACTCGACCACGCGCAACGAGATGCTCGACCAGCTGGCGTACATGCTGGGCGGCCGCGCGGCCGAGGAGCTGGTCTTCCACGACCCGACCACGGGTGCCGCCAACGACATCGAGAAGGCCACCGCCACGGCCCGCGCGATGGTCACCCAGTACGGCATGACCGAGCGCCTCGGCGCGATCAAGTTCGGCGGGGACAACACCGAGCCGTTCCTCGGTCGCGAGATGGCGCACCAGCGCGACTACTCGGAAGAGGTCGCGGCGCTGGTCGACGAAGAGGTCAAGAAGCTCATCGAGACCGCGCACAACGAGGCCTGGGAGATCCTCGTCGAGAACCGTGACGTCCTCGACAACCTGGTCCTCGCGCTCCTGGAGAAGGAGACGCTGGGCAAGGAGGAGATCGCCGAGATCTTCTCGACCGTGGTCAAGCGCCCGGCCCGCCCCGCGTGGACCGGCTCCTCCCGCCGTACCCCGTCGACGCGTCCGCCGGTGCTCTCGCCGAAGGAGCTCCAGCTCACGAACGCGGCGAACGGCATCTCGGCGAGCACCGCCGCGTCGCCCGTCTCCGCGGACAAGGGCATCGAGGTGGCCCCGGAGGACCGCCCCGAGGTCTGAGCCGAGCTGACGTACGGGATCAGCCCGGAATGGATGCCGCGCCCCCCAGGTTCTAGCCTGGGGGGCGCGGCATTTTTCATCGGCATGCCCGCGACGTGAACACAGGAACGAGGCACAGATGACCGACCCAGTGACCCTGGACGGCGAGGGCACGATCGGCGAGTTCGACGAGAAGCGCGCCGAGGCGGCCGTCCGAGAGCTCCTCATCGCGGTCGGCGAGGACCCGGACCGGGAAGGACTTCTGGAGACCCCGGCGCGCGTGGCGCGGGCGTACCGGGAGATCCTCGCCGGCCTGTGGCAGCAGCCGGAAGACGTCCTGACGACCACGTTCGACCTCGGCCACGACGAGATGGTGCTGGTCAAGGACATCGAAATCGTCAGCTTGTGCGAACACCACCTGCTGCCGTTCCACGGCGTGGCGCACGTCGGCTACATCCCGGCCGAGTCCGGGAAGATCACCGGCCTGTCGAAGCTGGCCCGCCTGGTGGAGGTGTTCGCCCGCCGCCCGCAGGTGCAGGAACGCCTCACGACGCAGATCGCGGACTCCCTGATGGAGATCCTGGAGGCCCGGGGCGCCATCGTCGTGATCGAGGCCGAGCACATGTGCATGTCCGTGCGCGGCATACGCAAGCCCGGCGCCAAGACCACCACGTCCGCGGTCCGCGGCCAGCTGAGGGACGGCGCCACCCGCAACGAGGCGATGAGCCTGATCATGGCCCGCTGAGCCACGGGCGGCCGGGGCGGTCCTCGCCGCTCCCGGGCGGCCTGGCTCCTGGGCGGCCTAGGAGATGGCGGTGCGGAGGCGGACCACGTCGATGGGCTCGGTCTCGTCGTGTTCCGTCAGGTCGATGACCTGTGCGGAGGTATCGGCGGAGTGGGCCGGGTCGGTGGGGGCGGATGCTTCCGGAACGGTCGCTTCCGTCGTTTCCGTTGCCTCGGCCGCGTCGGGCGGGGTGATCGATTCTGCGGGGCCGGCCGGGGCGGTGCCCGTGGGCGGGACCGGGGTGGCGGTGGCCGCCTTGTGGGCCGCGAGGGCCTCTTCGCCCACCACGTCCGCCAGGTCCTCGTGCTGCACGGCCTCGATCGCCGCGCGGGCCCGTGCGGCACCGGCGGCGGCGCCCTTGGTGCCGAAGAAGTCGAAGCCGCCCTCGGCCCGGGAGGCCGGGCGCCGGGAGGCGGCGTATGGGGCCACCGTCGCGGCCGGGCGCCGGGCGGGAAGGCCGGACGGGCCGCCCGCAGAGCCTGCGGAGGCCGGACCGGAGGCCAGGCCGGACGGCGGGACCGGGGCAGCGGAAGCGGCGGGGAGGGCCGGGGCGGCGGGGGTCCTGGCCGCCGGGAGCTCGCGCGTTCCCCGCCGGGCCAGCGCGGACAGCGCCGCGTTCGCCCGGGCGAAGCCCACCGGGGTGGCCGCGCCCGCGGCCGTGCGCTCCTCGGAGGCCGCGGCGATCTGCTTGGGGGACGAGGTGCCTGATCCGCCCTTGCCGCCCGCTTCGCCCGCCTCGATGGCCAGCAGCCGGCGTCCCTCCAGGGCGCTCGCCCGCTCCGTCTCTGCCGTGGCGTACCGCCGCAGCAGCGCCGCGTGCTCGCCCCGGAGCCCGGCCAGTTCCACGCGCTTGGCGCGGAGCTTGGCGTCCAGCTTGGCGCGCAGCGCCCGGGACTCCTCCAGGTCGGACTCCAGCTCGGCTATTCGCTCTTCGGTCCGCCACTCGTCCTTGGTCCGCTCGCGGGCGAGTTCGGCGACCCGCCGGCCCGCCGCCCGGTCCCAGGTCCGCAGGAGCACCGCGCCGGCGATCCCGGTCGCCGCGGCGAGCGCCGCCAGCAGCCGCAGCACCAGGCTCTCCTGGGGTACCCAGGCCACGGCGGCGCTGGTGAACGAGACACCGGCGATCGCCGAAGGCGTGAGCAGCCGGTGCAGGGGTTCGGGATTGCGGTGGCGTCCACGGGGCATGGCCAGAAATTTACAACGCGTGGCCCCCGTGTGGGGTGCCCGCCGGGCAATCTGTTTCCCGGCGGTTACCCCACAACCCTGTTTCAGTTCCGGACCAGGCCCTTGGACCGGAGCCAGGCCTTCGCGACATCGGCCGGCTTGGCCCGTTCGGCGTCCACCTTGCGGTTCAGTTCGGCGAGGTCGGCCGTGGTGAGCGCGTCCGTCAGTTTGCCCAACGCGGCTGCGATCTCCGGGCTTCCGGCGTCCTTGGCGTGCACCACCGGCAGCACGTTGTCGGCGTTCTGCAGCTTCTTGTCGTCCTCCAGGAGGACCAGGCCGAAGGACTCCAGGGTGGCGTCCGTGGTGGTGGTCAGCACCAGCTGGTCGACCCCGTCCTTGACGGCCTGCTTCGACTGCGGAGTTCCGACGCCCTTCGGATCAATACCGGAAACATCGATTCCGTATGTCGACTTCAGGCCGACCGCGCAGAACGGCCGGACGGCGCATTCGTCGCCCGCCGCGATCTTCACCTTCAGGCCGGACTTTCCGAGGTCCGAGAGCGTCCTGAGGTTGTTCTTCGCGGCGAATTCCTTGCTCACCGCGAAGGCGTTCTGGTCCACCGCCTTGCCGGCCGGGAGCGCCTTGAGGCCGAGCGGGGCGCCGAGTTCGGCGAGGGCCGCCGTGGTCGCCGCGACGTCGCCGGACGCGACCGGCTTCTGCTCCGCCGCCTTCGGGCCGTTCACCTTGGCGTTCAGGAACTCCGCGAGGGTGGCGGCGTACTCCGGGACGATGTCGATCTCGCCCTTCTCCAGGGCGGGCTCGTAGAGTTCCCGGTTCTTCACGGTGGTGATCGAGGCGTTGTAGCCGGCCTCCCGCAGCAACTGCGCGTACAGCTCGGCCAGGATGCCGGACTCGGTGAAGCCGGCCGCCCCGACCACCAGCCTGCCCTTGGTCCCGGTGCCCCCGGAGCCCGTCCCGCCACCGCCGTCCTTGGACTTCTCCAGGCTGTCGCCGCCGCAGGCGGCCAGGGAGACCGTCAGCGCCAGGGTGCCCAGGGAGGCGCCGAGGATCCGTGTTGCCTTGCTCATTCTCTGCTCCATTCAGGGCGCCTTCGTGATGGTCCGGCGACGGGCGGGCGGGGCCAGCAGCCGTTCCGCGGCCACCAGGACCCCCTCGACCAGCAGCGCCAGCAGGGCCACCAGCAGGGCGCCCGCGATGACCTGCGGGGTGTCGTACGTGTTGAAGCCCGCGGTGATGATCCGGCCCAGGCCCCCCTGGCCGACCATCGCCGCGACCGTGGCGGTGGCGACGACCTGCACCGAAGCCGTCCGCAGGCCGGTCATCAGCAGCCCTCGTGCCAGGGGGAGTTCCACCCGCAGGAACAGCTGGCCGCCGGACATGCCCATGCCGCGGGCCGCCTCGACCACCGAGCGGTCCACCTCGCGCATGCCCGCGTACGCGTTCGTCAGCAGCGGTGGCACCGCGAACAGCACGAGCGCGGTCACCGTGGGCACGTATCCCGCGTTGCGCAGCGGGGAGACCATGAACAGGGCCAGCACCGCGAAGACGGGCACGGCCCGGCCGGCGTTGGAGAGGTTGACGGCGAGCGCGCCGCCCCGGCCCAGGTGCCCCAGGAACAGCCCCAGGGGCAGGGCCACCGCGCAGGCGATCAGCAGGGCCAGGCCGCTGACGTAGACGTGCTCGGCCAGCCGGTGCCACACCCCGTCCTCCCCGGCCCAGTTGGCGCCGTCGGCCAGCCAGCCCCAGGTGGCGGCCGGCAGTCCGGCGGTCATCGCCCGGTTCCCTTCGCGAGGCGGGTCCACGGCGTCAGCAGCCGTTGCAGGCCGATCAGCAGCAGGTCCGCGGCCAGGGCGAGCAGCACGCACAGCACCGAGGCGGCGAGCACCTGTGCCTTGAAGGAGCTGTCCACCGCGGGGGCCAGCAGGTTGCCGAGGCCGCCCTTGCCGACGAGCGAGCCGACGGTGGTCAGCGCCACCGTGGACACCGTGGCGATCCGGACCCCGGCGAGCAGGGCGGGCAGCGCCAGCGGCAGCTCCACCTGCCAGAACAGCCGGCCGGGCCCGTAGCCCAGGCCGCGCGCGGCCTCCTTGACCTCCTCCGGGACGGCTTCCAGGCCGGCCAGCACGTTGCGGACCAGGATCGTCAGCGAGTAGAGGACGAGCCCGGTCACCACGAGCGCGGTGGCGGCCGACAGGCCGAACACCGGGAGCAGCAGGGAGAACATGGCCAGCGAGGGCACCGTGTAGAGGACCGTGGACAGGCCGAGGACCGGTGCGGCGTACCGGCGGCCGCGGCGGGCCAGCAGGGCGAGGGGGACCGAGACGGCCACGCCGATGGAGACGGCGGCCAGGGTGATGCCGATGTGCTGGAGGGTGGCGTCGGTCAGTTCCTGGCTGCGGCTGCGCAGGTACTCCCCGCAGATCCAGTCGTTCGCCACCAGGCAGTTCCGCGCCGCCACACCCTCACCCCCGTCACCGAACTCGTGTGCGCATGTGCACCGGAGTGACCATAACCCGCCCCCGCGGCGGTGGCGCGAATCATTCGCAACCGGGCAACACACCTTTCACACAACCGTGGTCCGGGTGGGCGATGATGATCAGGTGATCCGATTCGAGCAGGTGACCAAGCGGTACGCCGACGGGACCACCGCCGTCTCCGGCCTCTCCTTCGAGGTGGCGGAGGGGGAACTGGTGACGCTGGTCGGGCCCTCGGGCTGTGGCAAGACGACCACGATGAAGATGGTCAACCGGCTGATCGAGCCCACCGAGGGGCGGATCCTGCTGGGCGGCGAGGACATCGCGGCGGCGGACCCGGTCGAGCTGCGCCGCCGGATCGGGTACGTGATCCAGCACGTCGGGCTGTTCCCGCACAAGACGGTCCTGGAGAACACCGCGACCGTGCCGCGGCTGCTCGGCACGCCCAGGGCGCGGGCCCGGGCGCGCGCCGCGGAGCTGCTCGAACTCGTCGGCCTGGACCCGTCGGTGTACGGCGGCAGGTACCCCGAGCAGCTCTCCGGCGGACAGCGGCAGCGGGTCGGCGTGGCCCGGGCGCTCGCGGCGGATCCGCCGGTGCTGCTGATGGACGAGCCGTTCGGAGCGGTGGACCCGGTGGTCCGGGAGCGGCTGCAGAAGGAGTTCCTGGCGCTGCGGAAGGCGGTGCGCAAGACCGTCCTGCTGGTCACGCACGATCTGGAGGAGGCGGTCCGGATGGGGGACCGGATCGCCGTCTACGGGCACGGCACCATCGAGCAGTTCGCCGCTCCGGCGACGGTGCTGGCCGAGCCGGCCAACGCCTACGTGGCCACGTTCGTGGGGTCGGACCGGGGACTGAAGCGGCTCGCGGTGACCCCGGTGACGGCGGCCGACCTGGGGTCCGCCGAGGGGCCGGTGCCGGGGGCCTCGGTGGAGCTCGGGGCCTCGCTGAGGGAGGCGCTGGCGCTGCTGCTGCAGGAGGACTCGGGCCGGATCGGGGTCACCGACCCGGCCTCCGGCGCACTGGCCGGCGTACTCACCGCGGAGGGGGTGCACCGGGCGTTGCGGCGGGCTTAGGGCCTGTCCGGCGGATCATGGCCGGGGCCGTGTCTTCCGGACCGGGCGGGCCCGCGGCGTCAGGCGTGGATGCGGCCGCTCATCCATTCGAGCATCGGCGGGATCTCGCGGCGCCAGGTGTTGAAGTTGTGGCCGCCGCTGTCGAGGATGATCGAGGAGACCCGGTCCGGGCCCTTGACCGACTTGATGAACTTCTTCGTGTCGCCGAGGTTGCCCTCGCCCTGCTCGCTGCTGGTGACCAGGAAGGACGTCCCCGTCGGCGGCTTGTTCCTCAGGCTGTGCAGGACGTCGGCGCGCTTCTTGAGCTTGTTGTCGCCGTGGAACAGGTCGCCGGTCGTGGCGTCGCTGGGGGCTTCGTAGTACGCGGAGAGGCCGGCGCCGGCGCCGAAGGTCCGCGGGTAGTGCACGGCCATCTTCAGGGCGCAGTAGCCGCCGGTGGAGTTCCCGATGAAGCCCATGTTCTGCGGCTTGTCACCGACCCGGAAGGTGGTCCGGATCGCCTGCGGCAGGTCCTGGGCGAAGAAGGTCTCGGTCTGCGGGCCGCCCGGTATGTCCACGCACTCGGTGTCCCGCGGCGGGGCCACCGTCGGCCGCAGCATGACCAGGATCATCGGCTTCATCTTGCCCGCCTTGGCCTGCTTGAAGGCCGTCATCGGGTAGTTCAGCCCTTTGATCAGGTTCTCCGCGGTGCCCGGGTAGCCGGTCAGCACGATGGAGGCCGGGAAGTTCTGCTTCTCGTACTGCGGCTGGAAGTACTCCGGCGGCAGGTACACGTACCCCGGGCTGCTGATCTTGGACTTCTCGCCGGCTATGGCCACTTTCAGGATCTGCCCGCCGACGGCCGGCTTGGCCCCGCCCGGGATGTCCAGCTGCTGCTTGTCGACGACCTTGATGTCCCTGCTGCTCATCGAGTGGTCGACGACCTTGCCCAGCGAGGTCTCCTGCCCGAACAGGTCCGCCCAGGATCCGTAGAACAGGAAGGACTTGTTGGCCGCCAGCCCGACCGCCGAGAACAGCGCCAGCTGGGTCGCGAGCAGCAGGCCGATCCGGCCGGTGATGGCGCGCCAGGTGCGGCCGGACAGGCGCGGCCAGAGCCAGACCGTGGCCGCGAAGAGCAGCACACCGGCAACGATGGCCAGGACCAGGACCGTATTACTGGTGAGACCCATGATGAGTTATGCCGACTTTCTGGAGGGCAGGTCGAGTTTTTCCGGAAGCGGAGTGAACCCGCTCGCCCGCGATGTCGTCCTAGTGGACGCAACACCCCGGAGGCCGTCGCGGCCTTCGGCCACATGATCTCTCGCGGAGCAACGGGAAGCGATGTCTAGCAGGATAGATGCCGATAAGTCCGGACAGGTTCCGAACCGTATGCGGCGGATTCTTCGCGGACCACGACCGGAGAAGGTTCCCGGGCTGGTCGGCGCCGCCGTCACCGTCGTGGGTCTCCTCGACATCGCCGCGGGAGTCTTCCCGCGCTTCCGGCACAGCCGCATCCACGCGGTCACCGAGGTGCTGCCCGGCTCCCTCGGCCCGTTCGCCGCGGCCCTGGCCATCAGCGCCGGCGTGCTCCTGCTGCTCCTCGCCCACGGCCTCAAGCGGCGCAAGCGCCGGGCCTGGCGGGCCGCCGTCGTCCTGCTGCCGGCCGGCGCCGTGGCGCAGTTCACGTACCGCCACTCGATCATCGGCGTGGTGATCGCGGCCGCCCTGCTCGCGCTGCTCATCCGTCACCAGGGCGAGTTCAAGGCCCTTCCGGACCCGCGCAGCCGCTGGACCGCGCTGGTCAACTTCGTCCTGATGAGCGCCGGCTCCATCGGCCTGGGCCTGGTCATCGTCAACTCCCACCCGGGCCGGGTCATCGGCCGGCCCGGCCTCTACGAGCAGATCACCCACGTCATCTACGGGCTGTTCGGCTTCGAGGGCCCGGTCGACTACGCCGGACGGGTGTCCTGGACCGTCGGCTACTCCCTCGGCGCCCTCGGCATGCTGACCGCCCTCACCACCGTCTACCTCGCCTTCCGCCCGGAGCACCCGGCCGCCCGGCTGACCGCCGAGGACGAGACGAAGATCCGCGAGCTGCTCGCCAAGCACGGCGGCCGCGACTCCCTGGGCCACTTCGCGCTCCGCCACGACAAGGCCGTGGTCTTCTCGCCCAGCGGCAAGGCCGCCGTGACCTACCGCGTCGTCTCCGGCGTGATGCTGGCCTCCGGCGACCCGATCGGCGACGTCGAGGCCTGGCCCGGCGCCATCGAGCGGTTCATGGAGGAAGCCAAGATCCACTCCTGGACCCCGGCCGTGATGGGCTGCAGCGAGACCGGCGGCGAGGTCTGGACCCGCGAGACCGGCCTGGACGCGCTGGAGCTCGGCGACGAGGCCATCGTGGACGTCAAGGACTTCTCGCTGTCCGGCCGCGCCATGCGCAACGTACGGCAGATGGTCAAGCGCATCGAGCGCAACGGCTACTCCACCAAGGTCCGCCGGGTCAGCGAGCTCGACGAGACCGAACTGGAGCACGTCCGGGCCGCCGCCGCGGCCTGGCGCGGCACCGACACCGAGCGCGGCTTCTCCATGGCGCTCGGCCGGGTCGGCGAGCCCGGCGACGGCGACTGCATCATCGCCACCGCCCACCGGACGGACCCCCAGGACGCGGCGGGCACCCCGGCGAGCCCGTACGGCGACCTCAAAGCGGTCCTCCACTTCGTCCCGTGGGGCCCGGACGGCATGTCGCTGGACCTGATGCGCCGTGACCGCTCGGCCGACCCCGGCATGAACGAGCTGCTGATCGTCGCCGCCCTGCAGGCCTGCCCGGATCTGAAGATCGAGAAGGTCTCGCTCAACTTCGCCATGTTCCGCTCGGCGCTCGCCCGCGGCGAGAAGATCGGCGCCGGCCCGGTGCTGCGCGCCTGGCGCGGTCTGCTGGTGTTCCTGTCCCGCTGGTTCCAGATCGAGTCGCTGTACAAGTTCAACGCGAAGTTCCAGCCCCGCTGGGAGCCCCGTTTCGTGGTCTTCCGCTCCACCCGCGACCTGCCGCGCATCGGTTTCGCCGCCATGCAGGCCGAGGGCTTCGTCACCCTGGCGCTGCCGCGCCTGTTCGCGAGCCGCCGCCGCCCCAAGCCGGTCCGCACCTGCGCGCACGTACACCGCACCGGCCACGGTGACGCCAAAGGGAACGCCGGCCACACCGGCCGCACCGCGCACTCCCTGAGCCCACTGGCCGACCGGCCCGAGCGCGAGGTCCAGGCGGCCTGAGGCAGGCACAGCCCCCGGCCCGTGGGCCGGGGGCGATCAGGCAGCCCTACCCTGGACAGCATGAACACGATGCGCGGGCGCGCCGCCAGGGGCCGGGTCGAGGGGCTGCCGGAGTGGGACCGCTGCGCGGTCATGGGCGTGGTGAACGTGACCCCCGACTCCTTCTCCGACGGCGGCCGCTGGTTCGACACCACCGCGGCCGTCAAGCGCGGCCTGGACCTCGTGGCCCAGGGCGCCGACCTGATCGACGTCGGCGGCGAGTCCACCCGGCCGGGCGCCACCCGGGTCGACGCCGAGGAGGAGCTCCGCCGGGTCGTCCCGGTGGTCCGCGGACTGGCCTCCGAAGGGGTCACCGTCTCCGTCGACACCATGCGCGCGGCCGTGGCCGAGCAGGCCGTCGCGGCCGGCGCGCTCCTCGTCAACGACGTCAGCGGCGGGCTCGCCGACCCCGGCATGATCCGCGCCGTCGCCGACGCCGAGGTGCCCTTCGTGGTCATGCACTGGCGCGGCTTCAGCCAGGACATGAACAAGCTCGCGGTGTACGGGGACGTGGTCGCGGAGGTCACCGCCGAGCTGCGGGCCCGGATCGACGCCGTCATCTCCGGCGGGATCGCCCCCGAGCGGCTCGTCGTCGACCCCGGCCTCGGCTTCGCCAAGCAGGCCGAGCACGACCTCGCCCTCGTCGCCCACCTGCGGGACCTCCGCGCCCTGGGCTTCCCGCTGCTGGTCGCCGCCTCCCGCAAGCGCTTCCTGGGCCGCGTCCTGGCCGGGGACGGGCAGAGCGCCCCGCCGCCCGCCCGCGAACGCGACGCCGCGACCGCCGCCGTCTCGGCCCTGGCCGCGGACGCCGGCGCCTGGGCGGTGCGGGTGCACGAGGTCCGGGCCACCGCCGACGCGGTTCGGGTCGCCCGCGCCGTGGAAGGAGCCCTGTGAGGGGGATCCCCGTGGGGCGCGGCGGGGCAGCGGCGAAGGAGACGGCGAAGGAGACAGGTGAGCAGAACCGACATAGAGGCGGTCGAAGAGACCAATACGGCCTTCTACGAGGCCATGGAACGGGGGGACTTCGACACCCTGTCGGGGCTCTGGCTCGACGACGAGATCTCCTGCGTCCACCCCGGCTGGCCGGTGCTCACCGGGCGCGGCGAGGTGCTCCGCTCGTACGCCCTGATCATGTCGCACACGGAGTACATCCAGTTCTTCCTGACCGACACCAAGGTCGCCGTGATCGGTGACACGGCGGTGGTCACCTGCACCGAGAACATCCTCAGCGGGGGCCCCGCGGTGGACGGCCAGGACCTCGGTCCACTGGTCGGTCAGCTGGTCGTCGCGACGAATGTGTTCCGACGCACATCCGAGGGGTGGCGACTCTGGTCCCACCACGGTTCTCCGGTCCTGACCGAGGAAGACGAAGGGGACGAAGAGGGCGCCGCGTGACCCCTCGGGCGGGGTTTGCTGCTAATCGCAGGTAAATTCGAAGGGAGACGCCGCCGACCGCACTCGGCGGAGGAGCAACTTCGAAGAATCTTCGAAGCACCGACGAAAGCAGGAGTGATTCGCGTGGATCGTGTCGCGCTGCGCGGCCTCAAGGCCCGCGGGCACCATGGCGTCTTCCCCCGGGAGCGCGAGGAAGGCCAGACCTTCATCGTGGACCTGGTGCTGCACATCGACTCCCGTCCCGCGGCGGCCGACGACGACCTGGCGAAGACCGTCCACTACGGTGTGGTCGCCGAGGAGGTCGTGGACGTGGTCCAGGGCGAGCCGGTCGACCTGATCGAGACCCTCGCCGAGCGCATCGCCCAGCAGTGCCTCAAGCACGAGGCGGTCGCCGAGGTCGAGGTCGTCGTCCACAAGCCGGACGCGCCGATCACCGTCCCGTTCGACGACGTGACCATCACGATCACCCGGAGCCGCGTGTGAACCAGACCCAGAGCGACCCCACCGTGCAGCCCGTCCCCGCCTCCGTCGTCGAGACCGTCGACGCGGCCGATGTGACGCTTTCCAACCCCAAATGGGCGGTCATCGCGCTCGGCGCGAACCTCGGCAACCGGCTGGAGACCCTCCAGGGTGCCGTCGACGCCCTCGGCGACACCCCCGGCCTGCGGGTCAAGGCCGTCTCCCCGGTCTACGAGACCGAGCCGTGGGGCGTGGACCCGGAGTCCCAGCCCTCCTACCTCAACGCGGTCCTCGCGGTGAAGACCACCCTGCCGCCGTCCTCCCTGCTGGAGCGCGGCCACGCCGTGGAGGAGGCCTTCCACCGGGTCCGCGAGGAGCGCTGGGGCGCCCGCACCCTCGACGTCGACATCATCGCGTACGCCGACGTGGTGTCGGCCGACCCGGTGCTGACGCTGCCGCACCCGCGTGCCCACCAGCGCGCCTTCGTGCTGGCCCCGTGGCACGACATCGACCCCGAGGCGCGGATCCCCGGCCACGGACCGGTCGCCGCGCTGCTGGCCGGAGTGGACCTTGCGGGCATCACCCGCCGCCAGGACCTGGAACTCCACCTCCCCGAGTAGTCGTTCACTACCCTGGACGCTGCGGTCAGGACGAGCGGGACGGGAACGGGACGGGAACGGGGTAAGGGTTCGTGAAGCAACTGAGGCTGGGAGTCCTCGCCGGCATCTTCGTCGTCGCCGGCGTCCTGTCATGGGCGGGCGCCCGGATGTGGAACTCCTACGGAACCCTGCCGGGCGTGCCGCTGGCCGCGCCGATCGTCCTCGCGGTCATCGCGGTCGTGCTCCTCGCGACCGCCCTGTCGCTGCGCTCCCGGCTGAAGGCCCAGCGCGAGCGCAGGCCGGGCGCCAAGCGGGTCGAGCCGCTGATGGCGGCCCGCGCGGTGGTCTTCGGGCAGGCCAGCGCCCTGGTCGCGGCCCTGGTCGCCGGCATGTACGGCGGCACGGGCCTGTTCCTGTTCCTGGCCGACCTCACCCAGGTCCCGGCCCGCCGCGACCAGGCCGTCTACGCCGGCTTCGCGGTGCTGGCCGGGTGGGCGGTCATCGCGGCCGCCCTGTTCCTGGAGCGCGTCTGCAAGCTTCCCGAGGACGAGGACCGGCCGGGCCCGGAAGCCGCGTCCCGCGCCTGACCCGCCCGCCGCGGGGTCAGGGCGCCGGCGCGTAGGAGCGGATCAGCCGGGCCAGGTGCCGGCCGGCCACCAGCAGCGGGGTCTGGCTCTGCTCCACCTGTGCGGCCATCTCCGCGCCCTCCAGGGTGCTGATGACCGTGATGGCCAGGTCGCGGGCGTCCTCCTCGGGCAGCCCGCCCGCCGTCAGCCTCTCCCGGACCAGTCGCCGCCAGTTCGCGACGGCCACCGCGCAGGCGGCCTGGAGGTCCGGCATGCGGCCCACCGACTCCAGCGCCGTCGCCGTCACCGGGCAGCCGTCCAGCCAGGCCGAGTCCCGCAGGGCGTCCGCCAGCAGCACCGCCACCGCCTCGACCGCCTCCGCCGGGTCCGGGCGGGACGCCAGGCCGAGGGCGAGCACCTGCGCGAACTCTTCGTCGCCGAAGGCGATCGCGGCCACCGCGAGCTCCTGCTTGCCGCCCGGGAAGAAGTGGTAGAGCGAGCCCAGCGTGGCTTCCGCCTCCTTGACCAGCTGCTTCACCGGGGTGCTCTCGTAGCCGCCGTGCGTCATCAGGCGGGAGGCGGTGCGGATCAGGCGGTCGCGGGTGCCCAGGGGTGTGCTCATGGGCGCGATCGTACCCCGGGATTTGGATAGAGCGTTCGTTCCAGTGCTGTGTTACGGTCGTCCCGGGTTCTGGATAGAGCGTTCGTTCCAATCCTTCGCTCCCATCCTTCGTTCCCGTCAGGTCGTCTTCAAGGGGAGAAGTACGTCATGAGCAAGAACACCGTCAGCGTCATCGGCCTGGGCCCCATGGGGCAGGCCATGGCCGCCGCCTACCTCGACGCCGGGTACGAGGTGACCGTCTGGAACCGCAGCGCCGGCAAGGACGAGGGGCTCGTCGGCCGGGGCGCGCGCCGCGCGGCCACCGCCGCCGAGGCCGTGGCCGCCTCGCCCGTCACCGTCCTCAGCCTGATCGACGTGGACGCGATGTACCCGTCCCTCGACGGGGCCGACCTGGCCGGCCGGGTCCTGGTCAACCTCTCCTCCGACGTGCCGGAGAAGGCGCGGGCCGCGGGTGCGTGGGCGGCCGCGCGCGGCGCCTCGTACCTCACCGGCGGGGTCACCGTGAACCCGGACGGGGTCGGCAAGCCCGACTCGCTGATCTTCATCAGTGGCGCGGAGGAGGCGTACGAGGCCCACCGCGCGACACTCGACGTGCTCGGGGCCACGGACTTCAAGGGCAGTGAGCCGGGCCTCGCCCAGCTCCACTACCAGCTGGTCATGACGGTGTTCTGGACCTCGTTCACCGGCTTCCAGCAGGCCGTGGCCGTCGCCCGTGCCAACGGGCTGACGGCGGCGGACATCCTGCCCCACGCCCGCGCCTTGGCCGACAGCCTGTCCGGCTTCTTCGACTGGTCCGGCGCCGCCATCGACGCCGACGACCACGGCGGCGAGGACGCCCGGCTCGCCATGTGCGCCGCCAGCGTCGAGCACGTCCTGCACACGGCGACCACCGCGGGCATCGACACCGGCATCCTCGCCGCCCACGCCGCCCTCTTCCGGCGCGGGATCGAGGCCGGCTACGGCGCCGACGGCACCACCCGGCTGGTCGGCCTGCTGGCCGACCCGGCGTGAGCGGGCCGCGCTAGAACAGCGGCAGCTGGCCCGGCATTTCGGGCAGCGCGAAGCCGTCCAGGGTGGGCGCCGCGGCGCCCAGCACCACCCGCGCCCGCGAGCCGGGGCAGGAGACCAGCTCCCCCCGGCTCGCGGGCGGGTCGTGCCGGGCGATCCGGCCGGCGGTGACGGCACAGTCGCGGCCGCAGACGGGGCAGGATCGGCGCGGTGAGGCGGACATGCGCCCAAGTGTGCCCGGCCGCACCGACACCCGGACCGGGCGGGCCGGCCTGCGACGCCGGTACGCGCCCGTCAGGGGTGGCCCGGCCGCGGGCCCTCAGTCCGCTACGGTCCCGGCAGCCCGCTCCGCGAGCCACGCCTCGTGGGCCGCGGTCACCTTCCTCCACAGCACCGTGCGGTCTTCCGGTGTCAGGTCGTCCAGCTCCCGCCCGAACACCGTGGCGATGGCGTCGTAGAACTCCTCCTCGCTGCCGAGCTCCCGCTCGCTCGTCCCCTTGGCCGGGTCGATCCGGGTGAGCACCCGCCCCCGCATCAGGTCGATGCCCTCGGCGTCGCGCCGTAGCAGGCTGAGCGTCCGCAGGAAGGGGGAGTCCTCGGCCGTGGACAGCCGCAGGTGCTCGTCGGCGAACTCCGCCATCGCGGCCGGCGCGGCAAGGAAGTTGGCCACCGGGAACGGGCCGCCACTGGTGAGGTACGACCAGCCCGGCGCCGTCGGCCCGGGCAGCGGCTCCATGCAGTAGCCGAACCCGCCCTGCTCGTACGCCCCCTCGCGCAGCGGCAGCGGGGAGTGCGGACCGTCGCCGAGCCCGGTGTCGACGAAGAACGCCTCGCCGTCGACCCGTACGGTCAGCGCCATGTGGTTGCCGTTGACCCCCCGCTCCTGCGGGTCCTCGTACACCCCGCCGACGTGCCGGGTCACGTCGTAGCCGAGGAACTCCAGCAGCGCCGAGAAACCGCCGTTGAGATGGAAGCAGTAACCCCCGTGCCCGGCGGCGAACCGGCGGACCGACAGCTCCGGATCGATGGCCGGCGGCCGGCCGAGCTGGATGCCGATGTTCTCGTAGGGGATGCGTTCCAGGTGGGCGCGCTGCAGTGCGAAGAGGGCCTCGACGGAGGGCTTGCCGGGGTCGGGCAGACCGAGTCGACGCAGGTAGCCGTCGAATATGCCGGATGTCATGGCTCCACCCTAAGCACGTGAAGCCGGGGCTCCGGGTCCAATCGGCCCTGAAATCCTCTTACTTGTCGATATCGCCGACCACGAAGAAGAACGAGCCGAGGATCGCGACCATGTCCGCGACCAGCGTTCCCGGCAGCAGCTCCACCAGCGCCTGGATGTTGTTGTACGAAGCGGACCGCAGCTTCAGCCGGTACGGGGTCTTCTCGCCCTTCGACACCAGGTAGTAGCCGTTGATGCCGAGCGGGTTCTCCGTCCAGGCGTACGTGTGGCCCTCCGGGGCCTTCAGCACCTTCGGCAGCCGCTGGTTGACCGGGCCGGGCGGCAGCTCCGCCATCCGGTCCAGGCAGGCGTCGGCCAGGTCCAGGGAGTTGTTCGTCTGGTCGAGCAGCACCTCGAAGCGGGCCAGGCAGTCGCCCTCGGTGCGGGTGACCACCTTCAGCACGTCCTGGAGCTCGCCGTAGGCCAGGTACGGCTCGTCGCGGCGCAGGTCGAAGTCGACCCCGGAGGCGCGGGCGATCGGCCCGGACACCCCGTACGCGTGCACCGTCTCGGCGGACAGCACACCCACCGAGCGGGTCCGGCCGCGGAAGATCTCGTTGCCGTGCACCAGCTTGTCGTACACGTCCATCCGCGACCGGCACTCGGCGACGGCCGCCCGGGCCCGGCCCAGCCAGCCAGCCGGCAGGTCCTCCTTGAGGCCGCCGACCCGGTTGAACATGTAGTGCATGCGGCCGCCGGAGATCTCCTCCATGACGGCCTGGAGGTCCTCGCGCTCGCGGAACGCGTGGAAGATCGGGGTGATCCCGCCCAGCTCCAGCGGGTACGACCCGAGGAACATCAGGTGGTTCAGGACCCGGTTCAGCTCGGCGAGCAGGGTGCGCATCCACACCGCCCGCTCGGGCACCTCCATGCCGAGCATCCGCTCGACGCCCATGACCACGCCGAGCTCGTTGGAGAACGCCGAAAGCCAGTCGTGGCGGTTGGCGAGCATGACGATCTGCCGGTAGTCGCGCGCCTCGAAGAGTTTCTCGGCGCCCCGGTGCATGTAGCCGACAACGGGCTCGGCGCTGCGGATGCGCTCGCCGTCGAGGACGAGCTTCAGGCGCAGCACGCCGTGCGTGGAAGGGTGCTGGGGCCCGATGTTGAGCACCATGTCGGTGCTCTCCGCCGCGCCGCCGATGCCGACCGTGGTCTCCGTCATGGCGGCATTCTCTCAGTCCGGGCCGTGATCTCGTTCTCTGGTCCCACAGGACGGATCGCGGGGAGTCCTAGGGTTGAGACATGGACACGGGGACGGACACGGGGACGGGGACGGGGGCCGGGCAGGACGGGCCAGGCTGGGTGGGCCTTCCGGCCGGACTGCTGTCGGTGCGGCGGCTGCTGCTGGTCATCTGGATGACCGCCCTGGCGGTGGCCACGGCTGTCATGTCGGGACTCTGGATCGGGCCGGGCTGGGCCTCCCTCGGGCTGTTCTGGATCGCCGTGCTCGGCTGGGGATGGTGGCTGGCCGGCCGGAACTGGCGCTCCTGGCGGTACGCCGAGCGCGCCGACGACCTGCTGATCAGCCGGGGCGTGCTGTGGCACGAGCAGACGGTGGTCCCGTACGGGCGGATGCAGCTGGTCGAGGTCTCCTCGGGACCGCTGGAGCGCCGCTTCGGACTGGCGACGATCCAGCTCCACACGGCTGCCGCGGCGACGGACGCCCGGATCCCGGGCCTGGACCCGGCCGAGGCCGAACGGCTGCGGGACCGGCTCACCGAGCTGGGCGAGGCAAGGTCGGCGGGGCTGTGAGCGAACCGCACCAGCCCAGCGAACCGCACCAGCCCAGCGAACCGCACGAGCCGAGCGAACCGCACGAGTCGGCGGCGGCCGCCGCCGAACGCAGACTGCATCCCTTCACCCCGCTGCGACGGGCCTGGGTGCCGATCGCGGCGACCGCCGGCGTGCTCTTCCACCAGGGGGACCGCGCGGTCCGCTGGATCGAGCAGGCCGGCTCCGCCCTGCTCCTGCTGATCACGGCCGGGGTGGTGGTCGCGGCGAGCGCCTACGGCCTGCTCAGCTGGTGGTTCACCCGGTTCGCGGTGACCGACACCGAGCTGCGCATCCGCACCGGCCTGGTCTTCCGGCGCACCGCGCACATCCGCCTGGAACGCCTCCAGGCGGTGGACGTGACCCGGCCGCTGCTCGCCCGCTTCGCCGGCGTCGCCAAGCTCAAGCTGGACGTCATCGGCACGGAGGACAAGGACGAGCTGGCGTTCCTGGGCGAGCGGGAGGCCGTCGCGCTCCGCGCCGAGCTGCTCGCCCTGGCGGCCGGCTTCACCCCCGCCGAGGCGGTGACCGTGGGCGAGGCCCCGGTGCGCGAGCTGTTCCGGCTGCCCACACCACGGCTGGTGCGGTCGCTGCTGCTCACCCTCTCCAGCTGGGGCGCGGTGGCGGCCGCCCTGGCCGTTCCCGCGGTGGTGTGGCTGCTCAGCGACAACCTGTGGGCCACCCTGCTGACCCTGCTGCCGGTGCTCGGCGCGGCCTGGTCGGGCACGGCCGGCCGCTTCCTCACCGAGTACGACTGGACGGTCGCGGAATCCCCGGACGGGCTGCGGTTGGACCACGGCCTGCTGGACCGGGCCCACGAGACGGTCCCGCCGGGCCGGGTCCAGACGGTCCGGATCATCGAGCCGCTGCTGTGGCGGCGGCGCGGCTGGGTGCGGGTGGAGCTGGCGGTGGCCGGCTCGAAGAACGACGTGCTGGTCCCGGTCGCCCCGCGCGAGGAGGCGCACGCGGTGGTCGCCCGGGTGCTGCCCGGGGTGGACCTGTCCGCCCTGTCCTTCGCCCCGTCGCCCGCGCACGGCGCGCGCTGGGTGGTCCCGGTGTGGTGGAAGGGCTACGGCCTGGCCGTCTCCGCGGAGGTCTTCGCGGCCCGGCACGGCCGGCTGTGCCGGCGTACGGAGATCGTGCCGCACGCCAAGGTGCAGAGCGTACGGCTCACCCAGGGCCCGTGGGAGCGGGCCCGCGGTCTGGCCGACGTCTGCGTGGACACCGGTGCGGACGACACGGTGACCGCCCGGCTGCGGGACGCCGGGCAGGCCGCGGAGCTGCTCCGCGCCCAGGCGGACCGGTCCCGGACCGGCCGGGCCACGGCCCGCCCGGACCGCTGGATGACCTGAGACCGCCGGGTTCCTGCCCTGCCGCCCGCCGCTCGCCGCTCGGCTGCCTTGGGCCGTTTGCCATGGGCCGTACGGGCGGTTGTGCCGGGCACCCGGGGTAACCATGTGTGAGGGGATCAACGAGCGCGGTCGCTCTGGGTAACGCGGAACCGACGGACTCTCGATCCGGTCCGTGATCGGCACTTTCGGCACCATCGGCAACTCAAGGGACAGACTGCACGATGAACCTCAAGCCCGCACGCCTGCTCACCGCCGCCCGCCTGGCCGTACCCGCCGTGGCAGCGCTCACGATGACGATGGCCTTCGCAGCCCCGGCGTCCGCCAACCCCGCCCTCGTCTCGCGCGGCGGCGGCCAGATCAACTTCGCCGCCCTGCCGGGGGAGACCAACAGCGTCGTCTTCGCCGTCGTCGCCGGCCAGATCGTCGTCACCGACTCGACGTCCACGCTCACTCCCGGGCCCGGCTGTTTCCCGGTCAACACCCACACGGTGCGTTGCGGCTCCTCCACGGGCGTGTCCCGGATCGCCGCCACCCTGGGCGACCAGAACGACATCGCCACCAACAACACCTCGATCCCCAGCGACCTCGTCGGCGGCGACGGCGACGACCGGCTCATCGGCGGCAGCGGCCCGGACCGGCTCACCGACCAGGACGGCTGGAACGCCTCGTCCGGCGCCACCACCACCTTCGAGGGCCGCGGCGGCACCGACGTGATCATCAGCCGCAACGGTGGCTTCGACCGGATCGACTGCGGCGAGAGCTCCTTCGACTTCGACGTGCTGATCGCGGACCCGGCCACCCTGGACACCGTGGTGCCGGGCACCTGCGAGTTCGTCCAGCGCTGAGCCCCGCCCCCACCGCCCCACCGCCCCGCCACCGGAGGCGGCGGGGCGGTGGTGACATCGGCTCAGCCCGCTCCGCCGCCTCCGGCGCGCACCAGCCCGGACTCGTAGGCCATGACCACGACCTGCACCCGGTCGCGCAGCTCCAGCTTGGTGAGGATGCGGCCCACGTGGGTCTTGACCGTGGCCTCCGACAGCACCAGCCGGGCGGCGATCTCGCCGTTCGACAGGCCCTGCGCCACCAGCAGCATGACCTCGCGCTCGCGCTCCGTCAGCCGCTCCAGCTCCTTGTTCCGCGGCTCCGCCGCCGTCGTCGGGAGCATCGGGGCGAACCGGTCCAGCAGCCGGCGGGTGGTGGACGGGGCCACGACCGCGTCCCCGCTGTGCACCGACCGGATCGCGGCGAGCAGCTCGGCCGGCGGCACGTCCTTCAGCATGAACCCGCTCGCGCCCGCCTTCAGACCGGAGAAGGCGTACTCGTCCAGGTCGAACGTGGTCAGGATGATGACCTTCGGGTGCTCGGGCCGTTCACAGATCCGCCGGGTCGCCTCCACCCCGTCGAGCCGGGGCATGCGTACGTCCATCAGGACGACGTCGACCTTCGTCGCGCGGAGCACCTCCAGCGCCTCCAGGCCGTCACCGGCCTCCGCGACGACCTCCATGTCCGGCTGGGCGGCTAGCACCATCCGGAAGCCGGTGCGGAGCAGCACCTGGTCGTCGACAAGCATCACTCGGATGGACATCCGCTACCTCGACCTCACTCTTCTCAGGGCTGCTGCTTCTTCAGCGGCAGCAGGGCACTGATCCGGAAACCGCCGCCTGGGCGCGGGCCCGCGTCCAGGGTGCCGCCGACCATACCGACCCGCTCGCGCATGCCGATCATTCCGTGCCCGGCGCCGTCGGCGCCGCCGTCCTCGTACATCTCGTGGGCCGCGCCGCGGCCGTCGTCCTCGACCAGCAGGCCGAGCCCGTCGTCGAAATAGACCAGCCGCACGCTGGCCCGGGCGTCCGGGCCGCCGTGCTTGCGGGTGTTGGTCAGGGCCTCCTGCACGATCCGGTACGCGGTCAGCTCGACCCCGCTGGGGAGCTGCCGCGGGGTGCCCTCGACCTCGAAGTCCACCGTCAGCCCGGCCGCCCGGACCTGCTCGACCAGCACCTCGATCTGCTCCACGTCAGGCTGCGGCACGTAGTCCTCGGAGGCCTCGGGCTCACCGGTGCGCAGCACGCCGAGCAGTCGGCGCATCTCGGCGAGGGCCTGCCGGCCGGTGCCCGAGATGGTCTGCAGGGCCTCCTTGGCCAGCTCGGGTGCGGAGTCCATGACGTACGCGGCACCGTCGGCCTGGACCACCATCACCGAGACGTTGTGCGCGACCACGTCGTGCAGCTCGCGGGCGATCCGGGCGCGTTCGGCGGCGACGGCGACCTGGGCCTGCGCGGCGCGCTCCTTCTCCAGCCGCTGGTTCCGCTCGACGAGCTCGGCGTAGTAGGCGCGGCGGGTGCGGACCGAGTCGCCCATCACCCAGGCGAGGGCGAACATCACCATCAGCATCACCAGGGTGAAGACCACCTCGCCGGTGCTGGTCGCCTCGTGCAGGGGCCAGCGCAGCATGCTGAGGACGGGCGCGGCCAGGCCGATGCCGAGGGCGGTGCGGGAGACCCACGCGGGCACGTCCGCGGCGGCGACGGTGTAGAGCACGATCAGCATCGCGAAGTTCGCCGGGGTCGGTTCGGAGCCGGTGGCCAGCTGGTACGCGCCGGCGCCCACGGTCACCCAGAGCATCGGCACGGTCCACTTGCGGCGCAGCGCGACGGCGGCGGAGAGCGCGATCACGGCCGGTACGGCGACGAGCCGCTCGGGCGTCGACCCGAACCCCGCGGCGACCTGCAGCATCCCGAACGCGAAGAGCAGGACAGCCCAGAAGCTGTCGACGCCCGTCGGGTGTCTGCGGAGGAAGTCGTAGAGGCGCTGCACGTAACCCAGAGTAGGGAAAGGAGATAGGTGAAGGAGTCAACCACAGGTGCGATTAGGGAACGGGGGTCGTACTCCCCAAGGTGGACGGTGACCCTAACCTTGATGCGGTGAGCAAGGGGAACGGGCCGGCGCTGCGGTGGGCCGAGGCGATGGACGCGGCGCTGTACGGGCCGGAGGGCTTCTACGTCCGGGAGGGCGGGGCCGGGCCGGCCGGGCACTTCCGCACCTCCGTGCACGCCTCGCCGCTGTACGCGGGCGCCGTGGCCCGGCTGCTGCTGTGGGTGGACGGGGCGCTGGGCCGCCCGGACCGGCTCGATCTGGTGGACGTCGGCGCGGGACGGGCGGAACTGCTGACCGGAGTGCTGGCGGCGCTGCCGGCCGAGGTCGCGGCGCGGGTCCGGCCGTACGCGGTGGAACGTGCGGCCCGCCCCGAGGGCCTGGACGGGCGGATCGCCTGGGTGCCGGAGCCGCCCGCGGGGACGACCGGGCTGCTCTTCGCGAACGAGTGGCTGGACAACGTGCCGCTGGACCTCGCGGAGGACGGCCGCTACGTGCTGGTCGCGCGGGACGGTACCGAGACGGCGGGCGGGCGGCTCTCGGCGGCCGACCGGGACTGGCTGGACCGGTGGTGGCCGGAGCCCGAGGCCGGCGGGGGCGGCCGGGCGGAGATCGGCCGCACGCGGGACGAGGCCTGGGCGGCGGCGGTGGGCACGCTGTCGCGCGGGCTGGCGGTGGCAGTGGACTACGCGCACCTGGCCGGGACCCGGCCGTCGTGGGGGACCCTGACCGGCTTCCGGGCGGGGCGCGAGGTCGCGCCGGTGCCGGACGGCACCTGTGACGTGACGGCCCACGTGGCGCTGGACGCGTGCGCTGCCGCGGGCGCGTCGGCCGCGTCGGCCTCGGCGGACGCCTCGTCCGGCCCGGCCGGCCCGGAGCCCGTGCTGCTGACGCAGCGCGAGGCGCTCGCCGCGCTCGGGGTGTCGGGGGCCCGGCCCCCGCTGGCCCTCGCCTCGTCGGATCCGGCGGCGTACGTACGGGCGCTGGCCTCGGCGGGCGAGGCGGCGGAGCTCACCGCCCGCGGCGGGCTGGGCGACTTCCTCTGGCTCGCGCAGCCCGTCGGCCTCGCGGCGGCCTGGCCGTAGGTCCTGTCGTCGAAGTGGGGCCAGGCGCCGCTTCGGCGACAGGGCCCAGCGGCATGGGCCGGCCCCCGCCGCGGGGGAGCAGGCGGGGGCCGGGTCGGCGGGGGCTACTCCGAGACGTGCTCGTGGCCGGCGTGGAGGCCGCCGCCGCCGGCGGAGCCGTCGGTCGGCTTCGAGACCACCGGCTTGGACAGCGGCGCCAGGTCGAAGGCGTAGTGGCCGACCGCGTCCGCGATCACGTCCACGTTGATGTCCAGGGCCTTCTGGTCGATGTTGGTGATGTCGTCGCCCTTGCCGTGGTAGTTCACGTCGTAGGCGACACCCGCCTGTCCGCCGAACTTCGCGGCCTGCGCCTCGGTCTTGATGCCCTCGGCGCCGGTGAAGGTGCCGCCCGACGGGATGCCCACCTCGATGAACGGCCCGTAGTCGGAGCGACCGGAGAAGTCCGTGCCCTCGTGCGGGATCTTCTTCGAGTCGAGGAAGTCGGTGATGCCCTTCTCCAGCTGCGCCGAGCCCTCCGGGCCGGGGCCGGCCCCGACACCGTCGGAGTCGTCACCGTCGTACACGAAATACGCGGCGTTCGGCGAGGCGATCATGTCGAAGTTCAGGTAGAGCTTGATCTGCTTCTTCTGTTCCTCGGTCAGCGAGCCGACATACGCTTCCGAGCCGAGCAGCCCGAATTCCTCGGCCGACCACCACGCGAACCTGACCTTGTTCTTGATCTTGCTCTGGCTGGGGGCGAGGCGTTGGGCGACCTGCAGGATGCCGGCCGAGCCCGAACCGTTGTCGTTGATGCCGGGGCCGTCCGCGACCGAGTCCAGGTGCGCGCCGAGGAACACCGTGTTGGCCGCGTCGCCGCCGCGGGTCTCGGCGATCACGTTGAACGTCTTCCGGTTCTCGCGGAGTTCGCGGATGTCCAGGGTGACCTCGACCGGCCCGGCCGCCGCCTCGGCGGCGAGCTTCTCGCCCTCCTCCTGGGTGACACCGCCCGTCGGGATCTTGCCCGCCGCCGGGTCGCCTATGGTGCCGTTGAGGCCGCCGGCGGTGTTGTTGTAGATCACCGCACCCACGGCTCCGGCCGCGGCCGCGTTCGCCTGCTTCGCGGCGAAGGTGCAGCCACCCCGCTTGATCAGGGCGATCTTCCCGGTGAAGGCGCCGGCCGCGAAGTCGCCCGGCTCGCAGCCGTTGGTGCCGTCGGCGTCGACCGGGGCCGCGGCGACCTGCGCCGTCACTCCGCCCTCCGGGCCGCTCGCCGTGTACGTCATCAGCTTGATCGGGACCTCGCGCCCGCCGGCCCCGTTCACGGTGAGCTTCTCCGCGAGGGTCTCGACGTACACGAAGTCGAACTCGTGCCTGCTGACCTGGTAGCCGGACGCCCTCAGCACGGCCTCGATGTACTTGGCCGACTGCTCGTGCCCCTTCGAGCCCGCCACGCGCGTGCCGTTGTTGTAGTCGGCGATGCCCTGGAAGACCTTGAGGTGGTTGAAGGCACCCTTGCCGGTGGACTCCTTCACCAGCTTCCGGGCGAGCGCGTCGGCCCGTGCGGCGTCGCTCTGCGGGCTGGTGGCGCCGGCCGGACCGGCCAGCAGCAGGGGGGAGACGAGGGCCGCGGCAGCCAGGGTGGCGGTGGCAACGGCGATACGGCGTGAGGGCATGGAAGTCCTTTCACGACAGGCAGGTCATCTGCGGTGGACGCACGTTAGACACCAAGGGCCTTCCGTGGCCAGACTTTTCACTGATTCCGGTTCGTGAATTCCGTTTATCGGTGTGACGGCAGCACGAACACGCCGTTGCGGAACGGAAATTGGATCTTTGCTTTTCGTTCCGCCGCCGGCCGTGGGCTACCGGAGGATTCCCTCGATGGAATCGGAGCCGATCCGCGCCGCTATGGACAGGTCCAACCGGCGCTGGACGCAGTGCCCCTGACGGTGGGTGCGCAGCGGTCCCGCCTTCTTCGGCACCGCCGGGTGCCGGGACACCTCCGGCGCGGTGATGCCGTACACGTTCGCCAACTCGCCCGTCGTGTACGGCGCCCGCGCCGGAATCCGGCCCGGCCGCATCCGCATCGGGTGCGCGAGCGCCTCCGTCGGGCGCCGGAGCAGGTCCACCGAACCGGCTCCGGCGGCGAGTCCGGCCGAGGGCGGGGCGAGGGTGCCCCCGGGCACCCCGGCGAAGGCCGTGAAGACGTCGGAGGAGGAGGTGAGCCGGGGGTGGCGGGTGGGCTCCGAAAGCGCGTGCAGGGCCACGCAGAGCTCCGCCGGCGACGAGGGCGCGAAGCGGATCCGCCCGGCGGGCGGGTCGGCGACGTCGATGCTCACGCTCACCGGGTCATTCTGTCCACGATGGCCCGGCGGCCCGCGGCGGCGGGGCTGGGCGGCCCGGCGCGCCGCGCGTCCGGGTGACGCGGCGCTACGCCCGTCGTTCGACGCCGGCCGTCCATCGACGGGCGGGATTACGCCAATGGGGTGAGGGTGGGGAGATGACCGCGATCGAGCAGTTCCTCATCGACAGCTACCGGGCGGCCCAGCACGGCGACCCGATGCCGCCGCCGCCCGGCCGGGACGACCTCGCCGCCGTGCGCTCGGCCCGCTCGTACGAGCAGTGCCGCGCGGTACTGGACGGCCGCCCGGCCCGCCACCCGTGGCGCGCCGCCCTGCACCGTCTCCTGCCGCACCACTGACGGCGTCGGCACCGGGCGTCGGCACCCGGGTGCCCACGGGGCTCCGCGCGGCGCCCAGAGCCCCGCCGGGGGTGCGCAGGACGCGCCTCAGCCGATCCGGGCCACGAAGTCCGCCACCGCGGAGCGGACGTCCTCCGGTGTCCACGACAGGCCCGGCTCCGTCACCGTCACCTCCGTGACCGCCAGGCCGGGCGGGCCGTCCGGCGACCACACCCGGAACAGCGCCGTGCCCGTCTCCTCCGCCTGCCGCACCGACGCCTCGGTCAGCCGGTCCGCGTCGTACGGCAGCCAGACCTGGAACTGGTGCGTGTGCGGGACCTCCGGGTGCACCGCGAACCAGGGCACCCCCGCCTCCGCCAGCCCCGCGGCCAGCGCCTCCGCGACCACCCGCGCGTGCGCCACGTACGCCGGCAGCCTCGGCAGTTCCCGGTCCAGCCCGGCCAGCGCCGACAGCGCCTGCGGGAACTGCTGGAAGACCTGGCCGCCGTACCGGTGCCGCCACACCCGGGTCTCCTCCACGAACTCCCGCGGCCCGGCCAGCGCGGCCCCGCTCAGCCCGCCCAGCGACTTGTAGAAGGACACGTACACGCTGTCCGCGAGCCCGGCGATCTCCGGCAGCGTCCGCCCGAAGTGCACCGTGGTCTCCCACAGCCGCGCCCCGTCGAAGTGCACCACGGCCTCCCGCTCCCGGGCGGCCTCCACCAGCTCCTCCAGCTCCTCCCACGAGGGCAGCACGAAGCCCGCGTCCCGCAGCGGCAGCTCCACCATCAGCGTCCCGAACGGCTCCGGCAGCTCCCGTACCTCCTCGGCCGTCGGCTGCCGCCGGCTGCGCGTCGGATGTGTGGTCCGCAGGCCCGACACCGCGGACAGGGCCCCGCCCTCCCACATCTCGGGGTGGCTCAGCGGATGCAGGGCCACCAGCCGGTTCCCCGTACGGCCCGCCCAGCAGCGCAGCGCCACCTGCTGGGCCATGGTCCCGGACGGGAAGAACGCCGCGTCCTCCGTGCCGAGCAGCTCCGCCACCCGGCGCTCCAGGTCCGCCACGACCCCGTCGCCGTAGACGTCCACCGGTGCGTCGGGGTCGTGCGACAGCCCGGCCAGCCGCTCCAGCAGCTCTCCGAGCCCCGGCTCGCGCACGCTCCGGCTCAGCGCCCGGGGCGCCTTGCGCCAGGCCGCGGTCCAACGCTCCTGGCCCGTGGGTTCCCCGTCCGGGAGCGCTTCCCCGTCCGGGGCGTCCTCCCGTTCCCGGGCCGCTTCTCCGGCCGCGTCCGTCCCCCCGGCCCGGGCCGTCCGCTCTTCGTCCCGCTTCGTGTCCTCGTCGCTCATGCCGCCGATCATCACCCCGGCCCGGTCCCGGCCGCCCCTCCATTAACGGAGGCCCCGCCCCGGGACCGCCCGGCCCGGCCTGAACAGGGGCCGGGCACCCCCCAGGGGCTAGCATGGCGACGTATCGTCCGGTACCCCTCGCGGACTGGAACGGAAGGCCCTCCCCGCGTGAACGCAACACAGCAGGACCGCCCTGCCCGGCTCACCGTCGGCGTCGTCGGCGCCGGCCGGGTCGGCCCCGCGCTGGCCCGCGCCCTGCAACTGGCCGGACACCGGCCGGTCGCCGTGTCCGGCGTCTCCGACGCATCCCGGCGCCGCGCCGAGGACATGCTGCCCGGCGTCCCGCTCGTCACCCCCGCCCAGGTGCTGGAGCTCGCCGACCTGGTGCTGCTCACCGTGCCCGACGACGCGCTGCCGCCGCTCGTCCAGGGCCTCGCCGACACCGGTGCCGTCCGGCCCGGACAGCTCCTGGTGCACACCTCCGGCCGGTACGGCGCCGCCGTCCTCGACCCCGCCTGCCGGGCCGGCGCCCTGCCGCTCGCCCTGCACCCCGCCATGACCTTCACCGGGACCAGCGTGGACGTGGACCGGCTGGCCGGCTGCTCCTTCGGCGTCACCGCCCCCGCCGAGCTGCGGCTCGCCGCCGAAGCCCTGGTCATCGAGATGGGCGGCGAGCCCGAATGGATCGCCGAGGAGTCCCGCCCGCTCTACCACGCGGCCCTCGCCCTCGGCGCGAACCACCTGGTCACCCTGGTCGCGCAGGCCATGGAACTGCTCCGCGCCTCCGGCGTGGAACACCCCGACCGGATGCTCGGCCCGCTCCTCGGAGCGGCCCTCGACAACGCCCTGCGCTCCGGCGACGCCGCCCTCACCGGCCCGGTCGCCCGCGGCGACGCCGGCACCGTCGCCGCGCACGTCGCCGAACTGCGCAAGCACGCCCCCCAGACCGTCGCCGGCTACCTGGCGATGGCCCGCACCACCGCCGACCGCGCCCTCGCGCACGGCCTGCTGAAGCCCGAGCTCGCGGAGGACCTCCTCGACGTCCTCGCGGACGGAGGGGACGGAGGGAACGAAGGATGACGGACCGAACGATGACGGACCCAACGGCGACGGACCCAACGGCGGCCGACCCAACTGCGACCGACCGAACGGCGACGGACCGAACCACGACGAACCCCGCGCGGCTCATCGG
The DNA here is from genome assembly GCF_056436025.1 of Streptomyces sp. NPDC043853. NCBI lineage: Bacteria > Bacillati > Actinomycetota > Actinomycetes > Kitasatosporales > Streptomycetaceae > Streptomyces > Streptomyces sp. NPDC043853. The sequence continues at coordinate 688,473 of NZ_JBWKDJ010000003.1, forward strand.
CACCGGCGCGGAGCTGTACGCGCTGCCGCGCCGCGGCAGCCGTACCGTCGTGATGACCATGGGCGCCCTGCACGAGGGCCACGCCACCCTCATCCGCGCCGCCCGCGAGCGCGCCGGCACCGACGGCCAGGTCGTCGTCACCGTCTTCGTCAACCCGCTCCAGTTCGGCGCGAACGAGGACCTCGACCGCTACCCGCGCACCCTCGACGCCGACCTCGCCCTCGCCGAACGGGCCGGAGCCGACGTGGTCTTCGCCCCCGCCGTCGAGGAGGTGTACCCGGGCGGCGAACCCCAGGTCCGCGTCACCGCCGGCCCCATGGGTACCGTCCTCGAAGGCGCCACCCGCCCCGGCCACTTCGACGGCGTGCTCACCGTCGTCGCCAAGCTGCTCCACCTCACCCGGCCCGACACCGCCTACTTCGGGCAGAAGGACGCGCAGCAACTCGCCCTGATCCGGCGCATGGTGACCGACCTCAACTTCCCCGTCGAGATCGTCGGCGTCCCCACCGTCCGGGAGGCCGACGGCCTGGCCCTCTCCAGCCGCAACCGCTACCTCTCCGACCCGGAACGGCACACCGCCCTCGCCCTCTCCCGCGCCCTGTTCGCCGGACGCGACCGGCTCGCCGCGCAGGCCGCGCTGGCCGCCCGCGCCGAGTCCCACGGCTCCTCCGAGGCCCGCGCCACCGCCCTCGCCAAACTCGGCGAGACCCGCGCCTCCGCCGACGCCCACGCCGTGTCGGTGGCCGCCTCCGGCCTCCCGGACGCCGTACGGGCCGCCGCCCGGCACGTCCTCGACGACGCCGCGCACGCCGACGTACCCCTGGTGCTCGACTACCTCGCGCTCGTCGACCCCGCAGACTTCACCGAGATCCCGGCCGACCACACCGGCCCCGCCGTGCTGGCCGTCGCCGCGAAGGTCGGCACCACCCGGCTGATCGACAACATTCCATTGGAGTTCGGAGCACACGCGTGAGCACCTCGTCAGGCAGAGCGACCACGGGCAGTGATACCGGCACCGGAGCCGCCACGGGCGCCGCGGCCGGCACCGGGCCCGGCACGGGCACCGGTATACGGCTGCACGCCCCCGCCCCCGGCTGGGCCCTGGAAGCCGACGTGGTGGTCGTGGGCTCCGGCGTCGCCGGCCTGACGGCCGCGCTCCGCTGCGCCGCCGCCGGCCGCCGCACCGTCGTCGTCACCAAGGCCCGCCTCGACGACGGCTCCACCCGCTGGGCCCAGGGCGGCATCGCCGCCGCCCTCGGCGAAGGCGACACCCCCGAGCAGCACGAGGACGACACCCTCGTCGCCGGCGCCGGACTCTGCGACGAGACCGCCGTACGGCTCCTGGTCACCGAAGGCCCCGACGCCGTCCGCAGGCTCATCGCCACCGGCGCCGAGTTCGACCGCGACGCCGACACCGGCGAAATAGAGCTCACCCGGGAAGGCGGCCACCACCGCCGCCGCATCGCCCACGCCGGCGGCGACGCCACCGGCGCCGAGATCTCCCGCGCCCTGGTCGAGGCCGTGCACGCGGCCGGCATCGAAACCGTGGAGAACGCCCTCGTCCTCGACCTGCTCCAGGACGAGGAGGGGCACACCGCCGGCGTCACCCTGCACGTCATGGGCGAGGGCCAGCACGACGGCGTCGGCGCCGTCCACGCCCCCGCCGTCATCCTCGCCACCGGCGGCATGGGCCAGGTCTTCTCCGCCACCACCAACCCGGCCGTCTCCACCGGCGACGGAGTCGCCCTCGCCCTCCGGGCCGGCGCCGAGGTCTCCGACCTGGAGTTCGTCCAGTTCCACCCCACCGTGCTCTTCCTCGGCCCCGACGCCGAAGGCCAGCAGCCGCTGGTCTCCGAGGCCGTACGCGGCGAGGGCGCCCACCTCGTCGACGCCGACGGGGTCCGCTTCATGGTCGGACAGCACGAACTCGCCGAACTCGCCCCCCGCGACATCGTCGCCAAGGGCATCATGCGCCGCATGCAGGAACAGGGCGCCGCCCACATGTACCTGGACGCCCGCCACTTCGGCGCCGAGATGTGGGAGAACCGCTTCCCCACCATCCTCGCCGCCTGCCGCACCCACGGCATCGACCCCGTCACCCAGCCCATCCCGGTCGCCCCCGCCGCGCACTACGCCAGCGGCGGCGTACGCACCGACACGCGCGGCCGCACCACCGTGCCCGGCCTCTACGCCTGCGGTGAGGTCGCCTGCACCGGCGTGCACGGGGCCAACCGGCTCGCCTCCAACTCCCTCCTGGAAGGCCTGGTCTTCGCGGAGCGCATCGCCGCCGACATCACCGGGGCCGACGCCGGTGCCGACGCCGGTGCCGACGCCGGCGCCGACACCGGGACCGACACCGGGACCGCTCCGGCCGCAGGCGGCCCCGGCGTGGCCGTGCCCTCCCGGGGGCCGCTGCTCCCCGCCGAGGCCCGCTTCGAGATCCAGCGGATCATGACCGGCGGCGCGGGCGTCCTGCGCTCGGCGGACTCGCTGCGCGAGGCCGCCGACGCCCTGGAATCCCTCTACGCCGCCGCGCTCTACGCCCTGGAGGTCCACGGCAAGACCGCCGAACCCGGCGTGGACACCTGGGAGGCCACCAACCTGATGTGCGTGGCCCGGGTGCTGGTCGCCGCCGCCCTCCGCCGCGAGGAGACCCGCGGCTGCCACTGGCGCGAGGACCACCCCGACCGCGACGACACCGCCTGGCGCCGCCACCTCGTGGTACGCCTGTCGCGTACGCAGCGGCGCGCACTGGTCGTGACCGAGACCGAGACCGCGGACTTCCCGCCGACCCGCAAGCCCGCCCGTACGTCCGTACGCCCCACCCCGAGCCACCCGAGCCAGGAGCCGTAACCGTGAGCACCCCCGAACTCCCCCTGATCGAGCCCGAGAACGAAGGCGGCTGCGGCGACGGCTGCGGCTGCGGCGACGAGGAGTCCGGCCTGGACCCGGCTCTGGCGCAGCTGCTGGCGGACGCGGGCCTGGACCCGTACGACGTCGAGGCGATCGCCGTGATGGCGGTGTCCGAGGACCTCGACGGCGGGGAAGACGTCACCACCGTCGCCACCGTCCCCGAGGACGCCGTCGCCGTCGCCGACTTCATCGCCCGCGAGGCGGGCACCGTCGCCGGCCTGCGGATCGTCGAGGCCGTGTTCTCCGTGGTCGCCACCGACGCCTTCGAGGTGGAGCGGCACGCCGAGGACGGTGACCGCGTCGAGCCCGGCCAGGTGCTGCTGTCGGTCACCGGCCGCACCCGCGACCTGCTGACGGCCGAGCGCAGCGCGCTCAACCTCCTGTGCCGGCTCTCCGGCATCGCCACGGCCACCCGCCGCTGGGCGGACGTGCTGGAAGGCACCGGCGCCAAGGTCCGCGACACCCGCAAGACCACCCCCGGCCTGCGCTCCGTGGAGAAGTACGCGGTCCGCTGCGGCGGCGGCGTCAACCACCGCATGTCGCTCTCGGACGCCGCCCTGGTCAAGGACAACCACGTGATCGCCGCGGGCGGCGTGGCCCAGGCGTTCAAGGCCGTACGGGAGGCCTTCCCGGACCTGCCGGTGGAGGTCGAGGTCGACACCCTGCACCAGTGCCGCGAGGTCATGGACGCCGGAGCCGACCTGATCCTCCTCGACAACTTCACCCCCATGGAGACCGAGGAGGCGGTGATCCTCAACCGCGGGCACAACAAGGGCCGCGCGGTGCTGGAGTCCTCCGGCCGGCTGACCCTGGAGAACGCGCGCGCCTACGCGGAGACCGGCGTGGACTACCTGGCCGTCGGCGCCCTCACCCACTCCTCCCCGATCCTGGACATCGGCCTGGACCTCCGTGCGCTGACCGCCCCGAACGTGACCGCCCCGAGCGAGCCGCGCGAGGCGGTGTAACCGATGCTTCTGACGATCGACGTGGGGAACTCCCACACCGTCCTCGGCCTGTTCGACGGGGACGAGATCATCGAGCACTGGCGCATCTCGACCGACCCGCGCCGCACGGCGGACGAACTCGCCGTGCTCATGCAGGGCCTGATGGGCATGCACCCGATGCTCGGCAGCGAGCTGGGCGACGGCATCCACGGCATCGCGATCTGCTCCACGGTGCCGGCGGTGCTGCACGAACTGCGCGAGGTGACCCGCCGCTACTACGGCGACGTACCCGCGGTGCTGGTCGAGCCGGGCATCAAGACCGGCGTGCCGATCCTCACGGACAACCCGAAGGAAGTCGGCGCCGACCGCATCATCAACGCCTGCGCGGCGGTGGCGCTGTACGGCGGCCCGGCGATCGTCGTCGACTTCGGCACCGCGACCACGTTCGACGCGGTCTCGGCGCGCGGCGAGTACGTGGGCGGCGTCATCGCCCCCGGCATCGAGATCTCCATGGAGGCCCTGGGCGTACGGGGCGCACAGCTGAGGAAGATCGAGCTGGCGCGCCCGCGGAACGTCATCGGCAAGTCCACGGTCGAGGCCATGCAGTCGGGCGTGGTGTACGGCTTCGCCGGCCAGGTCGACGGTGTGGTGACCCGGATGGCGAAGGAACTGGCGGGCCCGCACGGCGACCCGGAGGACGTCCGCATCATCGCCACCGGCGGCCTGGCCCCGATGGTCCTGGGCGAGGCCTCGGTGATCGACGACCACGAACCGTGGCTGACGCTGATCGGACTGCGGCTGGTGTACGAACGGAACGCGCCGAACTTCGCGTGAGGCGGGGCGGGGGCGGGGCGGGGGCGGGGCGGGGGCGGGCGGGGTACGGGCTACTGCCGGGCTCTGCTTCGGCTCTGGGGCGGGGTACGGGCTACTTGCCTGCCCCGCTCCACCCCCTGAGCGGGCCGGGGCGGGGTGGGGGCGATGCCCCGCAGGGGACTCCGGCGGCGTGTACGGAGCCGGGTTCGGCTGGGCGGGGCGAGCGGGTGTCCGGGGGCTGCCCGTCAGTCCCAGTGTCATTACGCGCCGCCCGCCGGCGTCAAGGGCGCTCCTTCGTCGCGTCGGCAAGCCGATGGCCCTTCGGGCCCCCCTTGACCCCGACGACCGTCACGCAACGACAAGGACTGTCGGGCCGCCCCCGGGGGATGGCATGGGGGACCGAGGCGGCGAGGACTCTGGCGTTGGCGGGTACGGGCAGCGGCTCCGCTCGGCCGGCCGCCCTTCGGGCGGGGCGCGGTGGTGAAGTGGATCAGATCTACGTAATTTAGGGCGGTCCGGGCGCGCCAGATCGCTACGCGCTTCTCTTTCTCGGCGGATGCGGGCCGCCGGGGGCCGGACATAGACCGCCATCGATCGCTACGCGCTCCTGCCGGGATGGCGGGCGAGGGGCTGTCCGTGGGGGATGTCGTCAGGGGCGGCGGTGGAGGTCGTAGAGGTAGGAGCGGTCGTTCTTGAAGCTGCGCCAGACCGTGGCGGGTGGTTCTGGTTCTTCGCCCTCGCTTTCCAGCGGGTGGGCGGTGACGAGACCGTCGGTGAGTTCGCAGTGCCAGCCGTCGGCCGGTGACCACACGCACCAGACCTGTCCGTCGGTTCGGCGATAGGCGGGTCGGCCGTGGCGCTCGCCGTCGCGTACGAAGTCGTAACGCAGGCCGTCGACCTGGCGGACGAAGGCGATCATTTCTTGAGGCTCCGGAGGAAGGTGGTCCAGGCGGAGGGAGTGACGGAGACGACCGTCCACGCGGAGTCGCCTACTACGACCTCACCGGTCCGCTCGGCTATGTGCACGCAGGCGTCCCCCTCGCCGCAGTAGGAGGACTTCCGCCAGTCGGGATGATCGGTCATCGTGACTCCTTCGCTCACAGGGCTTTCGCGATGTTGTGGATGAAATCCCGGCTCTCCTGCGGTGCGAGGGCAGCCTGTTCCATTCGATCGAGCAGGATCCGGTACTTGGCCAACTGGGCCTCTGCGTCCAGATAGACCGGGCCATGGGACTGGTCGAGGTGGACCGTGTCCAATTGTGGGACGGGGCCGGAGGCGTAGCCGATTGACTGGCCGGCCCCTGGAAACGCTCCCGCGTCGAAGGGGATCACCAGTACCCGGATGTGGCTCTGCTCAGTCATCTTCAGCAGGTGGTTCAGCTGCCCTTTCGCGACGGACGGGCCGCCGAACTTCATGCGCAGTGCTGCCTCGTGGACGATCGCCGTGTAGGGGGTGGGGTCGGACCGGTAGATGACTGCCTGCCGTTTGATGCGGTGCGAGACCCGGTGCTCGACCTCCGGCGGGGTGAGCTCGGGCACGACCTGGCGGAAGACTTCCCGGGCGTGATCGGCTGTCTGCAACAGCCCGGGGATGTGGACCGTGTACGCGTTCCTCAGAGTGAGGGCATGGTGCTCCAGCTCCGCCAGATCCAGCAGTCCTGGCGGCAGGATTTCGCGGTACTGCTCCCACCAGCCTTTGGTGCGGTCACCGGCCATACCGGCCAGCACCTCCACGAGCGCGGTGTTGGTAGCCGAATACGCCCGTGCCATCGCCTTTACACGTTCAGGGCTGACGCCGAACCGGGCCGTCTCGACGTTGCTCAGCTGCCCCGAGCTGGTGCCGATCTCGGCCGCTGCCTCGCTGGCGGTCATCCCCGCCTGCTCACGGAGTTTCCGCAGCTCGGTCCCCAGACGGACGCGGCGAGCAGTTGGTGCCGGTCGCCCTGCCACGTAACTCCTCCTGACTCCACACCGGTTGCTCCCTCACTCACACGAGGGATTTCCGCATCGAACTCCATGAGAAGCTCGCAATGCATCTTTGCGAACCCCTAGCCTGGGGACAGGCAGCCTCGCCTGGAAGCACCCCGCTCGACGGAGCGGCATGGTCACCGGGCCCGACACCCCGCACCCCTCCGCAATCGGAGACGTACATGCCTGTCACGGTATCCCCAACGTGGTCGTATACCCTCCAACTTCCCCAGGATCCCCGAGCCCCGGGTATCGCCCGCCGCACGCTCCGGTCGGTTCTCGAAGCCCACTCCATGGGTGCGCTGGTCGAATCCGCCGAGCTGCTCGCCGGCGAACTGGTCACCAACGCCTACACCCACTCCGACGCTCCGTACACCCTCCGCCTCCGCGCCATGTCTCCCGACCGCCTCCGCATCAGCGTCTGGGACAGCAGCCCCTACATTCCCGCCCCCTTCGGCACCGGCCTGCCCCACCTGCCACCCGCCCGCGGCGAATACGGACGCGGTCTGTTTCTCGTCCACTCCTACGCCGACAACTGGGGCGCCTATCCCCTCGGAGGCGGAGGCCTCTACGGCGACGCCGGAGGAAAACTCCTATGGGCGGAGTGTGGAATCCACCCCATGGGCGAGCCGTGATCACAGGGGCGCGCGACCCATGGGCGCCATCGACGCCTTCCATGCCCAACTCGCAGACCACTAAGGGCATTCAAGCGTCGGCCGGTTGCGGCGTCGGCCGCCATCCCCACAGCAGCGCGTGGCGATCGCCCGCGCCGTCTGTCCTCTGTCATTTCAACGCGCCGACCCCATCGGCCTGCCGGCCGCCGAGATGCCGGAAGCGCGTAGCGATCGATGGCGGTCTCTGTCCGGCCCTCGGCGGCCCGCATCCGCCGAGAAAGAGGAGCGCGTAGCGATTTGGTGCGCCTGGACCGCGCTGGATTACGTAGATCTGATCGACTTCACTTCCGCGTCCGCCCGGAGGGCGGCTGGCCGGGCGGGAGCCGCTGCTCGTGCCCGGCAACGCCAGAGCGTCAGGATCCGAAGGCTCCTCCCGTGCCATCCCCCGGGGGCGGCCCGACAGTCCTTGTCGTTGCGTGACGGTCGTCGGGGTCAAGGGTGGCCCGAAGGGCCATCGGCTTGCCGACGCGACCGGAGGGAGCGCCCTTGACGCCGGCGGGCGGCGCGTAATGACACTGGGACTGACGGGCAGTCCCCGGGCACTTCCCTGATTCCGTCTCACCGAAGACCCGCCAATTCGCCTTCAGTGCATCCCACTTGCGCATCACATCTCGCTCCGCCCCGGCGTCCGGCTTCCCGCCCCGGTCGCAGCCCCCGCCCCCCGGACATACGCTGGCCTATGGAGGCGGCCATGCGCCGTCCGGAGGCGGCCACGGGCCGCCCGGAGGTGGCCACCGGCCGCCCGATCAGAACACCGAGTCGCCGATGGCGCATCGCATTCGCCCTTCACTCATCGCCATCGTGCGCGTGCCGGCTGTGCTGCCCCATGCCCATGGCGGTTGACCCCCAGGACGGTTGACGGCCGTGATCCACGTCGGCACTCTCCGCTGTTTCCGTGCGACCAGGGAGTCGCGAAAATGCGAAGTCTTTCTCGGGCACACCGTCAGGCCATGGCCATCGCGGCAACGCTGATGGCCGGAGGCATGGTGCTGGGGACGGGCGCCTCCGCGTCCGCCGTCTCGTCCGGCCTTCCCGGCCAAGTCACCCCCGCCGACCAGCAGGCGCTTCTCGACCAGACCAACCAGATACGCCAGCAGAACGGTGCCCCGCCCCTCACCTGGGACGGCGCACTCGCCTCCGGCGCGCAGGGGTGGGCCGACAACCCGGCCTCACACCCCGGCGGGAGCCTCGCGCACGACTCCAGTTTCACCAGCGGCGCCGAGAACATGTCGACTGTCCCGCCCAGCGGGGCGGTTGCGCAGTGGGCCAACGAGAAAGCCGCGTACGACGCGGCCGGCCCTCCCTGGGACACGAACTCCGAGGGCTACAAGAAGCAGTGGGGCCACTACTGGAACATGGTCCAGACGAACTACACGAAGCTGGGTTGCGGCGCCACCACCGGTGTCACGGTCTGCCGCTACCAGTGACCGGCCGACGTACCCCCGGTCCGTCCGCCCGCCCGCGCGGTCGGACCGGGGGTACGCGAGCCGTCCCGCAACGCCGCGCCCACAAACCCCTACATCGAGGGATTTTGTCCGATTAGCGCGTATCTTCGGGGCATGCCCACGCCCTACGGATCCCGCGGCGGAATGGCGTTCAGCCCCGCCGAGCTGCGCGTGTTGCGGCGCTCCCTCGCCCATGCCCTCCAGTCCTCCACCGGTCCGCTGACGGCCGCGGAGGTGCAGGACTGCCTCCGGCTCGCCAACGCCGTCGACGATGCCGTCGACGAGGCGGGCCGGCTCAGAGCGTTCCTGCTGGCGGATCTGCGGCGGTACCGGGACGCCCTCCCGGGCAGCGTCGCCGGGTACCTGGAGCTGCTCCAGGACGCGCACGCGGGCGGGTACGAGCCCGGGCCCGACGACCTCTCCGCGCTGCGGGCGCTGCGGGGCAATCCCGTGGCCGCCGCGCTGCTCGCCCGGTTCCGGGCCATCACCGAGCGCTCGCTCCGGCGTCGCACGGTCACCGCCCGCGCACCCCGCATCCGGCTGCAGGCCATCCCCGGGGGCAAGGAGACCTCCGGCAGGGAAGCCTCCCGGGGCAGGGAAGCCGCGGGAGGCTGCGAAACCGGTGGCGGGCGGAGGGAAGCCGGGGCCAGGTCGGCCTCCGGCGGCAAGGAGGACGAAGGCGGCGGCAAGCCCGTCCCGGCCAAGCCCGCCCCGGGGTCCAGGCCCGCCGCGCCCAGGCCGGACCGACCGGTGCCGACGCCGGGTGAGGTGTTTCCGCCACGGCGCAAGCCGACGCCGCCCCCGGCGGCCGCCAGGGTGGCCGGGTAGCTACGCTGTGGGGCATGGACTATGTCTCCGCGCTCGTGCCCCCCATCGTGATGGCCGCGTTCTTCATCGGTCTCGTCGTGACGATCGTGAAGAGCCAGGGCGGTTCCAACAAGGCCAAGGAAGACGCGGCCGTCGATGCCGTGATCGCCCGGGCCGAGGCCGGCCAGCCGATTCAGAAGTAGGAAGAAGCAGTCGCCCTGCCGTCGTGAAGTGGTCGTCATAGTGAAGTAGCAAAGGGCCGCTGCCCCACTGCCCGCACTATGCGTACTTCCTGTACTACTCGTCGTACCAAAAGACGGGCGTGCGTCCCCCAATCAGGGAGCACGCCCGCTTTTCTTGGCGGGTGTCGAGCCGAATAGCCGGGCAATTGCGGACATCCCGCACTATCGTGCTGCTGTGCCTCGCCCCTTGGGAGAACTCGAAGACGCCGTCATGACGCGGGTGTGGCAGTGGAACCGCCCGGTCACCGTTCGGGAAGTGCTGGAGGACCTCCAGCAGGAACGCTCCATCGCGTACACCACCGTGATGACGGTTATGGACAATCTTCACCAGAAGGGCTGGGTCCGGCGGGAAGCCGAGGGCCGCGCCTATCGGTATACCGCGGTCTCCACCCGTGCCGCCTACTCGGCCGCACTGATGAACGAAGCCTGGTCCACCAGCGACAACCCGGCGGCCGCCCTCGTCGCGTTCTTCGGGATGATGTCGCCGGAACAGCGGGAAGCCCTGCGCGACGCGGTCCGGATCGTCCAGCACGACGACGAACAAGCCGCCGAGCAGCCTTCGGAACAGCCTCCCGGGCCTCCCGGGCAAGTCGCGGAACACCCCGCCGAGCAGCCCCCCGGGGAACCCGCAGGGCCGCCCGGGCAGCCCGCCGCGCAGGAACCCCCCGCCGGCGGGCAGGCCGCGCCGGAAGGCGAGACGACCGAGCGGCCCGCGGAGCCGGGGCGATAGCGTCCCGCCATGGAAGAAGATTCTCCCGCTGAGCCGGTTACCGATGCAATTGCAAAAGCAGTGACGATCCGCCGGGCCCGAACCGGGGATGTGCTCGCGCTGCGTCGGCTCCTCGACCAGTACACGCAGCAGCGGATCCTGCTCGACAAAGCGCCGGTGACGCTTTACGAGTCCATCCAGGAGTTCTGGGTGGCGGAACGAGAGGCCGACGGGCTCGTGGTCGGCTGCGGGGCGCTTCACGTCATGTGGGAAGACCTGGCCGAAGTGCGTACGCTGGCGGTCGACCGCGACTTGAAGGGCGGCGGCGTCGGTCACCGGATCCTGGGGCGGCTCTTGCAGACCGCCCGCGAGGTCGGGGTGAGCCGGGTATTCTGCCTGACCTTCGAAGTGGACTTCTTCGCGAAGCACGGCTTCGTCGAGATCGGCGAGAGTCAGACGCCCGTGGACACCGATGTGTACAGCGAGCTCCTGCGTTCCTATGACGAGGGCGTCGCCGAGTTCCTGGGTCTCGAACGAGTGAAGCCGAACACCTTGGGCAACAGTCGGATGCTTCTGCACCTCTGAACGATCGGAACGGTCAGAACCATCCGCGGCGCGATCCCTATGTCCGAATCGCGTATGTTTCCCGTCCCGATGCCTGCCTGAACCTCTCCCGGGGGTTTGTGTTTTTCAGGCAAAAGCGGTTTCCTTTCCGCGTACTGCATTTTCGATGAAAGGAAATCCGGTGGCGCAGAAGGTTCAGGTCCTTCTTGTCGACGACCTCGACGGTGGCACGGCGGACGAGACCGTCACGTTCGCGCTGGATGGCAAGTCCTACGAGATCGACCTCACCAGCGGCAATGCCGCGAAGCTGCGCGGCGCGCTGGAGGAGTTCGTGAAGGCCGGTCGCCGTACCGGTGGCCGCGCCGCCGCGGGCCGTGCCAAGGGCGGCCGTGCAGCCGCTTCGGTCGGCAACCCGGACACCGCAGAGATCCGTGCCTGGGCGAAGGCCAACGGCTACAACGTGAACGACCGCGGCCGCGTCCCGGCCGACATTCGCGAGGCCTACGAGAACAGGGGCTGACGCCGCAGCCCGGCGAGCCTGGCCCGGTGGCATTCCGTGGCCGCCGCACCGACCAGCCGTACGAGGTCGGGTCCGGCGGTCCGGCCGGGTGCCGCCAGGGACGGCAGCCGGGTCTCGCATCCCGGCTCGGGGGGTCGCAGCCACAGCGTGACCCCCCGGTGGCTTTCCCCCGGGAGCTCCCGCGCGCCCGCGCCCTCGACCGGCCATCCCGGCGGCGGCGGAGCGGCCATCGTGCCGCCCGCGCCCAGCGCCGCCAGGTCCAGGGCCACCCCGCCCCACTCCAGCCAGTCCAGCAGCCCGGGCAGCTCCTCGGCGCTCCCCGGAGCCACCAGGAACCGCATGCGGCGGCCCGCCAGGGCCACCGGCCCGGTGACCCCGGCGGGCGAGCGGCGCAGCACCGCGGTCCCCGCCGCGGCCGGCAGGTCCAGTACGTCGAACGGCCCGCCGGTGGGCAGCAGGGCGGGCGGCCCGGGTTCGGCGGGCCAGCCGAGCACCCGCTCGTACCAGCGGCAGTGTGCGACGCACTCCGGGCCGGCGCCGGCGTACTCCGGGCCGGCGGATTCCTCGGGCGCGACCCTGGGCAGCGGGACGGTGGGAGCCATACCGGAGCAACCGTCCCGGGCCGGTGGCGGTTACGCTGAGCGGCCCTGTGGATGCGCACCGTTAACGCCGGTCTCACATTCGGGACGCAAGTGTGTTCGCCCTTAGCGGAGGGGACGGGTGCTGGGGGCATGGAGTGTCAGTCACGGCGGGTAAGACATTCCTAGTGGATCGGGGCGACACGCTGATTTGACCGGCTCCCGTTCGCCATCGGCGTACACGTGTGACGGGTATCTGCCTGGCCTGCGGGAACATCGTCTCGCACCATCGGGTTGGAGCAGTTGTCGGCTGTTCAGGCCGGTTTTTCCTCACCGACGTGGGGGTGAGCCGTGGACGGATGTCGGCAGTTGGAATGAGCTGTCCCGCCCCGCGGGACTAGCATGCGGAAGGACAGGGCGGGGACCGACCCCGAACTGCCCGACCGCTCTGAGGAGCGATAAACGATGTTCGAGAGGTTCACCGACCGCGCGCGGCGGGTTGTCGTCCTGGCTCAGGAAGAAGCCCGGATGCTCAACCACAACTACATCGGCACCGAGCACATCCTCCTGGGTCTGATCCACGAGGGTGAGGGTGTCGCCGCTAAGGCCCTGGAGAGCCTCGGGATTTCGCTCGAGGCCGTTCGCCAGCAGGTCGAGGAGATCATCGGTCAGGGCCAGCAGGCTCCGTCCGGCCACATCCCCTTCACCCCGCGGGCCAAGAAGGTCCTGGAGCTGTCGCTCCGGGAGGCCCTCCAGCTCGGCCACAACTACATCGGCACGGAGCACATCCTGCTCGGCCTGATCCGCGAGGGCGAGGGCGTCGCCGCCCAGGTCCTCGTGAAGCTGGGCGCCGACCTGAACCGGGTCCGGCAGCAGGTCATCCAGCTGCTCTCCGGCTACTCCGGCGGCAAGGAGGCGGCCACGGCCGGGGGACCGGCCGAGGGCACGCCCTCGACCTCCCTGGTCCTCGACCAGTTCGGCCGCAACCTCACCCAGGCGGCCCGCGAGTCCAAGCTCGACCCGGTCATCGGGCGCGAGAAGGAGATCGAGCGGGTCATGCAGGTGCTGTCCCGCCGTACGAAGAACAACCCGGTCCTCATCGGCGAGCCCGGCGTCGGCAAGACCGCCGTCGTCGAGGGCCTGGCGCAGGCCATCGTCAAGGGCGAGGTGCCCGAGACCCTCAAGGACAAGCACCTCTACACCCTGGACCTCGGCGCGCTCGTCGCCGGCTCCCGCTACCGCGGTGACTTCGAGGAGCGCCTGAAGAAGGTCCTCAAGGAGATCCGCACCCGCGGCGACATCATCCTGTTCATCGACGAGCTCCACACCCTGGTGGGTGCGGGTGCCGCCGAGGGCGCGATCGACGCCGCCAGCATCCTCAAGCCGATGCTGGCCCGCGGTGAGCTCCAGACCATCGGTGCCACCACGCTCGACGAGTACCGCAAGCACCTGGAGAAGGACGCGGCCCTGGAGCGCCGCTTCCAGCCCATCCAGGTCGCCGAGCCGTCGCTGCCCCACACCATCGAGATCCTCAAGGGTCTGCGCGACCGGTACGAGGCCCACCACCGCGTCTCCATCACGGACGAGGCCCTCGTGCAGGCGGCCACCCTGGCCGACCGGTACATCTCGGACCGCTTCCTCCCGGACAAGGCGATCGACCTGATCGACGAGGCCGGCTCCCGGATGCGCATCCGCCGGATGACCGCGCCGCCGGACCTCCGCGAGTTCGACGAGAAGATCGCCGGTGTCCGCCGGGACAAGGAGTCCGCGATCGACTCCCAGGACTTCGAGAAGGCGGCCTCGCTCCGTGACACGGAGAAGCAGCTGCTCGCGTCGAAGGCCAAGCGGGAGAAGGAGTGGAAGGCCGGCGACATGGACGTCGTCGCCGAGGTCGACGGCGACCTGATCGCCGAGGTCCTCGCGACCGCGACCGGCATCCCGGTCTTCAAGCTGACCGAGGAGGAGTCCAGCCGACTGCTCCGCATGGAGGACGAGCTGCACAAGCGCGTCATCGGTCAGAAGGACGCCATCAAGGCCCTTTCCCAGGCCATCCGCCGTACGCGGGCCGGTCTGAAGGACCCCAAGCGCCCCGGTGGCTCGTTCATCTTCGCCGGCCCGTCCGGTGTCGGTAAGACCGAGCTCTCCAAGACGCTCGCCGAATTCCTCTTCGGCGACGAGGACGCGCTGATCTCCCTCGACATGTCGGAGTTCAGCGAGAAGCACACGGTTTCCCGCCTCTTCGGTTCGCCCCCCGGTTACGTGGGCTACGAAGAGGGCGGCCAGCTCACCGAAAAGGTGCGCCGCAAGCCGTTCTCCGTCGTCCTCTTCGACGAGGTCGAGAAGGCCCACCCGGATATCTTCAATTCCCTTCTCCAGATCCTGGAGGACGGTCGCCTGACCGACTCCCAGGGCCGGGTCGTGGACTTCAAGAACACGGTCATCATCATGACGACCAACCTGGGCACCCGGGACATCTCGAAGGGCTTCAACCTGGGCTTCGCCGCCACGGGCGACGTGAAGACCGGGTACGAGCGGATGAAGGCCAAGGTCAACGAGGAGCTGAAGCAGCACTTCCGCCCCGAGTTCCTGAACCGTGTCGACGACACGGTGGTCTTCCACCAGCTGTCCGAGGAAGACATCATCCAGATCGTCGACCTGATGATCGCCAAGGTGGACGAGCGGCTGAAGGACCGCGACATGGGCATCGAGCTCAGCGCGGAGGCCAAGCTCCTGCTCGCCAAGCGCGGCTACGACCCGATCCTGGGCGCCCGTCCGCTGCGCCGGACCATCCAGCGCGAGATCGAGGACATCCTGTCGGAGAAGATCCTCTTCGGCGAGCTGCGTCCCGGCCACATCGTGGTCGTCGGCAAGGAGGGTGAGGGCGAGGCAGCCAAGTTCACCTTCCGCGGCGAGGAGAAGTCGGCTCTGCCGGACGTTCCCCCGATCGAGGCGACGGGCTCCGGCCCGGACCTGAGCAAGGGCGCGTAAGGCCGACAGGGCCTGGAGCCACAAAGGGGCGGCCCCGGAACCGTTGACGGTTCCGGGGCCGCCCCTTTGTGCGCGTTCATATCTCCGCGGGCGTGTCCTGTCGCCTCCACTCCTTGAAGGCGCGCACAGTGGAACGGGCGTGCTCCACGCCACAATTCCGGGGCCGGTTGCACCAGGAGCCGGTGACAAGCCGCACAGGGCAAAACGGACCTACGATACCTTTTCGTAGATCAAAAGGCATAAGAGACAAGAGGTCGTCGCAGGAAGGGCCCGTCAACGTTCTGGGACACACCACCCGTGGCTACGGGCTTGGGTAGTAATGGGGGCCTTTGAGGCTTGAAGGGCATTTGGGTTATCAATGTCGAGGCCGTTCCCACGGCATCTCATCCGAAACCCTGCCTTCCCCGGAGGACCCCGTATGTCTGCGAAGCCCTTCCGTACCCCCCGCATCCGTACCGCCGTCGTTGTCGCCGGTCTCGGCGCCGCCCTGGCCGTCGGAGCCACGGGTACCGCCTTCGCGGACGTCGCCCCGGCCGCCAAGGGGACCCCGGCCTGGACCCAGCCGGTCTCCGACTACACGCTGTCCGCGACCTTCGGCAAGGGCGGCAGCATGTGGGCGCACAAGCACTCCGGCCAGGACTTCGCCGTCCCGACCGGCACCCCGGTCAAGGCCGCCGGCGCCGGCACCGTCGTGAAGGCCGGCCCGAACGGCGCCGGCGACGGCCCCGCGTACGGCAACGCCGTGGTGATCAAGCACGCCAACAACACGTACTCGCAGTACGCGCACCTCTCGAAGGTCCAGGTCAAGATCGGCCAGAAGGTCGCGGCGGGCAAGCAGATCGCCCTGTCCGGCAACACCGGAAACTCCAGCGGCCCGCACCTGCACTTCGAGATCCGCACCACCCCGAACTACGGCTCCGCCGTCAACCCGGTCGCCTTCCTCCGCGGCGCGGGCGTCAAGATCTGACGCTCACCCGGTACCGCTCAGCAGGTCGTACCGCTCACCGATGCCCCGGTCGTTCCCACGACCGGGGCACACCGGTGTCCGGGGGCGTACCGGGTCAGGGCCGGCTCAGCCGACCAGCCAGGAGTGCGCGGGCCTGACCTTCTTGTCGAGCTTGTTGGCCTTCAGCCCGGCCACCTGCTCCGCGGTCAGCGCCGACTTCCACACCCGGACGCTGTCCGTCGCGCCGATGAAGGCACCGCTCCAGATCCCGTGGTGGCGGGCCCGTCCCAGCTGCACCGGGCCCGGCCCGGACCAGATCGCGGCCGCCTCGGCCGTACCGGCCGCCTTGTCGTCCACGTAGAGGGCGATCTGCTTCTTCTCGGCGTCGTAGGTGCCCGTCAGCAGCGTCCACTTCTTCACGCCGTTGGACGCGTCCCCGAGCGCCTGCACGGCGGTGGACGCCGCGCCCTTGTCGCCGGTCTGGACCCGGAACACCCACGACTTCTTCCCGCCCGACTCCTCGAAGCCCAGCTCGAAGGAGTACGAGACGCCGTCGCCCTGGCTGACCGCGATCCGCGAGCCCCGCTCGGACGTGCCGTACACGCGGGCCGACACGGTGAAGCTCTTCGTGGTGTCCACGGCCGGCTCGGAACCCTGCGCGTACGAGTTCGCACTGCCCTTGAAGCGCACCTCGCTGCGGTTCTCCAGCTTGGCCACCTGGGCGTCCGAGCCCATGGCGATGTGCAGCCGGCCATTGCGGTCGCGCAGCAGATTGGGCTCGCCCTCCACCGTGGGGGAGTCGCCGGCCGCGGGCTTGGCACCGCCCGAACCCGACGGGCTCGGCGAGCCGGAGACGGCCACCGACGGCTTGTCGTCCGGGCCCGAATCCTTCAGGAAGAACCAGCCCGCGCCGGCGCCGACGGCCAGCACCAGCACGCCGACACCCGCGATGACCATCGTCTTCTTGCGGCCGCGCCGGGACTCGTGCTCGTCCGCCAGCGCCTGCCAGTCGGGCTGGTCCGTGGCCGACAGCGGGAACTGCGCCGGCTGCTGCCAGTCCTGCTGCGGAGCGGCCTGAGGGAACCCGGAGGCCTGCGTGGGCAGGCCGGCCGCCCACGCCTGCTGCTGGGGCTGGGCGTCCGACGGCTGCTGGTACGGGTTCGGCTGTCCGGCCTGCGGGTACCCGTACCCGCCGGGCGTCGCCCCGCCGGGGTAGCCGTATCCGCCGCTCCCCGCCGCGGGGTCCGGGTGGGGGTTGCCGTTGCGATCCGTACCGTCAGTCATGGCAGGGATGCTAAAACATTCGTCTCATCGGATGAACGGCCACCGGTACCGATACGGCCTCGACTCGACCCGGGCCGGCCTCGGGTACCGGACCTCACGACCGGTCAGCCGGGCAGCTGGACGATGGGGAAGCTCCCCGTCGTGGTCGGCGCGTGCTCCGGCAGCCACAGCACCGCCACCGCGCCCGCCGCCTTGCCCTGGGTGTCGAACCCGCCCGGTGCGGCGACGTTACGGAACGTCAGGCGGGCGCCCAGCACCTTGGCCTGGCCCTCGGCGATGGTCAGTCCCAGGCCGTGCCCCACGCCCGCGCGGTCCGTCGAGCCCGTGCGGAACCGGCTCGGTCCGTCGCGCAGCAGCGCCTCAGGGAAGCCGGGACCGTGGTCCCGCACCCGGACCACCCGGCCCTCCACGTCCACCTGGACCGGAGCCCGCCCGTACCGGGCCGCGTTCGCCAGCAGGTTGCCCAGGATCCGTTCCAGGCGCCGCGGATCGGTGCTGACGATCTCGTCCGCGACGACCCGGATGGTGGCCTCGGGCATCATCGACGCCACCCGCCGGCTCACGAACTCGCCCAGCGCGACCTCCTGCAGCTCCGCCCGCTCCGAGGCGCTGTCCAGCCGGGCCACCTCCAGCACGTCCTCGACCAGCACGCGCATCGCCTGTGCCCGGTCCCGCACCAGCTCGGTGGGCCGGCCCGGCGGCAGCAGCTCCGCCGCCGTCAGCAGGCCGGTCACCGGGGTGCGCAGCTCGTGCGCGATGTCCGCGGTGACCCGCCGTTCGGCCTCCAGGCGTTCCTGCAGGGCGTCGGCCATCGCGTCCACGGCCCGCGCGAGGTCGTCGGTCTCGTCCCGTACGACGCCGCCGACCGCGTCCCGGACCCGTACGTCGGGATCGCCGTGGGCCACCTTGGTGGCCGCGGCCGCCGCCTTGCGGAGCCGGCGCGAGATCTGGCCGCCGATGAGCACGCCGAGCGCGGACCCGCCGATGACCACCGAGAGCGAGCCGACGACCAGGGCCTGGTCCAGGTCGCGCATCAGATCGGCGCTCTCCCGGAACTGACTGTGGATCGAGAGGACCTGCCCGTTGCCGAGCGGCACCGCCGCCCACACCTCGGGCAGTGCGCCCGGGTTCTCCTGGACGTACGTGCCGCGCCGCCCGTTCCGTGCCTTGTCGCGCAACGGTGAAGGCAGGTCGGGGTCGTTCAGCTTGGCGCCCATCACCGGCTTGCGTCCGGCCTCGGCGTTGCGCGAGATGAACTGGACCCGGTCCAGCTGGACTTGGCGCTGGCTGTCGAGCATCGACACCCGGGCGGCGCTGTGCACCACCAGGCTCAGCGCGATGGCGATGAGCGCGCCCACGGCCGCGATGGCGAGAGTGATCTTCCAGCGGATTCCCGTGCGCAGGGTGAACCGCTTCATACCGTGGTTCAACCCTTGAGCTTGTAGCCGAAGCCGCGGACGGTTTCGATGCGGTCCTGCCCGATCTTGGTGCGGAGGCGCTGGACGTGGACGTCCACCACGCGGGTGTCGCCGCCCCAGTCGTAGTCCCAGACCCGCTCCAGCAGCCGGTCACGGGAGAGGACGGTGCCGGGGGCCGAGGAGAACTCCAGCAGCAGGCGCATCTCGGTCGGGGTCAGCGCCACCGGGGTCCCGGACCGGCGGACCTCCATGCCCTCGGTGTCGACCTCCAGGTCGCCGAAGCTGAGCACGCCGCGCTCGGCGGCCGGGTCGCCCTGGCCGTTCCCGCCCGCGCCCGGGCCGCCCGCGTGCCCGAAGCGGCGCAGTACCGCGCGGATCCGGGCGACCAGCACGGATCCGTCGAAGGGCTTGGTGACGTAGTCGTCGGCGCCCGCCTCCAGGCCCAGGACCACGTCGATGGAGTCGGCGCGCGCGGACAGCATGATGACCGGGACGGTGGACTCGTCGCGGATCCGGCGGCACAGGCTGACGCCGTCCATGCCGGGCACCATCACGTCGAGGAGGGCGATGTCGGGGCGGTTGGCCCGGAACGACTCCAGGCCCGACAGGCCGTCGGGCATGGCGGTCACGGTGAATCCGTCCCGCTCCAGGGCGAGGGTCGTGGCCTCGCGGATGACGTCGTCGTCCTCGACGAACAGCACATGGGTCTCGGCCATTGCGGAAGCCTCGCCTTTAGTTCTTCTCTGTCACGGCCGGAGCGGGCTGGCCCCCGCCGTCGACCACGTTGCTGTAATCGGTGTGCACGCGGTCGTGCTCGGTGAACTTGGCGCCGCTCCAGCGGTACGTGATCACGTCCTCCCCCTCGGGGTAGGCGAGCGCGTCGCTCTTGCCGTACACCGGTTTGGTGATCACCAGGTCGCCCCGGTCGATCTCGGCGTAGACGGGCGGCTGTTCGTCCGAGAAGACATTCTCGTACGTGCCCGGACGGTCGTCGTCCTCCCGGTACACGTACGAGCCGAGCCCCATGGCGTCGGCGCAGGACAGGACGTTGACCACCACGTCGGGGACGTCGTTGCCGGTCACCTTGCCGTAGCTGACGTCGATCGGGAACTCCTTGCCGGTGCACGGCTTGAGGTCCCGCTTGATCTCCGGGCTGACCTTCGGGTCGGCCTTCAGCAGTGCCACCGGGTCGATCTTCACCTTCGGCGCGGAAGCCGCGCCGCTTCCGGTGGGGAGCGGCGGTGGGGCCGTCTTGGCCACCGTCTCGGTGCGGGCCGGTCCGCCGTCCTTGAGGCCGGTGCCCCCGGAGGCGCAGCCCACAACGAACAGCGCGGTGCCGACGAGGACCACCGCCCCCGCCGACACCAGTACCAGCGAACCTCTGCCGCTCAGGCCGCGCACCGCTCCCGCCCCTCGTCACGCACGTGGACACCGCGCTCCAGCGCCCTCAGGTCCAGGTCGCGGCTCTCCAGCTCCTGGCGGAGCCGGGCCAGTGCCCGGTGCAGAGTGCTCTTCACGGTTCCCGCCGACATCCCGAGCGCCGCGGCCGTCTCCTCGGTGCTCATCTGTTCCCAGTGTCGCAGGACCACGACGCTGCGCTGCTTGGGCGCGAGAACCTTCAGGATGTCCATGAGGAGGGCGCGGTCGGCGCGCTGCTCGGTGCCGTCCTCGACGGAGGCGTCAGGGAGCTGCTCGGTGGGGACCTCTTCGAGCTTGCGGGAGCGCCACCACTCGGTGCGGGTGTTGATCATGACGCGGCGGAGGTAGGCGTCGGCGAGGGACTTGTCGGCGATGCCGTCCCAGCGGCCGTAGGTGCGGACGAGCGCGGTCTGCAGGAGGTCCTGGGCGTCGGTGGGGTCCGGGACCAGGCGCCGGGCACTGCGCAGCAGCGCGTCCTGCCGGGTGCGTACGTACTCTTCGAATTCGAGTACCTCGCCGTGCGCCATCTCAGACCGCCTCCGTTCCTCAACCGTTTCGCGTCCGTCGCTTGTGGATTCGAAGGTACGGACGCGTTGTCACGAGGCTGTCCGGTCCAGACCACGGTGGGCGCACGGCTAGCCATAGGTTGTGTAACAGCGGTACTGACAAACAGGTTCCGCTTATGTGCGGGGCAGCCGGTAGGTGCCGCCGGCGAGGGGTTCCACCAGGCCGTCGGAGACCAGTCCGTCCAGTGCGCGGGCCCGTTGCACGGGTTCGTCCCAGACGGCGTCCAGCACGGCCTGCGGAACCGGGCCGACCGCCTCGCGCAGGACGGCCAGGAGTTTGCCGCGGACCTGCCGGTCGGTGCCGGCGTACGTCTGCCCGCGGCGCGGGGGCCCGTCGTGCGCGGGTTTCCCGGCGAGCCGCCAGGCGCACAGGCCGGCGACCGGGCAGCGGGCGCAGTCGGGGCTCTTCGCGGTGCACACCAGGGCGCCGAGCTCCATGGAGGCGGCGGCCCAGCGGGCGGCGGTGGCCTCGTCCTGTGGCAGCAGCTCCCGGGCGAGGCGCCGCTCGGCGGCGGTGGTGGCGTTCGGCGGGTACTCGACGCCGGTGGAGGTCCGGGCGAAGACCCGGCGCACGTTGGTGTCGAGGACCGCGTGCCGCTGCCCGTACGCGAAGGAGGCCACGGCGGCGGCCGTGTACTCGCCGATGCCGGGCAGGGCCAGCAGCTGCGCGTGGTCGCTCGGTACGTCTCCGCCGTGGCGCTCCGTTATGGCCACGGCGGCTCCGTGCAGGCGCAGGGCGCGGCGGGGGTAGCCGAGCCGGCCCCAGGCGCGGACGGCCTCGCCGGGGGCCTCGGCGGCCAGGTCGGCGGGCCGGGGCCAGCGGGCGAGCCACTGCTCGTACACGGGCAGTACCCGTTTGACCGGGGTCTGCTGGAGCATGAACTCGCTGACCATCACGCCCCAGGGGCCGGCCTCGGGGCGGCGCCAGGGCAGGTCGCGGGCGTTCTGGTCGAACCAGTCGAGGACGGGGGCGTGGAGTGCGTGCGCGGCGGCGGAGGTAGCAGTCATGACACTCCGCATCCTGGCACGAACGGGGCCTACCGCGCCGGGCCCGGACCGGTGAACCAGACCGCCGGGCCGACCCCGCTGGAGCGGACGGTGCTGATCAGCCGACTGGTCGTACCGGTGAGCAGGATCATCAGGACGGCGGCCACCGCGCCGCCCAGGAGCAGGCCGACCGCGACGTCGTGGGGGTAGTGCACGCCGGTGAAGACGCGGGAGTAGGCCATCAGCAGGGCCATCGGCACGGTCAGCAGGGCCAGCCGGGGCAGGACCAGGGCGATGGCGATCGCGGCGGCCCCGGCGATCGCGGAGTGGTTGCTGGGGAAGGACCAGTCGCCGTAGGCGGGGCAGTCGATCAGCGGGGCGGCCGCGCCGGCCACGGCCCGGCAGGGACGTTCCTCCTCTATGAAGGACTTCACGAGCTCCGAGACGACGTACCCGAAGGCGGTGACCAGCGGTGCGAGCAGGGCGGCCGCGAAGGCGTGCGGGCCGAGGCCGCGGGCCCGCCACCAGAGGGCGAGGAACAGAACTCCGAAGAGGAGCAGGCCGAGTTCGGTCCACACCTCGGCCGTCGTCCGGACCCAACCGGGGGTGGTGTGCGCGAAGTCGGTGATGTCGCGATAGAGCGCGGAGCTGTCCATGAACACCAAGAGTATGTAAAGCGGACTGGTGGGTTCGCCTCGCCGATGGCCGGATCCCCGCAGTTGCCCGAGGTCACGCGCACCCCTCCGGACTGATCATCGCCAAAACACCTGTGCCGCCCGGCATGTGGGGCACTGATCGACTCCCGGACTCTCGTAGAGTTCCCTCCGTGGGATCACTGCGCAATCCGGTCGGGCCGCTTCCCTCCTCCATCTACTGGCGACGGAGGGCGGTTCTGGCGTCCGTCGTGGCGCTCCTCGCGCTCCTCGCCGTATGGACCGTCAGTTCCGGCGGGGGCAAGGTGAACGACAACGGCAAGGGGGGCAACGGGCCTGATCCCCTCGCCTCCATCACCCCCGGCGCCCCCGGCAAGGGCCCGGCCATCACCGGAGCCCCGGGCGGCCGCGACGAGTCGGGAGGCGGCGGTACGGGCTCCGGCGGCGGTTCCGCTTCGGGAGGTACCGGCGGGGAC
Organism: Streptomyces sp. NPDC043853; assembly: GCF_056436025.1. Classification (NCBI taxonomy): domain Bacteria; kingdom Bacillati; phylum Actinomycetota; class Actinomycetes; order Kitasatosporales; family Streptomycetaceae; genus Streptomyces; species Streptomyces sp. NPDC043853. The sequence continues at coordinate 711,386 of NZ_JBWKDJ010000003.1, forward strand.
TCCGGCGGCGGCAAGAACGGCGACCAGGGCGGCGGCACGGGCGGCGGCTCCGGCGGTACGGGTACCGGCGGCGGGTCCGGCGGTGCCGGCGCCGGCCAGGTCCCGGCGACCTCCCCGCTGCCCACCTGCGCGCCCAACTCCCTCCGCTGGGAGGTCAAGAGCGCGAAGAACGAGTACGAGGCGGGCGAGCGGCCGCGCCTGGAACTCGTCGCGCGCAACGTCTCCGGCACCAGCTGCAAGGTCGATCTCGGGCCCAGGCAGGCCGTGCTGACCATCATTCAGGGCAGCACCAGCAAGGCGGTCTGGTCCTCCGACCACTGCCCGCCGGGCCCCGGCAACGTCTTCTACCGGGTGACCGCGCAGGGCCAGACCAGCCAGACGCTGGAGTGGGACCGGAAGTTCAGCGCCGCCGGTCAGTGCGCGAACCCGCCCGAGGGCAGCGCGGTGGCCGGCACGTACATGGTCGAGGTGAAGGCCCCCGGCATGCCCGTCGCCCAGATCTCCTTCGTGATCAAGCAGGACTGAGGGCGGTGCCGAACGTGCGGAGGGCGCGGATACGAACCACCGGGCTGCTGTCCGCCGCGGCAGCCCTGCTGCTCGCGGCGACCGCCTGCGCCCATCCCCTGAAGGACCTCGGGCCGCTGCCCCCGCGGTACTCCGGCCCGCCCCTCCCCGTGGACACGGTGGTGCGGGAGCTGACCGACTCCCTGGAGGCGGCCGGTTTCACCGTCGCCCGAGACCCGCAGGACATGATCCAGTTCGAATGCACGGAGTGGCTGACCGGACGGCTCGCCGGGACCGCGTCGAACGGCCCGGGAGCGGACGCCGGGGCGGTGGACACGGCGCTCCGCAAGAGCGAGGCGAAAGCCCGGGAGCGGGGTTGGCAGGACGGACTCGCACTCGACCCCGCGATCGCCGCGCTGAGCCTGCGCAAGGGGAACTGGACGGCTACCGCGTCGCCCCGGCCGGACCGGGACGGCACGACGCTGGTCAGGGTGAACCTGTGGTGCGACGGAGCCCATGGGAAGAAGCCGAGCGGATCCCCGCCGTCGGGACCGCCCTCGGCGGAGCCGGAGCCGGGCGACGAGCCGGACCCGGAGCTCTCCTCCTGACGCCCCCCTGGTACTGCTGATTGCGCTGGACGACCGGGGGCGTCAGACGTACCGCTCCAGGATCGACGACTCCGCCAGCCGCGACAGCCCCTCGCGGACGCTGCGGGCGCGGGCCTCGCCGACGCCGTCGACGGTCTGCAGGTCGTCCACGCTCGCCGCGAGCAGCTTCTGCAGCCCGCCGAAGTGCTCGACCAGCCGCTCGATGATCGCCCCGGGCAGCCGCGGCACCTTCGCCAGCAGCCGGTAGCCGCGCGGCGAGACCGCGGAGTCCAGGTTCTCCGGGGAGCCGGTGTAGCCGAGCGCGCGGGCGACCACGGGCAGCTCCAGGAGCTCCGTGTGGGTCAGCGAGTCCAGCTCGGCCAGCGCCGCGTCCACCGTGCGGGAACGCTTCGCCGTGGGCTCGGGAACGTAGTCGCGGATGACCAGTTCCCGCTCCGCCTCGATGCCCACCGTCAGCTCGTCCAGCTGGAGGGAGAGCAGGCGGCCGTCGGTGCCGAGCTCGACCACGTACTCGGCGATCTCGGTGGCGATCCGGCGGACCATTTCCAGCCGCTGGGCGACCGCGGTCACGTCGCGGACGGTGACCAGGTCCTCGATCTCCAGCGCGGACAGCGTGCCCGCGACCTCGTCGAGCCGCAGCTTGTACCGCTCCAGGGTGGCCAGCGCCTGGTTGGCGCGGGACAGGATGGCCCCGGACTCCTCCAGGACCCGGCGCTCCCCGTCCACGTAGAGCGCGATCAGCCGCATCGACTGGGAGACGGACACCACCGGGAAGCCGCAGCTCTTGGACACCCGGTCGGCGGTGCGGTGCCGGGTGCCGGTCTCGTCGGTGGGGATGGACGCGTCCGGGACCAGCTGCACGCCGGCCCGCAGGATCTTGGTGATGTCCTTGTCCAGGACGACCGCGCCGTCGAGCTTGCACAGCTCCCGCAGCCGGGTGGCGGTGAACTCCACGTCCAGTACGAAACCGCCGGTGCACATCGCCTCGACGGCCTTGTCCATGCCGAGGACGATCAGTCCGCCGGTGTTGCCGCGGACGATCCGCTCCAGGCCGTCACGCAGGGCCTGACCAGGGGCGACGGCGGTCAGCGACGCGCGCATCAACGCGTCGTGCTTGGAGCTCGCGCCGGACTTTCCGGATGCTGCTGCCCCGTCCTTGGCTGCCACTGCACTCCTCCGGTCGCGGGTTTCGCCGCCCCGCCCCGCGTGCGCGGGGGTGGGCGGACCAGCCCAAAGTCTACCGGCGCATGCTGTGGCCCCGCCGGAGCTTCCCGGGCCCGGGCCCGGGAACACGGGGCGGAACCGACTATTCCGGCGACTTGGCGGGGGCCCGCCGGCTGCGCGGAAGGACCCGCAGGGCGTCGCCCATGTCCGCCACCTCGATCACCTTCATGCCCGGCGGGACCTTGCCCGGATCGCCCGGGACCAGGGCGTGCGTGAAGCCCAGCCGGTGCGCCTCGGCGAGCCGCCGCTGGACGCCGGTCACCCGCCGCACCTCGCCCGCCAGACCGACCTCGCCGATGGCGACCAGGTTCTTCGGCAGTGGGGTGTCCGACGCCGCCGAGGCCAGGGCCAGCGCGATCGCCAGGTCCGCGGCCGGCTCCGAGAGCTTCACCCCGCCCACCGTCGCCGAGTAGATGTCCCGCTTGCCCAGCGCGCTGATCCGGCCGCGCTGCTCCAGCACCGCCAGCATCATCGAGACGCGGGAAGTCTCCAGACCCGAGGTGGTCCGCCGGGGCGAGGGGATCTGCGAGTCCACCGTCAGCGCCTGCACCTCCGCGACCAGCGGGCGCCGCCCCTCCAGGGTCACCGTCAGACAGGTGCCCGGGACCGGCTCCGCCCGGCGGGTCAGGAACAGCCCGGAAGGGTCCGCCAGCCCGGTGATCCCCTCGTCGTGCAGCTCGAAGCAGCCGACCTCGTCCGTCGCGCCGTACCGGTTCTTCACGCCGCGCACCAGGCGCAGCCGCGCGTGCCGGTCGCCCTCGAAGTGCAGCACCACGTCCACCAGGTGCTCCAGCAGCCGCGGTCCGGCGATCGCGCCGTCCTTGGTCACGTGGCCCACCAGCAGGGTGGACATGCCGCGCTCCTTGGAGGCCCGGATCAGCGCCCCGGCCACCTCCCGGACCTGCGCCATGCCGCCGGGGGCTCCGTCGATCTCCGGCGAGGCGACGGTCTGCACCGAGTCCAGGACCAGCAGCGAGGGCCGTACGGCGTCCAGGTGCCCGAGCACCGCCGACAGGTCCGTCTCCGCCGCCAGGTAGAGGTGGTCGCTGAGGGCGTTGATCCGGTCCGCCCGCAGCCGTACCTGGCTCGCCGACTCCTCGCCCGTGACGTAGAGGGTCTTGTGCGCCTCGCTCGCCGCCTTCGCCGCCACGTCCAGCAGCAGCGTGGACTTGCCCACGCCCGGCTCGCCGGCCAGCAGCACCACCGCGCCGGGCACCAGCCCGCCGCCGAGGACCCGGTCCAGTTCGTCCACCCCGGTGCTCCGGGCCGTCGCCTGCCGGCCGTCCACCTGCGCGATGGGCAGGGCGGCGGAGGAGACCCGCCCGGCGGCGGTGGTCCGCACGGCGGGGGTGCCGTACTCCTCGACCGTGCCCCAGGCCTGGCACTCGGGGCACCGGCCGAGCCACTTCGCGGTCGTCCAGCCGCATTCGGTGCAGCGGTAGGACGGCCGGTCCTTGGCGGATGAGCGGGATGTACGGGCAGCCATGCGCCCCACCGTAACGGCCGCCACCGACAGGCCCGGGCCGCGGGCGGGGGTGGGCGGGGCGGTGGGTGGGTCGGCGCGGGCCGCGGGCGTCAGGGAGGCTGTCCTGTTTTGGCCGATCTGGTCACCCGTAAGGGTTAAAACTGCCCAAGGCTTCCAAGGCGTCACCGGCCCGCCGCCTACGGTCGCCCAGTGACCAGCAGCAGTCAGGCACAACCCGACACGTGCACCGGCGCACACCGGGCGCACGGGCGTACCCCCTCGGAGGAGGAGCAGCCGCCCGCCTCCCCGCACGAGCCGTACCTGGACGGCCTCTTCACCTATTGCCTGTCCGTGCTCTGCGATCACGGGGCCGCCGTCGCGGTGCTCGGCGAGGTCCTGGCGGTGGCCGAGCGCTACCCGGGACGGTGTCCCGGCGAGGGCGAGCGCCGGTCCTGGCTGTACGCGCTGGCCCGCTGGGCCTGTCTGCGCCGCCTCGGCGAGCAGCGGCGGGCCGTCCGGCACGGCAGACCGGTACGGGGATCGGGACGGACCGAAGGCCGGCCGGCGGGACGGGCCGCTCCGGGGTCCGCAGCGGGGGGCGCGCACTCCGCAGGGCGTGCGCCGGAGCACAGGGGGCGCACGATCGGCCCGGAGACCGGCGCACCGGCCGCCCACGCCGGGTCGACGGCCCCGCCCGTGACCTCCGGTACGTCGGCCCCGGGCACCTACGACGACAACGACACCGAGGCCGGGGCCGGGGCCGGGGCCGACCACCGGCAGGCTGCCGAGCCGGCCGAGCAGGCCGAGCTGGCCCGGCTCGCCTGGCCGGAAGCCGCCGGTACCACCCCCGAGCAGCGCGAGGCGCTGGAACTCGCCGTCCGGCACCGGCTCGCCGTGCCCGAACTCGCCGCCGTGCTCGGCACGCCCCCGGCCGTCGCGCGCGAGCTGCTCTCCGGCGCCGCCTGCGAGGTCGAGCGGACCCGCGCCGCCCTCGCCGTCGTCGAGACCGGCGTCTGTCCGGCCCTGGCCCGGCTCGCCGGCGACAGCGAGATCCTGCTCTCCACCACGCTGCGCGTCGAGCTGGTCCGGCACGTCGACGACTGCCCGCGCTGCCGCCGGCTCGCCGAGCGGGTCGGGGCCGGCGGTCCCTGGCCCGGCTCCGGCGGCACCCGTACGGCGGCCCTCCCGCTGGTCCCCGCCCCGCGCGGGGCGGTCCACGCGGCCCGGATCGGCGCCGCCCGTTCCGTGCGCGCCACCGCGCCCCGGTTCACCCGTACCGGCTTCCCGATGCACCCCCGGGACCGCGCCGCCCGCCGCGACCGGATCCGGGCCCGGGCGGTCACCACCACGGTGGTCGCCACCGTGGTGGCCGCGCCGGTGCTGGCCCTGTGGGCGGCCTACCGGGGCGCTCCCAGCACCGGCGAGCCCACCGGGGGAGCGGGCGCGACCCGCATCTCCGCCAGTGGCGCCGAGGAACCCGCGCAGCCGGACGGCGGCCCCTACCCGGCGTACGAGAACGCGGGCAACGCCGCCCGCGCCGGCGCCTCGCCCGGTTTCGCGGACAACGGCCGGGCGCACCCGGACTCCGACGTCTCGGTCGAGGTGATCAGTACCGGAGCCCCCACCGGCACCCCGCCGGGCCCGGCCCGGCCGGGCCGGATCGAGGTGGACGCGGTCTCCCGCGGAGGCATCACCCACCTCCGGCTCACCGCGTCGGGCGGTGCCCCGGTGCAGTGGCGGCTCTGGTCGGACGCACCGTGGCTGCGGGCGGAGCGGACCTGGGGCACGCTGGCACCGGGAGAATCGGTCACCCTGTGGATCACCGTGGACCGGGCCGGCCAGCCGGCGGGCCCGTGGACCGGCCGGGTCGGCGTGGAACCGGGCGACGCGGTGATCGCGATCCAGGGCCGCGGCCGCCCGCCCGCCACTCCGAAACCGCCCCCGGCCGCCACCCCCACACCCACGCCGACACCGGCGCCCACGGACCCCCCGGGCCCCACACCGACGCCGACTCCGAGCCCGACGGCCACCTCCACGCCGGAGCCCGTGCCCACCGAGACGTCGACCCCGATCCCGACCCCGGAGCCCTCCTCGGGCGGAACCGTTTCCCCGGCCCCTTCAGGCCCCTGACGAACACCCCGGTTGCTCTGGTCCCGCTGGTCCCTCCGGCCCCGCTAGTCCCGCGGCGGAGGCACGGACGGGGACACCGGCGGCTTCGGCTCGGGCCTGGCCGGCGTGCCGGTCAACGAAGGAGCCGGCGCGGAGGAGGAAGCGGGCGCCGTCGTGCCCGTCGGCCTCCCGCCCGCCGGGGGCGTGGCCACGGACGTCGACGCGGGCGAGGGAGCGGACGTGGAAGCCGGCGTCGGGCCGGCCGTGCCGGCGCCGGTGCCGGCACCTGTGCCTGTGGTCGTGGGCGTCGGCGACGCGGTGACCGCGGCCGAGGTCGTCCCCGGGGGCGAGGAGCCCGGCGCCGGGTCACCCCCGTCCGCCGGCCCGCACGCCGCGGCCGCCGTGATCACCAGCAGCGACACCGCCGCCCCCGCCACCACCCGGACATGTCTGCGCACGACCCCTCCCAGCGCTGGAACCACCGGACCCGGACCACCGGGAACCGTGATCGCGGCGTCACGGCGTCACGGCATCACGGCGTCACGGCATCACAGTACTCAGACCGGGTCGGCCGGATGGGGCGCCATCGGCAGCAGCGAGGCCAGCCGGGCCTCGCACAGCTCGACCAGCACGGCGTACGCGTCCTTGCCCATCAGTTCGGTGAGCTCGGCCCGGTACGAGACGTAGACCGGCTCGCCGGCCCCGTGCGCGGACGTCGCCGACGTGCACCACCAGTGCAGGTCGTGGCCGCCCGGACCCCAGCCGCGCCGGTCGTACTCGCCGATCGTGACCTGGAGCACCCGGGTGTCGTCGGGCCGGTCGATCCACTCGTAGGTCCGCCGGATCGGCAGCTGCCAGCAGACGTCCGGCTTGGTCTCCAGCGGCTCCCGGCCCTCCTTCAGGGCCAGGATGTGCAGGGAGCAGCCGGCGCCGGCCGCGAAGCCGGGCCGGTTCAGGAAGATGCACGCGCCCTTCCAGCGGCGGGTCTGCTTCTCCCCGTCGTCGTCGAACTGGGTCCATCCCGTCTTGCTGCCGACGTCGTGGAACTCCCACAGGTCGGGGGTCAGCCGTGCCACGTGCTGTGCGACGCGCTTCTCGTCGTCCTCGTCGGAGAAGTGGGCGCCGAGCGTGCAGCAGCCGTCCTCGGCCCGCCCGGCCTTGATCCCCTGGCAGCCGCTGCCGAAGATGCAGGTCCAGCGCGAGGTGAGCCAGGTCAGGTCGCAGCGGAAGACCTGTTCCTCGTCGGCGGGGTCGGGGAACTCGACCCAGGCCCGGGGGAAGTCGAGGCCCTTCTCATCGGGCTCGACGGCCGGCCCGGCCGTTTTCGCCGTCTTCGCCGTCTTCTTCGTATTGGCCTTCTTCGTATTCGGCACAAACCCAAGCCTAAGCGCCCCTAGGGTCACCCATCCTCGTCCGGGCCAGTAGCGTTTCGCATATGAGACTCGGTGTCCTTGATGTGGGTTCGAACACGATCCATCTGCTGGTGGTGGACGCGCACCCGGGTGCGCGGCCGCTCCCCGCGCACTCGCACAAGGTGGAACTTCGGCTGGCGCAGCTGCTCGACGACTCCGGCGCGGTCAGCCCGGAGGGAGTGGAGCGGCTGGTCTCGGTGATCGCGGGCGCGGTGATCGCGGCCGAGGACAAGGGCTGCGAGGAGGTCCTGCCGTTCGCGACCTCCGCGGTGCGGGAGGCACCGAACGCGGACGAGGTGCTCGACCGCGTGAAGGCCGAGACCGGCGTGGAGCTGCAGGTACTGAGCGGGGAGGACGAGGCGCGGCTGACCTTCCTGGCGGCCCGCCGCTGGTTCGGCTGGTCGGCGGGGAAGCTGCTGGTGCTGGACATCGGCGGCGGCTCGCTGGAGATCGCCTACGGCATCGACGAGGACCCGGACGCGGCGGTCTCGCTGCCCCTGGGCGCCGGGCGGCTCACGGCCGGCTGGCTGCAGGGTGACCCCGCGGACGAGGCGGACGTCAGGGCGCTGCGCCGGCACGTGCGGGCGCAGATCGCGCGGTCGGTCGGCGAGTTCAGCCGCTTCGGCACCCCCGACCACGTGGTGGCCACGTCCAAGACCTTCAAGCAGCTGGCCCGGATCGCGGGCGCGGCGGGCTCGGCGGCCGGCCTGTACGTGCAGCGGGACCTGAGCCGGAAGGCCCTGGAGGAATGGGTCCCGCGGCTCGCGTCGATGACGGCGGCCCGGCGCGCCGAGCTCCCGGGCGTTTCCGACGGCCGCTCCGGCCAGCTCCTGGCGGGCGCGATGGTCGCCGAGGCCGCGATGGACCTCTTCGGCGTGGACCAGCTGGAGATCTGCCCCTGGGCCCTGCGCGAGGGACTGATCCTCCGACGGCTGGACCACATGGGTTAGGGGCGCCCGGCCTGAGCGGGCCGGAGCGGCCGGAGCGGGCCCGAGGGGAGGGACGGGTTTTCCCCCGGGCCGGGCCGCCCGGCTGAGCGGCCCGTACGCTGTCCCCGTGGCAGAACCCGTCCGGATCCCCAACGCGAAGGTCGCGCTGAGCACTGCCTCGGTCTACCCCGAGTCCACTGCTACCGCCTTCGAGATCGCAGGCCGCCTGGGCTACGACGGCGTCGAGGTGATGGTCTGGACCGACCCGGTCAGCCAGGACGTCGAAGCTCTGCGGCGGCTGTCCGACCACCACCAGGTGCCCATCCTGGCCGTCCACGCCCCCTGCCTGCTGATCACCCAGCGGGTGTGGTCCACCGACCCCTGGACCAAGCTCCGCCGCGCCCGGGCGGCAGCCGAAAGGCTCGGCGCGTCCACCGTCGTCGTACACCCGCCGTTCCGCTGGCAGCGGCAGTACGCCCGGGACTTCGTCACCGGCATCTGGCGGATGGCCGAGGAGACCGACGTACGGTTCGCCGTCGAGAACATGTACCCCTGGCGCTACCGCGACCGCGAGATGCTCGCCTACGCCCCCGAGTGGGACGTCACCAAGGACGACTACCGCCACTTCACCGTCGACCTCTCGCACACCGCCACCGCCCGGACCGACGCCATCGCCATGGTCGACCGGATGGGCGACCGGCTCGCCCACGTCCACCTCGCCGACGGCAACGGCTCCGCCAAGGACGAGCACCTCGTTCCCGGCCGGGGCACCCAGCCCTGCGCCGAGCTGCTCGAACGCCTCGCGCTGAGCGGCTTCGACGGCCACGTCGTGATCGAGGTCAACACCCGCCGGGCCATGTCCTCCGCGGAGCGCGAGGCCGACCTCGCCGAGGCGCTGGCCTTCACCCGCCTGCACCTGGCCACCGCCACGGGCGCCGCCGCGAACGCCACCACCCAGGTCCCGCGCCGGGCCGCCCCGCATCCGGCCACCCCCGCGGGCCCGAAGCCCGCCGGGCGCGACGCCCACCGGCGGGTGCCGCGCTCATGAGCCCCTCCGCCCGCGGCCCGGCCGGCCCCGCCGGCGCAGCCGAACCCCCGCGCCCCCGCCGCGGCCCCGGCCGCCCGCCCCGCGACGCGGCCGACGACGGCCCCAGCACCCAGGAACGCATCCGCCTCGCAGCCCGCGAGGTCTTCGCCGAGCGCGGCTACGACAAGACCTCCGTACGCGGCGTCGCCAAGGCCGCGGGCGTGGACCCGGCCCTGGTCCACCACTACTTCGGCACCAAGGACGACCTCTTCGCCGCCGCCGTCGAGGTCAGCATGGAGCCCGCCCTCATCGTCCCCGCCGTGATCGGCGAGGGCCCCGAAGGCATCGGCGAACGCCTCACCCGCTACTTCCTCGGCGTCTGGGAGAACCCGGTCACCCGCGCCCCGCTGCTCGCCGTGATCCGGTCCGCGCTCACCCACGAGGCCGCCGCCAAGGTGCTCCGGCAGCTGGTGCTGCGCCGCGTCCTGGAGCGGGTGGCGGCCGACCTCGACGTCCCCGAGCCGACGTTCCGCGCCGAGCTCGCCGCCTCCCACATGGTCGGCATCGCGCTGCTCCGGTACGTCGTCCAGGTCGAGCCCCTCGCGTCCGCGGACCCGGAGGCCATCGTCGAACTCGTGGCGCCCACCCTGCAGCGGTACCTGACGGAAGCCTGATCCGATGGCGATCCGGCCCGAGGGCGGCCCGACCTGAGGGAACCCTGACCGAAGACTGACCCTCCCGTCCCGAGATCCGGACGCCCTGTCCGTATCGCGATCAGGAGGCGTAGCCTCGTAGTGAGCAATGTCCATACTCATGGGGAGCTGAACCCGATGCCCGAGCTGAGGTCCCGCACCGTCACCCACGGCCGCAACATGGCGGGCGCGCGCGCCCTGATGCGCGCCTCGGGCGTAGCGAGCGAGGACATCGGGAAGCCGATCATCGCGGTCGCCAACTCCTTCACGGAGTTCGTGCCCGGCCACACCCACCTCGCCCCCGTGGGCCGCATCGTCTCCGACGCCATCCGGGCCGCCGGCGCCATCCCCCGCGAGTTCAACACCATCGCGGTCGACGACGGCATCGCCATGGGCCACGCCGGCATGCTCTACTCCCTCCCCTCCCGCGACCTGATCGCGGACAGCGTGGAGTACATGGTCGAGGCGCACTGCGCCGACGCCCTGATCTGCATCTCCAACTGCGACAAGATCACCCCCGGCATGCTGATGGCCGCCATGCGCCTCAACATCCCGGTGGTCTTCGTCTCCGGCGGCCCGATGGAGGCCGGCCAGGCCACCTTGGTCGACGGCACCGTCCGCAAGCTCGACCTGGTCGACGCGATGGTCAGCGCGGTCAGCGAGAGCGTCTCGGACGAGGACATCCTCCGCATCGAGGAGAACGCCTGTCCGACCTGCGGCTCCTGTTCCGGCATGTTCACCGCCAACTCGATGAACTGCCTGGCCGAGGCCATCGGCCTGGCCCTGCCCGGCAACGGCTCGGTCCTCGCCACCCACACCGCCCGCCGCGCCCTCTACGAGGAGGCCGGCCGGACCATCGTCGAGATCACCAAGCGCCACTACGAGCAGGACGACCACTCGGTCCTGCCGCGCAACATCGCGTCCCGCCAGGCGTTCGAGAACGCCATGGCCCTCGACATCGCGATGGGCGGTTCCACCAACACGATCCTCCACCTCCTCGCCGCCGCCCAGGAGGCCGGCCTGGACTACGACCTGAAGGACATCGACGAGGTCTCGCGCCGCGTCCCGTGCCTGGCGAAGGTCGCGCCGAACGTCGCGCCCGGCGGCACGTACTACATGGAGGACATCCACCGGGCCGGCGGCATCCCCGCCATCCTCGGCGAGCTGCACCGCGGCGGCCTGCTGAACAAGGACGTCACCACGGTCCACTCCGCCAACCTGGAGGACTGGCTGTCGAAGTGGGACGCCCGCTCCGGCACCGCCTCCGAGGTGGCCATGGAGCTGTGGCACGCGGCCCCGGGCTGCAAGCGTTCCGCGACCGCCTTCTCCCAGTCCGAGCGCTGGGAGAGCCTCGACCTCGACGCCGAGGGCGGCTGCATCCGCTCCGTCGAGCACGCGTACTCCAAGGACGGCGGCCTGGCGGTCCTCAAGGGCAACATCGCCGTCGACGGCTGCGTCGTGAAGACCGCCGGCGTCGACGAGTCCATCTGGACCTTCGAGGGCCCGGCCGTGGTCTGCGAGTCCCAGGACGAGGCCGTCGAGAAGATCCTCTCCAAGCAGGTCACCCACGGCGACGTCGTCGTCATCCGCTACGAGGGCCCGCGCGGCGGCCCCGGCATGCAGGAGATGCTCTACCCGACCTCCTTCCTCAAGGGCCGCGGCCTGGGCAAGACCTGCGCCCTGATCACCGACGGCCGCTTCTCCGGCGGCACCTCGGGCCTGTCCATCGGCCACGCCTCCCCGGAGGCGGCCTCGGGCGGCACCATCGCCCTGGTCCAGGACGGCGACCGCATCCGCATCGACATCCCGAGCCGCTCCATCGAGCTGCTGGTCGACGAGGAGACCCTGGCCGCCCGCCGCGAGGCCCTCGGCGGCGTCTACGCCCCGAAGAACCGCGAACGCCAGGTCTCCGCGGCCCTGCGCGCCTACGCGGCGATGGCCACCAGCGCCGACAAGGGCGCCGTCCGCGACGTCTCGAAGCTCGGCTGACCCGCCGGGCCCCCGCCCCGCTTCCCCGCGAACCCCGCCGCCCTCCCGGACCGGCGGGGTTCGCCGTCACGGCGTCACCACGCCCCGGGATCCGCCGCGTCCACGGCGAACACCGACCCGTCGGGCGCCATCCCGAACACCCGCCCCCCGGCGACGACCGGCGCGGGCCTGGTGCCCGCATACGTGTTGGGCCCGGTGCCCATGCGGGGATCCGTCTGCCCGACCAGCCGGCCGACGGCCGCGTCGACCGCGAGCAGCCGCCCGTCCGACGCCATCAGGTACACCCGGCCGTCCGAGGGAACCGGGTGGGAGGCGAGAGGCGCTCCGGTTTCCAGGCGCCAGAGCTCGGCCCGATCGCCCACTGCGGTCAACGTGCCTCCGGTGCCGAACACGTACATCACGCCGTCGGGTGCGACCTCCGCCTGTGGCTGCGAAATCGGCGCGGAGAGTCGGAGTGTCCGCGTCGTGCGGGTGCCGAGATCGAGACGGACGACCGCCCCCGCCCGGGATCGCTTGTCGTTCAGCAACAGGTGGAGCGTGCCCCGCGTGACACCGACCGGTTCCACCAGCCCGGGGGTCGTGACCTGCCACAGCTCGTGGCCGGTCGCCGGATCGACCGCCGAGATCCGCGTCGTCGCGGCATCAGCGCTCGGCGTGGCCACGTACAACCGCTCGCCGGCCCCGTCGCCGGGACCGACGGCCCACAGCGAGCCCACCCCCGCCACCTGCCGGTCCCAGCGGACACTGCCCGTCGCCACGTCCAGCGCCGTTACCCCGCCGTCGACGCCGATGACCAGCACCCGGTCGCCCGCGACGATCACCTTCGCGCCACCGGGCAGCCGCTTCTGCCAGCGCTCGGCGCCCGACGCGGGGTCGAGCGCGCGCAGCCTCTCACTTCCGTCCGGCACCGTGATCAGGAGCCTTCCGGCTGACCGCGGCGCACTGTTCTGGGCCGTGCCCGTCGCACTGGCGGAGCCCGCGGAAACCGACCAGGTCCGAGCACCGTTCCCGGGTTCGACACGCGCGGCTGCGATTCCGGTGGCCGAGCAGTACAGGGCACCGGAGGCCCAGGCACAGGCCGGCGTCCGGTTGGCCGCCCGCTCCTCCCCGAGCCGTACCGCCCACGGGAGGAACGACGTCGGCCTTCCCGAACCCGCAGCGGTACGGCGTTCCCCCGGCGTGGACGTGCTGACGGCGAAGTACCCGCCGAGCGCCGCGCACGCCAGCAGCAGTCCGGCAGCGGCGATCGCCATGGTCCGGTGACGCAGACCGCGCAGCCCCGACCGACTGCCGGCCGGGGGTCCGGGGGCCGGGGGCGCCGTTTCGTCCCGCGCCCGCCGGTGAGTCGGCTCGTCGGCGGGGGAGGGGGCCGAGGCCTCCGACCTGATGGGACGCCTGGGCTGCGGAATGAAGGCGCGCGTGTCCTCCGACGTCGGGTAGGCCGCCGCGCGCAGCTCCGCGATCAGTTCGTCCGCCGACGGCCGCAGGCCCGGCTCCTTCGCCAGGCAGCGCTCCACGATCCGGGCCAGCCGAGGCGGGACACCGGTGAGGTCCGGCTCGTCGTGCACCACCTGGTACGCCACGATGTACGGGCTGTCCGAGTCGAACGGCCCCCGCCCGGTCGCCGCGTGCACCAGCACCGACCCCATCGCGAAAACGTCCGCCGCAGGCCCGACCTCCCGAGGCCGCTGGAACTGCTCCGGCGCCATGAACGGCGGAGTCCCGATCAGCTTCCCGGTCTCCGTCCGCAGGTCACTGTCGTACGGACGGGAGATACCGAAGTCGATCACCTTCGGCCCGTCGGCCGCCATCAGCACATTGCTCGGCTTGAGGTCCCGGTGCACCACTCCGGCCCGGTGGATGTCCCGCAGCGCCTCGGCCAGTCCGGCCCCCAGCCGCGCGACCTCGGGCCCGTCGAGGACCCCTCCCCGCACCCGCTCGGCGAGCGTCGGCGCGTCGATGAACAGAGTGGCCATCCACGGCCGCTCGGCATCCGCATCAGCGTCCACGACGGGCGCGGTGAACGCCCCGCTCACCCGCCGCGCCGCGGCGATCTCCTGCCGGAATCGCGCCCGGAACTCCGGATCCACGGCATGTTCGCCGTGCACGACCTTCACGGCGAGCCGCAGCCCCGACGCGGAGGTGGCCAGATGCACGACGCCCATGCCGCCGGAACCGAGCACGGATTCCAGCCGGTACTGCCCGGCGTACTCGGGAAATTCGGCCTGTTCCGAACGTGCCGACCGCATCGGCAACCACCCCCGGGGGAGCCTAGTCGATGGTGCATGCGATTCAGCCATGTCCTGCTACCCTGCGCGAGTCGTCGAGCGGGACGCTCAACGGGGGGAGAAATCAATGGACATGGAGAACAAGTCGGCCGAGGCGCAGACCCTCACGGCCGACTCGGGCGACTCGTATCCGGTCGCACCGGGCTACCGGGTGAACGTCCGCAGTGGGCCCGGCACCAATTACTCGGTCGTGAAGGTCCTGCCGCTGGGTGCGTGGGTGACGATCAACTGCCAGACCACGGGGACCACGATCTCCGGCCCGTACGGCACCACGAACATCTGGGACTGCGTCGGCAACGGCCAGTTCGTCTCGGACGCCTACGTCAAGACCGGCAGCGACGGCTACGTCGCCAACCGCTGCGGCTGACCCGTCCGCGCAGCCCCGGTGGCCGGGGCCGTCCGGCACCCGGACCGCTCCGGCCGCTCCCGCCCCGGCGGGGGATAATCGCAGGCGTGAGCGACGAGCAGCAGCAGGCGCAGCAGCAGGACAAGGCCGACAAGGCCCCCGCCGGCCCCCAGCCCGAGCCGATCAAGTTCTTCGGCACCACCTGGGTGAACCACGACAACGGCTACGCCCTGCGCCGAGCCGGCATGGCTGCAGGATCCCTGATCACCGCCATCGCCGCCGCCTTCCTGTTGCGCGCCGCATACGAGGGCCTGGAGATCGGCGACGTCGGCCCCTTCCTCTCCATCTCGGTCGTCGTCCTCTTCGCGATCTCCAGCGCCATCGCCTTCTTCAAGACCTGGGAATCCTTCAAGAGCCGCCGGCGGCCGTCCTCCGACGAGGCGTCCCTCAAGGGCCTGAAGATGATCGGTTTCATCGGCTCGCTCATCGCGTACTTCCTCCGCTGCCTCCAGGAAGCCCCCGGCGAGGCGCTGCACCGCGCCGAGTACGAGAAGGCCCTCACCGAGTACACCCGGCGCCGCAGCGCCCGTACCGGCAACCCGGCCGCCCGCCGCCCCAAGCGCAAGAAGTAGTCCGGAAGCGCAAGAAGCCGTCCGGCCGGAGCGTCACCACCATTGACGCCCCGGCACCGCCAGGAGCAATATTCATCACATGAGGAATATTGAAGGCGGCCAGCCGCTCGAACCCCCCGACGGCCCTCCTGACGCAACACCCGACGGCCCACCCGCCGTCCGCGCCCGCGCCCTGACCGTCCGCCGCGGTACCGGACGGACCCTCCACACCGTCATCGACGGCATCGACTTCGACGTCCCCCGCGGCCGCATCACCGGCCTCCTCGGCCCCTCCGGCTGCGGAAAGACCACCCTCATGCGCGCCGTCGTCGGCACCCAGGCCCACGTCACCGGCACCCTCGACGTCCTCGGCCACCCCGCCGGCCACCCCGCCCTCCGCTCCCGCATCGGGTACGTCACCCAGGCCCCCTCCATCTACGACGACCTCACCGTCCGCCAGAACCTCGACTACTTCGCCGCCGTCCTCAACCCCGGCCGCGCCGCCGCCGAATCCCGCCGCGCCGACGTCGACCGGGCCATCGCCGACGTCGACCTCGCCGCCCACACCCACGCCCTCGCCGGCCGGCTCTCCGGCGGCCAGCGCAGCCGGGTCTCCCTCGCCGTCGCCCTCCTCGGCACCCCCGAACTGCTCGTCCTCGACGAACCCACCGTCGGCCTGGACCCCGTCCTCCGCCGCGACCTGTGGAACCTCTTCCACGAGATCGCCCGCACCCGGGGCACCACCCTCCTCGTCTCCTCCCACGTCATGGACGAGGCCGAGCGCTGCCACGACCTCCTCCTCATGCGCGAGGGCCGCATCCTCGCCCAGGACACCCCCGACGCCCTCCGCGCCCGCACCCGGTCCGAGACCGTCGAAGCCGGCTTCCTCCACCTCGTCGACGAGGCGAACCTCCGCCGGGCGAGCCTCCGCCCCCGGGAGCCCCAGCCATGACCGCCACCACGTACAGCACGGCCCGCACCACCGCCACCGCCGTCCGCGTCCTGCGCCAGCTCCGCCACGACCCGCGCTCCATCGCCCTGATGCTCGCGGTCCCCGTCCTGATGCTGACGCTCCTGCGCTACGTCTTCGACGGCAGCCCGCGCACCTTCGACGGCATCGGCGCCAGCCTCCTCGGCATCTTCCCGCTCATCACGATGTTCCTCATCACCTCCATCGCCACCCTCCGCGAACGCACCTCCGGCACCCTCGAACGCCTCCTCGCCATGCCGCTCGGCAAGGCCGACCTCATCGCCGGCTACGCCCTCGCCTTCGGCAGCCTCGCCGTCGTCCAGTCCCTCCTCGCCACCGGCACGGCCCTCTGGGTCCTCGGCCTCGACGTCGTCGGCTCCCCCTGGCTGCTGCTGCTCGTCGCCCTGCTCGACGCCCTCCTCGGCACCGCCCTCGGCCTGTTCGTCTCCGCCTTCGCCGCGTCCGAGTTCCAGGCCGTCCAGTTCATGCCGGCCGTGATCTTCCCCCAGCTCCTCCTCTGCGGCCTGTTCGCCGCCCGCAACACCATGCAGCCCCTCCTGGAAGGCATCTCGAACGTCCTCCCCATGTCCTACGCCGTCGACGGCATGAACGAGGTCCTCACCCACACCGACATGACCGCCACCTTCGTCCGCGACGTCCTGGTCGTCGCCGGCTGCGCCCTGCTCGTCCTCGCCCTCGGCGCCGCCACCCTCCGTCGCCGCACCGCCTGACCGGCAGCCCCCGGCCCCCTGACCACGCATCGGACAGCCCACCCCGGACCACGGCCCGGGTGCGAGGATGACGCCGTACGAGCTTTCAAGACGTTCGGCGAGGTGAGTCCGCATGACCCAGACAGTCGCAGTCCTCGGCACCGGCAAGATCGGCGAGGCCCTGCTCAGCGGCATGATCCGCGGCGGCTGGCCCGCCTCGAAGCTCCTGGTCACCGCCCGCCGAGCCGAACGCGCCGAGGAACTGCGCACCCGCTACGGAGTCGAGGCCGTCAGCAACGCCGAAGCCGCCAAGCGCGCCGACACCCTCATCCTCACCGTCAAGCCGCAGGACATGGGCAAGCTCCTGGAGGAACTCGCCCCGCACGTCCCCGCCGACCGCCTCGTCATCAGCGGCGCCGCCGGCATCCCCACCTCCTTCTTCGAGGAACGGCTCGCCCCCGGCACCCCCGTCGTGCGCGTCATGACCAACACCCCCGCCCTCGTCGACGAGGCCATGTCGGTCATCTCCGCCGGCAGCCACGCCACCGCGGCCGACCTCGCCCACACCGAAGCGATCTTCGGCGGCGTCGGCAAGACCCTCCGGGTCCCCGAGTCCCAGCAGGACGCCGCCACCGCACTCTCCGGCTCGGGCCCGGCGTACTTCTACTACCTCGTCGAAGCCATGACCGACGCCGGCATCCTCCTCGGCCTGCCCCGCGCCCAGGCCCACGACCTCATCGTCCAGGCCGCCATCGGCGCCGCCGTGATGCTCCGCGACAGCGGCGAGCACCCGGTCAAGCTCCGCGAGGCCGTCACCTCCCCGGCCGGCACCACCATCAACGCCATCGTCGAGCTGGAGAAGCACGGCGTACGGGCCGCCCTCATCGCCGCCCTCGAAGCCGCCCGCGACCGCAGCCGCGAACTCGCCTCCGGCAACAGCTGACCGGCAGCGGGGCCCCGCACCCGCGGGGCCCCGCCGCCCGACGGCCACCGGCCTTCAGGGCACGAGCAGCCCGATCGCCTCGTAAGCCCGGTCCACCACCGGCCGGGCCAGGCCCCGGGCCCGCTCCGCCCCCGCCCGCAGCACCCGCTCCACCGCGGCCGGATCCGCCGCCAGTTCCGCGTGCCGCTCCCGCACCGGCCGCAGCACCTCCACCACCGCCTCCGCGACGTCCCGCTTCAGCGCCCCGTACCCGTCGTACTCCCGGGCCAGCCGCTCCGGGTCCCCGCCCGTACAGGCGGCCAGGATGTCCAGCAGGTTCGCCGCCCCCGGCCGCGCCACCCGGTCGTACACGACCCCGCCCTCGTTGTCGGTGACCGCCCGCATCACCTTTCGCGCCACCGTCTCCGGCTCGTCGAGCAGATAGACGATGCCCGGACCGGAGTCATCGGACTTCCCCATCTTCGAGGTCGGCTCCTGCAGGTTCATCACCCGCGCGGCCACCGGCGGCAGCGTGGCCCGCGGCACCGTGAACGTGTGCCCGTACCGCTGGTTGAACCGCACCGCCAGATCCCGGGTCAGCTCGACGTGCTGCCGCTGGTCCTCGCCCACCGGCACCTCGTCCGTCCCGTACGCGAGGATGTCCGCGGCCATCAGCACCGGATAGGTCAGCAGCGACAGCCGCACCTGCTCCCCGGAGGTCCGCGCCTTCGCCGTCTTCTCCTTGTACTGCACCATGCGGCGCAGCTCCCCGTCGGACGCGGTGCACTCCAGCAGGTACGCCAGCCGGGTGTGCTCGTCCACGTGGCTCTGCACGAAGAGGGTGCACCGCTCCGGGTCCAGCCCTGCGGCCAGCAGCAGCCCCGCAGCCTGGCGGCTCAGCCGCCGTACCCGTGCCGGATCGTGCTCCACGGTCAGCGCGTGCAGGTCGACGACGCAGAACAGCCCGTCGTCGGGCGCGGCGACCCATTGCCGTACGGCGCCCAGGTAGTTGCCCAGTGTCATGTGCCCGCTCGGCTTGATCCCGCTGAAGACCCTTGCCATGTCCGTCGTGCTCCCTGTCGTTGTCGGTGGCTGCCGGTACTCGGCGACCGACTGCCCAGGGGCAGAAACACGAACGGCCGCCGAGGCGGCGGCCGTGGAGCGCATGCGTGCTCGCGTCGAAGGTGGGCCGCCGTCAGGCGGCCCACCAGCGAAGGCTGAGCGCGAGTGCATGCGTGGTCATGGGGCCCAGCGTAGAGCCGAGCGGCGGCCCCTGCCCGGGGTTTGATCAGGGAGCCAGGACGGGGGTTGACACAGACTTCCGAGGTCCGTAAAGTACTCCGAGTTGTCCGACGTGAGCGTCGACTCCGGTCGGTCCCCGGACAGCCATTCCGCACCACTCATTCGAACGAACGACGCACTTCGTCGTCTCGTTTTCATGCGTATTTGCGAATGAGGAATCCGTGTCCGAAAGACACGGCCACCGATTAGGTCGGGGGCAAGGATTCCGCTAAGGTCTCACCTCGTCGGAACGGCTCAACGAGCCAGGAAGACAAACCCGCTGACTGGGAGTCAGGCCCGCAAGGATCTGATAGAGTCGGAAACGCCGAAAGGGAAAAGCGCGAAAGCGCCGGAACCGGAAAGCGCCGAGG
>NZ_JBWKDJ010000004.1:0-287543 GCF_056436025.1 Streptomyces sp. NPDC043853
TACTGACCCTCGCGGGCTTTCCTCCGGGCGCTTCCTTCGTTCTTGCGTTTCCGACTCTATCAGATCTTTTCCGACCCGATTTCCTCGGCGCTTTCGGGTTCCGGCGCTTTCGCGCTTTTCCCTTCCGGCGATTCCGACTCTATCAGAGAATCTCACCGGGTTTTTCCGGCTTCGACATCCGACAGGATTTCGGAGAGTGTGCTCCAACTTTGGAATTCGATTCCGAGTTCGGGAGCGAGTAGAGACTTTAGTTGGTGACGATCGGACTGTCCAGTCCGACGCAACCGTTCGAATCTACCTCCCCGCGCCGACGGTGTCAACAGTCTTTGCGGGACGACGAGACACTAGCAGGAGAGCGGGGCCGGGCGCACATCGAGGCGGTCATGCCGCCGTCGGCAGCTGGTCCGCCCGGTCCGCGGCCTCCACGTCTCCCGTCTCGCCGGCGCGGGCTGCGCGGCCGCCGAGGACGTAGACGTAGAGGAAGAAGAGGGCCTCGGCGACGATGCCGATGGCGATACGGGCCCAGGTCGGGAGTCCGGACGGGGTCACGAAGCCTTCGATGAGGCCTGAGACGAACAGCACGGCTGCCAGGCCGATCGCCATGCCCAGGGCCGCGCGGCCCTGTTCGGCGAGGGCTTCGCGGCGGGTGCGGGGGCCCGGGTCGATGACCGTCCAGCCGAGGCGGAGGCCGGTGCCGGCCGCCACGAACACCGCGGTCAGTTCGAGCAGGCCGTGCGGGAGGATCAGGCCCAGGAACACGTCGAGCCGGCCGGCGGAGGCCATCAGGCCGAAGCCGACGCCCAGGTTCGCCATGTTCAGGAAGAGGATCCACAGCACGGGGATCCCGAGGAACGCGCCCAGGACCAGGCACATGGCGGCTGCCTGCGCGTTGTTCGTCCACACCTGGGCGGCGAAGGAGGCGGCCGGGTGACTGGAGTAGTAGGTCTCGTACTCGCCGCCCGGGCGGGTGAGGGCCTTCAGGTCCTCCGGAGCCGCGATGGAGGCCTGGACCTCGGGGTGCGTCGCGATCCACCAGCCGATCAGGACGCCCAGGGCGACGGACAGCACCGCGGTGGGCCCCCACCAGCGGCGGCTCCGGTAGACCGCGGCGGGGAACCCGGCGGTGAAGAAGCGGGCCGCGTCGCGCCAGGAGGACCGGCGGGCGCCGGTCACGGTCGCGCGGGCCCGGGCGACCAGCTGGGTCAGCCGGCCGGTGAGCATGGGGTCGGGAGCGCTGGACTGGATGAGCGAGAGGTGGGTGGCGGTCCGCTGGTAGAGGGAGACGAGCTCGTCCGCCTCGGCGCCGGTGAGCCGACGGCCGCGGCCGAGGAGCTGCTTCAGCCGGTCCCACTCGGCGCGGTGTGCGGTGACGAAGACGTCGAGATCCATTCGTTTGCCGCTCCCCTGCCCCGTCGGTTGTCCACAGCCCTTACTCGGGCTGTCGTCAGCTTGGCAGACTTGAAGACCAAGGGGCAGGTCAGGTCTGCGGTGAAGGGTGGGCTTCGGTGAGTGGTCTGGTGACGGGGGACGCGGTCGTCCTCGGGCTGCGGCCGGCCAGGTTGCCCAGCCGGGCGCTGGCGATCATGCTCGATCTGGTCGTGTATTTCGTCGGGTACGTGCTGATCACGCTCGGCATCGCCGTCGCGACGGCCTCCTTGGACGAGGCCGCGCAGGCAGCGATCGCGGTCGGGTCGTTCGTGCTGATCCTGGTGGGTGTTCCGATAGCGGTGGAGACGCTGTCGCACGGTCGCTCGCTGGGGAAGCTGGCCCTCGGCCTGCGGGTGGTCCGGGACGACGGTGGTCCGATCCGGTTCCGGCACGCGCTGGTGCGCGGGGCCATGGGCGTGATCGAACTGCTGCTGACGTTCGGGATGATCGCGGTGATCGCTTCGCTGGTGTCGGAACGGGGCCGACGTCTCGGGGACGTGTTCGGCGGGACGCTGGTGGTGCGGGAGCGGGTACCCGGGGCCCGGGTGCTGCCGGTGCCGCCCCCGCCGCCCTGGCTGGCCGGGCAGTTCACGGGGCTCGACCTGTCGGGCGTACCGGACGGGCTGTGGCTGGCGATACGGCAGTACCTGACGCGGATGGGGCAGCTGGATCCGCAGGTCGGCGCGCAGATGGCGGCGCGGCTGGCGGATGACCTGGTGGCGCGGACGGGGGCGGTGCCGCCGCCCGGGATACCGGCTGCCGCCTTCCTGGCCGCGGTGGTGCACGAGCGGCAGTCGCGCGATGCGGCTCGCGCCTTCGGCTCGGGGGCGGCGGGCAACGGTGTGGGGGCGGGGCCGGGTGCTCCCGCTGGTCACCCGTCGGCCTCCCCTTATGCAGGGCAGTCGGTGGCCCACTCCGGGCAGCCCGCGCCGTATCCCGCGCCGCCCGCGCCCCATCCCGGGCAGCCGGTGCCCGCCCCGGGCGGGATACCCGGCGATCCTGTCGGGCCGGTCGCTGCCGGGCCGGTCGCTCCTGTGGTGGCCGCACCGGCTGCGTCGGCTGTGCCGGCCGGTCCCCCGGCTGCTCCGGCCGCCCCGACTTCTCCGGGCCGGAAGACCGGGTTCGCGCCGCCTGCGTGAGGGGCAGCTCGGTGGCGTCGTCGGTGTGATCATCTAGCCTGCTCGGCATGTCAGTGAATATCGGATTCGGCTTCCGGGTCACGAACATCGCCGATGAGGCGCAGGCTCAGGCGATCATCGTGGAGCTCCGCGGGCTGATGGCGGACGAAGGCATCGCCGACCAGGTCGGGATGGCGGTGGAGGAGGACGGGGCCTGCCTCGTCGTCGGGGAGACCCGTTTCCCGCTCATCGTCAGCCGTTCCTACCTCTGGTGCCCGGAGTTCGAGAAGTCCTTCGCCTGGTACGTGAAGGAGGCGGCGCCTGCGGCGACGGGCGTGCTGGAGTGGAACTACCCCGACGAGGAGTACTGACCGCCTGGGCCGTCAGTCCGTGGGGAACACCGAGGGCGGGGTCTCCAGGTGTTCGAGTTCGATGCCGGGGGCGGAGAGGACCACGTCTCCGGCGATGTGGACGGTGTGGACCTCGCCGGTGTCGAGGGAGGTGACCCGGTATTCGTCGACGGCGAGCGGGCCGCTGTCGGTCGGGTGGGTCTCGGTGGCCAGCAGGGCCCATGCCTGGTCGACGGTGAGGGGTGCCAGGACCGGGTCGGTGAAGCGGACGAGGCGGACCCGGGTGGCGGGGGCGCCCGGGGTCAGGCGCAGCAGCCGCGCGGTGGCGATCAGGAAGGCGGGGGAAGTGCCGGTGAAGGCGGGGGCGCGGACGTTGCCCTCGGTGGCCTCGGTGCCGGTGGGGTCGGTGCGGACCCAGGTGACCCCGTCGATGGCGGCGCCGCGCACCTGCCAGCTCGCGGCGTTGAGTTCGAGGCGGATGGGGCGGCCGAGCTCGTCCAGGGCGAGGTCCACGGAGCCGGCGTGCTCGCCGTCCGGGGTGGTGAGCTGGGAGACGTAGCGCCAGCCGGAGGGGCCGGGGGCGCAGTGGAAGTGCTCCTCGCCGAGGGGGGTGTGGTCGTGCGGGTCGTGCAGCGAGTAGCGGCCGCGGGGCATGGGGCGGGTCCTTGGGTACGGGGAACGGGGCAGGCCCCCGGCATGGCTGCCGGGGGCCTGACTCGGGTTCCGCTGATCGGCCGATCGCCTCAGCGGTGGGCGATCGGCGGGTGATCAGTAGCGGTAGTGGTCCGGCTTGTAGGGGCCGTCGACCTTGACGCCGATGTAGTCGGCCTGCTCCTGGCGGAGCGTGGTGAGCTTGACGCCGAGGGCGTCGAGGTGGAGGCGGGCGACCTTCTCGTCGAGGTGCTTGGGCAGCACGTAGACGCCGGTCGGGTACTCCTCGGGCTTGGTGAACAGCTCGATCTGGGCCAGGGTCTGGTCCGCGAAGGAGTTGGACATGACGAACGACGGGTGGCCGGTCGCGTTGCCCAGGTTGAGGAGGCGGCCCTCGGAGAGGACGATCAGGACCTTGCCGTCGGCGAAGGTCCAGGTGTGGACCTGCGGCTTGACCTCGTCCTTGACGATGCCGTCGATCTTCGCGAGGCCGGCCATGTCGATCTCGTTGTCGAAGTGGCCGATGTTGCCCACGATCGCCTGGTGCTTCATCTTGGCCATGTCCGAGGCCATGATGATGTCCTTGTTGCCCGTGGTGGTGATGAAGATGTCGGCGGTCTCCACGACCTCGTCCAGGGTGGTGACCTGGTAGCCGTCCATCGCCGCCTGCAGGGCGCAGATCGGGTCGATCTCGGTGACGATGACGCGGGCGCCCTGGCCGCGGAGCGACTCGGCGCAGCCCTTGCCGACGTCGCCGTAGCCGAAGACCACGGCGGTCTTGCCGCCGATGAGGACGTCGGTGGCGCGGTTGATGCCGTCGATCAGGGAGTGGCGGCAGCCGTACTTGTTGTCGAACTTCGACTTGGTGACGGCGTCGTTCACGTTGATGGCCGGGAAGAGCAGGGTGCCCTCGGACATCATCTCGTAGAGGCGGTGGACACCGGTGGTGGTCTCCTCCGTCACGCCGCGGATGTCGGACGCCAGCTGCGTCCACTTCTGCGGGCTCTCGCCGAGGGTGCGGTTGAGCAGGGTGAGGATGTAGCCGTACTCCTCGGAGTCCGCGGTGGACGGGTCCGGGGCCGCGCCGGCCTTCTCGAACTCGACGCCCTTGTGGACCAGGAGGGTGGCGTCACCGCCGTCGTCCAGGATCATGTTCGGGCCGCCGGTGGGGGTGTCCGCCCAGGTCAGCGCCTGCTCGGTGCACCACCAGTACTCCTCCAGCGTCTCGCCCTTCCAGGCGAAGACCGGGACGCCCTGGGGGTTCTCCGGGGTGCCGTTCGGGCCGACCGCGATGGCGGCGGCCGCGTGGTCCTGGGTGGAGAAGATGTTGCAGGAGGCCCAGCGGACCTCCGCGCCGAGGGCGACGAGCGTCTCGATCAGAACGGCGGTCTGCACGGTCATGTGCAGGGAGCCGGTGATGCGGGCGCCGGCCAGGGGCTGCGTCTCGGCGTACTCGCGGCGGATCGACATCAGGCCGGGCATCTCGTGCTCGGCCAGGGTGATCTCCTTGCGGCCGAAGGCGGCAAGGGAAAGGTCTGCGACCTTGAAGTCCATTGCGTGCTGCTCCTCGTGGTTCGAGAGGGTGGGTACGGCTGGTCCGTGCACCGGCCGGAGGTTTCCGGGAACGGCACACCGGGCGCGGTCCGTCGGAGGCCCTCTCTCCCCTCGGCCGGTCATGGAGACCGCACCGCCTGCCCTCAGCAGCGACGTCTGGCACTGCAAACGAATCTACACCGATCGGACCAGCGGACCCCAGCGGGACTTGGCAGATCTCACGCGCCGGTTTCGGTCATCTGGCGGTTCCGTTCAGGGCCTTTCGGACTTTTGAGGCCCTTCTCGGGTGCGGGACGTCGGGCGGACGCGTTCGGCCGGGGCGTACCCGGCGGCTTGCCCTTTCCGGAAGATCGCTCTCCGTCCATACGATGCCTCGCGCGGCACACCTGTGTACGGAACGCATCCGGGGAGGGGCTTCGTGGAGGACGAGGACGGGAAGGGCAGGGGGCCCGGGCGGGGGCTGGGGTTCGCCGCCTTCGTCCTGCTGCTCCTGGGCGCGGTCGTGGGAGGCGGGGCGTTCGTGGCGGGGCGGGTCCTGTTCACCGGCGCCGAGATACGGAGCCAGCACATGCGGCCCACCTATGAGCCGGGTGACCGGGTCGGGTTCCGGAGGGGCACCGAGGTCCGGCGGGAGGACGTCATCCTGTTCCGGGCCGCCGCCTGGGGCGAGGACTTCAACGCGGTCGAGCGGGTGGTGGCGGTCGGCGGCGACGTGATCGCGTACGAGCGTGATGCCGAGGCGTTCACCTTGAACGGGAAGCCGCTGAAGGAGCCGTATCTGCGCGGGGATCCGGTGGCGGGCACCTTCGACTCCTTCCGCGTGACCGTCCCCGAAGGCCGGCTGTTCCTGATGGGCGACAACCGGACCAGTTCCTTCGACTCCCGCTTCCATCTGGAGGAGGACGACGGAACGGTCCCGGTCTCGGACGTGATCGGCGTCGAGTGGCGGGGAGCGCAGACCGCGATGGCGGTCGGCGGCGCCCTGGTGTTCCTCGCGGGGGTGCAGCTGCTGATCGGTACCGGGCTGGGCATCGCCTGGCTGGTGGTGCGGCGGCGGCCGGTACCGGCCGTGCAGGTGTGGGGATCGGCTGTCCCGGACTGACGCGGAGACGCGGAGGCCCCCCGCGGGCCATGGCTCGCGGGGGGCCTCTCTTCGCTCGTCCGGGCCGGGTCCCGGGCGCTGCGCCCGTCCGGCCGGAAGCGGTGCGGGTGCCTACTCGGCCGTGGCCGCCGTCGCGCCGGCGGCCTGCTCCGGCGCGGGCTCCCGGTAGATGTCCGGCTCCAGGTAGATGACGCGGGCGATCGGGACCGCCTCACGGATGCGCTGCTCGGCGGCGTCGATCGCGAGCGCGACCTGGACCGCGGTGTTGTCGTGCTTCACCGCGATCTTGGCGGCCACCAGGAGCTCCTCCGGACCCAGGTGCAGGGTGCGCATGTGGATCAGGCCGGTGACGGTGTCCCCGTCGACCATGGCGGTCTTGATCTTCTCGACGTCCTCGATGCCCGCGGCCTCGCCGAGCAGCAGCGACTTGGTCTCGGCGGCCAGCACGATGGCGATCAGGATGAGCAGGGTGCCGATGCACAGGGTGCCGATGCCGTCCCAGACGCCGTTGCCGGTGGCGAGGGAGAGGCCGACACCTCCCAGGGCGAGGACCAGGCCGACGAGCGCGCCGAGGTCCTCCAGGAGCACGACGGGCAGCTCGGGCGCCTTGGCACGCCGGACGAACTGGGTCCACGTCAGCCCGCCGCGGAGCTCGTTCGACTCCTTGATGGCGGTGCGGAAGGAGAAGCTCTCGGCGATGATCGCGAAGACCAGGACGCCGATCGGCCAGTACCAGGCCTCGATCTCGTGCGGGTCCTTGATCTTCTCGTAGCCCTCGTAGATGGCGAACATGCCACCGACGGAGAACAGCACGATGGAGACCAGGAAGGCGTAGATGTAGCGCTCACGCCCGTAGCCGAAGGGGTGCTGCGGAGTCGCCTCCCGCTGGGCCTTCTTGCCGCCGAGGAGCAGCAGGCCCTGGTTTCCGGAGTCCGCCAGTGAGTGGACGCTTTCCGCGAGCATCGACGAGGAGCCGCTGAAGAGGAATGCAACGAACTTGGCTGCGGCGATGGCGAGGTTGGCGGCGAGTGCCGCCACGATCGCCTTGGTGCCGCCCGACGCGCTCATGAGTGCGGATGTCCTTTCCTGACCCTGACCCTGCTGTCACTGGTACGGCCGCACATTGTTGCAGCCCCTGGTGATCCCCCCGGTGGGGATGGTGCGCGTCAGGCGATCACGGTGGCGCGGAAGACCGCACCATTTCCGGACAGTTCGGCCTTTTCTCCTGCCGGTACGAAGACGGACTCGCCCGGTGCCAGGGTCAGTTCGCCGACCCGGGCCGAGCCGGCCGTGCAGAGCAGGATCTGCGGGGTGCCGGCCGGGAGGAGGACCGGGGCGGCGGCCGGGGCCAGGTCGAAGCGGGAGAGGCGGAACTCGTCGATCGGGGTCTCGTAGACCTCCTCGCCGTCGCCCTCGGGGCGGAGCAGGGCGGGCTCGGACGCCTCGAACTTCACGATCCTCAGCAGCTCGGGCACGTCCACGTGCTTGGGCGTCAGGCCGCACCGCAGCACGTTGTCGGAGTTCGCCATCAACTCGACGCCGAGGCCGCTGATGTAGGCGTGCGGGACGCCGGCGCCGAGGAACATGGCCTCGCCGGGCTGCAGTCGGACGTGGTTGAGGAGCATGGCCGCGATCACGCCCGGGTCGCCCGGGTAGTGGTGGGCGAGGTCGGCGTAGGGGGCGTACGCGCCGCCGAGGCGGGTGGCGGCGGCGGTGGCCTCGGCCACGGTCTCGGCCATCTGCTCCCGGTCCGCGCTGAGCACGGCGGTCAGCATCTCGCGCAGCGCCGACTCCTCGGGGTGGGCGTGCAGCAGGTCCACGTACGGCTTGAGGGAGTCGACGTCGAGCCCGGAGAGCAGGTCGGCGGCCTCCAGCGGCGGACGGAACCCGCACAGCCCGTCGAACGGGGTGAGCGCGCAGATCAGTTCGGGCTTGTGGTTGGCGTCCTTGTAGTTGCGGTGCGGGGCGTCGACGGGGACGCCTCGGCGCTCCTCGTCGGCGTAGCCCTCCGCCGCCTGGGCGAGGTCGGGGTGGACCTGGAGGGAGAGCGGCGCCCCGGCCGCGAGGATCTTGAGCAGGAAGGGCAGCCGGGGCCCGAACTTGGCTACCGTGGCCGCGCCGAGCTCGCGCTCCGGGTCGGCGGCGATGACCTCGGACAGGGCGGTCTCACCGGAACCGCGGTCGAGGCGCGAGGGGGCGCCCGGGTGCGCTCCCAGCCACATCTCCGCCTGGGGTTCGCCGGTCGGCCGGGTGCCGAGGAGCTCCGGGATCAGGGTGGTGGAGCCCCAGGCGTAGGGGCGGACGGTGTTCGTCAGGCGGTCCATCGGTGGTCTTCCTGGCTTCCTCGGTGTGGGAGGCGCGGCGGGGCACGGGTGCGCTGGTTCGCAGGTGTGCTGCTGCGCCGGGTGCGGGGGTGCGCTGATCGCGCGCTGGGTGCGCCCTGGTGCGGCTG
Organism: Streptomyces sp. NPDC043853; assembly: GCF_056436025.1. NCBI lineage: Bacteria > Bacillati > Actinomycetota > Actinomycetes > Kitasatosporales > Streptomycetaceae > Streptomyces > Streptomyces sp. NPDC043853. The sequence continues at coordinate 8,656 of NZ_JBWKDJ010000004.1, forward strand.
GTGGTGCGAGTGGTGCAGGCAGTACGGGCAGTGCAGGCGGTGCAGATGGTGCAGGCGGTGCAGATGCTGTGGGTGTTGCCGATGCTTCGGGTGTGCGGGGCGGGTGTCCCCTGGTGCGTGCGCGGGTTCGTACGCGGGTACGTACGCGCCTCAGGGGCGGCCCCCGGACGCCAGCGCGAGGTAGGCGGTGGCGAAGTCCGTGATGGCGAGGAGCTCGGCGAGCTGCTCCAGCTCCCCGCCCTCCTCGGGTTCGAGTTCGCTGATGGCCGTGTCGTGGCTGAGGGCGAGTTCGCGGGCGGCGGGGGCGGCGGTGAGCCCGCCGGACGGCCGGTCCCGGAGCAGGACCACCCGGGTGTGCAGGGCCTGCGGCTCCTCGACCCGGTCACGGAAGAAGTCCTCGGGGTCGGCGCCGGCCGCGAAGGCCCCGGCGAGCAGGACGCCGTGGCGGGGCAGCGCCTCGGGCAGCTCGGCGGCGAGCGCGGGGCGGCCGGCCAGCTCGGCGAGGGTGGCGGCGAAACGGCGGCCGGCCGGGGCGGCGCCGGGGCCCTCGCTCCAGATGAGCGGGAGGGAGTCGGCGAGCTCGGCGGCCAGGGTCTTGGCCGGGTTGCTGTACGTGGCGATGGCCGGGCCGCAGCGTTCGGCGGTGCGGTCGAGGCGGTCGGCGACGAGCTGCAGGGTGTCGGGGGCGGCGGCGATCAGGCCGACCTTGTCGAGCAGCACGAGCAGGGGTGTGAGCAGGGCCCAGAGGGCTCCGGGGCCGGCCGCGGCGCTCTCGTCGTAGTCCTCGTACGGGGCCTTGGCCATCGGTACCAGGAGGCCGTGCGCGGCCTCGACGGCTTCGTTGATCGGGGACCGGGGCGGGGCCACGGCGACCACGGTGCAGCCACGGCGGTACGCCTGCTCGACGAGCTGGGCGAGGCCGGGCTCGGTGCCGTCGGTGGTGGCGACGAGCAGCAGGTCCACGGGGCCCGCCCAGCCGGGCAGGGCCCAGCGGAGCGCCCCGGCGGCGTGCGCGACGCCGGTCGGGTGCAGGCGGGTGACCGGGGCGGAGGCGCCGGCGAGGGCGCCCAGGAGGTCGGCCACGCCGGTGGCGGCGGTGCCGGGGCCGGCGATCAGGACGGTCCGGGGACGGCCGTCCGGGCGGAGGTCGCCCAGGCCCGCCTCGGCCGCGTGCCGGGCCGCGGTGCGGACCCGGGCCCCGGCTTCGGCCGCGCCGCGGAGCAGTCCGCGGCGGTCGGCGCGGGCCAGGTCTTCCGGTGCGTCGAGCAGCGACTCGTCCAGCATGCGGGGCCTCCGGTCGGTTGAGTTCTCAGGCTCTCGGATCTCGGCTCACGGATCTCGGCTCACGGCTCTGGGGCGGCGGCGGTCCGTCACCGCCGGCTCGGCCGTTCGCCCGGGTCGGGCGGTAACCCGGCGCGGGTGGCTCACCCGGCCGGGGTGGGTCACCCGGCTCGGGCGTTCGCCCGGGTCGGGCGCTCAGGCGGGGCGGCGGGCCTCGTCCACGAGCAGCACCGGGATGCCGTCCCGGACCGGGTAGGCAAGGCCGCAGTCCGTGCCGGTGCAGATCAGCTCGGGCGTCTCGGCCTTGGTCTCGTCCTGGAGGGGGGAGTGGCAGGCCGGGCAGGCGAGGATCTCCAGGAGGCCGGCTTCGAGCGGCATGAGGGGTCCCTTCGGGATACGTATGAGGTTGGGCCAGGTCAGCGTACCGCCAGGGCTTGCGGGGCGCCGCCCTGAACTCGGCGGGGGTTGTTTCCGGGCCGGGTGGGTGTCGGCCATTGCCGTGGCCGTGGGCCCCGCCCGTCGGCCGTGTGGGCAGGCGTGCCGCAGGGCGATGGGGGTCCCCCCTGCTCGAGCGAAGTCGAGAGCTTGGGGGAGGGTGGGCACACGGCACCCCGGTCCCGCGAGGGGCGCGCAGCCTCCCTCGGCCCCGACCCCGCTCACGGGGTCGGACCCCGTCCGGGCGGAGCTCCGCTCGTGGCGGTGCCGGGTCCGGCGAAGCCACCGCCCTGGCCGGGCCCGGCTGCGCGCGGAGCCGGGGCAACGCTTCGGTGGGGCGGGAGCGCAGCCCGCTGGGCGGCGTTCCGGTGTGCCCACCCTCCCCCAAGCTCTCGACTTCGCTCGAGCAGGGGGGACCCCCATCGCCCTGCGTGCCCACACCTCCGGCGGAGGTGCCTGCCCACACCTCGGTGGGGGCAGGCGTTCTGCTGGACCCCAGCCCCCGGGAGGGTCAGGCGCGGATCAGGGAGAGGGCTTCGTCGCGGATGCGGGTGAGCGTTTCGGGGTCGCGGGCCTCGACGTTCAGGCGGAGCAGGGGCTCGGTGTTGGAGGCGCGGACGTTGAACCACCAGTCGGCGGAGGAGACCGTCAGGCCGTCGAGCTCGTCCAGTTCGACGCCCTCGCGGGAGCCGTACGCCTCCTTGACCGCGGCGAGGCGGGCCGCCTGGTCGGCGACCGTGGAGTTGATCTCGCCGGAGCCGGCGTAGCGCTCGTAGGAGGAGACCAGGGCCGAGAGCGGGCCGTCCTGGGTGCCCAGGGCCGCGAGGACGTGGAGGGCGGCCAGCATGCCGGTGTCCGCGTTCCAGAAGTCCTTGAAGTAGTAGTGCGCCGAGTGCTCGCCGCCGAAGATCGCGCCGGTCTTCGCCATCTCCTCCTTGATGAAGGAGTGGCCCACGCGGGTGCGGACCGGGGTGCCGCCGTTCTCCTTGACGACCTCCGGGACCGACCAGGAGGTGATCAGGTTGTGGATCACCGTGCCGGTGCCGCCGTTGCGGGCCAGCTCGCGGGCCGCGACCAGGGCGGTGATCGCGGACGGGGAGACGCCCTCGCCGCGCTCGTCGACGATGAAGCAGCGGTCGGCGTCGCCGTCGAAGGCGATGCCCAGGTCGGCGCCCTCGGCCCGGACCCGGTCCTGCAGGTCCACGATGTTCTTCGGGTCCAGCGGGTTGGCCTCGTGGTTGGGGAAGGTGCCGTCCAGTTCGAAGTACATCGGGACGACGGAGAGCGGGAGGCCGTCGAAGACCGAGGGGACGGTGTGGCCGCCCATACCGTTGCCCGCGTCCACGACCACCTTCAGGGGGCGGATGGCCGACAGGTCGACCAGGCCGCGCAGGTGGGCGGCGTACTCGGCGAGGACGTCCCGCTCGGTGACGGTGCCCGGGGTGCCGGCCGCGGCGGGGGCGCCGGTCTCCGTCCACTTCTCCACCAGGTTGCGGATGTCCGCGAGGCCGGTGTCCTGGCCGACCGGGGCCGCGCCGGCCCGGCACAGCTTGATGCCGTTGTACTGGGCCGGGTTGTGGGAGGCGGTGAACATGGCGCCCGGCAGGTCGAGCGCGCCGGAGGCGTAGTACAGCTGGTCGGTCGAGCACAGGCCGATCAGGGTGACGTCGGCGCCGCGGGCGGCCGCGCCGCGCGCGAAGGCCGCGGACAGGCCGGGCGACGAGGGCCGCATGTCGTGGCCGATGACGATCGCCGTCGCGTCCGTGACCTCGACGAACGCCGCCCCGAACAGCTCCGCCAGAGTCTCGTCCCACTGGTCCGGGACGACTCCGCGTACGTCGTACGCCTTGACGATGTTCGAAAGATCAGCAGCCACTGCCTGCCCTCCACCTGGGGTCCTGTCCGTCCGGACAACCTACCCTGCCGGGCGGGGGCCTTCAGCAGCGCAAAAGCGTCAGGAATCCGGCGAACGCAGTACGCGCAGATGGCCGCGGCGTGTCTCGTTCCGCTGCGCCGCGCCGGACCGGCCGCTGCCGCCGGCCTCCGCCGCCCGGCCCTGGGGGCGGGCCGCCTCGCGCACGGCGTTGGCCAGCGCTTCGAGGTCGTCCCCGCTCGGGCGGGATGGCGCGGAACCGTCGGACAGGCGTACGACTTCCCAGCCGCGCGGCGCGGTCAGGCGCTCCGAGTGCTCGGCGCACAGGTCGTAGCAGTGGGGTTCGGCGTAGGTGGCGAGCGGGCCGAGGACTGCGGTCGAATCGGCGTAGACGTACGTCAGTGTTGCGACGGCAGGGCGGCCGCACGCGGTGCGCGAACAGCGACGTACAAGGCTCACGACGTTGGACGGTACCGCACTCTTGACCGGGCCGCGACGACTCCGGGTCAGCTCACTCCCCCGTGTCGTGGCGCGATCCCGTCCGTGAGGGCTCGGAGCCGGGCCCGCGGCATGCCTGGCCCGGTCGTTCCCACTGCCGGAACCCGCCTGGAATGTCCGCTGTGCGTCATCCGCTCACCGGCGGCGGAATCGGGCCCTTCGGGGGCCTCCGGGAGCTACCCTGCCGGGGTGATGGACACTTCCCCGCCGCAGCCCACAGAGCCCCGCCCCCGCCGACGCGACCGGCACGGCCGGGGCATGCGCGGGCCGGTCGCCCCGCCGCAGGTGCCGCTGTCGGCCAGCCGGGCCGAGCTCTTCGGGGATCTGGTGCAGGACTCGGTCGAGCGGCTGGAGCGGCGCTGGCCGCAGCTCGCCGAAGTGGAGTTCATGGTCGCCGAGGTCCCCGGGGCGCCGGGCGGCGCCGACACCGGATGGAGCGACGAGGCCGTGCCGCTGGGCGGGCTGGTGGAGCCGCGCGAGGGTCGGCCGGCCCGGATCATCGTCTACCGGCGGCCGGTGGAGATCCGTTCGAAGACCCGGGACGACCGGGCCCTGCTGGTGCACGAGATCGTGGTGGAGCAGGTGGCCGAACTGCTCGGGCTGTCACCCGAGACCGTCGACCCCCGCTACGGGCAGGACTGAGCCCCCTCCGCCGGGCCGGTCGCCTTCCGCGGTTCGGATGCGTCAGTCCCGCTCGTCGTCCAGGACCGTCAGGTCCTGGGAGGCCTCGGGGACGGAGACCGTGCCCCGGTCGTCGGTGAGCGGCTGCACCGTGAAGAACGGGGTGCCCTCGTGCGGCAGCGACAGGGTGCGGGCCGCGTGCACGGGGCCACCCGAAAGGGTCTCCACGGTCAGCGCGTACGAACCCTTGGCCCCGCCGCCCGGTACCGGCGGGGGTGCCACGGCGAGGGTGGTGCCGGCCTTCACCGTGTACTCCTGGCTCGCGGGCTCGCCGCCCTGCGTGCCGGGCGAGGCGGTGACGCGCACCTTGGTGTCGGTGCCCACCGCGGTGAGCGAGAGGGTGGTGGCCCCCTGGTCGGTGCGGTTGTCGGCGTTGGTGGCCCGGGCGGCCACCGGGCCGGCGGCCGGGACGAAGCCGAGTTCCTGCTTGGCTCCGGTGCCCCGGACCACCCTGAGCGCCGCCACCACCGGGACGGACTTCTTCGAGTCGGCGGGCGTCAGCACCAGCGAGCCCGGCTCTCCGCGGGTGACGTCCTTCAGGTCGAGGGAGGTGGTCATCCCGGCCTTGACGTGCAGCTGCTCGCTGCCGGCCGGGCTGATCGAGCCGCCCGGCCCGGCCAGCCGGACGCGTAGGTCGGCGTCCTCCTCACCGGGGACGTGGGCGACCAGCCGGACCGAGGTCGCGTCGGCCGGGATGCCGGGCAGCACCAGGGAGCCGGCGGGGTCGGCGGAGGCGGGCAGCCAGTCGGCGCCGACCCCGTCCTCCATGACCTGCGCCGAGGCCCCGACGCGGCCCGAACGGGTCGTCACGTGGGCGGTGATGTCGGGCAGCTGAGCGGAGGTCAGGGTGCTCAAGAGCACCCGCACCGAGGACTTGGGGCCGACCCGGATGTTCTCCCCGCTGCCCTGTTCCGCCTTGACCCGGCCTTCCGGACCGAACAGCTCGATGTCCACCACGGCCGGGGTGTCGTCCGCGTTGGTGAGGTGGACGTAGTCCTGGCGGCCCTGGGAGGTCGCGGTGCCCGGGAACCAGAAGTCGGTGCCGGGCGGGGTGCAGGCCAGACCGAGCAGGCCGCGGGCCTGCCCCACCGACACCTTGGTGGTCTGCTGGGCGGTCCAGCCGGGGGCGAGGGAGCCGTCGGCGGTGCCGGTCAGGGCGGGGGCCTCGGCCCCGGAGGCGGTGGCGCCGACCGGCTTCCCCGCCTCCTTCAGCTCCAGCAGCGGCTTCTGCTCCTTGGTGGCGCCCAGCAGGCGGGCGGTGCCCTTGCCGGCCGCCGCGCCGGCCGCCCCGCCGACGGGCGTGACGGCGGTGTAGGCGGTCTCCGCGATGTCCGACCCGGAGGGGGCCGGGCAGACCAGGGCGGACCGCTCCACGGGCCGGCGGGCGGCCGCCGCACCGGCCCCGGCAGCCGTGGCCGACGGGCCGTCGGGGGCGGTGAGGGCGGCGACTCCGGTGAGGGCGGCGAGCGCGGCCGCCGCGGCCGCGAGGGTCAGGGGTGCGCGCTTCACTGCCGGTGGCTCCCGTCCGGACGCGGCTGCTGGTGGCCGATCGGCTGTCCGTATGCGTCGTACTGCTGCCCGTAGGACTCGTGTTGCCCGTACGGATCCTGCTGCTCGGGCTGCCCGTACGGGTCGCCGTACTGTCCGTGCTGTCCGTGCTGTCCGTGCCGGTCCTGGTGCCCGTACTGGTCCTGGTGCCCGTACTGGTCCTGGTGCCCGTACCGCTCGTGCTGCGCGTGCTGCTCGTACGGGTACGCCTGCTGCCCGAGGTGGGCTCCGTAGCCGGGGTCCTGCGGCTGCCCGTTCCCGGTGTGGTCGGAGTGGACGCCGTGAACCGGCTCCCCGTCCGTGCCGCCGTCCGCCGCGCCGGAGTAGTCGTAGCCGTACGTGTCCTGCGGGTACGGCACCTGCGCGGGGATCTCCGCGTACGGGTCGGCCTGGACGGGCGCCCCTGCGTCCGCCGCCGGGTCGGCCGCTCCGGCTCCGGCCCGCAGGCGGCGGGCCCGGCGGCCTTCGCCGGACTCCCCGCCGCCCGCACCGTCGGCGCCGGTGCCCTCCTCGTCGGGGAGGTCGTCGTCGAGCTGACGTCGGCGGCCGGGCAGGGCCAGCACCAGCAGCACGACGGCGAGCAGGGCCTGCGCCCAGTGCCAGGCGGTGCCGGTGGCGGTGTCGGCGTGGACGAGGTCCAGGCGGCCGCCGGAGGCGGGGAGTTCGAAGCCCTGGGCCCAGCCGTCGAGGGTCTTGGCCCGCAGCGGCTCGCCGTCCAGGGTGGCCCGCCAGCCGGCGTCGGCGCGGTCGGCGATCCGCAGGGTCCGGCCGGGCCCGCCCGCGGGGACGGTCGTGTGGGCCTCGACGGGGCCGGAGGCGACCGGGATCGGGGCCTCGCCGGGCTTGCCGGAGAGGATCACGGCGCGGGCGACCTGCCGGTCGACCCGCCAGAGGGCGCTGCCGTCGAGCTGGCTCAGGCGGCTCAGGCCGGGGGTGGCGTCGAGGACGTGGCGGAACTGCTCCGGCGCACCGTCGCGGACCAGGACGTAGCGGACGGCGAAGGCGCCGAGCTGGTCGGTCTGATCGGCGCCGGAGCCGGCGACCAGGCTGGAGACGACCTTGTCGAGGCGCTGGTCGCCGCCGGTCGCGGCGGCGAGTTCGGCGTCACCGAGGCGGCCGCCGGAGCCGCGGACCAGGGTGTAGGAGACGGCGGCGGTGGAGCTGTTCCCCTTCGCTCCGCCGGCGGGACGCCCGCCGAGCACCAGGGTGCGGGGCTGGTCGCGGGTGCCGCTCTCCTCGGCGACGAAGGCCGGGACCTGTACGGGGTCGCGGCGGTCCAGCGGGCCGTCGGCGCCGACGGCCGTCCAGCCGGCCGCGCCGAGCAGCGGGCCGGCCACGGCGGCCAGGGCGATCAGCGCGGCGAGCGGCTGGCGCCAGCCGAAGCCGTGGGCGGCGAGCCGGTCCTTGGCGCCGTCGGCGCCGACCGCGGCGGCGGCCAGCAGGGCGAGGCCGTAGACGAGGGTGGCGGGGCCGGCCCAGCCGGTGCGGTTGGTGAGAACGGCGAGGAGGAGTCCGGTGAGGGCGGCCGCCCAGGCGGTCCGGACGGCGAAGGCGCGCCCGTCGCGGAGCAGGGCGGCCAGCGCGGCCAGGACGATGCCCAGGAGCAGCAGCCCGCCGCCGGTCTTGGGGCCGCCGGGGCTGATGCCGAGCAGGTCGAGGGCGGTGGCGGCGCCGCCGCCGTACGGGAGTCCGGCCTCGCGGAGGAAGCGGTCGGGGTGGCCGAGCAGGGTCAGCGACCAGGGGGCGAGGAGCAGCAGCGGGGTTGCGAGGAGGGCGGCGTGGCGGGGGGCGTACGTCTTCCATTCCGCGCGGCGCAGGACGAGGGCCGCGGTGCCGAGGGCGGCGGCGAGCGGCCAGAGCGCCGGGGTGAAGGCGGTGGCCAGGGTGAGGAGCAGGCCGTAGGTCCACACGGCGCGCCAGCTGCCGCGGTCGCCGTCGGGGTCCCCGGCGGCGGCGAGTCCGTACGCGGAGACGCCGGCGCGGGCGATCGGCGGGAGGAGTACGGCGAGGACGGCGGTGCCGACCCGGCCGCCGGCCAGGGCTCCGGTGACGGCGGGCAGGAAGGCGTAGGCGACGGCGGCCCAGGCGCGCACCAGCCGGGATTCGACCAGCGGCCGGGAGGCGAAGTAGGCGGTGAGTCCGGCGAGCGGGACGGAGCACACCAGGAGCAGGGTGAGGGCGGCCTGGGTGGAGCCGAGGAGCACCGCGGAGAGCGCGGCGAGGACGGCGAGGTAGGGGGGCGCGCCGGCGGTGGAGCCGGTGCCGACGGGGTGCCAGTCGTCGGCGTACGTGCGCCAGAGGTCGCCCGCTCCGGCGGGGGCGGGCAGCAGCGCGCCGCCCATCAGGGTGCCGCCGCCCAGCAGGGAACGGCAGGCGACGAGGGAGACGAGCAGGAGGAGGGCGAAGAGGACGGGGGCGGGGTTGCGGGCGATCCGCTTGAGGCGGGCGAACTGCTCGATGTGGAGGTAGTCGGCGTCGTCGCCGCCGGGGCCGGATTCGAGGCCGCCGCCGTGCCGGCCGGCGCCGGTGGTGTCTCTGTCACGGCCGGCGCCGAGGTGGCCGGCGAGTTGTTCGACGTTGGCGCGGAGGGTGGCTCCGGGCGGCGGGAACAGCGGGCGGAGTTGCTTGGCGGCCACAGCGGGGCCGGCTGCGCGGCTGCGTCTGCGTCGGCCGGTGAGGATCCGGCCGGGGCGGAGCAGGGTGCTGAGGAGTCCGGTGAACTCGTCGACGGCCTGGCCGGGGGTCTTGCCGACGAGGTAGCCGAGGGTGCGCAGCAGGGTGCCGAGGACCAGCCGGACCAGCACCCAGGGGAGGACCCTGCCGGGGGTGTTGACGAGGACGGTGTAGGCGGCGCCGGCCTTGTCGACGCGGTGGGGGCCGACCGTTCCGCGGCCGGCGCAGTCGACGGTGCGGCGTTCGCGGGCGGCGGCCTCGGCGTGGCGGAGGACGGCGTCGGGGGCGACGAGGACGGGGTGGCCGGCCCGGTGGGCGCGCCAGCAGAGGTCGACGTCGTCGCGCATGAGCGGGAGGCGCCGGTCGAAGCCGCCGAGGGCCTCGTAGACGTCGCGGCGGACGAGCATGCCGGCGGTGGAGACGGAGAGGACGGTGCGGACCTGGTCGTGCTGGCCCTGGTCCTGTTCGCGGCGGTCCAGGCCGGTCCAGCGGCGGCCGCTGTGGGCGATGGTGACGCCGGCTTCGAGGAGCTGCTTCTTGTCGTACCAGCCGCGGAGTTTGGGACCGAGGATGCCGGCGTCGGGGTTCTCGTCGGCGACGCGGAGGAGTTCGGCGAGGGCGTCGGGTTCGGGAGCGCAGTCGTCGTGCAGCAGCCACAGCCACTGGACGGGCTCTCCGTGGGGGAGTTCGGGGAGGTCGTAGGTGTCGTCGCGCCAGGTGCGGCTGACGGGGTCCCAGCCGCTGGGGCGCTTGAGGTAGGGGAGGTCCTCGGGGGTGAGGACGGGGGCGGTGCGGGCGGCCTCGTCGACGGCGGCGCCGAAGGAGGTGCGGCGGGCGAGGTGGAGGATGCTCTCGTCGCCGAGGGCGTCGGCCAGCAGCCGGGCGGAGTCGTCGGCGCTGCCGGTGTCGGCGGCGACCCAGTTCTGCACGGGGCGGTCCTGGCCGAGGAGTCCGGAGAGGGCCTGCGGGAGCCAGCGGGCGCCGTCGTGGGCGACCAGGACCGCCGTGACGACGTGCCGCGGGAACGCCGGGGGGGCTGTGGCGGCGGTTGCCTGGTGGGGGTGCAGGGACATCGCGGTACGGGCCCTCCGGCTGGGGGTCCCCCGGACGGGTCCGGGGTGGGTCCGGGGGTGTGGGCCCTCGGAGTCGGCTGGACAGCGCCCCACACTAGCCTTTGGAAGGGCCTTGGAATGCGGCGGTCCGCCTCCAGCGGGGAAGGTGCAGGAGGCGGACCGTTTGCTCTGTTCGCTATGTGTGCAATGCGTGCTGCTCGGCGGTCGGGACCGATCAGACGGCGGCCTTTTTCAGACGGCGACGCTCACGCTCGGACAGACCACCCCAGATGCCGAAGCGCTCGTCGTTGGCAAGGGCGTATTCGAGGCATTCGGAGCGGACCTCACAAGCGAGGCAGACCTTCTTGGCTTCCCGGGTGGAGCCGCCCTTCTCGGGAAAGAACGACTCGGGGTCGGTCTGGGCGCACAGAGCGCGCTCCTGCCATCCGAGCTCCTCGTCCGCCTCCTCGACCAGCAGTTCCTGAAACAGCTCGGTCATGTGCGCCCCTCGCTCTGTCTGTGCGTCCCCGTGGTTGCCGTGCCCGGTCTGGCCGGAACGACACGAGTGAAATTACAAGTGTGTGGATCCGGGGCAGTCAAGCCGAGATCTGCTATTGGGCCCCTTATTCACTCTGCGGAACCAAGCCTATGCAGAAAGTGTTCATATCGCCAAAAATCGTGACACTTGCCGCAGGGCGCCTCCGCTTGTCGATCACACTCGGGCCGACGCGTCACCCTCCTGTGTGGTTGCAATCCGGCCACAGAAGCGGCGGAGATCACAGTCCGGTCACGAAGCGGCGTGCGTGTTTACGAGCGCGATCGCTCCGCCACATCCCCGACCCCCCACTGCACAAACCTTTCTCCGCGCACAGTAACCGGATGAGGTGAATCTTTTCTCGCAAAGCGGACATTGGGTTGACAGTCCGGCCCCCGAGCGGCTCCACTTGTCCGCATGTCAGTGACCGCAGCCGCCACCCGGACCCCCGTTCGTGGGTTCCTGCGTGCTGCCCAGGGTCTCTGTTGCTGTCGCGGCTGTTGAAGCCTCCGCACCCCCTTCGCGACCGCCCACAGCACCCCCCGCGCCCCGCGCCACTGACTTCCGCCGAGGAAACCCGTGAACAACGACAGCGACCTCCAGATCGCCGGCGACATCCTTGAGGTCCCGCACCTGCTGCAGCCCGCCAAGGAACACCCCACCACCGTGGCCGAGTTCATCGGCCTGGCCCGCGAGATCGCCGCGGACCGCGCCGCGTGGGAACACCTCGTCGAGTACGACGCCACCACCCGCTGGTACCACCGCCTGCGCACCGGGCCCGGTTACGAGGTCTGGCTGCTCAGCTGGGTCCCCGGCCAGGGCAGCGGCCGCCACGACCACGGCCGGTCCTCCGGTGTGCTGACCGTCCTCGACGGCGAACTCACCGAGCACGGTCCGCGCGGCGGGCGCACCCTCGCCCCCGGCACCCAGCACGTCTTCGCCCCCGGCTATGCCCACGAGGTGGTCAACGACTCCCTCGACGGCGCGGTCAGCCTGCACGTGTACTTCCCCGGACTCACCGCGATGCCGATGCACGACATGCCCCGGTGCACCCCGGCCGCCCTCTCGCCGGTAACCGCCTGACGGTGATCACGGCCGTGACACACTGCGCTGCATGCGCATTGTTGTTCTGGCCGGCGGCATCGGCGGCGCCCGTTTCCTCCGCGGACTGAAGTCGGCGGTCCCCGACGCGGACATCACCGTCATCGGCAACACCGGTGACGACATCCACCTGTTCGGGCTGAAGGTCTGCCCCGACCTTGACACCGTGATGTACACCCTCGGCGGCGGCATCAACGAGGAGCAGGGCTGGGGCCGCACCGACGAATCCTTCAAGGTCAAGGAAGAGCTCGCCGCGTACGGGGTCGGGCCCGGGTGGTTCGGGCTCGGCGACCGCGACTTCGCCACCCACATCGTCCGCACCCAGATGCTGTCCGCCGGATACCCGCTGAGCGCCGTCACCGAGGCGCTCTGCGACCGCTGGCAGCCCGGCGTACGGCTGCTCCCGATGTCCGACGACCGGGTGGAGACGCACGTCGCCGTGACCCTGGAGGGCGAGCGGCGGGTCATCCACTTCCAGGAGTACTGGGTGCGGCTGCGCGCCTCGGTGGACGCCGAGGCCGTCGTACCGGTCGGGGCCGAACAGGCGAAGCCGGCTCCCGGAGTCACCGAGGCCCTCGCCGCCGCCGACGTCATCCTCTTCCCGCCGTCCAACCCGGTGGTGTCCATCGGCACCATCCTCGCCGTGCCCGGCATCCGCGAGGCCGTCGCCGCGTCCCCGGCGCCCGTGGTCGGCCTCTCCCCCATCGTCGGCGGGGCCCCGGTGCGCGGCATGGCGGACAAGGTGCTGGCCGCCGTCGGGGTGGAGTCCACGGCCGCCGCCGTCGCCCTGCACTACGGGTCCGACCTCCTGGACGGCTGGCTGGTGGACACCGCGGACGCCGCCGCCGTCGCCGAGGTCGGCGCCGCGGGCATCGAGTGCCGCGCCGTACCGCTGATGATGACCGACCTCGCGGCGACCGAGGCGATGGCGCGGGCCGCACTGGACCTGGCGGAGACGGCCCGGTGACCGCGCCCTCGTACGAGGTGCACGCGGTCCCCGGCATCCCCGAGGTCCAGCCGGGCGACGACCTGGCGAAGCTGATCGCGGCCGCCGCCCCGGACCTGCGGGACGGCGACGTCCTGCTGGTCACCTCGAAGATCGTCTCCAAGGCGGAGGGCCGGATCCTCGCGGCCGGCTCGCGCGAGGAGGCGATCGACGCGGAGACCGTACGGGTGGTCGCCCGCCGGGGCCCGCTGCGGATCGTGGAGAACCGGCAGGGCCTGGTCATGGCGGCGGCCGGGGTCGACGCCTCGAACACCGCGGCCGGCACGGTGCTGTTGCTGCCCGAGGACCCCGACGCCTCGGCCGAGTCGATCCGGACCGGGCTGCGGGCCCTGCTCTCGATCGAGGTCGGCGTCGTCGTGACGGACACCTTCGGACGGCCCTGGCGGACCGGCCTGACGGACGTCGCCATCGGGGCCGCCGGCGTCCAGGTCCTCGAGGACCTGCGCGGCGGCACCGACGCCCACGGCAACCCGCTCAGCGCGACGATAACGGCCACCGCCGACGAACTGGCCGCCGCGGGCGACCTGGTGAAGGGCAAGTCCACCGGCTGCCCGGTGGCCGTCGTACGCGGCCTGGCCGGCCTCCTCGGCCAGGGCTCGGCCCGGGACCTGGTCCGGTCACCGGCCGACGACATGTTCCGGCTGGGCACCTCCGAGGCCGTACGGGAGGCCGTGACGCAGCGCCGGACAGTACGCCACTTCACGGACGAGCCGGTGGACCCGGGAGCCGTCCGGCGGGCGGTCGCCGCGGCCCTCACCGCCCCGGCCCCGCACCACACCACCCCCTGGCGCTTCGTCCTGCTGGAGTCGGCGCAGTCCCGCCACGCCCTGCTCGACGCCATGCGGGACGCGTGGATCGCCGACCTGCGCCGCGACGGAAAGCCCGAGGAGTCCATCACCAAACGCGTCCGGCGCGGGGACGTCCTGCGGAACGCTCCCTACCTCGTCGTCCCCTGCCTGGTCACCGACGGCGCGCACCACTACGGCGACGCCCGCCGCGACGGCGCCGAGCGCGAGATGTTCGTGGTGGCGGCCGGCGCGGGCGTGCAGAACTTCCTGGTCGCCCTCGCCGGGGAACGGCTGGGCTCGGCCTGGGTGTCCTCCACCATGTTCTGCCGTGACGTGGTCCGCGACGTCCTGTCCCTCCCCGCGGACTGGGACCCGATGGGCGCCGTCGCGGTGGGCCACCCAGCAGCCGCCCCGCCGGACCGCCCGCCCCGTACCCCGGAGGCGTTCATCGAGGTCCGCTGAGGCCGGCGCTCACCAGGCGGCGATATCGGTCCGCCGCATCTTCGGAGCCCGACGCGGCGGAACCCGCCCCGAGAGCAGGATCAGCCGGGCCGCACGGTGCCGCTGCCCGGCGTAGGGGGCGAGGAGCCCCAGCATCTCCTCGTCGTCCGCGTCCGGGTTCCCGGCCAGCGCGTACCCGACGATGCCGGGCAGGTGCAGATCACCGGTGGTGACCGCGTCGGCGGCACCATTGCTCCGCTGCAGCGTCTCGGCGGAGGTCCAGGGGCCGATGCCGGGCACGGCCTCCAGCCGGCCGGCCGCCTCCGCGAGCGGCATGCGCGCGGCTTCCTCCAGCCGCGGTGCGACGCGGGCGGCCCGGATGATCGTGGCCGAACGTTTCATGTCGACACCCGCCCGGTGCCAGTCCCAGGACGGGATCCGCGTCCAGCCCCGCGCGTCGGGCATGACGTAAAGTCCCTGCCCGGGAACGGGCCCCGGCGCGGGCTCCCCGTGCTGCCGCACCAGCCGCCGCCAGGCGCGGTACGCCTCGTCCACGGTGACCTTCTGCTCCAGGATCACCGGGATCAGACTCTCCAGGACCAGCCCCGTACGCGTCAGCCGCAGCCCGACGCGGCGCCGGTGACTCGCGTGCACCAGACGGTGCCGCGGGGTGAACCCGGCGGGATCGTCCTCGGCACCCATCAGCGCGGGCAGCCCATCGAGCACCCACTCCGCCCCGGGCCCCCAGGCATCGGCCTCGACGGCACCCCCGTGCTGCGACACCCGGATCGTGGCGGCCCCCTGCGGCGTCAGCGTGGCCCGCCACACCGACCCGTCGGCCGTCGTACGGAAGGTGGGATCGGCCGGCCCCCTCCGCAGCGGCCCCAACGTGAGCCCCAGGTCCGTGGGCCCGTCCGGCACCCAGACCCGCCGCTTCGCCCCGGACCGCGCCCTCCCGCCCACCTCCCGCGGAACGGGCACGTCGACCCGCCCACCTCGCGCGGCGGTGGGAGTCAGCGGATCGAATCGGCCTGCCACCCCTCGAGCGTAGCCTCGCCGACCCCTCGACACGGCCGGACCCCTCACGCCCCGCATCCGCCGTCCGCCGAAAGCGAGTAGCGATCGTGGGCGGCCCACGACCAGCCCCAGGCGGGCCGCATCCGCCGGCCGGCAGGAGCACGTAGCGATCTGATGCGCCCGGACCGCCCTGGATTACGTAGATCTGATCCACTTCACTCAAGCGCCCGCCCGGAGGGCGGCCGGCCGAGCGGCAGCCGCCGCCCGTGCCCGCCAACGCCGAACCCAGGCGGCCTCGGTCCCCCCATGCCATCCCCCGGGGGCCGCCCGACAGTCCTTGTCGTTGCGTGACGGTCGTCGGCGTCAAGGGTGGCCCAACGGGCCATCGGCTTGCCGACGCGACCAACGGGAGCGCCCTTGACGCCGGCGGCCGGCACGTAATGACACTGGGACTGACGGGCAGCCCCCGGGCACCCGCTCGCCCCCGCCCAGCCGAACCCGGCTCCGTACACGCGGCGGGGGTCCCTGCGGGGCGATTCCCCCACCCCGCCCCTTCCCGAAACTGGGGCTCCGCCCCAGGCCCCGTCTCGGGCCCTGCCCAGCCCCCGTCCCGCGGCTCCGCCCCAAACCCCGTCCCGGGGCTCCGCCCCAGACCCCGTCTCGGGCCCTGCCCAGCCCCCGTCCCGCGGCTCCGCCCCAAACCCCGTCCCGCGGCTCCGCCCCAGGCCCCTTTCCGGGGCTCGGCCCAGCCCCGTCCCGGTCTCCACCCCAGCCCCCGTCCCGGTCTCCACCCCCGGCCCCGTCCCAGGGCTCCGCCCCCGACCCCATCCCGGGGCTCCGCCGCCCGGCCCCCTCCCAGGGTTCCGTCCCCCAAGGCCACTTCGCCCACGCCCGGGGCCGGAGTCGGTCACTCCCACCCCGGCCCCGCCCCACTACGTCGTCGAGCTCAATACCGCGGTGCCGGTGGAGGTCGTGGGCACCCCGACCGAGCCCGGCGGGGCTCAAGCAGTGAAGCTGCGCGGGCCACCCCTCAAGACCGTCCTTGGAGCTTCGCGGACTCGGAGCGGGCCAGTGCCAGTCGGCCGTAGAGCCGCTTGCCGGGGCATTCCGTGGCGAAGCCGTCCCGGTGGCCCGAGATCACGTTCATCGAAACGTTTCTGCCCTTGGGGAACTTGTTGCCGCCGCCCGACTTCAGCACCGTCTTCCCGCGCGGGTCCGCATTGAACAGGCCCAGCTTCCACGCCGTCAGTTCCGCCACCGCCTCCACCGCCTCCACCGGCGGCTCCGAAGAGGTGAAGGTGCCCAGTACGGCGATCCCCATGCTGTTTCCGTTGAAGCCCATCGTGTGCGCCCCGAGCACCGGCTTCGCGATGCCGCCTGCCCGACCCTCGTACACGTTGCCGCACTTGTCGACGGCGAAGTTGTAGCCGATGTCCCGCCAACCGCTGCTCACCACGTGGTACCGGTACAGACTGCGGAGCACCGCCGGGGCGTCCTTGCAGTCGTAGTTGTTGCCGGACGCGCTGTGGTGCACGAACGCCGCCTTCACCGACTGCGTGTAGACGAATCCGGCCTCGCGCAGGGATTCGTCCGCGCCCCACCCCCTCCGCGTGATGATCTTCGGGCGCGGTCCGATGTACGGGCGGGCCGCCGCCTCCAGCGCACCCCTGCTCGCGAAGACCGCGTCGGCGGTGGCGTCCGCCTTGTTGAGCTCCGTGATCTCGCTCGCCCCGAGCGGCGCGTGCGGCACGTTGGCCAGCGAGGACTCCGCCATCGCCATGGTCATGCCCGAGGCCGCACCAGGCCTGGCCTTGCCGTCACCGTTGCCACTGCCCTCCCCCTCCCCCTCCCCCTCGCCCTCGCCCGCGCCCTCGCCCGCTCCGGGCAGGGAGCCGTTCTTGTCGTCGCCGGAGGGAGCCCGTACCTCGCCCGGGTCGACCAGTTCGATCCGCATGCCCGTCGGCAGGCTGGACAGCGTACGGACGCCCGACTCCGCCTGGACCCGGACCTCGATCCCGTCCGACCGGCCCACCCACAGCGGGGCGGTGCTGCCGCGCACCCGGCCCGAGGAGCGCTCCGCACCGTCCGGGTCCGCCGCGTGTTCGCTGTTGTGGGTCTCCACGTCCTGCCAGTCGGACCAGAGTCCGTCGGCGACCGAGCGGGTGCGCACCTGGACCCGCCCGAAGAGCTCCGTGCCCGCGTCGTCCCAGACGACGCCGACCATCGAGAAGGTCTTGACCTCGCGGGCGGACAGGCCCTGCGCCTCGGGCACGCGGGGCGAGGCGCTCATGCCGGGGACTCCGGTCGCCCGGCCCCGCTCCGGCCCCAGCGGGACCAGCGGCAGCGACTGGGTCGACCCGGCTGGGCCCACGGGAGCGGCGGACTCGGCCAGGGCGGGGGTGGGGAG
This sequence comes from Streptomyces sp. NPDC043853, assembly GCF_056436025.1. Classification (NCBI taxonomy): domain Bacteria; kingdom Bacillati; phylum Actinomycetota; class Actinomycetes; order Kitasatosporales; family Streptomycetaceae; genus Streptomyces; species Streptomyces sp. NPDC043853. The sequence goes on from NZ_JBWKDJ010000004.1 coordinate 25,992, forward strand.
CGCGAGCGGGAGGGCCAGTGCGGCCGCGGTCGCCACGCCGATCGAGGAAGCAAGGAATCCACGCATGTGAAAGATCGTGGGCCCGGTCCGCGACACCTGCCAGCGGGAACTGACGGGCCGTCGGCGCGCCGGGCGACCGCGCTCCCCCGGACGGCTCAGGCCCGAGTCCGCCGGACGGGCGAGGCCCCCCGACTACCCTGGGGCGGGTGAACGCCACTGACCGCACCCCTGCCGACCTGCTGCGATCCGCCCTGGCCGCGGACCCCGGCCGCCCGCTCGTCACCTTCTACGACGACGCCACGGGCGAGCGGGTCGAATTGTCCGTCGCCACCTTCGCCAATTGGGTGGCCAAGACCGCGAACCTGCTCCAGGGCGACCTGGGCGCCGGCCCGGGAGACCGGCTGGCGCTGCTGCTCCCCGCCCACTGGCAGACAGCGGTCTGGCTGGTCGCCGCCGCGTCCGTCGGCGTGGTGGTCGAGCCCGGCGGCGATCCGGCCGACGCCGACCTGGTGGTGAGCGGTCCGGACACCCTGGACGCGGCCGCCGCCTGCGGCGGTGAGCGGGTGGCGCTGGCGCTGCGGCCGCTGGGCGGACGGTTCCCGCAGCCGCCGGCCGGGTTCCTGGACTACGCGGTGGAGGTTCCCGGACAGGGCGACCGGTTCGCCCCCTTCGTCCCGGTGGACCCGGATGCCGCCGGACTGGTCGTGGACGGCGTCGAACTGTCGTACGCGCGGCTGGTCGAGCGGGCCCGCGAGGACGCGGCGAAGCTCGGGCTCGGCGAGGGCTCCCGGATGCTGTCCGGGCTCCCGTACGACGGCTGGGAAGGGCTCTCGGCAGGGCTGTTCGCGCCGCTGGCGACGGGCGGCTCGGTGGTGCTGTGCCGGAACCTGGACCGGCTGTCGGGGGAGGGCCTGGCCCAGCGCCGCGAGAGCGAGCGGGTCACCCACACCGCGGAATAGCCCGCGGACAGGGCCCCACAACGGGACCCCGGATGGGACCCACGACGGAACCCACAACAGGACCCCGGAGGGAGAGGGAACCCACAACGGGCCCACGACGGGCCCCACGACGGGCCCCAAGACGGACCCCAAGACGGACCCCCGGAGGCCCCCCGAAGACCCCCTGTCACCTGCGGCATCATCCACCTTGTCACCCGTTCGGCGGAGTCCACACCCCCGCCCCCGGGCCGCACAGCCGTCCCCGGGTCATGCTCGGCGAAGGGTGTGTCTCACGGACCGGGTCCCGACCGGCCGGGCTCGACCAAGGTCGGACGCGGCCAGGCCCGCCGAGCCAGACCAGACCAGGCCGGTCCCGGCCCCGTCGGGTCCGGTCCGTGAGCGGCACCCGGCGGCCGCACCCGTACGTACGGCCGCCGGCGACGCGTGAGGGGACGGACGCGAGTGACGGACAGCGCGGGCATACCCGGCGGCACCGCAGCGGCCGGGGGCGGACCGAAGCCCCCGAGCCGTCGGCGCCGGCTGCTGCGCCGGATCGGGCTCGGGACGGTCCTGCTCGTGCTGGCCGGGACGGCCACCGGCTGGTGGCTCTACTCCAAGCTCGACGCGAACATCACCGAGGACTCCTCCGCCATCGCCGAGCTCAAACGCTACGAGCGGGAGCGCCCGGCGCGCACCTCCGGCGACGCCCAGAACATCCTCCTCATCGGCTCGGACTCGCGGGCCGGCCCCGGCAACGCCCGGTACGGGCTCGACGGGGGCCGGGACCGCACCACCGAGCGTTCGGACACCACGATCCTGCTGCACCTGGCGGCGAACCGGCGCAGTGCCACGGCCGTGTCGGTGCCCCGGGACCTGATGACCGTCGTCCCGAGCTGCGGGAGGCCCGACGGGAGCCGCAGCGCCGAGCAGTACGCCCAGTTCAACTGGGCCTTCGAGTGGGGCGGGGCGGCCTGCACCATCCGTACCGTCGAGCGGCTGACCGGGATCCGGGTGGACCACCACATGGTGGTGGACTTCCGCGGGTTCAAGAAGATGGTGGAGGCGGTCGGCGGGGTGGAGATCTGCCTCAAGCAACCGATCGACGACGTCGAGGCGAAGCTGCGGCTGCCGGCCGGCCGGCAGACCCTGCGCGGAGAGCAGGCGCTCGGCTTCGTGCGCGCCCGCTACAGCCTGGGCAACGGCAGCGACACCGAGCGGATGCAGCGCCAGCAGCAGTTCCTGGGCTCGCTGGTGAAGAAGGTGCAGAGCAACGGGGTGCTGCTGAACCCGGCCCGGCTCTACCCGCTGCTCGACGCGGCGACCCGGTCGGTCACCACGGACCCGGGACTGGCCTCGCTGCGCGGCCTGTACGAACTCGTCCGCAACATGCGGGACATACCCACCGACAAGGTGCAGTTCCTGACAGTCCCCCGACACCCTTACCCCAACAACCCGAACCGGGATGAACTCCTCGAACCGGACGCTTCACGGCTGTTCCGGGAACTGCGCGCGGACCGGCCGCTGACGCTCACCCCGCCCGCGGCCGAGGAGGAGCGGACCGACCGGCCGGAAGGACGGGGCCCGTCGGAGGGAACCACCGGGTCCCCTTCACCCGTCCCCATGTTTACGGGGACCACGGCCGGGGCCGCGTCCTGCAGGTGACCGGCCGGTAAAGCAATCCCAAAAGGCGCCGTCCGAACCGAGCTTCTTAACCGGAATGCCCCGTTATAAGGTGCGTGGAATTTGTCACCGGCGTGGTTCGGCACGGAAGCGGCCGGATATGGTGAGCGACCCGGTGCCACCGACGGAGGATTCGACTGACCGTGGATGCACAAGGCCGTGGGCGGGCGGACGAAATCGATCCCGCAGACCAGTGGGTCCTCAACCCCCGCACCGGCAACTACGAACTGCGACTGGACCATTCCGCACCGCAGCAGCGCTCACCTCTGAGCGCCCCGCGCAGCGGATCGCGAGGCGACTCCCGCAGCGGATCGCGAGGCGATTCCCGCAGCGGATCCCGAGGCGATTCCCGCAGCGCGCAGGCCTCCCCGCAGGGACGCTCACGCCGGGCCCCATCGGCCCCCGGTGACGCTCCCGGCGCGGCCTCCCCCGCCGTCCCCGGCCCGCGCCGCGGCGACCTGGCGTCCGGGGGCGGTGGCCGGCGCGGCAACCGCAAGCGCGGCAAGGCGGACAAGCCGGGCAAGGGCGGCCGGAAGAAGGCGCTGGTCGTCACCGGTGGCGCGCTGGCCTTCCTGCTGGTCGCGGGTTCGGTCGGCGGCTACCTGTACTACCAGCACCTGAACTCCAACCTCGTCGTCATCGACACGGCGGGCGCGGGCACCGGCGGGTTCAAGAAGGACCAGCCGATCAACATCCTGGTGCTCGGCACCGACAAGCGCACCGGCGCCGGCAACGAGGGCTACGGGGACAAGAACAGCGCGGGCCACGCCGACACCACGATCCTGTTCCACGTGTCCAAGGACCGGACCAACGCGACCGCGGTGTCCATCCCCCGCGACCTGATCACGGACATCCCGGACTGCCCGACGAAGCAGACGGACGGCTCGATAAAGACCGTTCCCGGCGAGAAGGGCGTCCGCTTCAACACCAGCCTCGGCCAGGGCGGCCGCGATCCGGGCTGCACCATGCGCACGGTCACGAAGCTCACCGGCATCCCGATCGACCACTTCATGATGGCCGACTTCAACGCGGTCAAGTCCCTGAGCACGGCGGTCGGCGGTGTCCCGGTCTGTCTGGCCAAGCCGGTCGACGACCCGAAGTCCAAGCTGAAGCTGTCGCAGGGCGAGCACAAGCTGCAGGGCGAGCAGGCGCTGGCCTTCGTCCGCACCCGGCACGCCTTCGGCAACGAGAGCGACCTGGACCGGATCAAGACCCAGCAGCAGTTCCTCGGGTCGATGATGCGCCAGATGAAGTCCCAGGACACGCTGTCCAGTCCGAAGAAGTTCTTCTCCATGGCGGAGGCCATGACGAAGGCGCTGGCCGTGGACTCGGGCATCGGATCGATCGGCAAACTCACGGCACTGGCCAGTGAGCTGAAGGGCGTCAACCCCAAGAACGTCACGTTCACCACCCTGCCCGTGCTGGACAACCCGGCCGAGAAGATCAAGGCGACGGTGGTGGTGAGCGAGTCCAAGGCCGAGCCGCTGTTGTCGATGATCCGTGAGGACGTCTCGCTCACCGAGGTGGAGCAGCAGAAGAAGGCGGAGAAGGACGCGGCCAAGGACCGGCAGGAGGCGCTGCTCGAAGGCAACCGCGCGCAGCCCTCCGACGTACGGGTCGCGGTGTTCAACGGCGGCGGTCCCGGGGGCTCCGCCTCCACCACCCTGGCCTGGCTGCAGAACGGCAAGGGCGTCCTGAAGGCCAGCAACCAGGGCAACGCGCCCGCGAAGCTGCCGAAGACGACCCTGGAGTACGCGCCCAACCAGGCCGATCAGGCTCGGGCGCTGGCGGACATGATGGGTCTGCCGGCCACCGCGCTGGTGATCGGCACTGCGGACGCGGCGCCGAAGACCCCGATGAAGCTCACCCTGGGGGCGGACTTCAAGGGAGCGGGCATCCCGCTGACGGCACCGGAGAAGGCGCCGGACGACATCCAGCGCGTCGAGGCGGACAAGGTCGTCTGTGCCAAATGACGTCCGGTGACGGCTCAATGAAGGCTCAATGCGGGCTCGTCGCCTGACGAACCGGCATCATTCCTGAGATCCCTGATGCGTCAGGTCCTTTTCATGGGGGGTTTTGCGTGAGGCACAGCAACGTGCGGGGGGAGGGTGCGCCCTCCCGGCCCGCCGGCGGCACGGCCGGCGGGTCCGGCGCACCCGGAGAGCCCGGCGCGATACCCCGGCCCCGGGGCGGCGGGGGCGCCGGCCCGGCCCGTCCCGGGCGGCCCCGCCGCCGGCGGGTGCTGCGCTGGGTGTCGTCCGTCCTGGCCCTGCTGATACTCGGCACGGCCGGCGCCGGATACCTCTACTACCGCTACCTCAACGACAGCATCCGCACGGACGCGCTGAACCTCGGCGACAACAAGCTGGGCGGCTCCCGGCCCAACGCCTTCGGGCAGACCCCGCTGAACATCCTCCTGATCGGCTCCGACGCCCGGGACGGGGACGAGAACAAGTCCCTGGGCGGGGGTAAGGACACCTTCGACGGCCCGCCGCTCGCGGACGTGCAGATGCTCCTGCACCTGTCCGCCGACCGCAGCAACATGTCGGTCGTCTCCATGCCGCGCGACACCCTGCTGAAGATGCCCAAGTGCACCGAGACCAACGGCAAGGTGCACCCCGCCAGCCGCGGGCTCGTGCAGACCAACGAGTCCCTCAGCCGGGGCGGCCCGGGCTGCACCGTGGCTGTCTGGCAGGAGCTCACCAAGATCCCGATCGATCACTTCATGATGATCGACTTCAAGGGCGTGGTGTCGATGGCGGACGCCATTGGCGGCGTCCCGGTCTGCGTCCAGCAGAACGTCCACTCGCTCACCAAGGACGGCAAGGGCTCCGGCCTGAAGCTCCAAAGGGGCACCACCCAGATCCAGGGCGAGCAGGCCCTCCAGTGGCTGCGCACCCGCTACGGCTTCGAGGACGGCACCGACATCGGCCGCACCCACGCCCAGCACATGTACATGAACGCGCTGGCCCGCGAGTTCCGCAAGAACGCCAAGCTCAGCAATCCGGTCAAGCTGAACAGCCTGGCGCAGGCGGCCATCAAGGCCATGGTCGTGGACGAGGGCCTGGACAAGATCGACAAGCTGTACGACCTGAGCATGGAGCTCAAGAAGGTCCCCACCGGCCGGATCACCATGACCACCATGCCGTGGATCCCGAGCCCCCAGGACGGGAACCGGGTGGAGCCCAAGCCCGGCGAGGCAGAGGCGCTGTTCCGGATGGTCCGCGAGGACATCGCGCTCGACGGCAAGGGCGCTCAGCCCTCCCCGGCCGCGTCGCCCACCGCTCCGGCGTCCACCACCGCTCCCGGTACGTCGGCCACCCCGGTCCCCGGATCGACGGCCTCGGGGGCTCCGCTGCCGCCGCCCTCCTCGGACCCGGCCGCCGCCCCCAACCGGATCCCGATCATGGTGCGCAACGCCACCGCCGGGAAGACGAACCCGCAGCCCAGCGTCAGGATGCGCGCCAACGACATCGTCACGCTGCTCGCCCGCAAGGGCTACACCCGGGCGATGGCCGACAAGCACGCCGCGGCCGAGGACACCACGGTCATCCGGTACGCCGGGCTGGACCAGGCCGGGGACGCCCTCTCGGTGGCGACCGCGCTGGGGCTGCCGCCGACCGCGGTGCAGCGGTCCACGGACGTCTCCGGGGTGACCCTGTTCGTCGGCAAGGACTGGCGTTCCGGTGACACCGTCGCCCTGCCGCCGCCGCCCCCGTCCAAGGCCCCGGATTCGGCGCGCGCCCTCAACGGCGACGACGAGTCGGCCTGCATGGCGATCCAGCCGGGATTCACCTGGTAGCGGCCGCCCGATCACGCGAAGGGGGCCCGGCGGAGAGATTCCGCCGGGCCCCCTTCGCGTGTCCGTGGACGCCGGTGTGCCGGGCTACCAGCCCGCGGGCCGGTCCTGCGGGGGCTGCTGCTGCCCCGCGTACGGGTCCTGCCGCTGCCCCGCGTACGGGTCCTGCTGCGCCGGCTGGTCCTGGTACGGCTGCTGCGGCTGTCCCGGGTACGGCTGCTGCCCGTAGGGCTGCTGGGGCGCGTACGCGTGCTGCTGCGGGGCGTATGGCTGCTGCGCCTGGTACGGCCCGGGGTCGTACGCCTGCTGCGGGGACGCGTACGGCTCCTGTTGCGGGGGCGCGTACGGCTCCTGCTGCGGCGCGTACTGGTGCTGCGCCTCGTACGACTGCGACTGCGGCTGCGGCGGGTACTGCGCCTGCTGCTGACCGTACGACGGCTGCTGCGGCTGCTGCGGCGCCTGCTGCCCGTACGGCCGGTCGGCCGGCTGCGCGGCCGGCGGCGGCGCGTGCACCGTCGGGCGGCGCGAGGCGATGACCTTGCGCGCCAGCGATCGCGGGCTGGTCAGGAAGCCCCAGCCCCAGGACATGTGCATGGTCGCCAGGGCCACCGGGATCCGCAGGCGGGCCCCCCAGGAGAGACCCTTGCCGGCCGGCACCGAGCCCGCGGTGATCGCCGCCAGGTAGCCGCCGGGAATCACGAAGGCCCACGGCGTCAGCAGCGCGCCCGCGACCAGGCCCGCCGCGATCGCGCAGACGGCGACCGGCGGGGCCAGGTAGCGCAGGTTGATCGAACCGGCGTGGTAGCGGGCCACCACGTGCCGCCAGCGCCCGTAGTCCTTGTACTGCTTGGCCAGCGCCCGCACCGAAGGCCTCGGCCGGTACTGCACCTTCAGCTCCGGCGAGAACCAGATCAGCCCGCCGGCCTCGCGGATGCGGAAGTTCAGCTCCCAGTCCTGGGCGCGGATGAACTCCACGTTGTACCCGCCCTGCTGCTCCAGCGCCTCGCGCCGGAAGACCCCGAGGTAGACGGTCTCCGCCGGGCCCGCCTGGCCGCCGGTGTGGAAGGCCGCGTTGCCCACGCCGATCTTCGAGGTCATGGCCGCGGCGACGGCGTCCTCCCAGGCGTTCTCGCCCTCGGCGTGCATGATGCCGCCGACGTTCTGCGCGCCGGTCTCGGCGAGCAGCCGCACCGCGGTCGCGATGTAGTTCGGCGAGAGCATGCCGTGGCCGTCGACGCGTACCACGATCGGGTGGCGTGAGGCCCCGATCGCCGCGTTGAGGGCGGCCGGGGTACGGCCGGTCGGGTTCGGCACGGTGTGGACGCGCGGGTCCTCGCGTACGAGCTCGGCGGCGATTTCGTCGGTACGGTCCGTGGACGGGCCGAGGGCGATCACCACCTCCATCTCGCCGTCGTACTGCTGCCCCAGGATGTGCCGGACGGAGTCGCGGAGGTAACGCTCCTCGTTGAGCACCGGCATGATCACCGAGACTGCGGGCTGCTGCTGGGTGCGCATGGGGTCCTTCGAAGGGGGTCGGGGTCGATGCCACGTTACCGCGTACGGGGGAAACCGGTGCGCGCCGTCCCTGCCCTGCCGGCTGCCGCCGATCGTATGGGCCTACTGTTCTGACGAATCGATCACACCCCGCGGAGGTGTCCCTCGTGCCCCAGCCGCCGCACCGACCCCGCAGGCGCTCCGCCCCTCCCCGGCGCGCCCGGCGCGGGGCAGGCCGCGGGGACCGGCCGCGCTGGGGGCTGCGGCTGGCCGGTGCGTTGTCGGTCGTCGTCCTGGGCTGCGGGGCGGTCGGGCACGCGGTGATGACGGGCCTGGACACCGGGATCGAGCGGGTGGACCCCTTCAAGGACATGAAGAACCGCCCCCGGGCCGGGCACGGGACGAACGTGCTGCTGGTCGGCACCGACGGCCGGGAGAAGATCACCCAGGAGGAACGGCGCGCGTACCGGCTGGGCGGGGCGCCCTGCCACTGCACCGACACGATCATGCTGGTGCACATCTCGGCCGACCGGGAGCGGGCGAGCGTGATCAGCCTCCCCCGCGACAGCTACGCCGAGGTACCCGCCCACCGCGACCTGCTGACCGGCAAGGACCACCGGGCGCACCCGGTGAAGCTGAACGCCGCGTACGCCGAGGGCGGGCCGCAGCTGACCGTGCGGACCGTGGAGCACATGACCCGCGTCAAGATCGACCACTATCTGGAGGTCGACTTCACCAGCTTCATGAAGACGGTGGACGCGATGGGCGGGGTGGACATCTGCACCGCCAAGGCCATGCGGGACCCCAACACGGGACTGGAGCTCCTCCCCGGCACGCACCGGCTCACCGGCGGCCAGGCGCTGCAGTACGTACGGTCGCGGCACGTCGACGGGGCCTCGGACCTGGGCCGGATGCAGCGCCAGCAGCGTTTCCTGGCGGCCCTGATCAAACAGGCGACCAGCGGCGGGGTGCTGCTGAACCCGGTGAAGTTCAAGCAGGTCAGCTCCACCCTGCTGGGGTCGGTGCGGGCGGACCGGGGTTTCGGCTCGCAGCAGATGCTGGCGCTGGGGCAGGCGATGCGCGATTTCACGCCGGCCTCGTCGGAGTTCACCTCGGTGCCGATCGGCAACGCCTCGTACCCGGTCAAGGGGATCGGTTCGACGGTGAAGTGGGACGAGCCCAAGGCCGCCGAACTGTTCCGGGCACTGCGCGAGGACCGGCCGCTGGCGCCGGCCCGGCCGGCCGCCGGCCGGAGCCGCGGGCCGGCCGCGGTCCCGGTGGACGTGGCTCCGCAGCAGATCCGGGTGCAGGTGGAGAACGGCACCCGGATCGACGGCCTGGGCGGCCGGGTGGACGCGGCCCTGCGGGCCACCGGCTTCAACACCACCCGGACCCCGGGCAACGCGGCCAGCCGCGAGGTCAGGCGCACGGTGGTGGCGTACGACCCCCGCTGGGACCGTTCGGCCCGCACCCTGGCGACGGCCCTGCCCGGCTGCGAGCTGCGCGCGGTGCGCGGCCAGGGCCGGACCCTGCTGGTGACCGCGGGATCGGACTTCCGGAAGGTCGTTCCGGTCCGCGCGGAGGACCCGTACCAGGGCGAGTTCGGCGTGGTGACGGGCGACCAGGTGGTCTGCGGCAGCCAATAGGCCGCGGGACCCGGCCCGTTCGGTCGGGGCCGTCGGTCAGGTGTCCAGGCCCTCGGCGGCGCGCCGCTCGCGGAGCTCCCTGATCGCACGGCGGCGGGCCAGTCGGTGGGTGCGCCGGATCTGGGCCTCCTGCCAGCGGCGCTTGTCCCGGTCGGTCTCCGGGATCACGGGCGGTACCTGCCGCGGCTTGCCCTCGGCGTCCACGGCGGCGAACACCAGGTAGGCGCTGCCGACCTGGGTGGCGGGGGTGGACTCGTTCCAGCGCTCGGCGAGGACCCGGACGCCGATCTCCATCGAGGACCGGCCGGTCCAGTTGCACTGGGCCTTCACGTGCACCAGGTCCCCGACCCGGACCGGCTCCAGGAACACCATCTCGTCCATGGAAGCGGTGACCGCCGGGCCGCCCGAGTGACGGCCGGCGACGGCACCCGCGGCGTCGTCCACCAGCTTCATGATCACGCCGCCGTGCACCGTGCCGAGGAGGTTGGTGTCGTTGCCGGTCATGATGTGGCTGAGCGTGGTGCGCGAGGCGGAGGTCGGCTTGCCCTTGAGCTCGCCCGGTATGTCTGTCATACGAGAACCATAGATCCGTCGCGGATGCATCAGCTGTGCAACAGCACCGGTACGAACCCCCACCCGCCCTGTCGGGCGCCCCCCGCTGCCAGGCATTCTTGTCCGCATGAATGACTGGCCCAGAGGGTGGAACGACGGCCGCGACGGCGGCCAGGACGAGCGGTACGGACGCGGAAGCGCGGGGGCGCAGCCCGAGGGGGCCCGCCGGATGCCGCACGTCCAGCGCCGTCCTCAGCCGCAGGCGCAGCCGCCGCGTCCCGGCGTACCGCCCCAGGGCCAGGGCCAGGGCAGGCAGTCCCAGGGCTACGGCGTCCCGCCGCAGCAGGCGCAGTCCCACGACACCTTCGGCGGCTACGACAGCGGCTACAACACCGGCCAGGTGTACGGCAGCCCCTCGGGCGGACGCCCCGGCGGTCCCGGCGGTCCCGGCATTCCGGGGCAGGGGCCGGGGCCGGGCGGTCCCGGCGGCCCGCGCCGTCCCGGCGCGGCTCCCGACTGGCGCAGGCGGATCAAGATCGGCTCGATCGTCCTGGTCTCGGCGCTGCTGGTGACCACGGTCGGCACCTACTTCTGGGCGGACGGCAAGGTGCGCCGCGAGGTGGACCTCTCCAAGGTGATCGAGCGTCCGAAGGACGACGACTGCACCACGTACCTGATCGTGGGATCGGACAGCCGCGAGGGCATGAGCCAGGAGGAGAAGAAGCGCCTCCACACCGGTTCGGCCGACGGCAAGCGGACCGACTCGATGATGATCCTCGCCGCATGCTCCGGCGGGACCTCGATGATCTCCCTGCCGCGTGACTCGGACGTGGAGATCCCCTCCTTCGTCGGGTCGGAGTCCGGCAAGAAGTACGAGGCGAAGGGCCAGCGGACCAAGCTGAACGCGGCGTACGCGATGGACGGCCCGGAGCTGCTGGTCCGTACCGTCGAGCACAACACCGGCCTGCACATCGACCACTACGCGGAGATCGGCTTCGCCGGGTTCGCGGGCATCGTCGACGCCCTCGGCGGGGTCGAGCTGGACATCGAGAAGGGCTTCAAGGACGAGAAGTCGGGCGCCGACTTCCAGGCCGGCAAGCAGACCCTCAACGGCGAGCAGTCCCTGGCGTTCGTACGGACCCGGTACGCCTTCGCCGAGTCGGACCTGGCGCGGACGAAGAACCAGCAGAAGTTCCTGGCGGCGCTGGCGAGCCAGGCGGCGACGCCGGGCACGATCATGAATCCGTTCAAGCTGTACCCGGTGATGGGTGCCGGTCTGGACACCCTGATCGTGGACGAGGACATGTCGCTGTTCGACCTGGGCGAGATGTTCTTCGCGATGAAGGGCATCACCGGGGGCGGCGGCACCTCGATCAACATGCCGGTCTCCGGCAGCCGCGGCGGCAACCTGGTCTGGGACAAGGCGAAGGTGCAGCAGCTGGTGAAGCAGATCCAGAACGACGAGAAGGTGACCGTGACCAGCCAGTGACGGGAGCGTCCCGGCGCCGGTGCCCGGCCCCCGTGACCTCCCTCACGGGGACCGGGCACCGATTGGACTTTCACATGGCCGGTTGATCAGACTGTCCAGCTGTCACGCGTCGGGGCCATCTGGAGTGCTCATGCCATTGTCCGCCTCCCTGCAGGCCGTCCCGGCCGGCACGCCGGAGTCCCCTTCTCCTGCCGCCGGGGTACCCCGTCCGCCCGCCGCCCGGCCGCGTCTGCGGGTCCTGGACGGCCTGCGCTTCATGGCCGCGCTGATGGTCGTGGTGTTCCACTACGCGGGCGACCGCATCTGGGGCGACACCGCGGCGACCTTCCCCGTGCTCGGGGTGGTGGCGCCCTACGGCTGGCTCGGCGTCCAGCTGTTTTTCATGATCAGCGGCTTCGTCATCTGCATGTCCGCATGGGGCAAGTCCCTGGGCGCATACGTGCGCAGTCGGGTGATCCGGCTGATGCCCGCGTACTGGTTCTGCGTACTGGCGACCTCCGCCGTCCTGCTGCTGCTCCCGACCGTGCTGACCGGCCGGGACGCGGTCACACCGAGCCGCATCCTGACCAACCTGACGATGCTGGAGGACCCGCTCAAGGTCGGTGAGATCGACCCGTCCTACTGGACCCTCTGGGCCGAGATGCGGTTCTACCTGATCTTCGCCGTCGTGGCCTGGGCCGGTCTGACGTACCGCCGGGTGCTCACCTTCTGCTGGGTGTGGACCATCGCCGCACTGCTCGCCCCGACGGCCGGCATACCGCTGCTCGACACCCTCGCCAACTCCGGCTCGGCGCCCCTGTTCATCTCCGGCATCGCGTTCTACCTGATCCGCCGGGAGGGGCCGCGCTACACCGAACCGTGGGCCCTGCTGGCCCTGTCCTGGCTGCTGATGCAGCATCACATGATCGGCACGGTCGGCGTCTACAGCCACGGCCCGGAGAAGCTCTCCTGGACGGTGTGCGTCGCGGTCGTCACCGCCTTCTATGCGCTGATGGCCGCGGTGGCCCTCGGGTGGCTGGACCGCATCGACTGGGCGTGGCTGCCGGCCGCCGGCGCCATCTCGTACCCGCTGTACCTGATCCACCAGCAGCTCGGCGTCACCGTCTTCGAACGGCTTAAGGACGAGGTGGCACCCTGGGCGCTGCTGCTGTCGGTCATCGCCGGCGTGGTACTGCTCGGCTGGCTGATCCAGCGGTACGTGGAACGGCCCGGCAGCCGGCTGGTCCGCCGTCTGCTGGACCGCCGTCCCGGGAAGATCTGACCGCCAGGCCCTCCCCCGTTGTGTCATGGGCGGTTGCGCCCTTGTGTCACGGCCGGTCAGCGCCGGGGTCAGCCCGCCACCCGGAGCAGGAGCTGGCCCGTCGGGCCCTTCTCGGTCAGGCGCACCGCCGGATCGGTGGCGAGGAGGCCGCCCTGGTTCTGCCACTGAATGATCCACTTCACCTTGTAGCGGTGCAGGATGTCCAGGCGCTCCTGGCGCGGGGTGTCCGGCGCGAAGTAGCGCTTGGTGGCCTCGACGCGTTCCTTCTCGTCCGGCAGGAAGAAGTCCGGGTAGCCAGGGTCGACGGTGTACACGCCATACGCGGGGAGGGTCTGCGCGGTGTTCTGGGGGGTCATCACCACATCGCCGTACGCGGTGTGGCGGGTCATCCAGCGGTGTCCGCCCCACGCCTGCCAGGCGTTCTCGGTGACTGCCGCGGGCAGCGCATCCTTGCGGATGACGAAACCGAGCGCATCGTTCTGTGCCCACGCGCCGGCCACCAGGGCGGCGCTCACCACTGCGGCGAACAGGGCGCGGAGCGCCTTGGCGCCGCCCTGGACCACGGCGAGCGCGGCGGCGATCTGCGCGGGCATGGCGACGGCCGGTTCGGCTCGGCCCCAGGACCACTTGTCCAGAATCTCGCCCCCCACGACCATGGCCAGGGCCAGCAGGAACCAGATGACCAGCGGGTCGCGGCGGTCCCGCCACCAGCGCAGCGCCAGCGCCGCCACGCCGATCAGGACGAACGCCCACTTGCCCCACAGTTCGTCGTAAAGGCCGAGGTGGATCTCCTCCAGTCCGGTGACCCCGAACAGGGAGAAGTAGGAGTAGTACGGCCAGGCGGCGAGCAGCGCCAGTCCGGCAGCCAGGGCGGCGCCCAGGCGCATCCAGATCTGCCGGCCGGGCCAGGGCCGGACCCCGCCGAGCACGCCCAGGGCACCGAAGGTCATGACCACGCCGGTGAACTGGTGGCACAGCATGACGAACGCCCACATCACGCCGAGGCCCAGGGCGGCCGCCCATCCCGGCGCCGGGCGCCGGTGCAGCGCCTTGGTCAGCAGGGCCAGGAAGTGGAAGCCGAAGCCGGTGGCGAAGGTGCTCGGGTACGAGATGTTCAGGCTGAGCGAGGTGAAGCCCAGGAACCCGCTCCAGACGAAGAACTGCGGACCCCAGAGGAACAGCAGGCACAGCACGGCCAGCGGCGGGGCGGCCCGGTGCCGGCTGAGGAGGCGGGTGAAGTGCCATACCCCGGTGAGGAGAAGGGTGAGGCCGACGACCGCGCCGAGTCTCAGCACACCGAAGGTGCCGACGCCGGTGAGCTTGGCGACGAGGGCGAGCAGCACCATCCAGGGCGAATAGTACGGGCTGGCAGTGTCCGCGTCGACCATCGGGTTGCCCGGGTCGAGCAGGTCGTGCCGCAGGCGTTCGAGAGTGGCGGCGTGAACGCCCAGGTCACCGATCCACGGCAACTTGACGATCATCAGCACCAGCAGGGTGGTGACCAGCAGCACGGTTCCGTGCAGTACGGCGACCGCCCGGCCCTGCCCGAAGGGGCTTCGCCGCCGGGGGGTGGCGGCGGGCGGGGCGGCGGCGGGGGCCGCCTCCGTCCGGCGATCGTCCTGACGGGTCAACGGCTCGAGAGCGCGTGTCAATTCGGGTGTCCCCCGGTCGGTCTTCATGGCGTGGGTCTACGTCCCGCCATGGTCAGCGGGCGCGGGCGCGGAGCTTCCACGGCATGGCGATGGACTCCAGCTGGACCGCCAGGTTCATCTTCGACTCGCCGACGGTGCGGTCCTCGAAGTGAATTGGCACCTCCATGACCCGGAACCTGCGGCGCAGGGCGGCGTACTTCATCTCCACCTGGAAGCTGTAGCCGGCGCTGTCGACGGAGGCCAGGTCGATCGCGCGCAGCGCGTCCGCGCTCCACAGATTGAAGCCGCCGGTGATGTCGCGGATCCGGGTGCCCAGGATGGTGCTCGCGTAGGCGTTGGCCCAGCGGGAGAGCAGCTTGCGGTGCGCGCCCCAGGCATCGGAGAGGGTGCCGCCGGGCACGTAGCGGCTGCCGACGACCAGGCCGGCGCCGGTGGACAGGGCCACGCCCAGCATCTCGGCTATCTTCCCGGCCGGGTGGGAGCCGTCCGCGTCCATCTGCAGGACGTAACGGGCGCCGTCCTCGATGGCCTTGGTCATGCCGGCGGTGTAGGCACGGCCCAGGCCGTCCTTGGCGGTGCGGTGCAGCACCGACATGCGCGCGGTGCCGTCCTCGGCGCGGTACTTCTTCGCAAGCTCCTCGGCGATCTTTCCGGTGCCGTCCGGGGAGGAGTCGTCGACGATGAGCAGGTGCAGCCCCGGCAGTTCCAGGCCCATGAGCAGCTCGGCCATGACGGGCACGTTCCCCGCCTCGTTGTACGTGGGCATCACCACGGTCAGCGGCGTGTGCGCCCACGTCTCGGGCAGCCGGGTGGTCGCGAGGTCCGTCGCGCGCGGGGAATCGTGCTCGCCAATCACAGGGTTGTGCCTCACTGAAGTCGGTCGTGAAGCGCGGGGCCTTCGGCCGGTGTCACCGGTCCGAGGAGAAGCGCAGGGCAGCAGCCGGCAGCTCTGCCTGGCACCACACCCGCACCCCCGCGCGAAGTTCGTTGTCAGCCCCCACCAGCGCGTCATCGCCGATGACCGCGCCGTCCAGCACGGTGCGCGGTCCGACGACGGCACGGGCACCGATCAGGCTGGCGCTCACGTGCGTGTCCGCGCCGAGGCGTGCGCCGTCCAGCACGATCGAGCCGTGGACGACGGCACCGGACTCGATCCGGGCACCAGCCCCCACAACGGTACCGCCCGTCAGTCGGGCGCCGTCGGCCACCTCGGCACCGGGCAGCACCAGGGCCTCGCCGCGCGGGCCGGGGACGGCGGGAGAGGCCACGACTCCGCGGACCAGGTCGGCGGATGCCTGGATGAAGGACTCGGGCTTGCCGAGATCGAGCCAGTAGGTGTCCTGGGTGACGCCGTGCAGGGTGGCGCCGGAGGCCAGCAGGCCGGGGAAGGTCTCGCGTTCCACGGAGACGGGCCGGCCGGCCGGGATGGAGTCGATCACCGAGCGGCGGAAGACGTAGCAACCCGCGTTGATCTGGTCGGTGACGATCTCCTCGGGGGTCTGCGGCTTCTCGGTGAAGGCCAGGACCCGGCCGTCGGCGTCGGTGGGGACCAGCCCGAAGGCGCGCGGGTCCTCGACGCGGACGAGGTGCAGGGAGACGTCGGCCTGCGCCGCTTGGTGGGCATCGACCAGGCCACGGATGTCGAGGCCGGTGAGGATGTCACCGTTGAAGACCAGGACGGGCTCTTCGGGGCCGCCGGTGAGGCGCTCGGCGGCGTTGCGGATTGCCCCGCCGGTGCCCAGGGGCTCGTCCTCGACCACGTACTCGAGGTGGACGCCGAAGACCGAACCGTCGCCGAAGTACGGCTCGAACACCTCGGCGAGGTAGCAGGTGGCCATGACGATGTGCGTGACACCGGCGTCGGCAGCGCGGGCTATCTGGTGAGCGAGGAAGGGCACGCCCGCGGCGGGGACCATCGGCTTCGGGGTGTTCACCGTCACCGGGCGTAGCCGGGTCCCCTGCCCACCGACGAGCAGGATCGCTTCCTTCATCTCTCTCCCTCATGAGGCCGAACCAGTTGCGCAGAGTCATCCTAAGGTTCGACGCATCCCGCCCCTGCCGCCGCCGTACAGCCTGGGCGTGCTATGGCGGCCATGGCCGAGGGCAGCGGATTCCGGGCATCGGGGAACTGGCGGGTGTCCGAGGGGGACAGTCGGGCCCGTACGGCGAGTGTGACACTGGTGCTCATCCCTCCCTCAGTACCCGGGCCCGGCACTGAGCCGGCCCCGGCTCGCGGATGTCCTCCGCAAACCAGGGCCGGCGGACCCGGAGCCGACTCGGCGGGTCAGGAACCGTTGGCGGTGCCGAACGGGACCCAGGCGCTCCAGGTGCCGTTGTCGTAGTTGCCGTCGCGCTCGAAGAGCTTGCCGTCCTTGTTCATGGCAAACATGTGCAGCTGGTTGCCGGTCATGGAGGCGGAGACCGCGATCAGGTCGCTGGTGTCGCTCCACGCGTACCACTGCGACCAGGTGGCCGTGTTGTAGTTGCCGTCCACGCTGTTGATCTTGCCGCCCTCGATGTCGAAGAGGTGCAGCTGGTTGTTTGCCACAGCAGAGGTCAGACCCTGCACGTTTCCTCGGTCCCACCGGCTCCAGGCCGACCAGGTGCCGTTGTCGTAGTCGCCGTCACGGGAGAAGAGGGTGCCGCCACCGCCGGCGGCGAAGAGCCGGACCTTGTTCCCGGTGGCAGAGGCCGTCAGCGAGACGATGCCGCTGGTGTCGGTCCAGGCGTACCACTGCGACCAAGTGCCGGTGTCGTAGTTGCCGTCCCGCTCGGAGATCTTCCCGTCCTGAACGATGAACAGGTGCAGTTGGTTACCGGTCATCGTCGCCGCCAGGGCCTGCACGTTGAACTTGTCCCAGGCGTACCAGTCGCTGGACACACCCGTCTTGTAGTTGATGTCACGACTGAACAGCTGACCGCCGCCGCCCACCGCGAACAGATGCACCGTGTCCCCGGTCGCCGCCGCCGTCACCGCCGTGATCGAGCTGCTCGGGATCGCCTTGGGCGCGCTCCACGACTTCGCCGTGTAGTCACCGTTGCGCTCGTAGATCGTACCGTTGGCACCGATCGCGTACAGGTGCACGGTGTTGCCCGTGCTCGCCTGAGCAATCCTGTTGCTCTGGCGGACCGCGGGGGCGGGCGTGGGCGGGTACGGGTCGGCGTTGTCGGCGCCCAGGCCCGCCTGAGGACCGCAATGCGGCCAGGCTCCCTCGCCCTGGCCGGCGAGCACCTTCTCACCTATGAGGATCTGCTGCTGCTTGGTGGCGAGGTCGGCGCGGGCGGCGTAGGCGCTGCCGCCGTACGCATTCCAGGTGGAGGCGGAGAACTGCAGGCCACCGTAGTAGCCATTGCCGGTGTTGATGCTCCAGTTGCCGCCGCTCTCGCACGCGGCGACCTTGTCCCAGGTGCTCACTGATGCAGCGCCGGCGGGCGTGATGTTGAGGAGGAGGGCGGAACCGGAGAGCAGGCTGGTGAGGACGGCCGTGGCGACGCGCTTGCGAATCATCCGTTGGGGCTCGTTTCTGAGAAGGACGCGTCTCGGCGCGTCGGCAAGGGGGGAGGGGCAGAGGCCGGGGCCCGGTGCGGGGGGATACACCGGGCCCCGGACGCTCGAGGCGGGTCAGGAACCGTTGGCGGTGCCGAACGGGACCCAGGCGCTCCAGGTGCCGTTGTCGTAGTTGCCGTCGCGCTCGAAGAGCTTGCCGTCCTTGTTCATGGCGAACATGTGCAGCTGGTTGCCGGTCATGGAGGCGGAGACCGCGATCAGGTCGCTGGTGTCGCTCCACGCGTACCACTGCGACCAGGTGGCCGTGTTGTAGTTGCCGTCCGCGCTGTTGATCTTGCCGCCCTCGATGTCGAAGAGGTGCAGCTGGTTGTTTGCCACAGTCGAGCCCAGCGCCTGGACCTTGTCGCGGTCCCACGTGTACCAGTCGGTCCAGGTCTTGGCGTCGTAGTCGCCATCACGGGAGAAGAGGGTGCCGCCACCGCCGGCCGCGAACAGGCGGACCTTGTTGCCCGTCGAGGACGCTGTGATGGACGTGATGTCGCTGGACTGCCAGGCGTACCACTGCGACCAGGTGCCGTTGTTGTAGTCACCGTCGCGCTCGTAGATCTTGCCGCCCTGGACGATGAACAGGTGCAGCTGGTTGTTGTCGGTGACCGTGGCCGTCAGTGCGTCCACGTTGAACTTGTCCCAGGCATACCAGTCGCTGGACACGCCGGTCTTGTAGTTGATGTCACGGCTGAACAGCTGACCGCCACCGCCGACCGCGAACAGGTGGACCGTGTCGCCGGTCGCCGCGGCCGTGACCGAGGTGATCGAGCTGCTCGGGATCGCCTCGGGCGCGCTCCACGACTTCGCCGTGTAGTCACCGTTGCGCTCGTAGATCGTACCGTTGGCACCGATCGCGTACAGGTGCACGGTGTTGCCCGTGGCCACCTGAGCGATCTTGTTGCCCTGGGACTTCTCGACCACCGGCGCCGGGCTGCTGTCGACACCACCCTTCGGGGAGACATATCCGGAGATCCTCTGGCCGCCGCGGTAGGAACCGATGGCGGACTTGAAGGGCTGGGAGGACTTCACCGTGGAGTACGCGGAACCGCCTCCGCCCTCGTTGCCGCCGATGGTCGTGATCGTTCCCTCCGCGGTGTTGACGGAGGTGACGATGGCGACGTGGTCGGCGTAGCCGGCGCCGTTGTAGTTGAAGAGGACCGCGTCGCCCACCCGAGGGCTCGACTTCACCGTGTTGTACTGACCGAAGCTGCCGGCCCCCGGGGTGAGGCCCTTGACGTCGACGCCGTTCTTGGCCCAGACCCACTTGGCGAAGTCCGCACACCACGCTTCCGGGTAACCGCCGTTGCCAGTGCAACTGGAGTAGAAGCCTCTTTCTCCGTAGCTGTTCGTGGAGCAGGCGGTCTCGCCGACGTTCGCCTTGGCGGTGGCGACGATGCTGGAGCCGACGCTCGCCGCGGCATTCGGGGCGCCCAGCAGCAGCATGCCGGGGGCGATGGCGGTAAGGGCGAGCGAGGTGGTCAGGGCACGGCGGACAAGCATGGTGGACACAGGGTTCTCCGTTTGCGGGCAAGAGGGGAAAAGTCGGGGCGCAGCAGGCGCGTCAGCCGACGTGTACATGACAGGCAATGCTTCTTCGGCGGTGCAGGAGCCGGCAATCCGGCGGGAGCCCAAAGGGGATCAGGGTGGGTCGGGGCAGATCAGTGGGGTCAGGGCAGCAGGACCATGTATCCCTGCGCCGCCAGCGGTAGACCAGCGCGGAGCAGCAGGGCCCGCATTCCGGGCGGCGGCTCGCCCACGCCGCCGTCGGCGCTCAGCAGGACAACGGCCTCGAAGCCGTCCGCAACCGGGCGGACCCGGATGTGCTCGACGCCGTCGTCCGGCCGGGCGTGGGCCCAGAGGAGGTCTTGAATCAGATCCGCCCGGGCGCGGCCCGGCTCCCCCTCGTGGACCGCGCCGACCAGCAGGGCGACGGCCATGTACACGGCGTCAGTCCCAGCCGAGACCGTTTGCGAGGGAGCCCCGGGCCGAGTCCCAGCCGAGATTGGCCTCGACGGCCACGGCGGCACCGGAGCGGGGCGCATCCCAGCCGAGTCCCGTCACGACAGCAGCTCCGGCGGTAGCGACCAGGACGGTCAGAGCGGCAGCGGAGAGGCGGGTGGACCGGAACATCAGAGGCTCCTTCGGTGATCACGGACGTGGGATCAACTCTGCTTTACCTCTGGGGTGTTGGCCTGGTTTCTGCCGCGCTCTCCCCTTCGGTGATCACCATCCTGTCCTCCGGCGCACCCCGGCAGAAGGATTTCGGGGTGGCATGAAGGTGCTGGCACGAAGGTGCCAGCACGCCGAGGCTGACCTGGAACGATCTTGCGGACCACTCTGCTGTGTCCGACGATGCACCTCCGTGATCCACAAGGTCCCTCGCGCACGGGGAGGGGCCGTCTCCGGGGGGAACACCATGTTGGAAACGCTGGGGCTGGGGACCGCCGCCGAGGCCGTCTACCGGGGGCTGCTGGAACGGCCTTCCGCTGGAATGGCCGAGCTGTGCCTGCTGCTGGACCTGCCGGAGGGCGACGTACGGAGCGGCCTGGACCGGCTGATCGACCTGGAGCTGCTCCAGCCGTCCAGGGACGTGCCCGGCGAGCTGCGGCCGGTCAGTCCGACCGTGGGCCTGCAGGTGATCCTGCACCGCCAAGAGGCCGAGGTTCTCCGCCGGCAGCAGGAACTCGTCCGCAGCAAGGAGGCGGTGGCCCGGCTCGTGACCAGCCTGAGCACGACCCGCCACGCCGGCCAACAGGACGGTACGGAACGGCTGATGGGCCTGGACGCGATCCAGGACCGGCTGCGTGAACTCGCGCGGGACCTCCGTACGGAGTGCCTGTCGATCATGCCCGGGGGAGCCCAGTCGCAGGCCAGCCTCGATGCCTCCCGCCCGCTGGACGAAGACGCCCGACGGCGCGGCATCCGGCTTCTCACCGTTTACCAGGACAGCGCGCGCAACGACCCCGCGACCCGCAGCTATGCACGCTGGCTGACGGATCTGGGCGGAGAAGTCCGCACCGCGCCGATGGTCCCGCCCCGCCTGCTGGTCATCGACCGGCGGACCGCTCTGGTGCCCATCGATCCCGCCAACAGCAAGCTCGGCGCGCTGTGCACCTCCGAGCCCGGCATCGTCAGCTCGTTCATCGCCCTCTTCGAGCAGACCTGGGACTCGGCTGTGCCGCTCGGCGCCGATCCTCGGCCGCGCTCTGACGCTGACAGTCCCTCAGCCGGTGACCGAGAGCTGCTCAAGCTACTCGCCTCCGGCATGACCGACGAAGCGGCCGGCAAGCGGCTGGGGGTGTCGCTCCGGACCGTACGGCGCCAGATGTCCGCCCTGATGGAGCGGCTGGAGGCGAGCAGCCGGTTCGAGGCGGGACTCAAGGCGGCGCAGCGCGGCTGGCTCTGACTCCTCCCCGGCGCAGCACGGCCGCCGCGCGCGCCAGAGGCCCTGGCCAGAGATACTCATCCTTGCCCTGACCAGCGACAGCCCGGGTCCTCGGCCACACCGGGGACCCGGGCGTTCTCGAATGCGACCACGAGACGGTGTACCGGACTACCGACCGAGTCGGGCCAGAACAGGCCTGTACGCCTTCCCCAAGCACCACCACCTGACGGCTGGTTACACGACAGCCCGCATCAGCGACCAGACGAGAGAGCGTCCCGTCGAAGAGTCGCTGGGCGCTCTGGTGGGGTGCCCGTCCGTCGGCTCAGTCGGCCTGTTCCCCCGCCTCCATCGCGCGTCGGCCCCAACCGGATTCGAGGAGGTCGAAGACGTCCGGGGGCCTCGGCAGGTCAGGCGCGCAGTCGGAGCAGGCGTAGACGGTGAAGCCGGGGCCCGAACCGGCGTGGACCTCGGAGATCACCACCGGGTCCGTGGTGAGTTGCTCGCATTCCACGCACATGCGGGCCGGCGGGCGGGCCATCACGCCACCGCCCGGCGCGCGCCGACGAGGTGGGTGTCCAGGTCGATGCCGAAGTCGGAGGCGAGGACGAGGGCGAGGCGCCGGTCGCGCTGGCGGGCGCGTTCCTCGTGGTTGCGGAGGTACGGGCGTACGAGCGGGCTTTCGCTCCCCTCGAACGGCGGCCCGTCCACGCCGTATGGCGAACGGTGAGCGGGGGGCCAGGGCCGCCGTACGCGTGCCGTCTCGCCCGGCCGGGCGGCGGACAGCGCGCGTGCGGGCACCAGCGGCGTCCGCCGTGCCCCGATACTCGGCCTGAGCCACAGCATCGCCCAGCGGGCGAGCGCGCGGATAGGGTCTGCCATGTCGGTCTGTCTCCTCAGATCGGCCATGCCCCGGGACGGTTGCAGCCGTCGCCGGGGTCCTTCGTATCGAGAGTATCGCGAACCGCGTCCCTCTGCACCCCACTGCGTCCCTCTGCGTTCCGACGCGGTGGGACGCGTTCGCACGATGCCTGCCGCACAACAGTGCGGCAGGGTGGAGAGATGAGCAACGGCCTTCCGCAGTACGAGTACGTAAAGCTGGCGGACGCGATCGCCGCCGAGATCGCCTCTGGCAAGTTGCCGGCGGGCGCAGCGCTGCCTGGTGAGCGGGCAATGACCGAGTTGTACTCGGTCAGCATCGGGACCGTCCGCCGCGCCGTCGCCGAACTCCGGTCGCGGGGGCTGGTCGCAACTCTGCCCGCGAAGGGGACCTACGTCCTCGGGCAGCCCGAGTAACGCAGAACGGCCCCGGCAGCAGCCGGGGCCGTTCGCGTAATCGCAGGTCAGCCGGGGTTACGGCAGGTTGCGGGCCATGACGATCCGCTGGACCTGGTTCGTGCCTTCGTAGATCTGCGTGCTTTACGGCACATCCGCCGCTGACCTGCACGGACACCCCCTGTATAGGAGGCCTCCCCAGGATTCCCCCATGATCACCGGCCTGTCTCTCCTGGTCAGGCTGCTGCGGTGTCTGCCACCCGTCGTACGGGGCTCCGGCGGCCCCCTTGACGTCCCAGCGGTGCAGGGATGACGCTCGTGCAAGTTGGCGTAAGCCACTCGACACCGGAGGCAGTCATGGCACTACGGTTCATCGGGATTGATCCAGACACCGGGCAGCAGGGCTCCCCCACCGTATGGGTGGACGAGGAAAAGGCGGAGCTGGTGCTTCAGGGCTGGAAGCCAGACGAAAAGCTAGAGGCGGAGTGCGCCGCGTTCGAGGCTCCCGGGCACGCTCCGGGCATCCCTCCGCACGAAGCCGTGATTCGGATTCCGGCCCGTATGGTGCCGATGCTCAGGAAGGCGTGCGATGTCGCAGAACGAGCCGGGCTTTAACGAGCTGCTGGCAGCAGCCAAGCACTCGGCGGTGCACCTGGAGCTGCGCGACTCGTACGGCGTCGGGGATGAGGCCGAGGACTTCGAGACCTGGAAGCGCACGGGTCAGCGAGACATTGACCCGGCGTCCGCCTACTGGACGCCGTGGGTTGATTTGATTCGCAGCACCGTGGCCCGAGGTGTGACCGTCCGCCGTGCCCGCGTCGTATCGGAACCGGTAACGGATTACATCCGGTACGAGCACGCCGGCACCGTGGTCAACCTTCACGCCGGGGAGCAGGTCCGCTGGCTGCCCAGGCGGCAGGCTTCGGATATCGCGCTTCCCGGAAACGACTGCTGGGTGTTCGACGGAGAGATCGTGCTCTTCAACCACTTCTCCGGGGACGGGAACTGGTCCGAGCCTGGCTGGGAGGTTCGTTCCGAGCCCGCCGTGGCACGACTGGCCTCGACTGCGTTCGAGGCAGTCTGGGAGCGCGGTATCCCGCACGAGAAGTACACGGTTTGACCTGACGGAAAACGAAGAGCTCACTCATGTCTGCGTCCCCCTCCTCCAGCGCCCAGGCCGCCCGTGAAGCCATCGCCGCCCGCCTCGGGGGCGTACGTAAAGACGCGGAGCTGACCGGGCATGAGTTGGCTCTTCGGTGTGGCTGGAGTCCCGCGAAGTCATCACGCATCGAGCGGGCCAAGACTCCTGCGTCGGCCGCCGACATCCGCGCCTGGTGCAAAGCCTGCGGAGCAGAAGACCAGACAGACGACCTGATCGCGGCGAACCGGCAAGCCGACCAGATGTACGTCCACTGGCAGAAGCTGCACCGGCACGGCATGCGCCGGGCGCAGGAGGAGGTTGTCCCCCTATACGAGCAGACCCGCCATTTCCGCGTGTACTGCTCGAACGTGGTGCCGGGCATGCTCCAGACCGAGGCGTACGCGGCAGCTCTGCTATCGACCATCGCCGCCTTTCAAGGCACCCCTGACGACTCGCAGACGGCGGCAGCATCCCGAATCGAACGCTCACGCGTGCTCCATGACGGCAACCACCGCTTCGCTCTGCTGCTGGAAGAAACGGTGCTCCGCTATCGCATTGGCGACGCTGCCGCCATGGCTGGACAGCTCGGCTACCTGTTGGCTGTCATGGCGCTTCCGAACGTAAGCCTCGGGGTAATCCCATTCACGGCCCAGCGGCTTGTCTGGCCCCTGGAAGCCTTCTATCTCTTCGACGGCCGCCAAGCGAGCGTGGAGCTGCTCACGGCCGCAGTGAACGTCACGGCACCCAGCGAGGTTGCCACGTACGCCAAGGCGTTCTCCGAGCTGTCCAAGCTCGCTGTCTACGGCGCACCCGCCCGTGCTCTGATCTCGGATGCGATCACGTCGCTCGGTTAGTTCGCGTGCAAGCTCGTGCAAGACCGTGGCCCGCTCCGTTCCCTGCTTTCTAGGGTCATTCCATCGACCTCGGAGGCGATCGGGAGGGCGCGGCGTGACGAAGACGGAACCGAATCGGTGGCAGGAAGCACCGGTGGTGCTGCCGATGCGGGCGGAACGGCCTCGGCCTCGGCCCGTACCGGGTTGCCCGGAGTGCGCCCGGCTGGGCCAGCTTCGGAAGGCGGCGGGGCTGGAGGGCGACGGCACGACGGTGGCCGACTGCAACATCCTGCTCCGGATGCACGGGACCGGGCACTGATGGACATGCAGACGTGGAGAGACGCGAGGACTCAGGCTACGGACGCGGCGGAGTCCATACGCGCGGCGCTCGCCGCCCTGGGAGTGCCCGAGAGCGCCTGGTGCAGCGTCCGGCCCGTGGTGACGCACAACGGGCATGCGTACGTGCACCTGGGCATGATCCGGGCTGATGCGGTCGAGCAGATCGCAGAGGCGCTGCGAGTGCCCTCGGCTCCCTGAGCCGATCACAGAATCCTGTCACCGCTGCCCTCCCGGCGGGAGGCAGGTAGTCCCCCGATCGACAAGCCGTTGAGCAGAGACAGGACGTGTCTCGCCTGGGTTGACGTGCCCAGGCTCCGGCCCGGTCCGCCCCTTGACTGGGGTGTCGCCCTGGGCGGTGAGGGCAACCGCTTCGGCCCCAGGGAAGCCGAAGCACCCATTGGAGACTTCCGTCCGTCGCGGGCGGGGGACGGCCGGCTCTCGTTCGGCCGTACAGCAGATCAGGAAGGGCACGACGATGACCGACCTGTACGGGCTCCCCATCGAGGGAGCCGAGTTCTCGAAGGCGTGCGGCGGCAGCACGCACCCGGACGGCGAGGCGTGCGTGACGCTCGCCAAGATCGGCCCGGACGCGTGGGCCATGGGTGACAGCAAGCGGCCTGACGCGGAGCCGCTGCGGTTCACCACGGCGGAGCTGGACGCGGCGGGCATCGACCCCGCGCGGTTCGACCTCTCCGCCTGATCCCTGAGCACCACCTGACTGGCGGCCCCGCCCACACGCCGACGGGCGGGGCCGTCGCCATTCCCCGAAACGGAGCGGCAGTGCACCACCACGGTTACGCATGGGTCGGAGAGAAGAAGGCGTTCGACAACGAGAGCATCCGGCGACCACCGCCGGAGCACGCACCGCCCGTGGGAATCGACGAGGCGTTGACGGAGCGCTACCGCAACGCGGTAGCCGATTTCCCAGCAACGGGCGTCCCTCCGATCCAAACCGCTCACTGGCTGACGAAACCGGCCTCCCAGGTGCGGGGCACCTGGGAGGAGCCGAAAGAGGCTGGGGAATGGCTCGGGCTCCAGTTGGCGGAATTCGCACCCCGGTTCGCATCGGAGGCCGATCGGGAAGTGACTCGGCTAGTCCTGTTGGTGAAGTCTGCGGTGGAACGGCTGACCTGGGGTGGGGACGTGTCCCTGGGGCACTACCTCAACGGCACCGTCTTCCATTCGGTCGCGCTGGTGTCCTGCTCCCCGAACCGTTCCAGTCCCGAACTGTCCTGCCCTCTGGAGTAGTCGAAGCAACGAATGAAGCCCCGGCCAGTTGGCCGGGGCTTCATTGGTTTGGTGACCGGTTCAGAGCAGTGCGCGGAACGGATTGGAGTCGAGAACGGGAGCAGTGGGCCGTTCCTTCACTGCCGGTTGCTGGGCTTGCTTCGGGGTCGGGCGGTAGGCGTCCAGGCGGACGACGGTGGCCCGGTTCTCCTCATGCTCCGCGCTGGCCGGCTGCGGCACAGTGTCACCACGAAGTGTGAAGACGGTGGCCGGTCGGCCCGTCTTCCCCGACCGTTCCACGGTGACGACGATGCCGGGTAGTGCCTTGACCTCTTCGGCGGTCGCTCCCACGTAGGGCAGGACCTGAGAAGACGTGGCTCGGCCGCCATGCAGCTCGATTCGGGCTCGGACCTTGTCCGTCAGGCTGAGCGGCTGCCGCTTCATCTTTGGGGCGTTGGCCCCCTTGGTGATCCGGACGGCGTCCTGGACAGAGCGACGTACGAGAGTGAAGGCGGCTGACAGGATCTCTTCCGTGACAGTCTCGGAGCACTCGGACGCTGCCAGGCAGGCCGCTACCCGAAGGGTTTGTTCGGCCGTTCTCTCGATGAACACCGACTGTGCTTCGGGCAGGGTCTCACCCAGGATGCGGGCATAGCGGCGGACGATCCGCCACAGCGGCCGTGCGTCCTCGGAGAGTGTGATCACCCGGGGTCGGGCGGTAGCCCAGCCGTAAGCGTCGGACAGCTCGGAACCGTCCAGCTTCGGCAGACTGATCCGGTCATCGTCCAGCATCGGAACCGACCCGAGCAGGAAGGGCAGGATGCGGTTGTACGAGCCTCCGGCCGCCTCCGACTCCCCAACGTACTTGGCCCAGTCAGACGGGGTGATGTGCGAATGGAGAACCATCGCAGGGTCGCGCACTTCCTGCGCTTCATCCTTGGTCGTGTTCCGAACCGTTGCACCGTCCCAGGCCGCGCGTAGCTTGGTGGTGAACGACGGATCGCGCTTGACCCGCTTCAAGACCTCCGTCCATTCCTCCTCCACCACCAGGGCCCGGACGTCGCGCCCGTGCTCCGTCTCGGAGGTCGCTTCCTGCTGCTCCCACAAGTGGTTGACCAGACTGGCTCCGGACGTGATCCCGGATGTGGTGTGCGTGGCGAGGAAGCGCCCCAGTGAGCCGTCCAGGACCTGAATCGCCGCCCGCAGGGCGGTCCCCTTTCCCCTTCCTGTTCCGGCAACCAGGGCCGACCACAGGAGCACGGGCCGGCGACCGCCGCGCGACGACACCTTGACCGTTCCACCGATCGCGGCCGACCACATCGACAGGGCCGCCACATACACCCCCAAGGGGTCCGTCTCCAGAAACGGGGCGATCTTTCGGACCGCGCGACCGATGGGACCGTACAGAACGGGGATGCTCATGCTGCCTCTATCTCAAGGAGGGTTAGTTGGGTGGCCACTGGCTGGGGAGGCCGGGCGCACTTGGCGCCCGGCACAGTGGGGGCGGCATTCAGGCCGCTACCGCTTTTCCCTGCGCGGGCGCCCGGTTGGCCAGCTCGTACGCGTGACGGACGTCCATCGGGACACGACCCTGAGCGGGAAGCTTCGGCCACCCGTTCTCGCGCGCCCATGCCCGGATCAGTCGGTTCCGCTCCCGCGTGCTCATCCCGGAACGGTCCACCTTCACAGGCTGGGGAAGCGGGTCACCACCGATCAACTCACCTGCACAGACAGCCGCCTTGAACCGTCCGGGCGCACGGACGTCCATGCAGGGGATGCCACGCTCAGCCGCGTCCCGCAGCTTCGTACCGTTGCGGTCCCCACCTTCGGCCAGGATCAGCAGGACCGTGTTGTCATCGGCGCGGCCAACCACCTCGTAGCCCAGGTTCCGCACAGCCTCGCGGGCCGTGTCCCAGTCGTAGCCCGGAACCTCCCCAGCGATCATCACGGAAGGGGACGACTCAGGCTCCGCCGCTTCCTCGCTCACGTCCGGCACGTCGTGGCACTCCGACTCGACAGGCACCAGATCAGCCAACGCCACGGAGTCAGGGTCGTCCGCAACATCGTCCGGGGCCCCCAAGGCATCTACCAGGTACAACCCGAACGACTCGGCGTGAGACCCACAGAGATCCCACGTGCGCACTCCCAGAATCAGCCTGTCCGTCGCCTCTTCCTCACTCCCATCCTTCGCCAGATGGGCGTCACAAAGCGTCTTGAGAACGGGGACGAGAACCGTCTTACGCATGACGTGAGAATCCTTTGATTCGGGGCCGACAGGGCGAGTAGTCGATGGGCCGGAGCGCTGCTCTTACGGCCGCCGCACTCAGTTGGTGCGACGTGATCAACTCTGCCAATCCCCTATCACGGAACGGTAACGGGCAGATTTCGAGACTATTACTCTCATGAATGTAATTACCGGGGTAATATCTAGTTAGAAACAAATGGGGACCGCCCGGGGCGCCTTCCTCCCATCGCGTTTGCCAATCAAAATATGAAGCAGAATGGGCCGTTAGTCTTTCCCCTTCCCGCAGGTGAAGCAGCGCCCCGAATCGTGCATCAGCCCGTCGCCCCAGGGGCGTTCCTGGCCTGTCAGCTGCCACCCGATGTGAACGGCTAGCTCCTGCACACACTCAGAGCACTGCGGCTCTGACCAGGGACATTCGACTCCGGGGCGATGCTTGCCGTCGTGGGTGACGGCGGCTCCGGCCTTGGCTGCCCGGCGTGCGCTCACTGGTCACCACCGCCGCTCTGGAACGTCCAGCCGAGTCGCTTCATACCGTCTGCGGTCAACCCGAGAGCCGTAGCAAGGTGCCGAAATTCCATCTGATGGTTAGCATTCGCTGACCCGTCCAGGATCTTGGCGAAATAGGTCAGCATTGCGGCCACAGTCGGGATGAACGACTCATCCCACATAGCGGCCTGGGGAGCCTCCCACCACTGCCGCCACTGGGAACGCTCAGAATCGGACCATTCCCGAATGGTGGGTAGGTCGGGAACCGGTAGGCCGTGATCCCAGGGCAGCTCAATCAAACCCTTGAAGCGGGAGTGCGGAGAATTGGGGTTACGCATTTTCGGCATGGATCATCTCCCTTAGTCATCGCCGGCTGAGCGGAGGGTGAACGGAACGGGCCCCTGCCAGCACAGCAGGGGCCCGGGACGGGTGCGGGTGATCAGGCCGAGATGGGCCATTCAACGGCGGCCTTGACGATGCCCTTCGTCGGCTTGGACTCATCGAACGAAGAATCTGCCTTCTTGGTGTCCAGCTCGGGGTACCGCACGATCTTGCCGCCGTAGAGGTGAAGAACGTCCAGGTAGTCGGCCCGGTACTTCTCCGACTGGCCCTCTCGGAATCCTGTGAACTGGCTTGCGTACGTGGCGAAGTCCTTGTGACCGGCCACGATGTCCACGCCCGCAGGCATGGCCGTGGTGCTCAGAATCGTGAAGCCCGCCAGACGCGCTACAACACCGTTCGCAGTCACGCCGCCCTCGCCGTAGGCGGCAGCGTTGGCGACGGCCGGGTGTTCCACG
The DNA here is from genome assembly GCF_056436025.1 of Streptomyces sp. NPDC043853. NCBI lineage: Bacteria > Bacillati > Actinomycetota > Actinomycetes > Kitasatosporales > Streptomycetaceae > Streptomyces > Streptomyces sp. NPDC043853. Next base: position 55,784 of record NZ_JBWKDJ010000004.1, read on the forward strand.
AGGTAGCGCTTCACCCGAGGCGAGACGACCACGTACCGGCCTGCCGGGATGTCGTTGTCGTCCAGAGCCAACATCATGTCCAGGATCGTGCTGTAGAGGCTCTGAGAGACGTTCGCTGCGGTCGGCTTGACGTTGGGCAGAGCCGTGGCACCGCTGGCAATGATGCCGCCCATGAAGGTGTCGGCCTCACGGGCAAGGGACCGGATCATCTGCTGGTTAATCGGGGAAGCAAGGCCGGGAATGGTGAGCTGGACTCGCTCGGCGTCCTCCACGAGCACCTGTAGGTACTTGCCCTCAGTGATCGGGAGCTTCTGATCCACGGTCTCCGGCCGCTGCGCAGTCATGCCATCGGGGAGCTTGTAGTCCCCAACCGTGGGCCGCAGAAGCGAGTTGATGTGGACCACATCACCCTTCTTCCGGATCTCACCTTCGTACTTGTTATTCGAGACGATCGGAGAAGCCCAAACCAACAGCGGGTCGAACTGGGTCAGTAGGTCGGCGTCCCAGATCTCCGGGACGAAGGTGTGAGTGGAAGCGTTTTGGTAGGCAAAGGCCATATGGGTACTCCTAGTTAGCGCTTACGGACATCAAGGGAAACGCGGCGGGCCGCAGGCGGGTCGTAGCGGTTGTAGCCAGCTCCAGCAATAGGAGCGAACTTCGGTTCCTGGGCGGCAGCGAGCGGAGCCAATGCCTTGCCGATGGCCTCGGCCGATGGATTTCCGTCCTCATCAAGGAGCTTGGAAGTATCCAAATAGTCCGCGAAACCGTCACCAAGCTTGATACCGGCCTGGGCTGCCTGGGCCTTGAGTTCAGCCTGTGCGAGCTTGGCTGCGTACTCGCGCCGCACCTCGGCACGAATGGCCTCGGAACCGTCGGCCGGCACCAGGGCCGGGGAATGGGAATCGGTCTGGGGGTCGCTCATAGGCGACACCTCCTCAAGATCTAATCAAGGAAGTAAAAGTGGTATAGGGCCGCTCTTGAGGCGGCCCTATACCTCACAACAGGACAACGTAAGAGAAGACAGGTCCCCTACCCCCAATCAATCAACTTCAAGGGGTAGAGGACCACTCTCCGGTTGTTCTGCTGTGTGTCACAGGCAGGTATCCGCAGAGCCGCATTTGAGCATCTTCATGACTCGCTCAGGACTTCGAACAGGCCCGGACTCTCGTCCACGTCAGAGGGCCGCCGCCCAGCGGCCTTGACTCCAAGGGGAACGCCCCTCACTCCTATAAATAATCGGACAGGGCCCCTTCGGCGCTTACCTGTGGTCTTCACCCGCCCATGACGAACGGGTTCATGTGCTGTACGGGTCCCCGGGTGCAGAGGAGGGCCCCGGGGCGCTCTGCCTCATTCCAGGGCCGGGCAGAGCCAATAACGGCTAGCCTGCGATTCGCAGGAGCCGTCTGCCCAAGGTAGTCACCGGTCTTTGCCGCACGGCTCTCCAGGAACCAGAGGTCAACTACCTTGCGGTCTTCATCGGTCGAGTATTCGACGACGCTTTCCACGTTGGCCAGGGCGTCACTACGCCACTCGTCCCAGAGGTAGCGGTGATACCCCTCATTGAGGTCCGCCGCTCGACAGCTTCTCCACCATGGGCGCTCCACAGATTCCCGCCGGGTGGCCTCTTCCTCAATCGTCAGATTCTCGGCCCTGCCGACTGGGCGCACGCTCCACGTCTCGTACTTGATGCCATGGCGCTGCTGTTGGCGTCGAATGGCGCGGTTCTGATTCTGGCGCTTCACGTTGCAGCGGGCATGACTCGGGTTGGTTACGGGATTGGGCCCGCGCTTCCCTACCGGTCGATCGTAAGTCCACCCCTCGTTGCACCACGCGCAAATCAACTCAACAGGTTTGGTCGCCACCGCAGCCATTCGTCTACCTCTCCAGAGAAGCAAAAAGCCCCCGGTTGCCTCGGGGGCGTCGTTCGTCTTGTCGTTCAGTTCTGACGGTCTAGCCACGTCTCCAAGTCCGCCGGACGGCACCGGAGGGACTGGCCCACGCGCCGGAACGGGATCTCCTCACCTCTCCAGTTGTCATAGACCCAACTTCGCGGCTTGTTCAAGAATTCGGCTACTTCTGCAACCGTCAACAGCTTCACCAAACTGACCTCCGAGAATAGGAAAGCCCCCGAGTCGCCTCGGGGGCCGTCGAAATGTGAAGTTCAGGAACTACGGACTCAACTAACCGTCAGCGCTTGCCATGGAGTCCAGTACCGCCTTGGCTTTGTCGGTCACCTCTCCCCCCGCCTTGCCCGCCAGGGTGCCCAGGTAGCCGTCCCGCCGCGCCTTCTTCAGGTGGTCCTTGATCGTCTCTGGGCGACGCTCGATCAGTCGGGCAAGCCACGGGACCGGCGCCGGGGCCCCGCTCTCGGCCATGGCGGCGTACGCCGCAGCGAGCATTGCCAGGTATCGCTCCGAGACGCCTTCAGCTGCCAGGAGGCGGCCAGCAGCCTCCGCCGAGGCGTCCAGCGTCCGCGTGACGTCCTCAAGGGTCTGTTGGGCCTTCGGCGCCATCTTGGCCAAGTTCATCGCAGCCGCGATGTCGAGCCTGCGGAGCACGGTCGTGGAGATGCCGCGCACGACATCGCGGGGCTCGGCGTCATCGGCCGGCTCCACCGTCATGCGCTGTGGGCCTCCCGTGATCGGCCCCACAGGCCACCACATCCGGATCACCCAACCCCCTTGCTGCTGGGTGATCTCGAATCCGCTCTCGTCTGCTCGCATACCCCGACCATACACCACTCGGAGTGGTCCACCCCGTGTTGACAACCCAGGGTGGACGGTGTGCAGACTGAAGCCAGGGGGCTGGCCACGACAGCGGGGGCGGGCCCATTCACGACGAGAAGGGCCGGCTCAGACGTGGCAAGGGCATGGGTAGCGCGATCCAAGGACGACCCGAGGAAGTGGACGACGTTCTGGTACGACCCGGACGGGAAACAGCGGCAGAAGTCGTTCGAGACCAAGAAGCGCGCCGACGACCACCGGAAGCGGAAGGAGCAGGAGCTAGACGCCGGGACCTACCTGGACGACAAGCTGGGGAAGCAGTCCGTGACGGCGGTCTGGGAACAGTGGACCAATCAAAGGAAGCTGGAGAACAGCACCAAGAAGCAGTACCGCTCGATCCAGAACACAACCCTGGAACCGTTCTTCAAGGCCCGCTCCATCGTGTCCCTGAAGGTCGCGGACATCGAGCAGTGGATGTTGTGGATGGAGCAGGATCGGAAGCTGTCGGCCCGGACCCGGCGCCAGCGGTTCTCGTTCTTCTCCGGGATGATGGATTGGGCTGTCGTCAACGAGATCATCGGGCGCAACCCGTGCAAAAAGATCAGGCATGCGGGCAGCCGTGCCAAGGAGATTCGCGAGCACAAGACCAACGCCCGGCGGCTGACGACCCGGGAAGTGCTGGCCATGCTGAACGGAGCCCCTCCCCGTTACCGAGCGATGCTGTGGCTCATGGCGGGGTGCGGTCTCCGCATCGGTGAGGCCATGGCGGTCTCACGCGATCAGATCGACTTCCAGGCCGAGGTCCTGCGCGTCGATTTCCAGATTGCGGAGGACGGCGAATCAGAGTCGGGGAAGAACAGCGCGCTACAGCGGCGACACATCAAGGCCCGTGACGAGGAGGAGCCGGGGCGCGTCGTGCCCCTTCCGCCGAACGTGGCCTTCGAGCTGCGTAGGCACATCAAGAACCACGGCGTGTGGGGGCCGGAGCGTCTGCTGTTCCCGAACGTCACCCGGACCGGGTACGTGTACGCCTCGTACTTCTACCGGCAGATTTGGTTGGCGGCCCTGACGAAGGGCGGAGTGACCTACTGCAAGCCGCATTCCATGCGGCACTACTACGGGTCTCGGCTGCTGTACGCGGGCGTCCCTGAGAACGATGTGGCCGACTGGATGGGGCACAGCAGCACGGACGTGCTCCGCGAGCACTACCACTACATCTTCGAAGGGGCCGAGCAGCGCGGGCGTGCAGCCATCGCAACCATGCTGACCCCTGGTGCGGACGACCCCACCGAGCGGGCCGAAGTCGCCTGACCCAGCCCATACGGAAGGCCCCCGGCACGATGCCGGGGGCCTTGTCGTTTGTGCAGGTCAGCACTCGTTTCCAGCCCACTGTCCGCCCAGGATTTCCCCAGCATGACGCCCAGGAAAGGGCCGGAACGGGCCCGAACGGACCGGAAGCCGATCAGCGTTCCCGGATCACCCGAGAAGGCGTCTGACCTGCGAAAACCCTGCTACGGCAGGTTCCTCGCCATGACGATCCGCTGGACCTGGTTCGTACCTTCGTAAATCTGCGTGATCTTCGCGTCGCGCATCATGCGCTCGACCGGGTAGTCACGGGTGTAGCCGTAGCCGCCGAGGAGCTGGACGGCGTCGGTGGTGACCTCCATGGCGATGTCGGAGGCGAAGCACTTGGCCGCGGCGCCGAGGTAGGTGAGGTCGGCGTCGCCGCGCTCGGAGGCGGCCGCGGCCTGGTAGGTCAGGGCGCGGGCGGCGGAGACCTTCATGGCCATGTCCGCGAGCATGAACTGGATGCCCTGGAAGTCGGCGATCGGCTTGCCGAACTGCTTGCGCTCCTGGACGTAGCCCTTGGCGTAGTCGAGGGCGCCCTGCGCGATGCCGAGGGCCTGGGCCGCGATGGTGATGCGGGTGTGGTCCAGGGTCTTCATCGCGGTGGCGAAGCCCGTGCCCTCCTCGCCGATCATGCGGTCGGCGGGGATGCGGACGTTGTCGAGGTAGACCTCGCGGGTCGGGGAGCCCTTGATGCCGAGCTTCTTCTCCGGGGCGCCGAAGGAGACGCCCTCGTCGCCCTTCTCGACGACGAAGGCCGAGATGCCCTTCGAGCGCTTCTCCGGGTCGGTGACGGCCATGACCGTGTAGTACTCGGAGACGCCGGCGTTGGTGATCCAGCGCTTGACGCCGTTGAGGACGTAGGAGTCGCCGTCGCGGAGCGCGCGGGTCTTCATGCCCGCCGCGTCCGAGCCGGCGTCCGGCTCGGAGAGGCAGTACGAGAACATCCCGTCGCCCTTGGCGAGCGGGCCCAGGTACTTCTTCTTGAGGTCCTCGGAGCCGGACAGGATCACCGGGAGCGAGCCGAGCTTGTTGACCGCCGGGATCAGGGAGGAGGACGCGCAGACGCGGGCCACTTCCTCGATGACGATCACGGTGGCGAGGGCGTCCGCGCCCGCGCCGCCGTAGGTCTCCGGTACGTGGACGGCGTGCAGGTCGTTGGCGACCAGGGCGTCCAGGGCCTCCTGCGGGAACCGCGCCTCTTCGTCCACGGCGGCCGCGAACGGGGCGATCTTCGCCTCGCACAGCGCGCGGACCGAGTCGCGGAGCATCTCGTGCTCCTCGGCAGGGCGGTAGAGGTCGAAGTCGGAACCTGCCAAAGCACTCACTCCCCATGCTAACTACCGTTAAGTAACCCAAGCCTATGGCCGACCGGCCGGTAGGGGTACGGGCCGCGCGCGTGAGCTTGGTGACAACACGCGCGGCTATGCTCGGGGGCCGCACACCGCACCGCCGTCCCTTACGGAGTACCCATGGCCCCCAAGATCACTGTGATCGGCACTGGCTATCTCGGCGCGACGCACGCCGCGGCCATGGCCGAGCTGGGCTTCGAGGTGCTCGGGCTGGACGTCGTGCCCGAGAAGATCGAGATGCTCGCCGCGGGGCGGGTGCCGATGTACGAGCCGGGGCTGGAGGAGCTCCTCGCACGGCACGTGGCCGGGCTGCCGGGGTCCACCGGGCGGCTGCGGTTCACGATGGACTTCGCGGAGGTCGCGGAGTTCGGCGACGTCCACTTCGTGTGCGTGAACACCCCGCAGAAGCACAACGAGTACGCCTGCGACATGAGCTACGTGGACGCTGCGTTCGACGCGCTGGCCCCGCTGCTGACCCGGCCGGCCCTGGTCGTCGGCAAGTCCACCGTGCCGGTGGGCTCGGCGGACCGGCTGGCGCGGCGCCTGACCGAGCTGGCCCCGGCGGGCGGGGACGTGGAGCTGGCCTGGAACCCCGAGTTCCTGCGGGAGGGCTTCGCGGTGCAGGACACCCTGCACCCGGACCGGATCGTGGTGGGCGTGCGCGAGACCGGCGGGTCCGCCGAGAAGCTGCTGCGCGAGGTGTACGCGACGCCGGTCGCGGAGGGGTCCCCGCTGGTGGTGACCGACTTCCCGACGGCGGAGCTGGTCAAGACGGCCGCGAACTCCTTCCTCGCGACGAAGATCTCCTTCATCAACGCGATGGCCGAGGTGTGCGAGGCGGCCGGCGGCGACGTGGTGAAGCTGGCGGAGGCCATCGGCCACGACGAGCGGATCGGCGCGAAGTTCCTGCGCGCCGGGATCGGCTTCGGCGGCGGCTGCCTGCCGAAGGACATCCGCGCCTTCATGGCGAGGGCCGGCGAGCTGGGCGCCGACCAGGCGCTGACCTTCCTGCGCGAGGTCGACTCGATCAACATGCGCCGCCGCGGGCACATGGTGGAGCTGGCGCGGGAGGCGGTCGGCGGCTCCTTCCTGGGCAAGCGGGTCGCGGTGCTCGGCGCCACCTTCAAGCCGGACTCCGACGACGTACGGGACTCGCCGGCGCTGAACGTGGCCGGGCAGATCCACCTGCAGGGCGGGCAGGTCACGGTGTACGACCCCAAGGGGATGGGCAACGCGCGGCAGGTGTTCCCGACGCTGGCTTACGCCCAGTCCGCCGCGGCGGCGGTGGCCGGTGCGGACGTGGTGCTGCACCTCACCGAGTGGCGCGAGTTCCGTGAGCTGGATCCGGCGGAACTGGCGGGTGCGGTTTCCGTGCCGCTGATCCTGGACGGGCGCAACGCGCTGGACGCGGAGCGGTGGCGGGCCGCCGGCTGGACGTACCGCGCGATGGGGCGCCCGCGGGCGTAGCGGTTCCTCCGGCCCAGCAACCCCTCTAGCCGCGGGAGCGGTAGGTGCGCATCTTGGCGCGGCTGCCGCAGACCGACATCGAGCACCAGCGGCCGCGGGCGGCCGGGCTGCGGTCGTAGTACGCCCACTGGCAGTCCTCGGCCGCGCACGCCTTGAGGCGGGACCAGGTGCCGGCGGTGACGGCCTCGGCGACGGCCGTGGCGATCCGGGCGGTCAACCCGTCCCCGTCGGCCGCCAGGGTGGCGGCGCCCTCCCGGTCGATGCGGAGGGTCAGCGGGGCGCCGGCCAGCAGGTGGTTCAGCGCGGCCAGGGTACCCGCGGGGGCCTGGTGGCCGGCATGTGCCAGCAGGGCGGCGCGCAGTGCCTCGCGGAGTTCGGCGGCCTCGCCGAGGGCCGGGCCGGACAGGCCGAAACGTGCGGCGAGGCGGTCCTCGCCGGTGTCCACGCTCAGCGTGTTGACGAGTTCTTCCACCAGCGCGAGCCCTCCGGGGGCCGGTGCGCGTCCGACGCTCATGTTCTCGAAGTTACCTGCTGGATCGGTGATGGGGTAACGCGTAGGGTGGTCGTTACCGGCAAGGGTGCCTTACCGGTAACACGTTCGCCGCTTCGAAGGAGTACGTCATGGCCGTCGCCAAGCTCGGTACCGTCGTCCTCGACTGCCCGGACCCGCTCGCCCTCGCCACCTTCTACGCGGGGCTGCTCGGCGGCACCCCCTCGCTGGACGAGGACGGCAGCTGGGCGGACCTGGCGGTTCACGAGGGAACGCCGCTGGCCTTCCAGCTCGCCCCGGGCCACGTCCCGCCGGCCTGGCCCTCCCCGGAGGGCTCGCAGCAGTTCCACCTGGACCTGACCGTCGAGGACCTGGACGCCGCGGAGCGGCACATCCTGGCGCTGGGCGCGAAGCCCCTGGACGCGGGCGAGCCCGGCCGGACCTGGCGTGTCTACGCCGATCCGGCCGGGCACCCCGTCTGCCTCTGCGCCTGCTGAACCGCGCCGCCCCGGTCTGCCGGTGCGCCTGCTGAACCGCCGGGTCCTAGATAACCGCGTTCGAGGGGCCCCGCTCGGTCGACAGGTCGCGGGCCACCGCTTCCGCGTCGCGCAGGGCGCGGACCGCGTTCGACCAGGTGAGCTTGGCCAGGTCGGGCCGGGACCAGCCGCGGCCGAGGAGTTCCGCGATCAGGTTCGGGTAGCCGGACACGTCGTCCAGGCCGGACGGGGTGAAGGCGGTGCCGTCGTAGTCGCCGCCGATGCCGACGTGGTCCACGCCGGCCACCTCGCGCATGTGGTCGAGGTGGTCGGCGACGGTGGCGGCGGTGGCCACCGGTCGCGGGTTGGCCTGCTCGAAGGCCCGGTGCAGGGCCATCGCCTCGGGGGAGGTGTCGAGGTGGTGCAGGCCGTGGGCGCGCAGGTTCTCGTCCGCGGCCAGGGTCCATTCCACGGCCGCCGGCAGGACGAACTTCGGTACGAAGGTGGCCATGGCGACGCCGCCGTTGGCGGGCAGCCGCTCCAGCACCTCGTCCGGGATGTTCCTCGGGTGGTCGCAGACCGCCCGCGCGGAGGAGTGGCTGAAGATGACCGGGGCGGCCGAGACGTCCAGGGCGTCCCGCATCGTCGTGGGGGCCACATGGGAGAGGTCCACCAGCATGCCGATGCGGTTCATCTCGCGGACGACCTCGCGGCCGAAGTCCGTGAGGCCGCCGTGGCGCGGCTCGTCGGTCGCCGAGTCCGCCCAGTCCACGTTGTCGTTGTGGGTGAGGGTCAGGTACCGCACGCCCAGCCGGTGCAGGGCGCGCAGGGTGGCCAGCGAGTTGTTGATGGAGTGGCCGCCCTCGGCGCCCATCAGCGAGGCGATCCTCCCGTCGGCCCGCGCCGCTTCCATGTCGTCCGCCGTCAGCGCCCGTACCAGGTGGCGGGGGTAACGGTCGATCAGCTGGGCGACGGCGTCGATCTGCTCCAGGGTGGCGCTGACCGCCTCGTCGCCGGCGTAGTCGGAGCGGACGTACACGGACCAGAACTGGGCGCCGACGCCGCCGGCCCGCAGTCGCGGGATGTCGGTGTGCAGGTGCGCCGACTGGTCGCCGGCGAGGTCGCGCCGTGCCAGGTCGTAGCGGACCTGCTCGCGCAGCGCCCAGGGGAGGTCGTTGTGGCCGTCGACCACGGGGTGCTCGGCGAGCAGTTCCCGGGCCTCGGCGATCCGGTGGGGTCCGGGGGCGGCGTCCGTCATCCGGCGGCCACCTTGGAGCGCAGCCGCTTGCCCTTCTCGGTGGCCTGGTCGTTCAGCTCCTGCTGGAAGTCCTTCATCCGGGCGAGGAGGTCCGGGTCCTGGGTGGCCAGGATGCGGGCGGCGAGCAGGCCGGCGTTGCGGGCGCCGGCGACCGAGACGGTGGCGACGGGGACCCCGGCGGGCATCTGGACGATCGACAGCAGGGAGTCCATGCCGTCGAGGTACTTCAGCGGGACCGGTACGCCGATCACGGGCAGCGGGGTGACCGAGGCGAGCATGCCGGGCAGGTGGGCGGCGCCGCCCGCGCCCGCGATGATCGCCTTCAGGCCGCGGTCGGCGGCCTGCTCGCCGTACGCGATCATCTCGCGCGGCATCCGGTGCGCGGAGACGACGTCGACCTCGTAGGGGATCTCGAACTCCTCCAGCGCCTGGGCGGCGGCCTCCATGACCGGCCAGTCGGAGTCCGAGCCCATGACGATGCCGATCAGGGGGGCGTCCCCGGTGTTGTGGATCGCGGTGCTCATTCGGTGATCGTTCCTCGCAGGTAGCCGGCAGCGTGACGTGCGCGCTCCAGCACATCGGTCAGGTCGTCGCCGTAGGTGTTGACGTGGCCGACCTTGCGGCCGTGTTTCACGTCCTTGCCGTACATGTGGATCTTCAGCTGCGGGTCGTGGGCCATGCAGTGGAGGTACGCCGCGTACATGTCGGGGTAGTCCCCGCCGAGCACGTTGGCCATGACCGTCCAGGGCGCGCGGGGCCGGGGGTCGCCCAGCGGGAGGTCGAGGACCGCGCGGACGTGGTTGGCGAACTGGGAGGTGACCGCGCCGTCCTGGGTCCAGTGGCCCGAGTTGTGCGGGCGCATCGCCAGCTCGTTGACCAGGATCCGGCCGTCGGTGGTCTCGAACAGCTCCACGGCCAGGTGGCCGGTCACGTCGAGTTCCTTGGCGATGCGCAGGGCGAGGGCCTGGGCCTGGCCGGCCAGTTCCTCGGAGAGGTTCGGGGCGGGGGCGATGACCGTGTCGCAGACGCCGTCCACCTGGATGGACTCGACGACGGGGTAGGCCACGGCCTGGCCGTGCGGGGAGCGGACGATGTTCGCCGCGAGCTCGCGGACGTATTCCACCTTCTCCTCGGCGAGCACGGGGACGCCCGCCTTGAAGGGGGCTTCCGCGTCCTCGGTGGTGCGGACGAACCACACCCCCTTGCCGTCGTAGCCGCCGCGCACGGTCTTGAGGATGACGGGGAACCCGCCGACCTCTTCCGCGAAGGCGGCCACGTCCGCCGGATCGGACACGATCCGGTGGCGGGGGCTGGGCGCGCCGATCTCGTCGAGCTTGGCGCGCATCACCCCCTTGTCCTGGGCGTGCACCAAAGCGTCGGGCCCCGGGCGGACGGGGATTCCGTCCGCTTCCAGGGCCCGAAGGTGTTCGGTGGGCACGTGCTCGTGGTCGAAGGTGATCACGTCGCAGCCGCGCGCGAAGGCGCGCAGGGTGTCCAGGTCGCGATAGTCGCCGATGACGACGTCGCTCACCACCTGGGCCGCCGAGTCCTGCGGACTGTCACTGAGGATCTTGAATCTGATACCGAGGGGGATACCCGCCTCGTGGGTCATGCGGGCGAGCTGGCCGCCGCCGACCATACCGACTACCGGGAACGTCACTCCTCCAGGGTATCCGCCGGTATTCCGCCATCTGGACCAGGGCGATGGCCGGAAGGCCTCCCGCTGTGTCGCATTCGTGTACGACTTCGTCACATCTGTGCCGGAAGGCGCAGACGTCCCACCAGGCAGACACTTAGCATGAGCAGATTGACCAGAAGGACCCTTCACCGACCGACAGGGGCGAAGCACCGTATGAGCGCGACACAGCAGGCGGCCCTCATGGACCGGGTGCGCGGCCTCGCCGGTGAGGCCGTGAAGTTCGGTGCCGTCGGCGGTCTGGGCGTTCTGGTCAACCTGGGCGTGTTCAACCTGCTGCGGAGCACCACCGAGCTCCAGGTGGGCCGGGCCAACGTGATCGCGATCGCGGTCGCCATCGTGTGCAACTACATAGGGTTCCGGTACTTCACCTACCGCGACCGCGACAAGTCCGACCGCAAGCGCGAGATGGTCCTGTTCCTGGTGTTCAGCGTGATCGGGATGGTCATCGAGACCGGGATCCTGTACGCGGCCACCTACGGCGCGGGCTGGGACAGCCCGCTGCAGAACAACGTCTTCAAGCTGATCGGTATCGGGGTGGCCACCCTGTTCCGCTTCTGGTCCTACCGGACCTGGGTCTTCCGGGCGATGCCCGAGCCCGGTCCGGCTCCGGCGGTGGTCGGTCCGCGCGGGGCCGGTGCCACGGCCGTCTCGGCGGCCCCGCCTGCCGCGTCCTCCGCCTCTTCCGCGCCCTCGGCGCCCCCGGCCGACGAGCGGGTGCCCGCCAACCGCTGACCCGGCGCTCTCCCGGTCCGGTCCGCCCCGCCTCCGCCGGGGCGGCTTCAGCGGACGGTCTTCTCCGGTTCGGCGCGTTCGGGCGCCTTCCGGCTCAGGAACAGGGCGAACACGGGCGGGTGCGCCTGGATGAGCTCCAGCCGGCCGCCGTCCGCCTCCGCCAGGTCCCGGGCCACCGCCAGGCCGATGCCGGTGGAGTTCCGGCCGCTGATGGCCCGCTCGAAGATCCGGTTGCCGAGGTCGGCCGGCACGCCGGGCCCCTCGTCGGTGACCTCGATGACGGCCTGGTTGCCGGTGACCCGGGTACGCAGGGCGACGGTCCCGCCGCCGTGCATCAGCGAGTTCTCCACCAGTGCCGCCAGCACCTGGGCCACCGCGCCGGGGGTGCCCACGGCCCGCAGGCCGTGCTTCCCGGAGCTCACGATGGCCCGCCCGGCGCTGCGGTAGGCCGGCCGCCACTCCTCCACCTGCTGCTTGACGACCTCGTCGAGGTCGAAGGGGACGGCCGAGCCGGTCCGCGGGTCGCGCGAGTTCGTCAGCAGCCGTTCCACCACGTCGGTGAGCCGCTCCACCTGGGTGAGGGCGATCGAGGCCTCCTCCCGTACGGTCTCCAGGTCGTCGGTGACCGTGATCTCCTCCAGCCGCATGGACAGCGCGGTCAGCGGGGTGCGGAGCTGGTGCGAGGCGTCCGCCGCGAGCCGCCGCTCGGCGGTCAGCATCCGTCCGATCCGCTCGTTGCTCGCGTCGAGCACGTCGGCGACCCGGTCCAGCTCGGGGACCCCGTACCGGCGGTGCCGGGGGCGCGGGTCGCCGGAGCCGAGCCGTTCGGCGGTCTCGGCCAGGTCGGTCAGCGGTGACGCCAGCCGGTTGGCCTGGCGTACGGCGAGCAGTACGGCGGCCACCACCGCGAGCAGGGCGACCGCGCCGACCACGAACAGGGTGCGGACCACCTCGCGGGTGACGGTGGAGCGGGGCTCCTCGACCACCACGCTCACCCCGTGCTCCCCGGGGGCGCTGCCCCGGATCACACTGCCGTCGATGGGGGTGCCGAGCTCGATGTCCGGGCGTCCGGGCACGTGCACCCGGGCGTACCGGCCGGCGTCCAGCCGGTCGGCGAGGGCGTCGGCGTCGACGGGCTGCCGTTCCAGCACGTTCGCCTCGACGACGCCCACCAGGGTCAGGGCTTGGGACTCGACCATCTCCTGGGCGCTGTTGGTGATCGTCCGGGTCTCCACGATGACCAGGGAGACCCCGAACACGGCGATCACGACGAGCACCACGGCGAGCGTGGACTGGATCAGGCGGCGGCGCATGGCTGGGGTGGGACTCAGCTCTTCTCGAAGCGGAAGCCGACCCCGCGGACGGTGGCGATGTAGCGGGGGTTGGCCGCGTCGTCACCGAGCTTCTTGCGGAGCCAGGAGATGTGCATGTCCAGCGTCTTGGTGGAGGACCACCAGGTGGTGTCCCATACCTCGCGCATCAGCTGGTCGCGGGTCACGACCCGGCCGGCGTCCCGGACCAGGACGCGGAGGAGGTCGAACTCCTTCGCGGTGAGCTGCAGCTCCTCGTCGCCCATCCAGGCCCGGTGCGATTCCACGTCGATGCGGACGCCGTGGGTGGCGGGGGGCTGGGCGGGCTCGACGGCGCCGCGCCGGAGCAGGGCCCGGACCCGGGCGAGCAGCTCGGCGAGGCGGAAGGGCTTGGTCACGTAGTCGTCGGCGCCGGCGTCCAGGCCGACGACCGTGTCGACCTCGTCCGCGCGGGCGGTGAGCACCAGGATCGGGAAGCCGTGGCCTTCGGCTCGAAGGCGGCGGGCCACTTCCAGCCCGTCCATACCGGGCAGGCCCAGGTCGAGCACGACCAGATCGACGCCGCCCTGCAGTCCCGCGTCCAGCGCGGTGGGGCCGTCCTCGCGGACCTCGACCTCGTAGCCCTCCCTGCGCAGGGCGCGGGCCAGGGGCTCCGAGATGGATGCGTCGTCCTCGGCGAGCAGTACACGCGTCATGTGGGTGATGGTAATGCGCGGGCGCGAAATGCTGGACTGCGCCGACAGACCCCCGTCGATCTGCGCTTATGGACTACTACTCACCTTCGAATATGACAGATCGGTTCCCTCCCGACCTGTGATCCATCTCTCAACTCCTTCCATATCCGGCACTGTCGTGTCGTATGGTGGCGAGACTCCTGATGAAGTAGTTCAGGGACTTTTATGCCCGAAAGCGGCATGAGGTCCCTGTTTCTCTGTCCGGGTGGGCCGCCAGTCTTGTGGGGACTCGGCCCTGCCCCGACGGCAGTGAATGACCTGTGGGACCGGCACCGCGCGCGACGCAGCGCAAGGGCCGCCCTTCCCCGGGCGCTGTATCCGCTCACGAAGCGCGGCGTCCCGAGTTAGCAAGGATCGACATGGCTTCCAGCCTGACGCAGGCCTCGCCGAGCGCAGCTCACGAGAAGACCTTCCTCGGCCACCCCATCGGCCTGGCCACGCTCTTCATGACCGAGATGTGGGAGCGCTTCTCCTACTACGGCATGCGTGCGCTCCTCGTCCTGTACTTGGTCTCCGGCGGTGTGGACGCCGCGACCGGCAGCCAGGGCGGCGGCCTCGGCTTCACGGCGGCGACGGCCACGGCCATCTACTCCGTGTACGTGGCCATGGTCTACCTGATGGCCATGCCCGGCGGCTGGTTCGGTGACCGCGTCTGGGGCGCCCGCAAGACGGTCGCCGTCGCCAGTTTCGTGATCATGGCGGGTCACGTGTCGCTCGCCGTGCCCGGCCAGGCGGCGTTCTTCGTCGGCCTGCTGCTGGTCGCGGTCGGCTCCGGCCTGCTGAAGGCGAACATCTCCACGATGGTCGGCCACCTCTACAAGGGTGTGGACGACCCGCGCCGTGACAGCGGCTTCACGATCTTCTACATCGGCATCAACATCGGTGCCCTCCTCGCCCCGGTCGGCATCGGCATGGTCGGCGAGCTCGTGAACTGGCACCTCGGCTTCGCGCTCGCCGCCGTCGGCATGGCCATCGGCCTCGTGATCTACCTGCTCGCCGGCCGTACCCTGAGCCCGAAGAGCAGCCTCGTCCCGAACCCGCTGACCCCGGCCGAGCGCAAGGCCGTGATCGTCAAGGCCCTGGCCGTCCTGGCCGTCGTCGCCGTCTTCTACGGCGCCGTGGTCGCGGCGGACATGTTCACCATCAAGTGGGCGCTGTACCCGATCACCATCGCCGGTCTGATCATCCCGGTCGCCGTCCTCGTCCGCATCAAGCGGGACAAGGACCTGTCCGCCGGCGAGCAGACCCGGATGAGCGCCTACATCTGGTTCTTCGTGGCCGCCGCCGTGTTCTGGATGATCTACGACCAGGGCGGTTCGACGCTCTCGCTCTTCGGTGACAAGAACTCCGAGCGCGCCCTGTTCGGCTGGGAAGTCCCGACCACCATCTTCCAGTCGCTGAACCCGCTCTTCGTGGTGGCACTGGCCCCGGTCTTCGCCGCCGCGTGGGTGGCCCTGGCCCGCCGCAACCGCGAGCCCAGCACCATCGTGAAGTTCTCGGCGGCCCTGATCATCGTCGGCGCCTCGTTCTTCGTCTTCGCCCTGCCGCTGAGCCAGACCTCGGGCAACGACACCAAGGTCACCATGTGGTGGCTGGTGCTGATCTTCCTGATGCACACGCTCGCCGAGCTGTGCCTCTCCCCGGTCGGCCTGTCGGTCACCACCAAGATGGCGCCGCAGAAGTACGGCTCCCAGATGATGGGCGTCTGGTTCCTGGCCGTCACCGCCGGTGACTGCGTCACCGGTCTGCTCGGTCTGGCCGAGGTCCAGCTGAACGGCGTCGGCGTGATCCTCTTCCAGGCGTTCGCCGCCGTCCTCGCCGGCCTCGCGATCTTCATGTACCGCAAGAAGGTCAACGCGCTCATGGGCGACGTGAACTGACGCACGGCCCCGCCCGCCGAACGGGGGAACGGCCCGCACACCACCGGTGTGCGGGCCGTTCCGCGTTCCTCGGGGCGGGTGGAGCGGCTCGCCTCAGCGCCGGCTGCCGAGGCGGCGCCACGGGGTGAAGGTGAACACCGCGCCGCCGAGCAGGATCACCGTGCCGGCGACCAGGGCGAGCGCCTTGAGGCCGCCCTCGTCCTCGGCGCCGGTCTCGGCGAGGTTGCCGCCGGAGCCCCCGGAGCCGCCGGAGCCGCCCGAGGTGCCGGAGCTGCCGCCGGAGCCGGAGGAGCCGCCGCTGCCGCCGGGCTGGGCTGAGGTGTCCAGCTCCACCGAGACCGCGGTCGACTTGGCCTCACAGGCGATGTTCATGCCGAGCGCGTTGATCGTCAGCTTGCCGGGGCTGAGCGTGACCTTGCCGGTCTTGCCCGGCTTGTAGGTGCCGGTCATATCGCTGAGGCTCACCGGCTGGTTCGCGCCGATGGGCTCCTTGTTGCCCGGTCCGGCCACCTGGACCCTGCCGCTGTCGGCGCCGCC
This sequence comes from Streptomyces sp. NPDC043853, assembly GCF_056436025.1. Classification (NCBI taxonomy): domain Bacteria; kingdom Bacillati; phylum Actinomycetota; class Actinomycetes; order Kitasatosporales; family Streptomycetaceae; genus Streptomyces; species Streptomyces sp. NPDC043853. Next base: position 71,789 of record NZ_JBWKDJ010000004.1, read on the forward strand.
GAGGACGACCTCCATCGAGGGCTTGAGCGCTCCCGCCGGAAGGTCGGCCGGGCTGTTCATGACGCCCTTCCCGGTCTTGACGGTGAGGTCCCAGCTGCCGCCGTTGCGCTTGGCGTCGATGGTCACCTTGGACTGGATGTTCGCCGGCCCCGGGGCCGCGCAGGCGAAGGTCACCGGGACCTCCTTGCCGGGCACCTCGCTCGGCCCGCTGTTGCTCGCGGTGGGCGTGGGCGTGGCGCTGCTGCTGCCCGACGGGGTCGGGGTGGGCGAGGAGGTCGCCGTGGGGGTGGGGGTGGGCTTGGACGTGGCCGTGGGCGACGGGTCCGGGCCGCCGGAACCGGACACCTTGATCGTGGCCGCGACCGGGACGGTGGTCCCCTGCTTGGGTGTGCACACGGTGTCGGTGCCCATTGCGTTGATCTTGTACGAGGCCGGGGTCAGGGAGATCGTGCCGGCCTTGGTCAGCTTGAACTTCGCCCTCATGGGAGTGACCACCATCGGCGAGTTCTTGGGGATGGGCGGGTTCTCCGCCTTGCCCTGCACCGGCAGCTCGCCGGTGGCGTCCCCGCCCAGCTTGAGCACTCCGGACGGGGTCACGGAGTTTTCCTTCAGATCGATGTAGCCCGGGTTGTCCGAAGCCGCCTTGGTGGTCTTCCAGACCACCTCCACCTCGTCACCCACCTTGGCCTCGGCGGGCGTCACTGTCACCTCGGCCTTGGTCGTGCCCTCGATGTTGTCCCCGATCGGGGGATCACAGACGGTCTGGAACGAGATCTCGGCCGCACCTGCCGGGGCAGCGGCCACCATCACCACGCCCGCGCCGCCGAGAAGCAGCGCGACCGCGGCCGCGCTCACCCTCCGTTGGGTCTTCACGGATGTCCCTTCGTTGTCGGATGGTCTGACGGTGCGGATCGGTCTGCCGGCTGTGCCGGTGTGAACCACGGCAGGACGGCCGTGGTGGTCTGCGGGGACGCCTCGCCGGGGGGCGTCGCGGGCGGGGTGCCGGCCGCGCGGTGCCGTCCCGTGGCGGCGGGCGCGGGTGCCGCCCCGCCGGTACGGGTGCGGAGCCCGATGCCCGGACGGGGGCCGGCTCCGGGGCGGGGCCGGACCTTGTCGACGACCGCCATGCCGATGCGGAAGAGCGCGGCGGGGACGACCACGAACAGCAGGCCCCAGAACAGGAGCACGCCGTACGGGCGGTCGACCCCCCAGGGCTGCGCGGCCAGCACCTTGTCGCCGTACTTGAGGGAGACCGTGTAGTCCCCGTGGGCGCCCATGGTGAGTTCCACGTCGAGCTCCACCCGGGCCTTCTGGCCGGGCGGGATGGTGCCCTTCCACTGCCGTTCCTCCCACACCGGGGCGAACACCCCGTGGGCGGTGCCGATCTGGAACACCGGGTCCTTGACCGGGGCCGAACCGAGGTTTCCCACGGTCACCGTGAACCTGCGGGACGGCGGGGCGCCGAACCAGGTCAGCACGCCGTCCTCGCCCTTGAGCTGAACGCCGGTGAGCAGGGCGAGGCGGGCCTGTCCGGACTCCGCGGGGAGCTCGGCCACCGGGTGGCCGGTGACGGTGAAGGGCAGGCTGACGGTGGACCTGTCCCCGTTTACGGAGGTCACGTTGACCACGCAGGGGCAGGGCTTGGGCGGGGCCACGACGGAGAGGGCCTTGCGGAACGTCCCGTCGGCTCCGACCGAGGCCGCCTGCCCGGCCTCGTTGGCGCAGCTGTTGGTGCCACCGATCATGTTCTGCCCGCAGAGCAGCAGCATGACCACCGTCCCGGCGGGCCAGCCCGTCCCGTTGACGGTGACCTCGGTGCCGGTGGCCGCCTCCTTCAGCGACAGCTCGGCCGCGGCCTTCCCCTCGGCGGGGGCGGCCGGGGCGGCGGGGCTCCGCGGTGCCGCCCCGGCCGGCCCGGCGGACAGGGCCAGCAGGAGCAGGGCGGTGAGCACCGCGCGGATCCGGGCGGCCCGGCGCGGGGCGGGGGTGGTACTCACGTCGACGCTCCCGTCAGCTCGGGTTCCCGTACGGAGGGTGGGGTGGGCGGCAGGGCGGCCGGGGCGGGTTCCCGGCGCCGGGAACGGGCCAGGCGCCGGGCGGCGAGGGCCACGGCCGCCAGGGCGATCAGGCCGGCTCCGGTCCAGCCCGCGGCGGACCAGGGCACGAAGCGGGCCGTGGCCGTGCCGGTGGCGCGGGCGCCGCCGGGTGCGGTGACGGTGAGGGTGACGTCCACCGCGTCCAGCACCGGGGCGCCGGGCCAGGGTTCGGTCAGCTCCACCCGCTGGCCGGGCAGCAGTTCCACCGGCAGCCGGCGGGCGGAGCCGGCCTCCGGACCGCCGAACAGGCCGTCCGTGCGCAGTGCCGCCTCCGGGGACAGGGCCACGTTCCCCCGGTTGACGAGGGCGTAGCGGACCCGGGCGGCCGCCCCGCGGCCGGTCACCGACACTTCCTCGACGGTGAGGGCGGCCAGCGTGGGACCGCTGACCCGCAGGTGGACGCGTACGCCCGCCTCGTGGCCGGCTTCCGCGGCGACCACCGCGACCGGATGGTCGCCGGGCACCGCGTCGGGCGGCAGGGTGACCGTGAAGGGGACCACCGCGCGGTGCCGGGGCGGGACCCTGACCGTGCCGTGGGTGCCGAAGCTGATCCAGGGGCCGGCCGCGGTGGAGGAGCCGGGCGGGCGCACCGCGAAGGCGCCGTCCGCCGTGTTGTACGCGTCGGCCCCGCGCAGGGTGATGACGCGCTCCCGGTCGGTGGGGTTGGCGAGGACGAGGCGGTCTTCCAGCACGCCGCCGGCCGGTCCCTCCAGGTAGAAGAACGGACGGGGAGCGGAGGAGGACGGGGCGGCGGAGGACGGGGCCGTGGCCGGCTCGGCGGTCCATCCGGGGTCCGCCGCGGGGGTCATGGGGGTCACGGAGGCCGCGCGGGCGGCCGGGACCGCGGGGCCCGTGCGGTCCGTCGGGTCTGCCGGGGCCGCCGCGACCAGCAGGAAGGCGGCGAGCGGGGCCGCCAGCGGGGCGGCGGCCCGGCGCGGGTTCCGGCGGACGCGTGGGGGGACGGCGCAGGGGACTCGGTGGCGCCGGCGGTGTCGCGCGTGCATCGGGGGGACCTTCAGGACCGGGCCCGCTGCCCGCGCCGGGTCAGCCAGAGCACGCCGGCCGCGCCGGAGAGCAGGACGGTGCCGCCCAGGGTGCCGAGGGCCAGGGCGGAGTCGGCGGGTCCGGTCTGCGGCAGGCTGTCGGATTCGGTGCCCGAGGTGCCGCTGCCGCCGCCGCTGCCGTCGTTGCCGCCGCCCGCGGCGGTCACCTCCAGCTCCAGCGAGGGCTTCGGGCCGTTGCCCGGGGTGCAGGTGGTGGTCGTGCCCAGCGCCTTGATGGTGAGGACGCCCGGGGTGAAGGTGACCTTGCCGGACTTCTTCGGCTTGTAGGTGCCGGAGAGGTCCGTGATCTTGATGGGGGTGTTGGCGGGCGCGGCCTCGGGGTTGGGCGGGCCCGAGACGGGGACGCTCGCCTCCTCCGCGCCCTTGACGACGATCAGCGCACTGGGGCTCATCGCGCCCTTGCCGAGCTCGACCGGGCTGGAGGAGACGCCCTTCTGGAACGACATCGTCAGCTTGTAGCCCTCGCCCTCCTTCACCGCCTTGATGTCGATGGGCGAGACGGCCGACTTGTCGCCGATGGGGGTCTTGCAGTCGTACTTGACGTCGACCACTTCGGCGTGGGCCGCGGGGGCGGCGGCCAGGACGGCCGCCGCCGAACCGGCGAGCGCGGAGGCGATCAGGAGCGCGGTGGAGCGTATCCGGTCGGACACCTTGGTCTTCCCCTCGTACCACAAGTTACTGACGGCACATCAGATTGGGGGCTCAAGGTACGCCGGGGACCTTGCGGAGGGAAGACAAGGGACGGAACAAGCCGGGGGACCCGGACGGGCCCTGCTCCGGGCGGTCCTTCAGTGCACGCGCACGCCCTTCTGCCAGACCGCCGAGACCAGCGGGACGCCCGGCCGGTAGGCCAGGTGGACGTGGCTCGGGGCGTCCAGCAGGGCCAGGTCGGCGCGCGCTCCGGGGGCCAGCCGGCCGATGTCGGTGCGGCGCAGTGCGCGGGCACCGCCCGCGGTGGCGGACCACAGGGCCTCGTCGGGGGTCATGCCCATGTCCCGGACCGCGAGGGCGATGCAGAACGGCATGGAGCTCGTGTAGGAGGAGCCGGGGTTGCAGTCGGTGGACAGGGCGACGGTGGCGCCCGCGTCGAGCAGCCGGCGGGCGTCGGGCCACTGGGCGCGGGTGGAGAACTCGGCTCCGGGCAGGAGGGTGGCGACGGTCTCGGAGTTCGCCAGGGCGTCGACGTCCGCGTCGGTGAGGTGGGTGCAGTGGTCGGCCGAGGCCGCGCCCAGCTCCACGCCCAGCTGCACGCCCGGGCCGAAGCTGAGCTGGTTCGCGTGGATCCGTGGGATCAGGCCCTTGGCCCGGCCCGCGGTGAGGACGGCGCGGGCCTGGTCGCCGTCGAAGGCGCCCTTCTCGCAGAACACGTCCACCCAGCGTGCGTACGGGGCGCAGGCCTCCAGCATCGGGCCGGTGACGAGGTCCACGTAGGCGGCGGGGTCCTCGGCGTAGTCCGGGGAGACGATGTGGGCGCCGAGGTAGGTGACCTCCTCGGTGTGCGCGGCGGCGATGCGCAGGGCGCGGGCCTCGTCCTCGACGGTGAGCCCGTATCCGGACTTGGTCTCGAAGGTGGTGGTGCCCTGGCGGCGCGCCTCGTGGAGGTGGCGCAGGAGGTTGGCCTCCAGCTCGGCGTCGGTGGCGGCGCGGGTGGCGGCGACGGTGGTGCGGATGCCGCCGGCGGAGTAGCTGCGGCCGGACATGCGGGCGTTGAACTCTTGCGTGCGGTCGCCCGCGAAGACGAGGTGGCTGTGGCTGTCCACGAAGCCGGGGATGACGGCCCGGCCGTCCGCGTCGAACGCGGTGTCCGTGGCGGGTACCTTCGCCGACTGGCCGACCCAGGCGATGGTGTCGTCCTCGATGACGACGGCGGCGTCCGTGACCAGGCCGAGGGGGCCTTCGCCGAGGGCGGGGTCGTTTGTGACGAGGCTGCCGATGTGGGTGATGGCTGTGGTGGTCATGGGTTCCTCTCAGAGCTTCGCCCTTTCCCCTCCCCGCCCCTTCCCGAAACCGGGGGCTCCGCCCCCGGACCCCGCCCCCGTTCGGGGCTGGCAGGTCATCACGGGCCTGCGGCGCCGCCCGGGCTGATCGCGCAGTTCCCCGCGCCCCTGCGGGGCGCCCCCCTGGGGGCGCGGGGAACTGCGCGGCCGACCACAACGGCGCCGCAGGCCCGCCACGGCCGGCGCGGCCCCCGAACGGGGTCGGAGCTCCGGGGCGTCAGCCCCGGTTTCGGGAAGGGGCGGGGTGGGGCAAAGGCAACGTCAGCCGCGGACCGCGGCGATGGCTTCGGCCAGGGCCGACGGGACGTCCGGGACGAGGGTGTGGTGACCGTCGCGGACGATGTGGCGGCCCGCCACGATCGTGTGGCGGACGTCGGCCGCGGTGGCCGCGAAGACCGCCGTCTCCGCGCCGAGCCGTGGCAGCGGACCCGCCGTACGGACCGAGTCCAGGGCGATGGTGGTGAAGTCGGCGAGCGCGCCCGCCTCCAGGCGGCCCGCGTCCGGCAGCCCCAGCGCCGCGTGGCCGTCCGCCGTGGCGGCGGTCAGCAGCGCGTTCGCCGTCCAGTGCCCCCGCGTCCGGCTGCGGAGCCGTTCGTTGAGCTCCATCGCACGCGCCTCCTCCAGCAGGTCCACCACCGCGTGGCTGTCGCTGCCCAGCGAGAGCGGGCTGCCCGCCTGCTGCAGCCGTACGGCCGGGCCGATGCCGTCGGCGAGGTCGCGTTCGGTGGTGGGGCACATGCAGGTGCCGGTGGCGGAGCCGCCCAGCAGGGCGATGTCGCCGTCGGTGAGGTGCGTGTTGTGGACGCCGGTGGTGCGCGGGCCGAGCACCCCGTGGTCGGCGAGCAGCTGGGTGGGCGTGCGGCCGTGCGCGGCCAGGCAGGCGTCGTTCTCGGCGGTCTGCTCGGACAGGTGCACGTGCAGCGGGGCCTGCCGCTGTCCCGCCCATGCGGCGACGGTGGCCAGCTGATCGGCCGGTACGGCCCGTACGGAGTGCACGGCGGCACCGATCAGGGCGTGGTCGCGGGGCTTGAGGGCGGACGCCCGCTCGGCCCAGGCGTCGGCGGTGCCGTCGGAGAACCGCAGCTGGTGCCGGTTGGGCGCCTCGCCGAAGCCGCTCGACAGGTACGCCGTGTCCAGCAGGGTGATCCGGATGCCGGCCGCGGCGGCCGCCTCGATCAGCGCCTCGCCCATCGCGTTGGGGTCGGCGTAGGGGGTGCCGCCGGGCGCGTGGTGGACGTAGTGGAACTCGCCCACGTTGGTGATGCCGGCCAGCGCCATCTCCGCGTACGCCGCCCGGGCGAGGTCGAAGTAGGTGTCGGGGGTGAGGTTCTGGGCGACGGAGTACATGACCTCGCGCCAGGTCCAGAAGGTGCCCGAGCCCACCTGCACGGTGCCCCGCAGGGCGCGGTGGAAGGCGTGGCTGTGGGCGTTGGCGAGGCCGGGGACCGTGAGGCCGCGGAGCACCTCCGCGCCGGGCGGGGGCGTGTCCGTCCCGGTGCGGACGGCGGCGATCCGGCCGTCCGCGGACACGTCGAGGGTCACGCCCGGCTCGACGGTCGTGCCGAGCCAGGCGTGTTCCAGCCAGTACGTGGTGGTCACCGGCACGCGAGTCCTTCCAGTACGTCGGCGAGGGCGAGGACGCCGGCGACGCAGTCGTCCTCGGCGGCGAACTCCGCCGGGGAGTGGGAGACGCCGGTGGGGTTGCGCACGAACAGCATCGCGGTGGGCACGGCGGCGGAGAGGATTCCGGCGTCGTGTCCTGCGCCCGTGCCCAGGACGGGGGTCTTCTCGCCCAGGATCCGGCCCAGTTCGTCGCGCAGGGCGTGCTCGAACTCGACCACCGGGGTGAAGGACTCCCGGGTGACGGCCAGTTCGATGCCGTGCCGGTCGGCGTATTCGCCGGCGGCCTTGCGGATGCCGTCGATCACCTGGTCGAGCGCGACCTGGTCGGAGGCGCGGGCGTCCAGCCAGCCCCGGACCAGCGAGGGGATCGCGTTGACCCCGTTCGGCTCGACGGAGATCTTGCCGAAGGTGGCGACCGCGCCCGCCAGCTCGGCCTCGCGGCGGGCGGCGAGCACGGTCTCGGCGTAGGCCAGCATCGGGTCGCGGCGGTCCACCAGGCGGGTGGTGCCGGCGTGGTTGGCCTCGCCGTGGAAGTCGTACCGCCAGCGGCCGTGCGGCCAGATGGCGGAGGCGATGCCGACCGGGGAGCCGGACCCCGCGGCGGAGCCGCTGTCGGACACAGCCAGGGCGCGGCCCTGCTCGACGTGCAGTTCCACGAACGCGCCGATGCGGGCGAGGCGTTCGGGGTCCGGCCCGATGGTGTCGGGGTCGTGCCCGGCGGCCTCCATGGCCTGCGGGAGGGTGGTGCCGGCTGCGTCGCGCAGCTCGTACGCCTTCTCCTTGGTCAGCTGTCCGGCGCTGAGCCGGGAGCCGACGCAGGCCAGCCCGAAGCGGGCGCCCTCCTCGTCGCCGAAGTTGGTGATGGCGAGCGGCCTGGTGAACTCCACGCCCCGGGCGCGGAGTTCGTCGAGGGCGGCGAAGGAGGAGACGACACCGAGCGGGCCGTCGAAGGCGCCGCCGTCCGGGACGGAGTCGAGGTGGCTGCCGGTGACCACGGCGTCGCCCGCGGCGGGGTCGCCGAGCCAGGCCCACTGGTTGCCGTTGCGGTCGAGCTCGTAGGTGAGCCCGCGGCTCGTCGCTTCCGCCCGGAACCAGGCCCGGCACTCCGTGTCGGCCTCGGTCCAGGCGTAGCGGCGGTAGCCGCGGGTGCCGCGGTCGCGGCCGATGGGGGCGAGCTCGTTCCACATGCCGTGGAAGCTGGTTCCTCCCCCGGGGGCTGCGGGGGCTGCCGGGCCGGAGGCCGCGGAGCCCGCCGGGGGCGCCGCGGCCGGCGCCGGGCGCAGGCCTGCGGCCTGCGGCCCGGCGGGATCGGGGGCGGAGCCCCCGGTTCGCTCGGTCACGCGGAGTCACCCTCGCGCATCGGGACGCGGACGCCCTTCGCGTCGGCGACCGACTCGGCGATGTCGTAGCCGGCGTCGACGTGGCGGATGACGCCCATGCCCGGGTCGTTGGTCAGGACGCGGCGGATCTTCTCGCCGGCCAGCGGGGTGCCGTCGGCGACGGTGACCTGGCCCGCGTGGATGGAGCGGCCCATGCCGACGCCGCCGCCGTGGTGGAGGGAGACCCAGGAGGCGCCGGAGGCCACGTTGACCATGGCGTTGAGCAGCGGCCAGTCGGCGATGGCGTCGGAGCCGTCCAGCATGGCCTCGGTCTCGCGGTACGGGGAGGCCACCGAGCCGCAGTCGAGGTGGTCGCGGCCGATCGCGAGGGGGGCGGCCAGTTCGCCGCTGGCCACCATGTCGTTGAAGCGCTCGCCGGCCTTGTCGCGCTCGCCGTAGCCGAGCCAGCAGATGCGGGCGGGCAGGCCCTGGAAGTGGACGCGCTCGCCGGCCATCTTGATCCAGCGGTGCAGGGACTCGTTCTCCGGGAAGAGCTCCAGCATCGCCTTGTCGGTCTTGGCGATGTCGGAGGCCTCGCCGGACAGGGCGGCCCAGCGGAACGGGCCCTTGCCCTCGCAGAACAGCGGGCGGATGTAGGCGGGGACGAAGCCGGGGAAGGCGAACGCGCGGTCGTAGCCGGCCAGCTGGGCCTCGCCGCGGATGGAGTTGCCGTAGTCGAAGACCTCGGCGCCGGCGTCCATGAAGCCGACCATGGCCTCGACGTGCCGGGCCATGGACTCGCGGGCGCGGGAGGTGAAGCCGGCCGGGTCCTTGGCAGCGGCGTCGGCCATGTCCTCGAAGGCCACGCCGACCGGGAGGTAGGACAGCGGGTCGTGGGCGGAGGTCTGGTCCGTCACGATGTCGATCGGGGCGCCCTCGGCGAGCATCTGCGGGAGCAGCTCGGCGGCGTTGCCCAGCAGGCCGATGGAGAGCGGCTTGCGCTGGTCGCGGGCCTCGGTGGCGAGCTGGAGGGCGTGGGCGAGGTTGTCGGCCTTCACGTCGAGGTAGCGGTGCTCGATGCGGCGCTCGATGGCGCGCGGGTCGCAGTCGATGCAGATCGCGACGCCGTCGTTCATGGTGACGGCGAGCGGCTGGGCGCCGCCCATGCCGCCGAGGCCGGCGGTGAGGGTGATGGTGCCGGCGAGGGTACCGCCGAACTTCTTGGCGGCGACGGCGGCGAAGGTCTCGTAGGTGCCCTGGAGGATGCCCTGGGTGCCGATGTAGATCCAGGAGCCGGCGGTCATCTGGCCGTACATGGTGAGGCCGAGGGCCTCCAGGCGGCGGAACTCCTCCCAGTTGGCCCAGTCGCCGACCAGGTTGGAGTTGGCGAGGAGGACGCGCGGGGCCCACTCGTGGGTCTGCATCACGCCGACCGGGCGGCCGGACTGGACCAGCATGGTCTCGTCCTGCTTGAGGGTCTGCAGGGTGCGGACCATCGCGTCGAAGGAGCGCCAGTCGCGGGCCGCCTTGCCGGTGCCGCCGTAGACCACGAGCTTGTCGGGGTGCTCGGCGACCTCGGGGTCGAGGTTGTTCTGGAGCATCCGGAGGGCGGCCTCCTGCTGCCATCCCAGGGTGCTGAGCTCAAGTCCTCGCGCAGCGCGAACGGGGCGGGGTCCTGACATGGCTGTGCCTCCTCCGATGTTGGTCAATCCATTCACATCCTCGCGCTCTGAATAGATTCAGTCAACAGCTGCGGGCGGACGCGCCGGGTGGTTGGCTGGCGGACATGGCCCTCGACTCCGGTACGGATTCCACCCGCTCCGGCTCCGCCGCGGCCGCCGCCGGCCCCGCCGACGCCCCCGCCGCCTCCATCGCCGACTCCCCCGCCGCCCGCCGTGACCTGGCCGTACGTGCCGCCGTGGCGCAGGGGCTGGCCGGCGGACCGGACGGCGGAGGGGACGGCGCGGACCCGTTGGTCTGCCTGCTGGACACGGCCGGGATCCGCTCCTCCGCCGCCGCCCTGCGGGCCGCCTTCGCGGCCGCCCTGCCGCCCGGCACGCCGGTCCTGCACGCCTTCGCCGCCAAGGCGGCCCCGCTGGTGCCGGTGCTCCGGCTGCTGGCCGGCTGCGGGATCGGCTGCGAAGTGGCCAGTCCCGGTGAGCTGGCGCTGGCGCGGGCGGCCGGGGTGGCGCCGGAGCGGACCGTGCTGGACTCCCCCGCCAAGACCCCGGCGGAGCTGCGCGAGGCGCTGGCGCTGGGCGTGGCGGTGAACGCCGACAACCGGCAGGAGCTGGAGCGCCTGGACGCGCTGGTCGCCGCCGCGCCGACCGCCTCCCCGCTGGGGATCCGGGTGAATCCGCAGCTCGGCCCCGGTGCCATCCTGGCCACCTCCACGGCGACGGCCACCTCGAAGTTCGGCGTGGCGCTCCAGGACCCGGGGGCGCGCGAGTGGCTCGTACGGGCGTACCTGGAGCGCCCGTGGCTCACCCGGCTGCACACCCACTCCGGTTCGCAGGGCGTGGCGCTGCCGCTGATCGCGGAGGGGGTGCGGGAGCTGTACGAACTGGCGGAGGAGATCAACGCGGCGGCCGGCCGGCAGCAGGTGGACACCCTGGACATCGGCGGCGGGCTGCCGGTGAACTTCGCCTCCGACGAGGAGGCGCCGGCGTACGCGGAGTACGTCGCGGTCCTCCGGGAGGTCGTGCCGGGCCTGTTCTCGGGGCGCTACGGGCTGGTGACCGAGTTCGGCCGGTCCCTCCTCGCCAAGCACGGGCTGGTGCTGGCCCGGGTGGAGTACACCAAGAGCACGGGCGGGCGGCCGATCGCGCTGACCCACGCGGGGGTGCAGGTGCTGACCCGGACCGTGTACGCCCCGGCCTCGTGGCCGGTGCGGGTGCTGGCGTACGACGCCAAGGGCGCGCCGAAGGCGGGGCCGCCGGTGGCGCAGGACATCGCGGGGCCGGCCTGCTTCTCCGGCGACCTGGTCGCGGAGGGCCGCGCGCTGCCGGAGCTGGCGCCCGGCGACCTGATCGCCGTCCCGGACACCGGCGCGTACTTCTTCACGGCCCACTACGGCTACAACAGCCTGCCGCGGCCCGCCGTGTACGGCTTCACCGTGCAGCCGGACGGTGCCGTCCGCTTCGCCCTCGTCCGCCGGGCCCAGACGGCCGAGGACATCGTGGCGGAGGCGGGCGGCGACCGTCCGAACGCCCTGCTGGACTCCCCGGCCGCACCCTGACCACGTCTGGCGCCCCGCACGACCGGTGCGGCACGATGACAACTCCCCGGCACCGACGGGCTGTTGCCGTGAGCAGATCTCCGTACGGCACAGCGCGGGCACCGGGGAGGCCCGGCGGGAGACGGAGGGGGAGGCGGCGCATGCAGGCACTCGGTCCCGACGATCCGCGGCAGGTGGGCGAGTTCGAGATCCTCGCGAAGCTCGGCGAGGGCGGCATGGGCCGGGTGCACAAGGGCCGCTCCCGTGGCGGGCGGCTGGTGGCCGTGAAGCCGGCCCGTCCGGAACTGGCAGCGCTTCCCGGCTTCCGGGCCCGTTTCCGGACCGAGGTGGAGGCCGCCCGGCGGGTCGGCGGGCACTACACCGCACAGGTGGTCGACGCCGATCCGGAAGCCGACCCGCCGTGGATGGTCACCGCCTTCGTGCCCGGGCGTTCGCGCTGGCCGGCCACGACGGAACAGGGGCCGCGTCCGGCGGAGAGCTCGCCCTGGCCGCCGTACACGCGGTATGGCGCCCGGTCTGAGCCGTCCCCCTTCACGCGCGCGGGGGTCAGGCCCGCAGCGTCGCCGCGATGGCCGGGGCGTAGGCGGCGGTCAGGGCGGCGGTGTCCAGGGCCGTGACCGCGGGGAGGCGGAGCAGGTAGCGGGTCAGGGCCAGGCCCAGGAGCTGGGCCGCGACCAGGCCCGCGGACCGGGCGGCCCGGTCGGGGCCGAGAGCGGCGGCCAGGGCGGGGGCGACCTGGGCCGCGAAGACCTCGCGCATCCGGGCCGCCGCCTGTTCGTTGGTGACCGCCGAGCGCAGCAGGACCAGCAGGGCGTCGTCGGCCGGGTCGTACTCCCAGCGCCGCACGAAGTGGGCGACCAGGGCCGCGGGGAGGTCCGCCGCCGGGACGGCGGTGAGGTCCGGCATCCGGAGGTCCACGGCGAGGGCGGCGTCGAAGAGCCCCTCCTTGCTGCCGAAGTACCGCATGACCATGGAGGGGTCGATGTCCGCGTCCGCCGCGACGGCGCGGATGGTGGTGCGCTCGTATCCGTGGGCGGCGAACCGGTCCCGGGCGGCCCGCAGGATCGCCGCCTTGGTCTCGTCCGACTTTCGCGCTGTCATGCCAACAAATGTAGGCCAACGCCTGTTGACTTTCCAGTCGGGGCGGCGCACCCTTGAGTCAACAGACGTTGGCCAACAAATGTTGGCAACCTGGAGGAGGCCGCCATGACCAGCACCGCCGCACTCCCGCTGCCCGCCCGCACCGAGGTCGCCATCGTGGGCGCCGGCCCGACCGGCCTCGCCCTCGCCGTGACCCTCGCCGGGGCCGGTGTGGACTTCGTGCTCCTGGACCGACAGGCCGAGGGAGCCAATACCTCCCGCGCGGCCGTGGTGCACGCCCGCACCCTGGAGGTCCTCGACGAGCTCGACCCGAGCGGCAAGCTGTCCGCCGAGCTCGTCGGCCGCGGCAACCCGGTCAGCCGGTTCCGGATCCGCGACGGGGCCCGCCCGCTCGCCGCGATCGACTTCGGCGGCCTGGCCACCGCCCACCCGTACGCGCTGATGGTCCCCCAGTACGAGACCGAGGCCGTGCTCCTGGACCGGCTGCGCGCCCTCGGCGGGGAGGTGCACCGCCCCTACGAGGTCACCGGGGTCACCCAGGACTCCGAGGGGGTCACCCTGACCACCGCCACCGGAGAGACCCTGCGCGCCGCGTACGCCGTGGGCGCGGACGGCATGCACAGCTCGGTCCGCGAGGCCGCCGGGATCCCCTTCTCGGGCAACGCGTACGCGGAGTCCTTCGTCCTCGCCGACGTGGCCATGGACTGGGCGCCGGGCGCCGGGGAGGTCTCGCTCACCTTCGCCGCCGCCGGCCTCACCGTGGTCGCTCCGCTGCCCGGCGGGCGCTACCGGATCGTCGCCACCGTCGACGAGGCACCCGCCGAACCGGACCTCGCCTTCGTCCGCCGCCTGCTGGACGAGCGGGCCCCGGGCCAGGCCACGGTCACCTCGCTCGTCTGGTCGTCCCGGTTCCGGATCCACCACCGGGTCGCCGACCGCTACCGCGCCGGGCGGCTGTTCCTCGCCGGGGACGCCGCGCACGTGCACAGCCCGGCCGGCGGCCAGGGCATGAACACCGGCATCCAGGACGGCCACGCCCTCGGCCGCGCCCTGGCCTCCGGCGACCTCGACGGCTACGAGGCGCGCCGGCGCCCGGTGGCCCTGCGGGTGGTGGCCCTCACCGACCGGATGACCCGGGTCGCCACGACCCGGAACGGGATCCTGCGCTCGGCGCGCAACGCGGTGCTGCCACTGCTGGCCCGGATCCCCGCGCTGCGCACCCGGCTGGCGACGGAACTGGCCGAGCTGAACTACCGCTGAGCCGCCGGGCGGAGGCACCGGGCGAAGGCACCGGGCGGAGGCCGGGCAAAGGGGCGGAGGCGGGGCGGGGCTACTCGACGAAGAGGCCGCGGGCGGCGGCCTTCGCGTCGAAGGACTCCAGGCGGGCCTGGGCGCCGGGCAGGGCGTCGGCCATGGCCTCCAGCAGCACCCGGCCGAGCAACATCGGCGCGCAGGCGGTGTCGAAGGCCAGGCCGGTGCCCACCGGGGCCGGGATCAGCAGGTCGGAGTGGCGGGCCACCGGGGCGAACGCGGAGTCGGCCACGGTCACCACGGTGAGGCCGGCGGTGGACCGGGCGTACTCCAGGGCTTCGAGGACCTCGCGCGGGTGCCGGGGCAGCGCGAAGCAGAGCAGGGCGGTCGCACCGGCGCCGGCGGCCGCGTCGATCCGGTCGGCGAGCATGGAGCCGCCCTCGTCGAGCAGCCGTACGTCGGGGTGCACCTTGCCCGCGAAGTACGCGAAGCCGCGCGCCTGCGAGGACGCGGCGCGCAACCCCAGCACGGGCAGCGGGACGGAGCCGGCCAGCACCCGGCCGGCCTCCTCTGCGGGGCCGGGGTCGGCGAGCATCTCGGCCAGGTGGCGGAGGTTCTCGATCTCGGCGTGCACGGCCTGCTGGTAGGAGTTGTGCTCGGCCTGGCCGGCGGCGCGGGGCGGCTCCGCGGGAGCGACCTCGCGGAGGTACCTGCGCAGGGCCGGGTAGCCGTCGAAGCCGAGCGCGACCGCGAACCGGGTGACCGAGGGCTGGCTGACACCGGCGAGCTCGGCGAGCTCCACGCTGGACAGGAAGGGCACTTCGGCGGCGCCGCGCACCATGCAGTGCGCGATGCGGCGCTGGGTCGGCGTCAGCCGGTGCCCCTCGAACAGCTTCTGCAGCCGGGCGGCCGGGCTGTCGGTCATGCGGGGGTGTCCTCCGTCCGGGTGCAACTGTATTCAGTCATGCAGCACTCTGCATGCACCTATGCAGGACGGCAAGCGGGGGCCCAAGGGCTGGACGGCCGCGCCGCCCCCGGACGCAAAAAAAATCAGGCGGGGACCGCCGCACCCCCGGCCTCGGGCCGGGGGGCGGGACGACGGCGGTCCCCGCCTGGAGGACACGGGCGACCTGGTCAGGGCCGGGGTCCGCGTCCATGGCGTGCGTACGGTCCGGGAGCCGCTCCGGAGGTGCACGACGCCGTTCGGTGGTGCCGGCCGGGCCGCCCGTCGGGGCGGGTCCTGCCGACATCCACCACTGTGCCGGAGGCGTGTTAAGCGGGTGCTGCCGTCACGTGTCGGCTTCGTGCCGGTTCACGGTCCGGCGGGCGCCCGCACGCCCTGTTACCTGGCGCCCTTGGCGAGGAAGGCCAGCAGGTCCTGGCGGCTGACCACGCCGGTGGGCTTGCCCTCGACCAGGACGATGGCGGCGTCGGCCTCGCCGAGCACCTCCATCAGGTCGGAGACCGGCTCGCCGGAGCCGACCTGCGGCAGCGGCGCGCTCATGTGCTTCTCCAGCGGGTCGGAGAGCGCGGCCCGCTGGGTGAACAGGGCGTCGAGCAGCTCGCGCTCCACCACGGAACCGATGACCTCGGCGGCCATCACGTCGGGGTGGCCGGCGCCCGGCTTGACGATCGGCATCTGGGAGACGCCGTACTCGCGGAGCACCTCGATGGCCTGGCCGACGGTCTCCTCCGGGTGCATGTGCACCAGCGAGGGCATGGTGCCCTGCTTGTCGGCGAGGACCTCCCCGATGCGCGCCGACGGGCCCGTGTCCTCCAGGAAGCCGTGGCCCGACATCCACTCGTCGCTGAAGATCTTGCTCATGTAGCCGCGGCCGCTGTCCGGCAGGAGGACGACGACCACGTCGTCCGGGCCGAGGCCCTCGGCGGCGCGCAGGGCGGCGACCACGGCCATGCCGCAGGAGCCGCCGACCAGCAGGCCCTCCTCCTTGGCCAGGCGGCGGGTCATCTGGAAGGAGTCCTTGTCGGACACCGCGATGATCTCGTCGGCGACGTTCTGGTCGTAGGCGGTGGGCCAGAAGTCCTCGCCGACGCCCTCGACCAGGTACGGGCGGCCGGAGCCGCCGGAGTAGACGGAGCCCTCCGGGTCGGCGCCGATCACCTTCACCTTGCCGCCGGAGACCTCCTTGAGGTAGTTGCCGGTGCCGGAGATGGTGCCGCCGGTACCGACGCCCGCGACGAAGTGGGTGATCTTCCCGTCCGTCTGCTCCCACAGCTCGGGGCCGGTGGTCTCGTAGTGCGAACGGGGGTTGTTCGGGTTGCTGTACTGGTCGGGCTTCCAGGCGCCCGGGGTCTCACGGACGAGCCGGTCGGAGACGTTGTAGTACGAGTCCGGGTGCTCGGGGTCGACGGCGGTCGGACAGACGACCACCTCGGCGCCGTACGCGCGCAGGACGTTGATCTTGTCCATCGACACCTTGTCCGGGCAGACGAAGATGCACTTGTAGCCCTTCTGCTGGGCCACGATGGCGAGTCCGACGCCCGTGTTGCCGCTGGTCGGCTCCACGATGGTGCCGCCGGGCTTGAGGGCGCCGCTCTGTTCGGCGGCCTCGATCATGCGCAGGGCGATGCGGTCCTTCACGGAGCCGCCCGGATTGAAGTACTCGACCTTGGCCAGGACGGTGGCCTGAAGTCCTTCGGTCACACGGTTGAGCTTCACCAGCGGGGTGTTGCCGACGAGGCTGATCATCGAGTCGTGGAATTGCACCATGTTCTCCAGGGACGGGACTCCACGGGTTCTCCGGGAGGTGCCGCCAGAGTATGCGGAAAGGGATTGGCCGAGCGTCGTTAACGGGCAGGAAGCGGACAGACAGTCCGGCACCCGTCCGGCGACGAGGAGGTGGCACGAAGGGTGTCCAGAGCGAGGACGGCCCGCCGCATCGCGGCGGGCGCGGCGTACGGAGGGGGCGGGCTGGGCCTGCTCGGTGTCGCGACTGTGGGGGTGGTCCTGGCGGAGGTCCAGCTGGCGAAGCGGACGGTGGGCACGGGGCTGCCCGACCCGCCGCGGGCGGACGGGCTGTACGGGACCGAGTTCGGCGGCCCCGAGCTGAGCCCGGGGCCGCTGCGGCTGGCCATGCTCGGCGATTCGACCGCGGCCGGGCTGGGGGTGCGGCGGGCCCGGCAGACCCCGGCGGCGCTGCTGGCCTCGGGGCTGGCGGCGGTCGCGGAGCGGCCGGTGGAGATGCGGAACGTCGCGTTGTCCGGGGCGATGTCCGACGACCTGGACCGTCAGGTCTCACTGCTGCTGGACGGGGACCGGCCCGCGCCGGACGTGTGCGTGATCATGATCGGTGCGAACGACGTGACCCGGCGGATGCCGCCGACGCAGTCGGTACGGCTGCTGACGGCGGCGGTGCGGCGGCTGCGGCTGGCGGGCTCCGAGGTGGTCGTCGGGACCTGCCCGGACCTGGGGACGATCGAGCCGGTGTACCAGCCGCTGCGCTGGCTGGCGCGGCGGCTGTCCCGGCAGCTGGCGGCCGCGCAGACCATAGGGGTGGTGGCACAGGGCGGCCGGACGGTGTCGATGGGCGACCTGCTGGGGCCGGAGTTCGCGGCGAACCCGCGGGAGATGTTCGGGCCGGACTCGTACCACCCGTCGGCCGAGGGGTACGCGACGGCGGCGATGGCGGTGCTGCCCACGCTGTGCGCGGCGCTGGGGGTGTGGCCGGAGTCCGACCGGCTGGACGTGTCGCGGGACGAGGACATGCTGCCGGTGGCGAAGGCGGCGTCCGCGGCGGCGGGGCAGGCGGGCACGGAGGTCACCGCGGCGCGTGGGCCGTGGGCGCTCCTCAAGCACCGCAGGCGGCGGCGCCTCCCGGCCCCGGAGTCCTCTCCGGAGCCGGCGCCGGCCGAAGCGACCGCCTCCGGCGGCCCCGCCGACACGATCGAGCCCCACCCGGCCTGACGGCACCTCGACCAGGCCCCACCAAGGCCCGGACGGCCCCCGCCAAGGCCCGGACGGCCCCGCCGAGGTGTGGGCGGGCCTCCGCCGGAGGTGTGGGCAGGCGTTCCGCAGGGCGATGGGGGTCCCCCCTGCTCGAGCGGCACGACTGCCCACACGGCCGCCGGACGGGTCCGACGCGCCCGCCCCGCACGGCCGAGGCACGGCCGGCACTCCCCCGGCGGCGGGACGGGCTGGGGTGGGCCGGCTGCCGAGCGCCAGCCTGTGGTTTCGGGGGCGTGGGAGCGGGCAAGGCCCTGGGGAGCAGGGGGTTCGTGGAAAAAGGGGCCCGCATCACACCGCGAAGGCGGTGACCCCGACGGTACGGGGCGGTAACTTCGCATCCGGTCCGCACAGCCGCACACCCCTCCTTGGAGTCCCGATGCCCGAAGCCGTCATCGTTTCCACCGCCCGCTCGCCCATCGGGCGCGCCTTCAAGGGGTCCCTCAAGGACATCCGGCCGGACGACCTGACCGCCACGATCATCCAGGCCGCACTGGCGAAGATCCCCGAGCTGGACCCTCGTGAGATCGACGACCTGATGCTGGGTTGCGGCCTGCCCGGCGGCGAGCAGGGCAACAACCTGGGC
Organism: Streptomyces sp. NPDC043853; assembly: GCF_056436025.1. Taxonomy (NCBI): domain Bacteria; kingdom Bacillati; phylum Actinomycetota; class Actinomycetes; order Kitasatosporales; family Streptomycetaceae; genus Streptomyces; species Streptomyces sp. NPDC043853. Next base: position 90,028 of record NZ_JBWKDJ010000004.1, read on the forward strand.
CGCATCGTGGCCGTGCAGATGGGCATGGACTTCCTGCCGGGCACCACGATCACCCGTTACTGCTCCTCCTCGCTGCAGACCTCCCGGATGGCGCTGCACGCCATCAAGGCGGGCGAGGGCGACGTCTTCATCTCGGCGGGTGTCGAGATGGTGTCCTCCTTCGCCCGGGGGAACTCGGACTCGTGGCCCGACACCCACAACCCGCTGTTCGCCGAGGCCGAGGCCCGGACCGCCGCCGTCGCCCAGAGCGAGGGCTCGTCCTGGCACGACCCGCGCGAGGACGGCCTGGTCCCGGACGCGTACATAGCGATGGGCCAGACCGCCGAGAACCTGGCCCGGCTCAAGGGCGTGACCCGCCGGGACATGGACGAGTTCGGCGTCCGCTCGCAGAACCTGGCCGAGGAAGCCATCAAGAAGGGCTTCTGGGAGCGGGAGATCACCCCGGTCACCACCCCGGACGGCACCGTGGTCAGCAAGGACGACGGCCCGCGCGCCGGCGTCACCCTGGAGGGCGTGGAGGGCCTCAAGCCGGTGTTCCGCCCGGACGGGCTGGTCACCGCGGGCAACTGCTGCCCGCTGAACGACGGTGCCGCCGCCGTGGTCATCATGAGCGACACCAAGGCGCGCGAGCTGGGCCTGACCCCGCTGGCCCGGATCGTCTCCACCGGCGTCACCGGCCTGTCCCCCGAGATCATGGGCCTGGGCCCGGTCGAGGCCACCCGGCAGGCGCTGAAGCGGGCCGGCCTGACCGTCGGCGACATCGACCTGTTCGAGATCAACGAGGCCTTCGCCGCCCAGGTCATCCCCTCCTACCGGGACCTGGAGATCCCCCTGGAGAAGCTGAACGTCAACGGCGGGGCCATCGCCGTCGGTCACCCGTTCGGGATGACCGGTGCCCGGCTCACCGGCACTCTGATCAACGGCCTGCAGTTCCACGACAAGCAGTTCGGCGTGGAGACGATGTGCGTCGGCGGCGGCCAGGGCATGGCCATGGTCATCGAGCGCCTCAGCTAGTCCCGGGCCGGTACGGACCGTAGGCGGTCGACTGCGCGACCCGAGCCCTCCCCAGACGCCCCAAGGAGTTGGCAAGATCGTTGCGCCGTACTGACGCCGAATCTAATCCCGCCGCGGCCGTTTTGTGACCAAATCTCCCCCAGGATGTGACATTCGTCCTGGGGGATCGGCGTTTTTGCAGGTCAACGCATATCCGGGAGGGCCCGGCGTGACGAAAGCCCTGTCCATTTCGTGACGTAATGCACTGCACGCCATTCCCTTGTCGGGACAAGCTGTTGTAGGAAGTCGGGGGATCGAATCACCTCAGGAGTTAGTCAGTGAGCGCCATGTCTCTTGCCCTGCTGCTGACCACGGCCGCTGCCACGGCCGTGGGCGCTGCTGCGCTGCACGCCGTCCACGGTCTCCGCAAGCAGGTCTCGTCCCTGCGTGACGAGCTCGCGGCCTCGGTCCACCTGCGCGGTGCGACCGTTCCGCACGCCCGCCACGGCGGGGAGACCCCCGCCGCCGAAATACGAGCCGCGGTGGCCGAGGCCCTCGCCGAGGAGCGCGAGCGCGAGCTGGCCGAGGCACGGGCCTTCTGGGCCGCGCAGGAGGCCCGTGACGCCGCCGACGCCCCCTCGCTGCTCGGCGGCCTGACCGGCCTGGGCGAGGACAGCCCGGTCTACCTGCCCCGGCAGGCCGACCTGGTGGGCCTGGAGCCGCGTCCGGCCGAGGAGGCGGTCTTCGAGGACGACCACCCCGAGCACGCGGCGGACTCCGCCGAGCTGGCCGCCGCGCGCCGGCGCCACCCCTCGCACCCCGACTTCGTGCCCGTGCAGCCCCACCCGGGTGCCGACCACGAGCGCACCGTCAGTCGGCTGGAGGAGCTCGCGGAGGCCCGTACGGCCCTCGCGGACGTCCGCCCCGGCCCGCTGGGCACCCTGGACGTGTACGTCTTCACCGACGGCACCACGCTGTGCATGACCCCGGGGCACCGGGAGACCGCCGAGCGACTCGCCGAGGCGCTCCGGTCGGGCACCGCACCGGTGCTGCTGGGCGGCTCCGGGATCTCCGGCGCGTACGCCCTGACCTTCTCCTGCGGGGACTCCGAAGACCCCGACAGCAACGTCTACATCCTGGCGGACCGGGTCATCGCATCGCTCTGATCTCCGCCTGCTCCACCAGCCGCACGGCCTCGTCCAGATCCCCGGACGGGGCCGTCCCGCTGTCCGCGCCCTCCCCGGCGTCCTGTCCGGAGTCCTCCCGTACGTCCTCCCGGGTGAACCGCCGCAGCGCCTCGGCCAGGTCCCGGCCGGCGACCGCCACCTGGTCCCCGACCGCGAAGAGCCCCGCGTCCGGCATCTCGCGCGGCTCCGCCACGCCCTCCAGCCGCTGCGCGCGCACCGCCAGTTCCCGTGCGAGCGCCAGCGCCTCGGCCGCCGCGCCCTGCTGCAGCCGGCTCTGCGGCGCGGCCCTCAGGCGGTCGGCGAAACGTTCCACGGCGGCGTCCAGGGGCGAAGTATCAAGCACCCGAGCGACCTTACGCGCCGTCCGGGCACCATTGCCAACAGGCGAACACTGCGGAATGGTGTCGTGAAGAGAACAGCACCACGGCCATACCCCCGGAGGCGCCCATGTCCGTAGAGTTCTCCGAGCAGACCCACCGCAACATGATCGACCGCATTCCGCAGTCCACCGGTCGTGACCTGTCCGACTGGCTCCAGGCCGTCGACGACGGCCCCTCCCTCGTCCGCTTCGAGGAGAAACTCAGCTGGTTGCGCGGCGCGTACGAACTCTCGTACGGCCAGGCCAAGGCCATCCTCCACGAGTACGACCTCCGCCGGGCCGCCAGAAAATTCGGCTGACCCCGCCCGGTGCCGGCCCGCCCGCCCCGGTCCGGTCCGCGAACGCGGGAAGGCCCCGCGAGCGTTGCTCGCGGGGCCTTCCCCGTCGCGGCCGGCACCGGGCCGACCGCGTGGACTCCGGTGGAATCCCGTGGACTCCTGCGACTAGTCGTCGCCCTGGAGGATCGAGAAGAGCCGCAGCAGCTCCAGGTAGATCCAGACCAGGGTCATGGTCAGGCCGAAGGCGGCCAGCCAGGACTCCTCGCGCGGGGCGCCGTAGGTCACGCCGTCCTCGACCTGCTTGAAGTCGAGGGCGAGGAAGGCCGCGCCGAGGAGCACGCCGATGACGCCGAACAGGATGCCCAGGCCGCCGGATCGGAAGCCGAGGCCGTCACCGCCGCCGAACACCGCGAACAGCGCGTTCGCGGCCATCAGCAGGATGAAGCCCAGCGCGGCCGCCATCACGAAGCCGTAGAAGCGGCGGGTGACGCGGATCCAGCGCATCTTGTACGCGAACAGCACGGCGGCGAAGACGCACATCGTGCCGAGCACGGCCTGGATGACGACGCCCGTGGAGATGTACGTGCTGACCGCGGCGCTGATCACGCCGAGGAACACGCCCTCGAACGCCGCGTAGCCCAGGATCAGCGCGGGCGAGGGCTTGCGCTTGAAGGACTGCACCATCGCCAGGACGAACGCCACGAGGGCGGCGCCGACGGCGATGCCGTACGACTTGTTGATGTTGGCCGGGTCCACGGGCAGCAGGACCCAGGACAGGACGGCCGTCAGGATGACCGTGCCGAGGGTCATGGCCGTACGGCTCACGACGTCGTCGATGGTCATCACGCCGCCGGCGACCGGGGCGGCCGGCATGCCGGTCTGCGGGTCGGTGGCGTACGGGTTGGTCGCGTACGGGTTGGTCGCGGTCCCGGCCTGCATCTGCGGCTGCGCGCCAAAGCCCGCGTAGCCGCCGTTGTCGCGGCTGAACCCCCGTCGCGAGAAGACCGGGTTGCTGCTCCTCATCTCACTCCTCCATGGCCACCGTGCGCGGCCTTGCATCAAGAGTAATGCGTTAGCAAAGAAATCACTCTACTGCTGGAGGAGGATCTTAGGAGAAGGCAGCGCGAAGCGCAGTGGACAAAAGAGGCGGGCTCCGCCGGGCCGGGCGCCCCGGAAGGAGGGGGCGGCCTGCGAGTGCCCGGAGCCGGACTCGAACCGGCACGGCCCGAAGGCCAGCGAGGTTTAAGCTCGCCGTGTCTGCATTCCACCATCCGGGCCAGGCGTGCGGCTCTTGTGCAAAAACCGTGAACGCAATGGTGAGCCTAACCGGAACACCGCTCGCATCAGACGGCCTTCTTTCCGATGTTGTCTGATTTTATTGGGGACTGAGTGACCGTCAGCTAACAGAACACCAGGATCGGCCCCCTGTGCGAGGCGGTCGTCCCCGATTCGTAAATGACGGGATTTCGACGCCGTTCGGCACGGCCGTACGCCACCCCGGGCCACCCCTGCCCCGAGGGGGCCGTCATACCAGAGTCGTACGCCCGCCCCCCGCCGTCAGACTGCGGTCCCCCCGGGAACGGGCTCGGCGGCTGATCCCGGGCCGGGCCGGCGCCAGGAGGATGGAAACGTCCCGCTGAACGCGTCCCCCGCCCCGACAGGAGCACCGAAGTGACCACCATGAACCACGCCCCGCGCACCGCCCAGGCCGTGGCCGCGCGCGCCACCGGTCTCTCCAAGGTGTACGGCCAGGGCGAGACCCGGGTGGTCGCCCTGGACACCGTCTCCGTCGACTTCCACCAGGGGCAGTTCACCGCGATCATGGGTCCCTCGGGCTCCGGCAAGTCCACCCTGATGCACTGCGTGGCGGGCCTGGACACCTTCTCCTCCGGCTCGGTCCGGATCGGCGACACCGAGCTCGGCGCACTGAAGGACAAGCAGCTCACCCAGCTCCGCCGGGACAAGATCGGCTTCATCTTCCAGGCGTTCAACCTGCTGCCGACGCTGACCGCCCTGGAGAACATCACGCTCCCCATGGACATCGCCGGCCGCAAGCCCGACAAGCAGTGGCTGGAGACGGTCATCGAGATGGTCGGCCTGTCCGGTCGCCTCTCCCACCGGCCCACCCAGCTCTCCGGCGGCCAGCAGCAGCGCGTGGCCGTGGCCCGCGCGCTGGCCGCCCGCCCCGAGATCATCTTCGGTGACGAGCCGACCGGAAACCTGGACTCCCGCTCGGGCGCCGAGGTGCTGGGCTTCCTGCGCAACTCCGTGCGCGAGCTCGGCCAGACCGTCGTGATGGTCACCCACGACCCGGTGGCCGCCTCCTACGCGGACCGCGTGATCTTCCTGGCCGACGGCCGGATCGTCGACGAGATGCACAGCCCGAGCCCCGACCAGGTGCTCGACCGGATGAAGGACTTCGACGCCAAGGGCCGCACCAGCTGACCGTCCGGCAGCCCCGCCGTACGGCCCGCCACGGCCCCCTCGCGTCCGCCGCCCACCCCTGAACTCCTGGATTCCCCACCATGTTCCGTACCGCCCTGCGCAACATCCTGGCGCACAAGGCCAGACTGCTGATGACGGTGCTCGCCGTCACCCTCGGCGTGGCCTTCGTCTCCGGCACCCTCGTCTTCAGCGACACCGTCGGCAAGGCCCTCTCCGGCCAGTCCGCCAAGAGCTACGACGGCGTCGCCGTCGCCGTCACCTCCTACGGCCAGACCCGCAACGAGGACGGCTCCAAGGAGGGCGAGCCCGGCATCAGCCAGCGCACCCTCGACCAGGTCAAGGCCCTCGACGGCGTCGCCACCGTGGCCGGCCGCATCTCCGGCTTCGCCGGCGTCGGCGACGAGAACGGCAAGCTGATCGGCTCCGGCTGGGCCAACCGCGGCTCCAACTACGCCCCGGTCAAGGACGGCAAGGACCCGCAGTACGCCTTCACCCAGGGCACCGGACCCACCCGTGCCGACCAGATCGCCCTCGACAGGGAGACCGCCCACAAGGGCGCGTACGAGGTCGGCGACAAGGTCCGCGTCGCCACCAACGGCCCGGTGAAGGAGTACACCCTCAGCGGTGTCTTCACCACCGACGACGGCCAGGTCAACGCCGGCGGCAGCCTGGTGCTGTTCACCACCCCCCAGACCCAGCAGCTCTACCTCAAGCCCGGCTACTACAACGACCTGACGGTCGCCGCCAAGGCCGGCACCTCCGCCGACACCCTGCTCTCCGCGATCAAGCCGCTGGTCGGCGAGCACGCCGAGGCCAGGACCGGCGCCGCGCTCGCCGACGAGCAGGCCCGCGCCATTGAGCGCGAGATGAGCACCTTCAGCACGATGCTGCTGATCTTCGCCGGCATCTCGCTCTTCGTCGGCATCTTCCTGATCTACAACACCTTCACCATGCTGGTCGCCCAGCGCACCAAGGAGCTGGCCCTGCTGCGCGCCGTCGGCGCCAAGCGCGGCCAGGTGATGCGGTCCGTGCTGGCCGAGGCCGGACTGGTCGGCGTCATCTCCGCCGCCGTCGGCCTGCTCGGCGGCGTCGGCCTCGCGGTCGCCATGCGCTCCGCGATGAACTCCTTCGGCGCCAAGATCCCGGCCGGCGACCTGGTCGTGGCCCCGGCCACCCTCGTCATCGGCGTGCTGATCGGCGTCGTGGTCACCACCCTCGCCGCGCTCATCCCGGCCTGGCGCACCGGCCGGATCCCCCCGGTCGCCGCCATGGGCAGCGCCCACCTCCCGGCCACCGCCAAGTCGCTGGTCCTGCGCAACGTCTTCGGCTCGGTGCTCGGCCTGCTGGGCGTCGGCACCGTCCTGCTCGGCGTCGGCCAGGGCGCCGACGGCAAGTACACCGTCGCCGCCGGCGGGTTCCTGCTGATGCTCGGCCTGATCGTGCTGCTCCCGCTGCTCGCCCGGCCGGTGATCGCCGTGATCCGCCCGGTGCTGGAGAAGGTCTTCGGCGTCCCCGGCAAGCTGGCCGCCCAGAACGCCGTCCGCAACCCGCGCCGTACCGCCGTCACCGCCGCCTCGCTGGCCATCGGCCTCACCCTGGTCACCGCCATGTCGGTCATCGGCATCACCGTCGGCAAGGCCGTGGACCGGATGAGCACCGACAAGCTCAAGGCCGACTACAAGGTCTCCATGGCCATGGGCGTGGGCAGCCTGGACAAGTCGGTCGCCGAGACCCTGGCCAAGGCCCCGGGCATCACCGCCGTGTCCCCGCAGACCGCGACCGCCCTGAAGGTCGGCGAGCAGTACCGCGCCGCCTCCGGCGTCAACCCCGCCACCATCGGCGAGCTGCTCAACGTCGAGGTCACCAGCGGTTCCCTGGCGAGCCTCGCGCGCGGCGAGGTCGCGGTCGCGGAGAAGACGGCCAAGAGCCAGAAGCTGACCGTCGGCTCGGTCCTGGACGTCACCTTCGAGGACGGCAAGAAGGGCAGGCTCAAGGTCGGCGCGGTCTACGAGGACCTCGAAGGCCTGCTCTCCCCCTACGTCATCGACGACCGGATCGCCCTGGCGCACGCGGAGACCCCGCTCATCCCCGAGGTGTACGTGAACGCCAAGGGCGGCGAGTCCAAGGCCTCGGAGAAGGCGGTCCTCGACGCACTGGGCAACAACCCGGCGGTCAACGTGATGACCCGGCAGGACATGCGCAACGAGATGGGCGGGATGATCAACACCGCTCTGAACATCATGTACGGCCTGCTCGGCATGGCCCTGATCATCTCGGTGCTCGGCGTGGTCAACACCCTGGCGATGTCGGTCTTCGAGCGGACCCAGGAGATCGGCATGCTGCGGGCGGTCGGCCTGGACCGCGGCCGGGTCAAGAACATGATCCGTCTGGAGTCGGTGGTCATCTCCCTCTTCGGCGCGTCCCTGGGCGTGGTCTGCGGTGTCTTCCTCGCCTGGGCGGGCGGCACCACCATCGCCAAGTCCATCCCGCACTACTCGCTGGTCCTGCCGTGGGACCGGATCGGCCTCTTCCTGCTGCTGGCGGCGCTGGTGGGCGTGCTCGCGGCCATGTGGCCGGCGCGCAGCGCGGCCCGGCTGAACATGCTGACCGCCATCAAGACCGAGTAGCTGGCGGCAGAACTCGGGCGAAGGCCCCGCGACCGACCGGTCGCGGGGCCTTCGCCGTTCCGTCCGCGCGCCCTGCCGTCCCGCGCCCGTGCCGTTCCCGTGCCGTCGCTACTCCCGCCACTCCCGGGGCCGCGACGGGAGGCCCGAGGCCCCCGAGTCCTCCGTGCGGACGGCCAGGACCTGGTTGACGCCGAGCCGGGCGTGCTCGAAGCCGAGCGCGCAGGCCGCCATGTAGAGCAGCCAGACCCGGGCCCGGCCCGGGGAGGTGAGCCGGACCGCCTCCGGCCAGTTCTCCCGCAGCCGGGCCACCCAGGCCCGCAGGGTGAGGCCGTAGTGCTCGCGGAGCGACTGCACGTCGCGGACCTCGAAGCCGGCCCGTTCCAGTTCGCCGACGGTGGTGCCGAGCGGTGCCAGCTCGCCGTCCGGGAAGACGTAGGCGTCGATGAACTCGTCGATCCGGTAGGCCGTTTCGTCGGGCTCGGGGCGGCGCGCGATCTGGTGGTTGAGCAGCCGGCCGCCGGGCCGCAGCAGGGCGAAGAGGGTGTCGGCGTACTCGCGGTAGCGGACCGAGCCGACGTGTTCGGCCATACCGATGGACGAAATGGCGTCGTAGGGCCGCTCCCTGACGTCCCGGTAGTCCTGGACTCGGATCTCCACCCGGTCGGCGAGGCCCTCCTCGGCGATCCGTTTGCGGGCGTACGCGGCCTGTTCGCGGGAGAGGGTGATGCCGGTGACCCGGGCCCCGTACGCGCGGGCGGCGTGCAGCGCCATGGAGCCCCAGCCGCAGCCGACGTCGAGCAGGCGGTGCCCCTCGGAGAGGGCGAGCTTGCGGCAGACCAGGTCGAGCTTGTCGTGCTGGGCCTGTTCCAGGGTGCCTCCGGGCTGCCAGTAGGCGCAGCTGTAGACCATGGAGGGGCCGAGGACCAGGGCGTAGAACTCGTTGCCGACGTCGTAGTGGTGGCTGATGGCCTGCCGGTCGCGGCGGCGGCTGTGGGCGGCTCCGGACCGCCGCCGGACGACCTCCTCGGGGGGTGGCGGGGGCGGGGGCAGCGGGCCCGCGAGCGCGAGCAGGTCCCGCAGGGCGGTCCGGGTGGCGGGGTCACCTGCGGCCCTCAGTGCGACCCGGCCGCTCTCGGCCCGCCGGCGCAGCCGGGCCAGCGCCGCGGGCTCCGGGCGGCGCGCCGACCGCGGGGGCGGCGGCACGGGGCGGGCGTCCGCCGCGCCCCGCTCCCACAGCAGTCCCGCCAGCCGGTCCAGCAGGTCGAACAGGTCGCCGTCGATCTCCAGTTCGCCGGCCACCCAGGCCCGGGCCAGGCCCAGTTCGCCGGGCCGCCAGAGCATCCGGCGCAGGGCGCGGCGGTCCCGGACGACGAGCACCGGAGCGTCGGGCGGGCCCGCCTCCGAGCCGTCCCAGGCCCGGATGCGCACGGGCGGCGGGGATCCCAGCAGGGTCTCGGTCAGAGCGGCCAACCGCGGCGCGGCGTCGGTCATGGGCGCACACCTCCGGTCAGTCGGTCTACCCAGCGGGAGGCGCGGGTACGCCGGAGCGGCGCCCGGGTACGCCGAAGGGGCCGCCCGCACCACGGATGGCAGGCGGCCCCTGTCGGGGTGGAACGGTCAGTGCCGGGGCGTCAGGACGCCTTGGCCTTCTCGGCCGGAGCCGAGGCGGCCGGAGCCGGGGCCGGCTTGGCGGCCTCGTAGAACTCCTCGCGCGGGGTCTCCAGCGCGCCGAGGGAGACGACCTCGCGCTTGAGGAACATGCCGAGGGTCCAGTCGGCGAAGACGCGGATCTTGCGGTTCCAGGTCGGCATGGCCATGCCGTGGTAGCCACGGTGCATGTACCAGGCCAGCCGGCCCTTGAGCTTGATCTTCATCTTGCCCATGACGATCATCGCAACGCCCTTGTGGACGCCGAGACCGGCCACCGCACCCTTGTTGGAGTGCGCGTACTCCTTCTGCGGGAAGCCCCGCATGCCGGAGACCACGTTGTCGCCGAGGACCTTGGCCTGGCGCAGCGCGTGCTGGGCGTTCGGCGGGCACCAGGCGTTCTCGACACCGGCCTTGCGGGCGGCGACGTCCGGGACCTGGGCGTTGTCGCCGGCGGCCCAGATGTAGTCGGTGCCCTGCACCTGGAGGGTGGCGGCGGTGTCCACGTGGCCGCGGGGGCCGAGCGGCAGGCCGTAGCGGGCCAGCGCCGGGTTCGGCTTGACGCCGGCGGTCCACACGATGGTGTTGGAGTCGACCTCGAGGCCGTTCTTCAGCACGACGTGGCCGTCGACGCAGGAGTCCATGGAGGTGCCGAGGTAGATCTCGATGCCGCGGGACTCGAGGTGCTCCTTGCCCCAGGTGCCGAGCTTGGGCCCGACCTCGGGGAGGATCTTGTCGGCCGCGTCCACCAGGATGAAGCGCATGTCCTCGCGCTTGATCGTGGAGTAGTACTTGGCGGCGTCGCGGGCCATGTCCTCGACCTCGCCGATCGTCTCGGCGCCGGCGAAGCCGCCGCCGACGAAGACGAAGGTGAGGGCCCGGCGGCGGACGTTCTCGTCCGTCGTGGACTCGGCCTTGTCGAGCTGCTCGAGGACGTGGTTGCGCAGGCCGATGCCCTCCTCGACGCCCTTCATGCCGATGCCCTGCTCGGCGAGGCCGGGGATCGGGAAGGTGCGGGAGATGGCGCCGAGCGCGATCACCAGGTAGTCGAAGGGCAGCTCGTACGCCTCGCCGACGAGCGGCGTGACGACGGCGACCTTGCGGTCCTGGTCGATGGTGGTGACCCGGCCGGTGAGAACCTCAGCCTTGGGCAGCACGCGTCGCAGCGGGACGACGACGTGCCGCGGCGAGATGCTGCCGGCGGCCACTTCGGGAAGGAAGGGCTGGTAGGTCATGTACGACCGCGGGTCGACGACGGTCACCGTCGCCTCGCCGTAGCGCATCTTCTTCATGATGCGCTTCGCCGCGTACAGCCCTACGTACCCACCGCCTACTACGAGGATCCTGGGACGCTCCGTGGTGCTCATGGAACGAGTATCCAGCACCCGCTAGGGGGACGCTCGTGAGCCCCTTCACAAGAAGCTACCGACCCTCTGTTACACTCCGCGGCCCACGTGACCCAGGTCATGGCGCACAACGGGAACCAACGTGTAACGGGAGCCGTTGGACACCAGGCCTGAACTGGCCTCTAAGGCCGAAAGTGGAGTGGACCACTGACCTTGGTGGGTACCTCTGACGCGGATCCGGTGGCGTCCGTCGTTCGTACGAACGGGACGAGAAAAGGGCCCGCGGGGACTCCGAGCGCCGTTTCCGGCCCTTCCAGAGGCCCATCAGGCCCTTTTTCCTTGTGAAGAACTTCACGAAGTTTCTTCGGCGGCCGGGACCAAAGTCCCGTCCGCCGTCCTTTTCAAGGCGATTCAGGCGACCGACCAGGCGATTCCATCGAGGATGTCGTGCTCGGACACCACGACCTCAGAGGCGCCGATACGTTCCATGATCGCCAGCAGGACGAGGGACCCGGCCCCGATCACGTCCACCCGGCCCGGGTGCATGACACCGATCGCGGCCCGCTCGGCGTGGGTGCTGGAGAGCATCCGCCCCGTGATCTCGCGGACCTGCCCGATCGGGATCCGGGAGTGGTGGATCCGCGCCGAGTCGTACTCCGGCAGCTCCTGCGCGATCCCGGCGACCGTGGTCACCGAGCCGGCCAGGCCCACCAGGGTGCGGGCCTCCGACAGCGGCACCGTCTCCGCCGCCAGGTCCAGGGCGGCCTCGATGTCCGCCCGCATGGCCGCGATCTGCTCCTCGGTCGGCGGGTCGGTGATCTGCTCGTCCACGACCAGGTGCCGCTCGGTCATCCGTACGCAGCCCACGTCGACCGAACGGGCCGCCCGGACGTGCTCCTCGCCGACCACGAACTCGGTCGAGCCGCCGCCGATGTCCACGACCAGGAAGGGCTTGGGCAGGTGATCGACGCCCGCCAGTTCCTTGGTGGCGCCGGTGAAGGAGAACTCCGCCTCCTGCTCGCCGGAGATCACCTCGGGCTCGACGCCCAGGATCTCCTTGACCCCCTGCACGAACACGTCCCGGTTCTCGGCGTCCCGGGAGGCCGAGGTGGCCACGAAGCGGATCCGCTCGGCCCCCAGCTCCTTGATCACTGCCGCGTACTCGCGACAGGCCGCGAAGGTCCGCTCCAGGGCCTCCGGAGCCAGCCGGCCGGTCCGGTCGACGCCCTGGCCCAGCCGGACGATGGTCATCCGGCGGTCCAGCTCGACCAGCTCGCCGGTGGCCCGGTCGCAGTCGGCGACCAGCAGGCGGATGGAGTTGGTACCGCAGTCGATACCGGCGACGCGCATCATGCGGTCCCCTCCTCGTTCCGGTCCCCGCTCCGGTCCTCGTTCTCGTCCTTCTTCTCCCCGCACGGGGTGACGCAGGGGCCCTTGGCCCACCACTCCGGCAGCATGGCCAGGGCCTCGTCGCCGAACGGGTTCACGCCCGGGCCCGCCGCCAGCGAGTGGCCGACCAGCACGTGCAGGCACTTGACCCGGTCCGGCATGCCGCCGGCGCTCGGGAACCCCTGGAGCACCTCGATGGCGTCCCGGCGCTGGATGTAGTCCTCGTGCGCGGCCCGGTAGGCGGCGGCCAGCTCCGGGTCCTCGGCGAGCCGGGCCTGCATCTCCTTCATCACGCCATTGGCCTCCAGCGTGCCGATCGCGGAGGCGGCGCGCGGGCAGGTCAGGTAGTAGAGCGTGGGGAACGGGGTGCCGTCGGGAAGCCGGGGTGCCGTCTCGACCACGTCCGGCTGACCGCAGGGGCAGCGGTGCGCGATGGCGCGGAGCCCGCGCGGCGGTCGGCCGAGCTGCTGCTGGAACGCCTCGATGTCGGCGGCGGTCGGCTCGGTCCGGTCGGTCTGGGGCGGGGGCGTCTGCATGCCTGGAGGAATCTCTTCGTTCGCGGTTGATTCAGTCGGTGTCGGGACGGTCGGCCTTGTCCACGCCGTCCCAGACGTTCGAGTACCAGGGGCGGTCGGCCGCGCCGTGTTCGGTGCGGCGCCGCTCCTCGGCCTCGGCGTCCGGGTCGGCCATCGTGTAGCCGACCTCCCCCGGCTGGACGAAGTGCAGGTGCTTGCGCGCCTGCTGCTTCACATAGGCCGGGTCCTGCCAGCGGGCCTTCTCGTCGCGGAGCTCTTCGAGGCGCTGGCGCGCCTCGTCGGCGGCCCGCTGCTGCTCGGTGATCTCCGAGCGCTGGGAGACGTACTGGCGCATCGGGTACGCGAGGGCGACGACCAGCGTACAGAGGACGAGGACCAGGAGGGCGGCGCGGCCGGTGAGCCGGCTGCGCCGGACCTGACGGCGCGACTGGGAGCGGTAGACGTGGGCTGCGGTGCGCTCGCCGAGCTGCTTGAGCCTGGTCGCGGTGGAGAACCGGTCCCGGTTCCCGGCCATGTCGCGCCTCCCCTTATTACGCAGTACGTCCCCGCACACGGTACGGGACCGCGGGCGGGGACGTACGGAGGCTCAGGGACCGATCAGCCCTTGAAGCGCGGGAACGCGGAGCGGCCCGCGTACACCGCGGCGTCGTCGAGGATCTCCTCGATGCGCAGCAGCTGGTTGTACTTGGCGACGCGCTCGGAGCGGGCCGGGGCGCCGGTCTTGATCTGGCCGCAGTTGGTGGCGACGGCGAGGTCGGCGATGGTGACGTCCTCGGTCTCGCCGGAGCGGTGCGACATCATGCACTTGAAGCCGTTGCGCTGGGCGAGCTCGACGGCGTCCAGGGTCTCGGTCAGGGAACCGATCTGGTTCACCTTCACGAGCAGGGCGTTGGCGGTGCCCTCCTCGATGCCGCGGGCCAGGCGCTCCGGGTTGGTGACGAACAGGTCGTCACCGACGAGCTGGACCTTGGCGCCGAGCTTCTCGGTGATGACCTTCCAGCCCGCCCAGTCGTCCTCGAACAGCGGGTCCTCGATGGAGACCAGCGGGTACGCGGAGACGAGCTCCTCGTAGTACTCGGTCATCTCGGCGGCCGAGCGGGCCTGGCCCTCGAAGTTGTACTTGCCGTCCTTGTAGAACTCGGACGCGGCGACGTCGAGCGCGAGCGCGATGTCCTTGCCCGGGGCGTAGCCGGCCTGCTTGATGGCCTCGAGGATGAGGTCCAGGGCCTCGCGGTTGGAGCCGAGGTTCGGGGCGAAGCCGCCCTCGTCGCCGAGGCCGGTCGACAGACCCTTGCCCTTCAGCACGGACTTGAGGGTGTGGTAGACCTCGGTGCCCCAGCGCAGCGCCTCGGAGAAGGACTCGGCGCCGATCGGCGCGATCATGAACTCCTGGATGTCCACGTTGGAGTCGGCGTGCGACCCGCCGTTGAGGATGTTCATCATCGGAACGGGCAGCAGGTGCGCGTTCGGGCCGCCCAGGTAGCGGAACAGCGGCAGGTCGGAGGCCTCGGACGCGGCGTGGGCCACGGCCAGGGAGACGCCCAGGATGGCGTTGGCGCCGAGGGAGCCCTTGTTGTCGGTGGCGTCCAGGTCGAACATGGCCTGGTCGATCAGGCGCTGCTCGGTGGCGTCGTAGCCGACGAGCTCGGGGCCGATCTGCTCGATGACCGCGAGAACGGCCTTCTCGACACCCTTGCCCTGGTAGCGGTTGGGGTCCCCGTCGCGGAGCTCAATGGCCTCGAAGGCACCGGTGGAGGCACCCGAGGGGACTGCAGCACGGCCGGTGCTGCCGTCGTCGAGGCCAACCTCGACCTCGACCGTGGGGTTGCCTCGGGAGTCCAGGATTTCCCGGGCTACGACGACGTCGATGGACGGCACGAGCATCTCCTTCTGGGATGTGACGCTAGGTGTGCGGCGGCATCTGGGGGCCGTGGCACGACCCCTGCCGGACTAGAGCCTAACCGGAGCCGGGCGGTCGGCCGGTCGACCGCCCGGGTCCTGGGACGAAAAAGAGCCCGAATACCCGTCTACCCGGACATACATCCCGGTCCGGGGCCTCCCGGCCGTACACACCACCGCCCGACGCGTCGGGGACGCGCCGGGCGGGTGTCCTGCCGCCGGGAAGCGGCGGGAAGGGTTCGAGCAGGTGTCAGGAAAGGTTCAGCTTCTGACCCGGGAAGATCAGATCGGCGTCCGGGACGATGTCCTTGTTCAGCTCGTGCAGCTTCTGCCAGCCGCCCTGGACGTGGTGGGCGTCGGCGATCGCGCCGAGGGTGTCGCCGGACTTGACCTCGTAGGAGCCGTTGCCGGTCTTCGGGGTGGCCGGGGCCGGGGTGGCCGGCTTGGCGGCGGGCTTGGTCGGGGCCGGGGTGTTCGAGCGCTCGGACCGGGTGGTGAAGGTCTCGGTGCGCTTCGTCTCCTTCTTCGGCGCGGCCTTCTTGGTCTCGGGCTTGGCCTTGGAGGAGGAGCCGTTCGAGGTGCCGGTGCCGCCGCCGCCGTTGTACGCGGAGTTGGTCAGGCCCTTGCCGCAGTGCGGCCAGGCGCCCTTGCCCTGGCTCTTGAGCACCTTCTCGGCGACGGCTATCTGCTGCGCCTTGGTGGCCTGGTTGGCCTGCGGGGCGTAGTTCTTGCCGCCGTAGCCCGCCCAGGTGGAGGCGGAGAACTGCAGGCCGCCGTAGTACCCGTTGCCGGTGTTGATCGACCAGTTGCCGCCGGACTCGCACTTGGCGACGGCGTCCCACTGCGAGGCGGTGGCGGCGTTCGCGGTGCCCGCGGCCATCAGCGGGGCGGCGATCGCGGCACCGGTGACACCGGCGAGCGTGACGATGCGGGTGGCCTTGCTGGCGCGACGGTGCTTGCCCTTGCCGGAAAGCAGCATGGAACTTCTCCTCACCGACGCCTGCGAGGTGAGCTGTCGGGTTCGGGCGAGTGAGTTGCCCGGCCTCGCGTCCTAGCGCGTGGCTTTACCCCTAGCCGGTCGGTGACCGTCGGTCAGAACGGTCGCGTTCCGGCGGAAAACCTGTGGTTCCCCCGCTCCTGCCTTCGGCGCTTGCGCGACGACTGTTCCCTCCGCCCGCCGGCAGGACTCGGCGATGCGGTCGAAGGGGCCCGCGGTGGCGAGCGATTCAGAAGGTAGACAGGTCCCGCCCGGATGTTCAATCGGGGTCTTGTACCCGAAACGGCCCCTACTTGCGCTCCCCGGAGGGGTGTTTGCGCAGGTGAGGGGCCGGTTCGCCGAAGGTCACAGGTAGGACACGCCAGTTGACGGGAAGAGACGCATGTCTCACTTGCACGAAAGGGACATTGATCGCTTTCCGGTCGTCCGAACTGGCCCTATTCCGGGGTTACATCCAGTTTCTGACCCGGCTTGATGAGGTTCGCATCGGTCCCGATGACCTGCTCATTGGCCTGGTAGAGGGCCTTTGCGCCGCCCTTCACGCCCTTGGCGTCCGCGATGCTCGTCAGACTGTCGCCGGCCTGGACGGTGTAGGTGGGCCCGGACTGCGGGGCCGGAGTGCCGGAAGGGGCGGGAGCTTCGACCGCGGGGGCCCCGCGGTGGCGTCCGGTGCCCGCCGCCGGGTCGGTCTGCGCGGTTCCGCCCGGCTGCGCGGCGGAAGCTGACGGATCGGCGGACGGGGATGCCGACGGGTCCGGGGTCGTGCTGGAAATGGGCGTTCCGGTCACGGCACCCGGGCTGCCGGGGGTGGCGGACGGGGTGCCGGGGGCGGACGGGCTCGCCGGGGTGGTCGGCGCACCGGGGGTGGTCGGCGCGGCCGGGGTGTTCGGATTGCCCGGGGTACCGGGGTTGTTCGGATTGCCGGGGGTGCCGGGTGTGCCAGGAGTATTCGGATTGCCGGGAGTTCCTGGAGTGCCCGGAGTGCCCGGAGTGCCCGGAGTCGTCGGCGTGACCGGCGTGATCGGCGGGGCCGTCGGGTTGCCCGTGAACGGCGGCGTGGTCGGAGCGGTCGGGGCCGGCTGCCCCTCGGGCGCCACCGGGGCCTCCGGGGCGACGGGGGCCACCGGGGCCGTGGGCTCGGCGGCCGGGGGCACCGGCGTCGGCATGGCCGGCATGCCCGGCATGAACACCCCGCCCGGGGTGCCGACCGGCGTGGAGTTTTCCTGCTGGTTCTCCGCGCGGGACTTCTCCGCCCGCTCCCTGGCCTCGGACTGCCGCTCGATCTGCGTCTGCCCCGGGTTCACCTGGGCGGCCGGGGTGTTCTTGTCCAGCCCGGCCTGGTCGGCGCAGGCCCCGAAGGCCTGCGGGCCCTCGGCCGCCAGCACCCGCTCGGCCACGGCTATCTGCTGCGAGCGGCTCGCCAGGTCGGCGCGCGAGGCGTAGTCGAGGCCTCCGGCGCGCTCCCACTGGTCCTGCGTGAACTGCAGTCCGCCGTACGCGCCCCCGCCGAAGTCGGCACTCCAGGTGCCGCCGCTCTCGCAGTCGGCCACCCGGTCCCATGTGCCGGTGTCGGCAGCGGACGCGTTGGTGGCGGCGAGCAGCGGCAGCGCGAGCGCCGAGCCGGTGACACCGGCGGCGACGACGAACGCGGGTGCCTGACGGGGCCTACGGTGACGGCCGTTCCCGGAACGCATGAGGGTGGACCTTTCGCGTGACAGCGGGGAAGTTCCGTGGAACCTAGCGCTCCCCGAACGCTTGTCACAAGTCGATGCAGCGCAGATCACGCGAAGGTCACATTACTGATGCGATGTCAGGAAACGGACTGACCGGAGGTCAGTTAATTACGGGGAGTAAAGCGAACCGGAAGGGTGCGCAGGCCGCGCATGATGAGCCCGCCGCGCCAGCGCAGCTCGGCCGGGTCCACCGCGAGCTCCAGATCCGGAATCCGCGTCAGCAAACTCGCACAGGCTGTCCGCCCCGCCGACGTTCCCCCGCAGCGCGACGGAACGGCTATCGGCCGACAGGCCGCCGAGGAGGCCTCCGACGACCGTCAACCGCGGGATCGTGGGGCGCCTGTAGACCGGCACGCCCCGCCCGGCGGCGCCGAGGGCGTCCATGACGGCCAGAAGGTTGTCGACCCTGCGCTCGTGGTCGGCGTACCGGTCGAGCCAGTCCTGTGCGTGGTCGCGCCGCTCGGTGTAGGCGCGGAGGTCTTGGTTCAGCTTCTCGACGGACGCCTTCATGATCTGGGGGTCGACGCCGGCCGCGATGTATTCGGGGACCTTCGTGCTGATGAGTTCGCGTCGGCGCTCGATCTGGTGGTCGTCGTGCTCGACCCGCTCCTCGTACTTCCGCTTGCGTCCGGGGAGGCTGCCGAGCCGTTCCTCGGCCATGGTGCGTAGGCGGTTCTCGTCGTTGAGGAGCCTCGTCAGCTCGTGCCAGACAGCGTCTTCGACATCACGGGCCGGAAGGTAAGGATCCCCGCAGGCTTCGTCCTTGAGGGTGCCCTTGCCGTGTCGGACCGGGCGGCATCACCGCTGAGTCGTTCCATTTCGGGCCTGCGTTCGCCGGCACCGGACACCGCTTCGTCCACGTAGTCGTCGTAGACGGTGACTCCGGGGCTGCGTGCGAGCCAGTCGCCGAGAATGCGGCCTTGATCTTCGAGTCCGAAGCCGTCGACCTGGTCGTCAGTGGACACTCGTCGGTACTTCGCGACGACAAGAGGGCAGGGCTCATCAGGATACGGGCGCGCCACAATGGGCATGTCACTCCTCCGTTGACGAGGGTGGACGCACTCCGGGGTGTTCCAGCACCGTCGGAGAAGGTTGAGGCCCCTGCGCTACCTGCGCGGGGGAAAAGACGGGGCAGGGTTGCCCGGGCCTGCGAGGCCCGTTCGCCTCGGCCCGGATACCGTCGCTCCCATGCACCAGCCGCCGCCCGCACCCGGACTCTTCACCTGGGAGTTCGCGACCGACCCGTACCCCGCCTACGCCTGGCTTCGCGAACACTCCCCTGTCCACCGCACCAAACTCCCCAGCGGGGTCGAGGCGTGGCTGGTCACCCGCTACGCCGATGCCCGCCAAGCGCTCGCCGACCAACGGCTCAGCAAGAATCCGGTGCACCATGCCGAGCCGGGCAAGACGGGCATTCCGGGTGAGCGCAGCGCCGGCCTGATGACCCACCTGCTCAACATCGACCCACCGGACCACACGCGCCTGCGGCGGCTGGTGTCAAAGGCATTCACCCCGCGCCGGGTCGCCGAGTTCACCCCGCGGGTACAGGAGCTGACCGACCACCTCATCGACGGCTTCGCGAGCAGGGGGGAGGCAGACATCATCCACGAGTTCGCCTTCCCCCTCCCCATCTACGCCATTTGCGAGATGCTCGGCGTCCCCCGCGAGGACCAGGACGACTTCCGGGACTGGGCAGGCATGATGATCCGGCACGGTGGCGGGCCGCGGGGCGGGGTGGCGCGGTCGGTGAAGAAGATCCGCGGCTATCTGGCGGAGCTGATCCACCGCAAGCGGGCCGACCTCGGTGACGACTTGATTTCCGGACTGATCCGGGCAAGCGACCACGGCGAGCACCTCACCGAGAACGAAGCCGCGGCGATGTGCTTCGTCCTGTTGTTCGCCGGCTTCGAAACCACCATCAACCTCCTGGGCAATGGCACCTACGCGTTGCTGCGGAATCCCGACCAGAGGACTCGCCTGCAAGCCTCCCTCGCGGCCGGAGAGACGGATCTGCTCGCCACCGGGGTCGAGGAACTCCTCCGCTACGACGGCCCGGTCGAACTGGCCACCTGGCGGTTCGCCACGCGCCCGCTGAGCCTCGGCGGCCAGGACATCGCCGCCGGCGACCCGGTCCTCGTCGTCCTCGCCGCAGCCGACCGGGACCCCGAGCGGTTCACCAACCCGGACACCCTGGACCTAGCGCGGGCCGACAACCAGCACCTCGGATACGGACACGGAATCCACTATTGCCTGGGTGCCCCCCTGGCCCGTCTGGAGGGGCAGCTGGGGCTCCGTTCCCTCCTGACCCGCCTGCCGGACCTGCAACTTGCCGTCCAGCCCTCCGAACTGCGCTGGCGTGGGGGTCTGATCATGCGCGGACTGCGCGAGCTCCCGGTCCGGTTCACGCCGCAGGAGCGCTGAGAGGGCTTCTGACCTGCACGCGTACGGAGTACCCGGATCAGGGCGCCACCCGTTATGAGGCGTTCGTCGCGGCTGTCCGCAGAACGGACAGAACTTGACCTGGCCTCGTGCTCTGTTCCTACTTTCGTCTGTGGATGTGAGGATCTTGAGAAACAGCTTCGCGGTGGTGGAGAGACGGGCCGAACACGCGGTCAAGTTCTTCTACTCGCACCTCTTCTGGCACAACCCCGCGATCCGCGAGCTGTTCCCCTCCTCCTTCGAGGACATGGCACGGCAGCGGGACCGGCTGTTCGCCGCGCTCACCCATGTCATCGCCCATCTGGACGACGAGTCGGTCTTCCCCTATCTACGGGAACTCGGCCGGGACCACCGGAAGTTCCTGATCCGCCCCGAGCACTACGCCGCCGTCGGCGCCAGTCTGCTCGCCGCGCTCGCCGAGACCTCCGGGCAGGCGTGGACCCCGGATGTGGAGAAGGCCTGGGGCGAGGCCTACCAGCTGATCGCCGACACGATGACGGCCGGCGCCGCGGAGAGCGAGGACCCCGCGTGGTGGGACGCGGAGATCGTCCGCCACCTCCAGTACGGGGAGGACATCGCGGTGCTGACCCTGCGGCCGCACCTCCCGCTGCCGTACCGGCCCGGCCAGTACGTCAGCGTGAGCAGCGCCCGCGTGCCGACGACCTGGCGCACGTACTCCCTGGGCAACGCGCCCCGCGCCGACCACACCGTGGACCTGCACGTCAGCCGGATCGACCGGGGCCGGCTGAGCACCGCCCTGGTGCGCGACGTAGAGCCGGGAGAGGTGCTGCGGCTGGGCGCGCCGGGCGGGCGGATGGTCCTGCGCCGGGACGGCCGGCCGATCAGCCTGATCGCCGCCGGGACCGGCTGGGCGCCGGTGCGGGCCATGCTGGAGGAGCTCACCGAACGCCCTCCCGATCAGGACGTGCGGCTCTTCGTCGCCGCCCGGGACCAGGCCCACCTGTACGACCGGCCGCTGATGGACGAGTTGGCGGCGGCGTCAGACTGGCTGAGCGTCACCTACATCACCCCGGCTCCGGGGCGGCACCGCTACCAGGCCACCGACCGGCTGGCGACCGCGCTCGGCACCCGGGGGCTGTGGCGCGACCATGACGTGTACCTCAGCGGGCCGCCGCGGTTCATCGAGGTGACCGCGCTGGTGCTGGAGGAGCTGGGTGCCCCGCCCGATCGGATCTTCCATGACGCGGTGCCCGCCACGAGCCGGTCCCGGCCGCTCGGGTTCGGCGAGTGGTTCCTGAACCCGCCGGACACCCACTGGCACAATCCCTCGGAGCGGGACCCGGGGCCGCACGGACACGGGCCGCACGGACACGGGCCGCAGTGACTCGGGCCGCACGGACACGGGCCGCACCGACGCGGCCGCACCGACGCGGGCCGTGCCCATGTGGGGCCGTGGCCGGCCGCCGGGGCTGCTCGCGGGGCTACTGGGCGACGCCCTCCGCGGCCCGGATCGCGTCCCGGTAGGCGCGGGCGGCCGCGCGCAGCGCGGTCTCCGGCTCCACTCCTTCGGCCTCCGCGCGCGCGGCGAGCGCGAGCAGTTCGTAGCCGATCCCCTCGCCCTGGGGCAGGGCCACCTCGATGCCGCCGGCGCGCGCCCGGCCCGCGAGCTTCGCGGCGAGCGCCAGTCCGGGCTGGCCCAGCGGGACGCCGTCGGTCACCGACTCGCGCTGCTTCTCCTCCGCCTTGGTCCGCTGCCAGTGCTCGCGGACGTCCTCGGGGGTCTCGGCCTCGGCGTCGCCGAAGACGTGCGGGTGCCGGTGGACGAGCTTGGCGACGAGGGCGCCGGCCACGTCGTCGATGGAGAACGGCTCCTCCTCGCTCTCCTCCGCGATGCGGGCGTGGAATACCACCTGGAGCAGTACGTCGCCGAGCTCTTCCAGGAGTTCCTCGCGGTCCCCCGCCTCGATGGCCTCGACCAGCTCGTACGCCTCCTCGATGGCGTACTTGGCCAGGCCCTCGTGGGTCTTCTGCGAGGTCCACGGGCATTCCCGGCGGACCCGGTCCATGACCTGGACCAGGTCGAGCAGCCGGGCGCCGGGCAGGTCGTAGGAGCCGGGCAGCAGCTCCAGGCCGGGCATGGCGACGCGGCCCGAGCCGGCCATCCGGGCCAGGCCGTCGGTGAGGTGCCGGTCGCCCTCGCCGGTGGGCAGGACCACGACCGTCCGGCCGCCGGCGCACTCCTCGACGAGGTCGCGGGCGTCGGGGCTGTCCTGCTCGACCCGGATGCCGGCTTCCCGCAGGTAGGGCAGCTGCGGGTGTCCGGGGTCGGCGCACAGCACCCGGTCGGCGGCGCGCAGGGTCTGCCACGCGGACCAGGACAGCAGTCCGGGGGCGACCCGGTGGCTGGTGGTCAGCAGGACGATCCGGCCGGTGTCCCCGTCGGCGGACCGGTCGGGGTGCGCGGAGTGGGCGTCGTGGTCGTGGGTCACCCCTCGAAAGTACCCCGGCCGGTGTCGGGGTCAGGCCTGGGGTTCCGTGGTGCGGGTCTTCTGCGTGATCCACGGGGTGCGGCTCTCGCCGAGGGTGATCTGTTTGGCGTCCCAGGAGCCGTAGCGCGGGTTGATCTCGATGTGCAGCTGCCCGGCGGCCTCGGCGAGGCGGGTCATGGTCTTCTCCTCGCCGTAGCGGTCGAGGAGCTTGCCGTAGAGGAGCTGGAAGCGGATCTCGTCGGCGGCCTGGCCGGGGGCCAGCGGGGTGCGCTGGGCCAGCAGCATCCTCTCCAGCTGTGCGGGGTCGCCGCCGGCCTGTGCCAGCTGGCTCTTGGCGACGTCCTCGGTCTCCTTGGTGGTGACGGTGATCCCGGCCTCGTCGGCGGCCCGTTCCAGGATCCGCAGCTGGACCAACCTGCTGAGCTTGATCCGCTCCAGGTGGGAGGCGGCGGCGATCTGCTGGGCCGGGTTGTCGGTGCGCTGCTGGGCCGCCCGCACGTCGTTCACCTGGGCCTGGAGCGTGGAGGTCGTGATCCGCTGGCCGCCGACGACGGCCGCCGTGCCGGGGCGCGTCTCGCCGGAGCAGGCGGAGAGCAGCGGTGCCGCGAGGAGCAGGGCGGCGGAGACGGAGAGCGCAGTGCGACGGTGCAAAGGAGCCTCCAGGGCCATCAGATTGTGCGTCGGCGCACAAGGGCCTTGCGGTGATCGATGGTATGAGCTCAGGTTGGTACGGGCCACTGGTTCGACCAACGATTCCCGAGCGGTTGGGGTGCGTGTTCACCCGGTGGCCATCCGTCCGTTTCCCGATGCTGCCAAGGTCACCCCACCATGCCCTCATCGCACAACTCCCCGCGCCGACCCGGCCTGTACGGATCGGTGCTCGCGGCGCTGATCGCCGCGCTGGCGGTGTGTGCCGGGGACGCGGTCGCCCGCGTCTTCCCGTACGGTCCTCGGCACCGCAGCATCAATGACCTCGGCAACCAGTTCGTGCCCTTCCACGCCCGGCTGTGGGACCTGTTGCACGGCGAGGCCTCGGGCGGGGTGCTGCTCAATTGGCAGTCGGGCTACGGCACGAGCTTCCTGCCGGACCTCGGCACGTATCTGACCAGTCCGTTCGCCCTGCTGGTGGGGCTGTTCCCGCGGGAGGACATCGACCTCGCGGTCTACGTGGTCACCGTGGTGAAGATCGCGGCGGCCGCGGCGGCGATGGCCTGGCTGCTGCGGACGGTGCGGCCCGGCCCCTGGTGGGGTGCGGCGTTGCTGGCCGCCTCGTACGCGCTGTGCGGCTGGTCGGTGATCGAGGCCTCCTACAACACGATGTGGCTGGACGGCCTGATCGCCTTCCCGATGCTCTGTCTGACCGGCGAGTGGGCGCTGCGGCGGCGCCGTGCGGGGCTCGCCCCGGTGGTCGTGGCGGTGTGCTGGGCGGCGAACTTCTATACGGCGTACATGGCGACGCTGGGTGCGGCGCTGGTGCTGCTGGTCCGCGTGGTGCTGGAGCGCGAGGAGGTACGCGACCGGGTGCGGGTCGTACTGCGGGCGGCGGTCAGCACCCTGCTGGGCATCGCGCTGGCCGGGCCGGTGCTGGTCCCGGTGTTCCTCGGCTCGCGGCACGCTTATCCGGGGCTGGTGAAGGAGTTCGAACCGGTGGAGTGGGCGGACCTGTCCGCGCGGCTGCTGCCGGCCACGTACAGCTTCTCCTCCCCGGCGCTGTTCGTGGGGACGGGCACGCTGCTGCTGGCGGCCGCACTGCCGTTCCACCGGGCGGTGCCGGCCCGGACCCGGCTGTGGTGGACCGGGCTGGTGCTCGCGGTGCTCCTCTCCTTCCAGTGGAAGCCGACCCATCTGGCCTGGCACGTGTTCGCCACCCCGAACGGCAGCGCCTACCGGCAGACCTTCGTGCTGGCGGGGGTGCTGGTCATCGCCGCGTGGACGGGGCTGGCGGCGGGCCGGCCGGGGCCGCGTGCGCTCGCGGGCGGCGCGGCGGTGGTGGCCCTGGCCGCGGCCGGCGCCACCGGCAGCGCGCTGCCGACCTCCTGGTCGTACGGCCTGTTCCTGGGCGGGCTGGCGGCGGCCGGGCTCGCCTGGTGGCTGCTGCACCGGCGCCGACTGGCCGTTCCGGCGGCCGGGCTGCTCGCGCTGGTGCTGGCCGGCCAGGCGGCGGCGACCACCGCGTGGGGGCACCACGAGAAGCTGGCCGGGCTGGACGACTACCCGTCCTGGGGCCGGGAGCACACCGCGCGGGCCCGGGCGCTGGCCGCGGCCGACGGCTGGCCCGCGTACCGCACCGACGCGAGCCGGCCGGCGCTGAGCGGGAACGACCCGATGCTGTTGGGCGGGCAGGGCGGCGCGTACTACAGCAGCCACACCCCGGACGTGCTCACGCGGACGCTGGCGGCGCTGGGCGCGGGCTGGACCTCGCGCGGGCGGAACGTGCAGAGCATCGACAACCCGGTGACGGACGCGCTGTTCGCGGTGGGCGCCCGGCTGCAGCCCGACGGTTCGGTGCTGCGCCGGGACACCCTGCCGCTGGTCACGGTCCGCCCGCCGGCCGCGGCCGGGCCGGCCTACGGGGACTCGCCGTTCCGCAACCAGGAACTCCTGCTGGGAGCCCGGGTGTACGAGGCGCCGGTCTCCCCGGGGGTGTGCGCGGCCGGCACGGAGGCGTTCCTGTGGGCCCCGGAGTACGACGGCAGGGCGCGGCTGGCGGACGGGAAGCCCTTCGCGCTGCGCGGGAACGCCCCGAAGAACCGGGCGGCGATGCAGCCGATGGGCGTCTCGCACGGTGCGTCCTCGAAGCTGCTCTTCACCAAGCAGGAGCCGCGCCGCTGGACCCTGGAGTGCCTGAACCGGAACCGCCTCGACGCGGCCCTGTCCGTGCTGCGGGACACGGCCGCGGTCTCGGTGCGGGTCGGTTCGCGCGGGGTCCGGGCGGAGCTGCCGGCCGGGTCGAAGGGCACGGCGGTGCTGGCGGCGCCCCGGATCGCGGGCTGGACGTGCAACGGGCGGTCGGCGGAGAGCCACCTGGGTCTGGTCGCGGCCCCGCTGGACGGCCGCACCACGACGGTGACCTGCACCTTCCGCCCGCCGGGGCTGCTGGCGGGGCTGGGCCTGGGCGGGGTCGGTGTGGCGGGTCTGGCCCTGCTGTCCTTCCTTCCCGCGCGGGCGGCCCGGCGCGCCGCCGGGTCCGGGGCGGATGTCCCGGACCAGGCCGGCACCTTGGCCGGAGCCGCCCGATAGCCCGCGCCGGGGGGCGGGGTCAGCCGCGGACCTGGCCCAGCCAGGCCAGGGTGCGGCGGACCTCCGCCGGGAGCGGGTGGGCCGGGCCGTGGAGGCGTTCGGCGTCGTAGAGCAGGCGGGCCAGCATGTCGTGGGCCGCCTGCCGGTCGCCGAGGGAGAGGAGCAGGTGTCCGATCCGGCGGCGGACCTCCAGGGCGAGCTCCGGGTCCGGGTTGGCGTAGTGGTTCTCGAACAGCGGCAGCAGCGAGCGGTACTCCGCGAGGGCCGCGGCCGGCTCGCCGAGCTGGTCCAGGCACTGGGCCGCGTCGTAGCGGAACCGGAGGGACTTCGGGTCGCCGGGCGGGAGTTCGTCGGCGAGCCGACGGAGCTCGGGCAGGGCGCGCCGGTACTGGCCGTCGTCCATCAGGGTGGCCGCGTACTGCTTGCGCAGGGAGCGGACGACCGGGGAGTTCTCCCCGTGCTCGGCGGCGGCCGCCGGCAGCAGGGCGCCCAGCATGTCCACGGCCTGGGTGAGCCGGCCCTGGTCGAGGAGGCGTTTGACCTCGTCCACGGTGGAGGCGATGTCCAGGCGCGGCGGGGCGGCCGGGCGGGGCGGCACGACGGGGGCCGTGGCCCGGTCCGGCCAGGGCGCCTGCGGCCGGAGGAACGGCCGGGTCGGGTCCATCGGCCCGGCCGGGGCCTGGCTTCCGGCGGTGGGCAGCAGCGGGGCGAGGGCCTCGTAGACCTCCTGGGCGGAGCCGGGGCGGTCCTGCGGGTCCTTCGCGAGCAGGTGCAGCAGCAGGGCTTCCAGCTGGGGCGGGATCTCCGGGCGGAGCTGGCGCACCGGCAGCGGCGGCTCGTACAGGTGGCGGTGCAGCACCCCGAGCGCGGTGGACCCGGCGAACGGGACGCTGCCGCTGAGCAGTTCGTACATCAGCACGCCGAGGGCGTACAGGTCGGTGTACGGGCCGACGGCGCCGCCCATGGCCTGCTCGGGGGCCATGTAGGCGGGGCTGCCGATCGGGGTGCCGGTGTTGGTGAGGCGGGTGGTGTCGGTGTCCATGACCGAGGCGACGCCGAGGTCGAGGACCAGGACGGTGCCGTCCGGCCGGACCATCACGTTCCGCGGCTTGAGGTCGCGGTGGACGATGGGCACGGCGTGGACGGCGGAGAGCACCGAGCAGAGCTGCGCGGCCACCGAGACCGCCCACGGCCACGGGTAGGGCTCGTGCTCGGCGAGGTGGTCGGCGAGGTCGGCGCCCTCGACGTACTGCATCACCAGGTAGAGGTCGTCGCTGTCGCTGCCCGCGTCGTGGACGGTGACCAGACCGGGGTGGTCGACCTGTGCGGTGACCCGGCATTCGCGGACGAAGCGGCGGCGCAGCTCCTCGGCGACGGTGCCGGGGCCGGCCACCTTGTCGGGGCGGAGCAGCTTGACGGCGACGCGGCGGTCGAGCCGCCGGTCGTAGGCGGTCCAGACCTGGCCCATGCCGCCCTGGCCGAGGACGGTGGCGAGCTGGTACCGGTCGGCGATGACGCGTTCGGTCACCGGTCCTGCTCCCCCTGCTGCCTGCGGAGCAGTTCGCTGAGCTCGTCGAGTTCGGCGCGGACCTGGCCGATGCGGGGCGGCTGGTGGGGCGGCTGGTGGGGCTGGGGCGCGGGCTGCGAGGTGGGCTGCGCGGGCTGCATCGGGATGGTGGTGTGGCCGGGCGGCGGGGTGTGCGTCGGCGCGGTGTGGTCCACCGGCGGGTAGCCGTACTGCGGGGTGACCGGCGGCGTCGGCGGGTACCAGCCGGCGGGCGCGGCGGCCCGTACGTTCTCCCAGTGCTTGATGTCGCTGTAGAGGAAGTACACGACGACCACCACGGCCATGGACAGCATGGTGATCATGCCGGTGTTGCCCATCCAGGTGCTGGCGTCGTCGGTGGGGTCCTCGCCGACCAGGGCGAGGCAGGCCACGATCAGGACGCCGTCGGCCACGCACAGGGCCCAGTCGCGCGGACGCCGGGTGACGACCGCGAGCCGGACGAGCGTCCCGAAGGCGAGCATGCCGCAGCTGAGCACGGGCAGCAGCGCGAACAGCACGCGCATGGTCACCAGGAACCCGTTGCTGGGCCGGGGTTCCTGGTGCTGCGGCGGGTAGCCGGGGCCGTGCATCACTGCTCCTGGGGACTGGCGCGAAAACGACTGACGGGGACGTGCGGGTCCGAGCGTATACACCGACTCCCCAGGGGGGTCAGTGGTTGTACCCAACCGTGACGGTCCCGTCGGTGAGTCCGTCGTACATGCCCTGGACGAGTTGCTCGCCGAGGCGGCCCGCCAGCCGCAGCGCGTCCTCGAACTCGGCGAGGGCGCGGAAGCGTTCGCCGTACGCCCGCTGGTCGGAGAGCGGCAGCCGGGGCAGTTGGAGCCGGCGCACGTCGAGCCGGGTGGCGGTGGAGGCGTAGCTGCTGGCCTGCCGGTTGTTGGCGGTGCCGCGCAGGAATCCGGCCAGGAACCAGGGGTCGAGGGCGTCGGGGTCGGGGCGGAGCAGCTGCAGGTTCCGGCCGAGGGCGGCGCCGGCGGTGTCCGGGCCGATCACGCGGGCGAGGGAGACCCCGCCGACCACGGGGACCACCACGTCGCCGGGTTCGGTGAGCAGCGGAGGTCCTCCCGGCGAAGCCAGCGGGCGCTCCTCGGGGTTGTCGGCGAGGGCGCCGGAAGGGGTGGTGCCCGCGTAGACGTCGTGTTCGGTCAGGACGGCGATGCCGCCGGTGGCGCTGCCGGTGCCGGTGGCGCTGCCGGTGCGGAGCAGCACGGCGCCGGCCCGGGCCAGTTCGCCGATGGTGGTGAGTGGCAGCCGGCCCGCTCCGGAGGAGGCCCGGGGGGACCCGCCGGCGGCCGGGGCGGGGGCGGCGGGCGGCGGTGGGGTGAGCCGGGCGGCCCGGGCGAGGGTCTCGTCCAGGCGCTCCCGTACGCGTGCGAGCTCTGCCGGGCTGCCGCCCGCCGCCGGCGGCGGGAGGTGCCGGGCCGGGGTCAGGTCGACGTCGTCGTCGAGGAGTTCGATGACCGGGACGACCCGGCTGACCCCCGGGGTCTCCTCGGCCGTGCCGGTGCGGTCGTAGGCCGTCCAGGCGTCCAGCACCGCGGTGTGCACGGCGGGCCAGGCGGACTTGTCCCGCCCGTCGGCGGCGAGGGAGGCGGTGTCGACGAGCAGCAGCCCTGAGGCGGCGGGGCCGTGCGGGGCGGGCCGGCGCAGCACCCACAGGTGGAGCGGGATGCCGTAGGGGGGTGCGGCGCCCGCGGGCAGCGCGACCACGGCGCGCAGGGCGCCGCGCCGGAGCAGGTCGGCGCGGATGCGGCGGCCGGAGCGGCGGGCGGCGACGGCCGGCGGCATGAGGAGCACGGCGGTGCCGCCCTCGCGGAGGTGGGCGAGGGCGTGCTGCACCCAGGCGAGCTCGGATTCGGTGCGGGCGGGGAAGCCGTACTCCCAGCGGGGGTCGTAGGCGAGTTCCTCGTGGCCCCAGTTGCGCTCGTTGAACGGGGGGTGGCAGAGCACGGCGTCGGCGGCCAGGCCCGGGAAGGCGTCGGCGCGCAGGCTGTCGCCGGCGGCGGCGCGGACCTCGGCGTCGCCGTGCAGGGCGAGCCGGAGCGCGGCGAGCGCGGCGAGTTCGGGGCCGGCGTCCTGGACGCGGAGGGCGGTGGCGGGCAGGCCCGAGTCCCGGACGGCGCGCAGCAGGGTGCCGGTGCCGCCGGCCGGGTCGAGGACGGTGCGGGCGCCGGGGCCGGCCAGGGCGGCCATCAGCTCGGCGGGGCCGGCCGGGGTGAGCGTGTACTGCCGGGGGTTGGCGTCGAGGTGGCGGCCGAGCAGGAACTCGAAGGCCTTGCGGGCGCCGAGTTCGGCGGCGAGTTCGGCGGCCCCGCGCAACAGCGGCACGGAGGCGGTGGGGACCCCCTCCGCGGCGAGGCCGGCCAGCGGGTGGCCGGGGCCGAGGCGGGCGGTGAGGACCTCGGCGAGCAGGGGCCGGAGCAGGGCGGCCGTCCGCGGGTCGGAGACGGCGGCGGCCTCCAGCCAATCGGTCGGCCGATCGCGTACGAGGAGCAGGACGCAGCCCGCTTCGACGAGTCCGGCGACGGCTCCGCCGGGGTGGCCGGATACCTGCTGCCAGACCCGTTCGCGCAGTGGCACCTCGGCGAGCTTGCCCTGGGCGCGGAGCCATGCCTCGACCTGGGGGAGCGCGAAGGAGGGACTGGTCTCGGTGCCGCCGACCGGCTTGGGGAAGTCGGCGTGGCGGCGCCGCCAGTTGCTCACGGCCGCGCGGCCGACGCCGGCGAGGCGGGCGATCTCGGCGGCGGTGACCTCGGTGACGGCCTCTGCGGTGTTCTCCGGCATGCACCCGAGAATACCCGTTCACAGTCGAGAACCAGCTTCACAGCGTGAACTGGATGAGATTCAAGAATCTTGTTGACTCGGTTCACAGCTTCTGTTGTGATTACCCCCGTCCCCCCACCACCGGATCGATGAAAGGCCAGACATGTCGCACGCCTCCAGGCTCACCCGCACGGCCCTCGCCGGTATCGGTACGGCGCTCGCCCTGGCAGCCCTGAGCGCCTGTACCGACACGGACACCGACAAGACCAAGGACAAGGGCGGCGCCGCGAGCAGCAAGCCCGCCGACCCCGGCACCGGCGGCACCGCCCAGAAGTCTCCGGAGAAGTCCGCGGAGAAGAAGGAAGAGCCCAAGAAGGCGACCGCCTTCAAGGGCAACGGGACCTTCGAGGTGGGCAAGGACCTCAAGCCCGGCACGTACCGCACCACCGGCAACAGCGGCACCGGCTGCTACTGGGAGCTGACCAAGGACTCCTCCGGCGAGCTCGACTCGATCATCGCCAACGACAACGTGTCCGGCTCCAGCTACGTGACCGTCAAGGCCCCCGCCAAGATCCTCAAGACCAACGACTGCAAGGACTGGGAGGCCGTGGACGCGAAGGCGACCGGCACCCCGAAGTCCGAGATCAAGGGCGACGGCGGCATGTTCAAGGTGGGCCTGGACATCGCTCCCGGCACCTACAAGTCGGCCGGACCGGCCGAGGGCGGCGCCGGCTGCTACTGGGAGCGCGCGAAGGACGCCGAGCACGGTCTCGACTCCATCGCCGCCAACGACAACCCGACGGGTTCGGCCGTGGTGACCATCGCCGCCAAGGACGGCTACTTCAAGACCAGCGGCTGCGCCGACTGGAAGAAGACCGGCTGACCCCGCCGGCCCGTACGCGAACGCGCCACGGCGCCGCCGCGCCACTGCACGACCGCACGACCGCACGACCGCACGACAACGAGCAGCGACCGGACCCCACGGTTCCGTTTCCGGTCGCCTCCCCGTACTGTGACGCGCCGGCGGGCTCTGCCGGGCCCGCCGGGCGACACCGCCCCGCTCCCCGCCCCCGCTCCCCCCAGAAAGAACTCCCCCCATGCGCACCACTCGCCTGATCACCGCTTCCGCCGCCCTCTCCTGCACCGCCGCCCTCGGCCTCACCGGGTGCTTCCCCTCCGAGTCCGGCCCCTTCGCCGGCCAGTCCGGCTCCGAGGTGGCCAACAAGTCGGTGGAGGCCCTCAAGAAGGTGACCTCGCTGACCGTCGCCGGCTCCATGGCCGAGGAGGGCACCGGGAAGACCCTCCGCATCAACGTGTCCATCACCAAGGGCGGCGGCGACTGCCAGGGCAGCTTCGGCTACGAGGGCCAGGGCAAGGCCGAGGTGATCAAGAAGGGCGAGGACCTCTACCTCAAGGCCGACGAGGCGTTCTACCGCGCCGAGTTCAAGGACACGCCCAAGGAGGAGGCCGACCTCGTCCTCAAGCTGCTCGCGAACAAGTGGGTGAAGTCGAAGGCGACGGACGCCGACTCCAAGGAGATAGCCGACTTCTGCGACCTGAACCAGATGGTCAAGGAGTTCGAGAAGAGCGAGGGCGCCGAGAAGGGCGGGGTCACCACGGTGAACGGCCAGGAGGCGCTGGAGATCACCACCAAGACCGAGGACGGCACGGAGAAGATCTGGGTCGCCACCAAGGGCGAGCCGTACCTGCTCCGCACCACCCAGACCGGCAAGGAGCCCGGCGAGATGAGCTTCACCGACTTCAACAAGCCGGTGAAGGCGGAGGTGCCGGCCGCCAAGGACATCGTCGACCTGGCGAAGATGGGCGGCTGACCGCCCGTCGGCCGCCGGCCGACCGCCTTGCGCCCGCCCGGGAAGCCGCTCCGCGAGGGGAGGGCGGCTCCCCGGGCTCTGTCATGTCCGTGCCGCCCCGTACACTCGCCCCTCGCCACCTCCCCTTGACCGGCTGTAACCCTCAGCAACAGGAAGTAGCACCCATGCGATCTGCCCGTGTGACCGCCACCGCAGTCCTGGCATCGGCAGCCCTCCTCGGGCTCACCGCCTGCAACGGCTCCGGCGCCGGCACCGCCAAGCCGGCCGGGACGGGCGGCTCGGCCCCGGCGAGTCCGAGCCCCAGCCCGAGCAAGCATCCCTTCGCCGACCTCTCGGGCCCCCAGATAGCCGAGAAGGCCCACACCGCCACCCGGGGCGTCCAGTCCCTGCGCGTCAAGGGGCAGGTGATGGACGGCGGCAAGCCGATGACCGTCGACCTGGCCATCAACAAGGCCGGGGACTGCGAGGGCTCCATGTCCATGGGCGGCGAGGGGTCGATGAAGATCATCAAGGACTCCAAGCTCCTCCACTTCAAGGCCGACGAGCAGTTCTACCGGACCCAGATGAAGGGCCAGTCCAACGCCACCAAGGACGCGGTGGTCAAGCAGCTCGCCGACCGCTGGGTGAAGAAGACGGCCACCACCGCCCAGGCCAAGGACATGTCCGCCATGTGCGACCTGGACGAGCTGCTGGGCGAGTTCAAGAACCTGCCCCTGGCCCGCAAGGGCGAGGAGACCAAGCTGCCGGCCGGCCCGGCGATGACCATCACCAACAGCAGCCCGAAGGGCGACGAGACCTACTGGGTCGCGATGCAGGGCGAGCCGTACTTCCTGAAGACCACCATCACGGGCAAGGAGGCCGGGGAGATGGCCTTCTCCGAGTTCAACGTGCCGGTGAAGACCCAGGCGCCGGCCGACAAGGACATCGTGGACGGCGACAAGCTGGGCAGCGGCCCGTCCGACAACGCCTGACGCCTGGCCTCCGACGGCGCCTGGCCTTCCCAGCGGTCCGGCCGCTTGCCGGCGCCCGGCCGGCCCACCGTGCCAAAACCGCCCGGCCGCGGCCGGCCCGCCGCCGTCCGCGCGGTCACCGCACCCCGGCGACGAGTTCCGCCACGTACTCCCCGGCCGGGCGACGCCGGGCGAGCGGGGCCGCCTGGCCCGCCCAGAGGTTGGCGAGGCCGCCCCGGCCCTCCGCGGCCGCGGCCGCCCGCAGCGGCCGGGTCAGCGTGTACTGCAACGGGTACGGGGCGACCCGGTCCTCGTACGGCCGCATCCCGCGGGTGAACCGGTTGGGGATCGCCCGCGCGAGCCGCCCGGAGAACGCCCGGGTCAGGACGGTCGACCGGGCCTCGGGACCGGCCAGCGCCGCCCGGTGCACCTCGCTCGCCCCGGACTCCTCGGTGACCAGGAAGCCGGTGCCCACCTGGACCGCGTCCGCGCCCAGCGCCAGTGCCGCGGCCACCCCGCGCGCGTCGGCGATGCCGCCGGCCGCGATCACCGGCACCGACACCGCCCGGGCCACCTGCGGCACCAGCGAGAAGGTGCCGACCAGGGATTCGTGCACCGGCCTCAGGAACGAGCCCCGGTGGCCGCCCGCGTCACTGCCGGACGCCACGACCGCGTCCATCCCGGCGGCCTCGACCGCCTCCGCCTCCTCGACCGTGGTGGCCGTGCCGATCGTGGCGATGCCCAGCCGCCGGGCCTCGGCGAGGACCTCGGGGCGCGGGATCCCCATCACGAAGCTGATCACCGGAGGGGCCGCGGCCAGCAGCGCCTCCACCTGCTCCTCGAAGGCCGGGGCCGGCGGCGGGTCCTCCAGGACGGCGGGGTCCAGGCCGAGTTCCTCGTACCAGGGCCGCATCAGGTCGGCATGGCGGGCGAGCCGGTCCGCGTCCGGGGGTCCGGCGGCCTCGTCGGGATGCGGGACCCACAGATTGACCGCGAAGGGCCGGCGGGTGGCCGCGCGGAGCTCGCCCACCAGCCCACCGATCCCCCCGGGGGTGAGGATGTGCGCCCCGTACGAGCCGAGCCCGCCCGCCTCGGAGACGGCCGAGGCCAGCGCGACGGAGGACAGCCCGCCGCCGAACGGGCCCTGCACGACGGGATGTTCCAGACCGAACAGATCCGTGAAAGCATTCATGACCCGAAGGCTAGACGACCGGTCAACTATTCACCAGTGGACCGGTCGTATACTCGCCGCCATGGGACGGACGAGCACCGCACGGGAACGCCTGCTGGACGCGGCCTGCGCCCTCATGCTGGAGCGCGGCTACGCCACGGTGGGCGTCGCCGAGATCTGCGCCCGCGCGGACGTGAAGAAGGGCAGTTTCTACCACTTCTTCCCCTCGAAGCAGGCCCTGACGGTGGAGGCGGTCAACGCGCACTGGACCGCGCAGCGGCCGTCCTGGACGGCCGTCCTGGACGCCCCGGGCCCGGGCGAGGACCGGCTGCGCCGGCTCTTCGAGCAGCAGGCGGCGGCCCAGCGGGCCGCCCGGGCAGAGCTGGGCTTCGTCAACGGCTGTCTGTTCGGCAACCTGGCGCTGGAGGTGAGCGGCCAGGACGAGGTGGTCCAGGCCCGCCTCGCGGAGATCTTCGACGAGCAGATCGGCCTGGTGCACGCGGCCCTGCCCGGCCACTCCCGGGACACCGCCCGGGCCGTACTGGCCCAGCTGGAGGGCATGGTCCTGTTCGCGAAACTGGCCGACGACCCGTCCCTCCTGGACGGCCTCTGGTCCCGCACGGCCCTCCTGCTGCGCGCCTGAGGCCTCGGGCGGGGGCACGGAAACCGTGATCGCCGGACACGGTCGATCTTCGTGTGTCACGGTGATGTCGCGCTGCGAAGTCCCGCCGTCCGCCGAGGAGAGCACGATGCCCGTCCCGACCCAGGAGCAGAGCGCGGCCGTCGATGCCTTCCGGCGCGGGGACCACCTGGTCCTTCAGGCAGGTGCCGGAACGGGAAAGACCACGACGTTGGCCATGCTCGCCGGCGAAACCGGCAAGCGCGGCCGCTACATCGCCTTCAACAAGTCCATCGCCGGTGACGCGGCCCGCAAGTTCCCGGCCAACGTGCTGTGCAAGACGGCCCATTCCCTGGCCTTCGGCGCCGTGGGCCGCAGGTACGCGTCCAGGCTCAACGCCCCCAGGGTCCCCGGCTGGAAGACCGGCGCTTCGCTGGGCATCGCCGTCAACATGCGCGTCCGTATCGGCGAACGGAACGTGACCAACAAGGCGCTCTCCTACACGACGCTGCGCACCGTCACCCGCTTCTGCCAGTCCGCGGACAGCACCATCAGGCGGCACCACGTCCCGCGCCTGCGCGGCATCGAAGCCGAAGACCTCCACGCGCAGCTCGTCGACCTCGTCCTGCCGTACGCGGCCAAGGCGTGGGAGGACCTGCAGAACCCGCAGGACGGAGTCGTCCGCTTCGACCACGATCACTACCTGAAGATCTGGGCCCTGACGGAACCCGCCATCGAGGCCGACTTCCTGCTGCTGGACGAGGCCCAGGACACCAACCCGGTGGTCGAGAAGATCTTCAACGCGCAACGCGACCGCGCGCAGCTGGTGATGGTCGGCGACTCGGCCCAGGCGATCTACGGCTGGCGCGGCGCCAGGGACGTGATGAGCGACTTCGACGGGACCCAGCTGGCCCTGTCCCAGTCCTTCCGGTTCGGCGCCGCCCTCGCCGAAGAGGCCAACAGGTGGCTGCACATCGTCGAATCGCCGATCCGGCTGACCGGAACCCCGGCCATCGACACGCGCCTCGAACCGGTCCCGGAGCCCGAGGCGATCCTGTGCCGGTCCAACGTCGGCGCCATGCTCGAAGTCATGCGGCTGCTGGAGGCGGGTCGCCGGGTGGCCCTCGCCGGCGGGGGCGAAGCCCTGCGTACCCTGGCCCGTGCCGCCCGCGACCTCAAGGCCGGGCGCCGCAGCACACACCCCGAGCTGATCCTTTTCGACTCCTGGGGCGAACTCCAGGAGTATGCCGAGTTCGACCCGTCCGGCCGCGACCTGCTGCCGCTCGTCGACCTCGTGGACGAACACGGCGTCGACCTCATCCTCGATGCCGTGGACAGGCTTTCGGTGGAACAGGGCGCCGATGTCGTGGTGTCCACCGCCCACAAGGCCAAGGGGCGTGAATGGGCCTCGGTGCGGATCGGCGAGGACTTCACCGAACCGGTGGACCGCGAGGAGACGGACGCGGACGGCAACCCGCTGCCCGGCGACATCGACGACGCGGAAGCGCGCCTGGCCTACGTCGCCGTCACCCGTGCCCGCGACCGGCTCGACATCGGCGGCCTGGGCTGGATCAACCAGCATCCGGACGGCAATCCCGGTGGCGCCCGGACCCGCCCGGCCCCCACCGCGGACCCGTGGGACACCCTCGGACCCGTTCCGCGCTGACGGCGTGCGGAGGCCGGGCTCCCGGCGCCCGGGAATAGCCGAAGCCGATGATCACTTGATGTGATCGCATGCACGCGATCACTCGGACGGACTTCGGATGAACCGGGGGAAGAAATGACGACGAAGAACGGCTTACGGCGCGCGGGCGTCGCCCTGATCGCCACGGCGACCCTGGCCGCGCTGCCCATCGCCGGCCCGGACGGGCTGACCGCACGCCCCGCCGCGGCCGCGGGGCACGACGGCGCTTCCTGGCGCGGCGGGTGGGCCGCCTCCCCGCAGCAGCCGGCGGCGCCCTTCGGGCCGAACTGGTCGCAGCAGGGTTTCTCGAACCACACGGTCCGGCAGGTGGTCCGGGTCAGCACCGGCGGCACCCGGGCCCGGATCGAGCTGTCCAACCGCTACGGCGGCACTCCGCTCCGGATCACCGGCGCGACGGTCGCCCGTACGGCCGACGGGGGCGCGGTGCGGGCGGGTTCGGTGAAGGAGCTGTCCTTCGGCGGCGGCCGGTCGCTCACCATCCCGGCCGGCGGTACGGCCCACAGCGACGGGGTGCCCTTCAGGGTCGGGGCGCTGGAGTCGGTGACCGTCACGCTCTACCTGGCCGGGCCGACCGGTCCCGCCACCTTCCACCACATCGCCTCCGCCACCAGCTACCGGGCCCCGGGCGACCACCGCTCCGATGTGGACGGCTCGGCGTTCAAGGAGACCAGCGGCTCCTGGTACTACCTCACCGGCGTCGAGGTCTCCGGCGGCCGGGACTCCGCGCACCGGCGGGACGGGGTGGTGACCTTCGGGGACTCCATCACCGACGGCGTCGGCTCCACCGGCGACGCCGGCAACCGCTACCCGGACGAGTTGGCGGAACGATTCGCCGCCACCGGCCGGCCGCGCAGCGTCCTCAATCACGGGATCTCCGGCAACCAGGTCACCAACGACTGGTCGTGGGCCGGCGAGAAGGCCCTCACCCGCTTCCGGAAGGACGTGCTGGGCGAGCCCGGCGTCGGCACGGTCATCCTCCTGGAGGGCATCAACGACATCGGCGGCAGCCTCCCGGGCGCCGTCGGCGGACCGACTCCAGAGGTATCGGTGGACCGGCTGATCGAGGGCCACCGCTCGCTGATCCGGCAGGCGCACGCCCGGGGCATCAAGGTGGTCGGCGCCACCCTGACCCCGATCAGGGGCTCCTTCTACGAAACCGAGGAGACCGAAGCCAAGCGCATCGCGTTCAACCGCTGGATCCGCACCTCCGGAGCGTACGACGCCGTGGTCGACTTCGACCGCGCCGTGTCCGACCCGGACCACCGGGACCGGCTCCTGCCCGCCTACGACTCGGGCGACCACCTGCACCCGAGCGACGCGGGCTACCGCGCCATGGCTGCCGCCCTGGACCTCGACGAGCTCTGACCCGCGGAACGGACCGGTTCCCCGCCTGACGCGCCGCCGGCGCGCCGGCGGGGAACCGCCGCGTCGCGCTACCCCAGGATCTGGGTGAGGAACTCCCCGGTCCAGGCCAGGAGTTCACGGCCGACCAGCGGCTTGCCGCCGATCTTGCCGGTCTTCGGGCGGGGGATCAGCACCTGCGAGGTGGCCGGCTTGAGCACCGAGCCCGGGTACAGCCGCTTGAGCCGGAGCTCCTGGGACTCCCTCAGCTCCACCGGGCCGAAGCGGATGTTGTTGCCCTGCAGGGTGATGTCGGCGACCCCGCAGGCACGGGCCAGCATCCGCAGCCCGGCCACCAGCAGCAGGTTCTCCACCGGCTCCGGCAACTTGCCGTAACGGTCGGTGAGTTCCTCGCGGACCGCCTTGACGTCCTCCTCCGAGTTGGCGGAGGCGATGGAGCGGTACGCCTGGAGGCGCAGCCGCTCGCCGGGCGCGTAGTCGTGCGGGACGTGCGCGTCCACCGGCAGCTCGATCTTGACCTCCAGCGGCGGCTCCTCCTCCACACCACCCTCCAGGGAGGCCCGGTAGTCCGCCACCGCCTCGCCGACCATGCGCACGTACAGGTCGAAACCGACGCCCGCGATGTGCCCGGACTGCTCGCCGCCGAGCAGATTGCCCGCACCGCGGATCTCCAGGTCCTTCATCGCCACGTACATGCCCGCGCCCATCTCGGTGTGCTGGGCGATGGTCGCCAGCCGCTCGTGCGCGGTCTCGGTCAGCGGCTTCTCCGGCGGGTAGAGGAAGTACGCGTACCCGCGCTCGCGGCCGCGGCCCACCCGGCCGCGCAGCTGGTGCAGCTGGCTCAGGCCGAAGTTGTCGCCGCGCTCCACGATCAGGGTGTTGGCGTTGGAGATGTCGATGCCGGACTCCACGATCGTGGTGGAGACCAGCACGTCGAACTTCTTCTCCCAGAAGTCGACGACGACCTGCTCCAGCTGGCTCTCGCCCATCTGGCCGTGGGCGGTGGCGATCCGCGCCTCGGGCACGATCTCGCGCAGCCTGGCCGCCGCCCGGTCGATGGACTCCACCCGGTTGTGGATGTAGAAGACCTGGCCCTCGCGCAGCAGTTCGCGGCGGATGGCCGCGCCGATCTGCTTCTCCTCGTAGGGGCCGACGAAGGTCAGCACCGGGTGCCGCTCCTCCGGCGGGGTGGTGATCGTGGACATCTCGCGGATGCCGGTGACCGCCATCTCCAGGGTGCGCGGGATCGGGGTGGCGGACATGGTCAGCACGTCCACGTTGGCGCGGAGCTTCTTCAGCTGCTCCTTGTGCTCGACGCCGAACCGCTGCTCCTCGTCGACGATGACCAGGCCCAGGTCCTTGAACTTGGTCTCGGAGGAGAACAGGCGGTGGGTGCCGATGACCACGTCCACCGCGCCCTCCTTCAGCCCCTCCAGGGTGGCCTTGGCCTCGGTGTCGGTCTGGAACCGGGACAGCGCCCGCACGTTGACCGGGAACTGGCTGTAGCGCTCGGAGAAGGTGCCGAAGTGCTGTTGCACCAGGAGGGTGGTGGGGACCAGCACGGCGACCTGCTTGCCGTCCTGGACGGCCTTGAAGGCCGCGCGGACGGCGATCTCGGTCTTGCCGTAGCCGACGTCGCCGCAGATCAGCCGGTCCATCGGGACCGACTTCTCCATGTCCTCCTTGACCTCGGCGATGGTGGACAGCTGGTCGGGGGTCTCCGCGTACGGGAAGGCGTCCTCCAGCTCCCGCTGCCAGGGGGTGTCCGGGCCGAAGGTGTGACCGGGGGCGGCCATCCGGGCGCTGTAGAGCTTGATGAGGTCGGCCGCGATCTCCTTGACGGCCTTCTTCGCCTTCTGCTTGGTCTTGGTCCAGTCGGCGCCGCCGAGCCGGTGCAGGGTGGGCGCCTCGCCGCCGACGTACTTGGTGACCTGCTCCAGCTGGTCGGTGGGGATGTAGAGGCGGTCGCCGGGCTGGCCGCGCTTGGCGGGGGCGTACTCCACGAGCAGGTACTCGCGGGTGGCGCCCTGGACGGTGCGCTGCACCATCTCGATGTAGCGGCCGACGCCGTGCTGCTCGTGGACGATGTAGTCGCCGACCTCCAGGGTGAGGGGGTCGATGGTCTTGCGGCGCCGGGTGGGCATCCGGCCGAGGTCCTTGGTGGCGGTGCGCTGCCCGGTCATGTCGGTCTCGGTGAGGACGGCGATCCTCAGGCCGGGGTGGACGAAGCCGCTCTCCACGGAGCCGCAGGCCACGTGCACCAGCGCGGGTTCCAGGGAGCCGAGGTCGGCCTCCAGCCGGGCCGGGATGCCCTCGCCGCCGAGCACCTCGACGGTACGGGCGGCCGGTCCGTGGCCTTCGGTGACGAAGACGGTGCGCCAGCCGTCGGCGAGCCGGCCCTTGGTGTCGGCCAGCGCGCGGGCGGTGTCGCCGCGGTAGCTCTCGGGGGCGTGCATGCCCAGGGTCAGGGAGTCGGCGCCGATGGATTCGTCGGCGGCGAACGGCGAGATGGACCACCACATCATGCCGAGCTCGCGGGCCCGGTCGCGGACGTCGGCGATGCCCCACAGGCTGGCCGCGCCGACGTCGATGGGCGCCTCTCCGCCGCCGGCCGTGGCCGCCCAGGAGGCCTGGAGGAACTCCCGGCTGGTGGCGACCAGGTCGGCGGCCCGGGTCCGGACCCGCTCGGGGTCGCAGACCACGGTCATCGAGCCGGCCGGCAGCACGTCGAGCAGCAGCTCCATGTCGTCGACGAGCACGGGCGCGAGGGACTCCATGCCCTCGACGGCGATCCCCTCGGCGATCTTGCCGAGGAGTTCGCCGAGCTCGGGGTGCTGCTCGGCGAGGGCGGCGGCCCGTTCCCGGACCTCGTCGGTGAGCAGCAGCTCCCGGCACGGCGGGGCCCACAGGCCGTGCTCGGCGATCTCCAGGGACCGCTGGTCGGCCACCTTGAAGTAGCGGATCTCCTCGACCTCGTCGCCCCAGAACTCGATCCGGAGGGGGTGCTCCTCGGTGGGCGGGAACACGTCGAGGATGCCGCCGCGGACGGCGAACTCGCCGCGCTTCTCGACCAGCTCCACCCGGGCGTAGGCGGCGGCCGCCAGGCCCTCGGTCACCTCGCCGAGATCGGCGCTCCGGCCCTGCCGCAGCGCCACGGGCACCAGCTCGCCGAGCCCCTTGACCTGCGGCTGGAGCACCGACCGGATCGGCGCGACGACGATGCTGACCGGGCCGGCGGCCGGGTCGTCCTTGCTGGGGTGGGCGAGTCGGCGCAGTACCGCCAGCCGGCGCCCGACGGTGTCGCTGCGCGGGCTCAGCCGCTCGTGCGGGAGGGTCTCCCAGGCCGGGTAGTCCACCACGGAGTTCGCCAGCTCCGGCGGCATCAGCGACCGCAGCGCCGCCGCCAGGTCCTCGGCCTCCCGCCCGGTGGCGGTGACGGCCAGGACGGTCCGTTCGGTACGCCGGGCCAGCGCCGCGATCGCGAAGGGGCGGGCGGCGGGCGGACCGACCAGGTCCACGTGCATCCGGTTGCCGTCGGCAGCCGCGGTGACCGCCTCGGTGAGGGCGGTGTCCGCGACAACGGCGTCGAGCAGTCCGTGCAGGCTCATGAGGTAAGGGCTTCCGTCCGCAGGATCTGGGCAACACGAGGGGCCCGACGCGACTGGAGGGTGTCTCGGATATGGCCGGGCTCCGCGGCGTCCGGTGCCGCGCCCTGATCGGCCTGATCCAGCAGACACCCCCGTGCGGGCCGGGGGTTCCCAGCCTACGCCGATGGCCCCGGTCCCTCCCCCGAGGAGGACCGGGGCCATCGGGCCCGTCGTGAGTGCCGCCGCTACTCGCTGGCGATCGCGTTCAGGACGTTCATCCGGCCGGCCCGGAAGGCCGGGACCAGCGCGGCGAGCAGACCCACGAAGGCCGATCCGACGAACACCCCGATGATCGTGCCCCACGGGATCTCCAGGACCTTCATGCCCTCCAGGGCGAGGAGCTGCTGGGCGGTGGCGCCCCAGCCCATGCCCAGGCCGAGGCCGAGCAGCGCACCGAAGAGGGCGATGACCACCGACTCCAGGCGGATCATGCGGCGCAGCTGGCGGCGGGAGAGGCCGATGGCGCGCATCAGGCCGATCTCGCGGGTCCGCTCCACCACCGAGAGGGCCAGCGTGTTGACCACGCCCAGGACCGCCACGATGATCGCCAGGCCCAGCAGGCCGTAGACCATGTTCAGCAGGGTGCCGACCTGGTCCTTGAGCGCCTGCTTGTAGTCCGTCTGGTCGCGCACCGTGTACTGCGGGTACTCGGCCAGGGAGGACTTGAGCGCCTCGTACGCGGAGTCGGCCTGGCCGTCCTTGGCCTTGCCCAGCATCATGAACGGGCGCGGCAGCTTGTCGGCCGGCACGTTGGCCTGGGCGGTGGCGGTGCTGACGTACATCGCGCCCCGGTCGAGGTTGCCCTCGTCGAGGGTGATCGCGGCGACCCGCAGCTCCGTGGTCCTGCCGCCCTCGAAGGCGACCTTCATCCGGTCCCCGACCTTGATCTTGTGCTCGTCGGCGTAGACCGAGCCCACGGCCATGGCACCGGCCGCGTACGCGTCCTTGTGCTCGCCGGCGCGCATCTTGCGGCGCACGTCCTGCGGGTACGTCGGGTCGGTGACGCTCAGCTCGGTCTTCTTGGCGGAGCCGTCGGGGGCGGTGACCTCGGCCTCCACCGTGCGGTACGTCGTGACGTGCTCCAGGCCCTCGGTCTCCCGCATGGTCTTCTCGGCCTGCGGCATGACCGGCTGGCCGGTCTCGGAGGCGACGATGAAGTCCGCGCCGACCGACTTGTCGAGCTCGTCGGTGGCGGAGGCCACCATCGAGGATCCGACCACGGACAGGCAGGCGACCAGCGCCAGGCCGATCATCAGCGCGGCCGCGGTGGCACCCGTACGGCGCGGGTTGCGCAGCGCGTTGCGCTCGGCGAGCCGGCCGACCGGGCCGAAGGGCCGCAGGACGACCCCGGACAGCACCCGGACCACGGCCCCGGCGAGCAGCGGACCGATCACGACGAAGCCGATCAGGCTGAGCACCACGCCCAGGCCGAGCCACATCGAGCCGGTGGACGCCTTCTCGGCGGCGCCGGCCATCAGCAGCGCGGCGAGACCGGCGCCCGTCAGCACCAGGCCGATGACGGCGCGGACGATGCCGGCCTTGCGGTCTTCGGGGGCACCGATCGAGCTCAGCGCGGCCATCGGGGAGACCCGGGAGGCGCGGCGGGCCGGGATCCAGGCGGAGACGATGGTGACGACGATGCCGAGGGCCAGGCCGATGACCGGGGTGGTCCAGCGGACGGTGAGGTCGTCGGTGGAGAGGTTCATGCCGAACGAGCCCATGAGCTTCATGAGTCCGACGGCCAGGCCGACTCCGGCGCCGACCCCGAGGACCGAGCCGAACACGCCGAGCAGCAGGGCCTCGACGAGCACGGAGCGGTTGATCTGGGAGCGGTCGGAGCCGATGGCGCGCATCAGGCCGATCTCGCGGGTGCGCTGGGCGACCAGCATGGAGAAGGTGTTGAAGATGAGGAAGATGCCGACCAGGAAGGCGATGCCGGCGAAGCCGAGCATCACGTACTTCATGATGTCGAGGAAGGAGCCGACGTCCTTGCGGCCCTCGTCGGCGGCCTCGGCGGCGGTCTGCAGCTTGTAGGTGTCGGCGCCGACGGCCTTGGCGATGTTGCTCTTCAGCTGCTCGTCGGTGATGCCGTCCTGGGCGGTGACGCTGATGTTGGTGAACTGGCCGGGGGCGTCGAGCAGGGCCCGCTGCGCGGTGTCGGTGTCGAAGTAGACGACGGTGGCGCCCGGGTTGGTGACCTTGAACTCGGCGATGCCGGAGATCTTCGCCTTGTGGTCGCCGACGATGGAGATGGTGCGCAGCTCGTCGCCGAGCTTCAGCTTGTGCTTCTTGGCGGTGTCGGCGTCGACCATCACCTCGGTCGGGCCGCGCGGCTCGTGGCCGGAGGCGACCTTCATCGACTTGAGTTCCTGGTCGCTCCAGCTGACGGCGATGGTGGGCGCGCCGGTGGTCGGGCCGAGGTTCTTGTTCTTGGCGTCGACCACGGTGACGGACAGCGAGATGACGCTGCCCTGGGCCTCCTTGACGCCCTCCGCCTTGGACACCTTCTCCACGGCGTCCCGCGGGAGGACCTCGGGACGGCCCTTCTGCGGGTTCTCCGCGTCGTCCGAGCCCTTGGCGCCGACGGTGACGTCGGCGACGGTGTTCGCGAAGAGCTTGTCGAAGGTGGTGGTCATGGTGTCGGTGAACACCAGGGTGCCGCAGACGAAGGCGACGGAGAGGAGCACCGCGATGGCGGACAGCGC
The DNA here is from genome assembly GCF_056436025.1 of Streptomyces sp. NPDC043853. Taxonomy (NCBI): domain Bacteria; kingdom Bacillati; phylum Actinomycetota; class Actinomycetes; order Kitasatosporales; family Streptomycetaceae; genus Streptomyces; species Streptomyces sp. NPDC043853. The sequence continues at coordinate 133,934 of NZ_JBWKDJ010000004.1, forward strand.
CATCCGGCCCTTGTGCGCGACGAAGTTGCGCATCGAGGTCTTCAGCACGGTCATGAGGTCCGCCCGCGCGCGTCGAAGTCCTTCATCCGGTCCAGGACCTGGTCGGCGGTCGGGTTGAACATCTCGTCCACGATCCGGCCGTCGGCGAGGTAGAGGACGCGGTCGGCGTAGGAGGCGGCCACCGGGTCGTGGGTGACCATCACGATGGTCTGGCCGAGCTCGTCGACGGAGCGGCGGAGGAAGCCGAGCACCTCGGCGCCGGCCCGGGAGTCCAGGTTGCCGGTCGGCTCGTCACCGAAGATGATCTCGGGGCGGGCGGCCAGCGCGCGGGCCACGGCCACGCGCTGCTGCTGGCCGCCGGAGAGCTGGGTGGGCCGGTGCTTGAGCCGGCCGGCCAGGCCGACGGTCTCCACGACCCGGTTCAGCCAGGCCGCGTCGGGCTTGCGGCCCGCGATGTCCATCGGCAGCGTGATGTTCTCCAGCGCGTTGAGCGTGGGGAGCAGGTTGAACGCCTGGAAGATGAAGCCGATCCGGTCCCGGCGGAGCTGGGTGAGCTTCTTGTCCTTCAGGCCGGTGATCTCGGTGTCGTCCAGGTAGATCTGGCCGCCGCTCACCGTGTCCAGACCGGCCAGGCAGTGCATCAGGGTCGACTTGCCGGAGCCGGACGGGCCCATGATCGCGGTGAACTGCCCGCGGTGGATGTCCACGTCGACGTGGTCCAGCGCGACCACGCGCGTCTCGCCCGCTCCGTAGGCCTTGACGACCTGCCGCGCTCGCGCCGCGACGGCCGTACGCCCTCCAGTACCCCCGTGCCTGGTGTCGGTCACAGCCGTTGTCACGGTCATTCTCCTCGTTCGTCGTTGCCGGTCGCGGTTCGTCGTTGCCGGTCGCGTGCGGCGCCGGGCGGCGCTCCGTCGCACCCCTTGAGTCTCTGCCGAGGGGGGTTGACGGCGCGCTGGTGCGGATCGCCGTATGCGTACGGGGGTTAGCCCGTATCCGTACGGGGGTTAACCCCACCCCCCGGTCCCGCCGGTAGGAACCAGTTAAGAAGAATCCGGCCGCATACTCGTCCTCCGCCGGGACGAAAGACCCCTGGACCGTTGTGAGGACCTCCCCCTAAGGGTCGTCCCCCCTGCGGGGGAGGAGGCCTGGGGGATACCCCTGGACCGGGGCCGGGTGAGAAGGTGTTCCGCGAAGTTACGTGCACAGTGAAAGGATCACGGTGGGGACGGGCGAGAACGCCGAGGCCGGGGCCGATGCCGGTGCCGGTGCTGGTGCTGGTGCCGGTGCCGGTGCCGGTGCCGCCGGCGCGGGCACGGCCGGCGGCAGCGGGGCAGGGGCCACGCGCGGCGGCCCGGGCACGGCCGGGGCCGACTCCGCGGGCGCGGACGACGGCGGCTCGCCCGGGATAGCCGGGATGGCCGGGACCGCCGGGACCGCGGGGACGGTGCGCACGGACGCGGCTGCCGACACGGCCGGCGGGCGCGAGGGCGGGGCGGACCGGGACCGCGAGGGCGGGGCGGACTCGGGCCGGGGCATCGGGCGGCCGCGCCGGGCCGTGGTGGCCGCGCTCATGCTGGCGATGGCACTCGTCGCGCTCGAAGGCACCATCGTCGCCACCGCCGTCCCGCAGATCGTCGGCGACCTCGGCGGTTTCTCCGTCTTCTCCTGGCTGTTCGCGGGCTACCTGCTCGCCGTCACCGTCACCCTCCCCGTGTACGGCAAGCTCTCGGACACCTTCGGCCGCAAGCCGGTGCTGCTGGCCGGGATGAGCCTGTTCCTCTTCGGCTCGCTGTGCTGTGCCGCCGCCTGGAACATGGCCGCGCTGATCGCCTTCCGCGTCCTGCAGGGGCTCGGCGGCGGAGCCATCCAGGGGACCGTGCAGACCCTCGCCGCCGACCTGTACCCGCTCGAAGAGCGCCCGCGAATCCAGGCGCGGATGTCCACCGCGTGGGCCACCTCCTCCATCGCCGGGCCGGCGTTCGGCGGACTGCTCGCCTCGTACGCCGACTGGCGCTGGATCTTCCTCCTCAACCTGCCCGTCGGCGCTCTGGCCGTATGGCTCACCGCCCGCCACCTGCGGGAGCCGGCCCGCGCGGCGGCGCGTACGACGGCTCGCACGGCGGCCCCTGCGGAGGGGACCGGCGGCCGGGGGACCGCCCTCGCCCGCATCGACTGGCCGGGCGCGCTCGCCGTCTTCGCCTGCGGCGGGCTGGTGCTGTTCGCCCTGGTCCAGGGCGGGGTGGCCTGGCCCTGGCTGTCGGTGCCCTCCCTCGGCCTGCTCGGCGCGGGCGCGGTGCTCGCCGGAGTCGTCGTGTACGTCGAACGGCGCGCGGCAGAACCGATCCTGCCGGGCTGGGTGTGGCGCCGCCGGACCATCGCCGCGGTCAACCTGGCCATGGCCATGCTGGGCCTCCTGATGGTCGCCCCGATGGTCTTCCTGCCCACCTACGCCCAGTCCGCGCTGGGCCTGGACCCGGTCGGGGCGGGCTTCGTGATGTCCGCGATGACCCTGAGCTGGCCGCTCTCGGCCGCGTTCAGCCAGCACGTCTACCGGCGGATCGGCTTCCGCAACACCGCCGCGCTCGGCGTCGGCCTGGGTTTCCTGTGCCTCGCCGCCTTCCCGCTGCTCCCTCATCCCGCCCGGCCCTGGCAACCGGCCCTGCTGATGCTGGCGCTCGGCGCCGCGCTGGGGCTCTTCCAGCTGCCGCTGATGGTGGGGGTGCAGTCGACGGTGGGCTGGGCGGAGCGCGGGCAGACCACCGCCTCGGTGCTGTTCTGCCGGCAGGTCGGCCAGAGCGTCGGCGCCGCGCTGTTCGGCGCGATCGCCAACGCCACGATCGCGGCCCGGCTGGCCGACGCGCCGGTTCCGGGGCTCCCGGCGCACCTCGACGAGGTCTCCCGGGCCCTGGAGCACCCGGACTCCCTCACGGCGGCCGCGTCCGCGCACCTCCGGGCAGCGGTCACCAGCGCGGTGGACCACGTCTACGTGGGCGCCGCGGCCGCCGCCCTCGCCGCCTTCCTGATCCTGGTCCTGGCGGCCCCCCGCCGCTTCCCGGTCCTGCCGCCCGAGACCCGCCCGTGAGGGCGGGCGGTCCTCCCCCACCCCGCCCCTTCCCGAAACCGAGGCCCTTCGGCCCCTGGCCCCCGGCCCCCCGCGAAGCGGGCCGCACCCTGCGGGGCCCGTGGACCGGCCACACCGGGCCGCAGATCCGTCCCGTCCGGCCGCCCCCCGAAACAGCCCCCGGAACCCGGGCCGCAGGCCGACTGGAACCGTGCCCCAGGCCCGACGAAACCGGCCCCGAAAACCAGGCCACGGGCGCGCGGAACCCTGCGACCCGCCACCACACACCACACACCCACCACGGCCGGACATCCACCACGGCCGACCGGTCCCGGAAGGTTGGCCGGGCCCCGGGCCGCAGGCCCGGCAGGGGTCGGGGTGCGGCCCCCATCGCGGGGGCCGGGGATGGTGCCCCGTCGGACCGCGCAGCGGAGAGCTCCGGGAGTGTCGCCCGCAGGGCGCGCCCTGCTTGTCATGACCCCGGCCAACCGGTACACCGTTGACCGGGGCGGAGCGCAGGCCCGCCGCGCCAACACGCCACCGGGGGACCCGAATTGCTTTCCGCTCTGCTCGCCCTGCTGACACTCGCCGCCCTCGCCGGACCGGTGGTCCTCCGGCTGCGCCGGAACCCCGCCTTCATCACCGGCCGGGACGGTCGCCTGTCCACGTCCACCACGCTCGCCCTCGCCTGGACCGTGCTCCTGGTCTGGCTGCTGCTGGTCATCCTCGGCTTCGGCGTGTTCTCCGGCGAGGGCCTCTCCTACTTCCACCGTGACCCCGACGGCCCCCTCTCCCCCCTCACCACCGTCTACCTCCCCCTCCTCGGCGGCCCCTACGTGGCGTTGATCGCCGCCAAGGCGGTCGTCGGCCTGCGCCTGCAGCAGGGCACCCTCGCCAAGCCCGCACCCCTCCCCACGCCCGCCGCCGGCCCCGGCCGGGGCACCTCCGGGGCCCGCCCGGTACGCGACCTGATCGCCAACGACAGCGGCCGCACCGACCTGGTCGACCTGCAGTACGTCGCCCTCAGCGCGGTGACCATGGCGTACGTCGTGGTGTTCTTCCTCGGCGACGTCGGCGCCGGCCTCCCCCGGCTCCCCGAGCAGATCTGGGCCCTGACGGGCGCACCGGCCGGCGCCTACCTCCTCAACAAGATGGCCGGCCGCCCCAATCCGGTGATCACTGACGTCCGCCAGGAGTCCCCGGGCGGCCCGGTCACCGTGTCCGGCGGCGGCTTCCAGGCCGCCTCGACGGTCAGCTTCAACGAGGCCGGGGCGCCGGCCCGGTTCGAGGGCGGCCGCCTCGTCGTGGACGGCCCGGGCCCCCTCGCCGGCCCGCAGGCGGTCGTCGTCACCACCACGGGCCTGCGCAGCGACCCGTACGCCTTCACCCCGGCCAGCACCGGGACCCCGGCCCCGACCGCCCCCGCCGTCGGCCCGCAGCGCCCGGCCCCGGGCCACACCCCTGCGGAGCCCGCGGGGAACCAGTAGCCCGGGGGGCCGCGTCTCCGCCGGTGCCCGGCCGCCTCGCGGGGACGGCGGCGATGGACACCATCGGGGGGAACCATGCACCGCGCAGAAAGCCGCGGACGAAGCCGCGGACAAGGCCACAGGCAAGGCCGCGGACAGGGCCGCTCCGGACGCGCGGCGGCCTCCGTGATCCTCACCGGGGTGCTGGTGGCCACCGGCGCCGGCTGCTCCGGCCCCGCGCCCGAGCCGGGAGCCGGGCCCGGCACCACCGCCAACGCCCCCGCCCCGTCCGGGTCCGCCCAGGAGAGCCCCGACCCCGCACGGACCGCCACCACCGGAACCGGGGCCGCGGACGGCAGCCGGGACGCAAACGGCGACATCGTCGCCATGGCGGGCGACCACGGCCCCGACACCTGCCTCCAGGGCTTCGTCTGGCGCGAGGCCCGGCCCGGCGACCACGTCTGCGTCGAGCCGCGCGTCCGCGACCAGGTCCGCGCCGACAACACCCGGTCCGACGCGACCACCGGCTTCGGCTCCAAGGAATGCGCCCCCGGCCGGGTCTGGCGCGAGGCGTACCCGGGCGACACGGTCTGCGTCGAGCCTCGCGTCCGCGACCAGGCCCGCGAGGACAACGCCCGGCACGCCGCCCGCCGGGCGTCACTCCGTCTCTGGGTCACCGACTGGCACAGGGACACGACCTGCGACCCGAGCGGCGACTGCGAACGCGGCTCCGACCAGCCGATGCTCAAGCTCAACGGCGCCGGCTACAACTTCGACCGGGTCCACCTCGCCGTACGGGCCGTCAAGGACGACCGCATCCTGTGGAAGGCCACCGTCAAGGGCTCCGCACACGGGACCCTCCCCGGCGGCACGTTCGGCATCCGCACCGACCGGGGCGACTGCTCCAGGGTCGGCACCTCACCGGTACGCGCCTACGCCGTGGCCTACGACGTGGTCTCAGACCGCTTCTCCGCCCGCGTCCCGGTCGCCGTCTGCGCCTGATCCCCCTTGTGCCGCGCGTAGTAGCGCGCCACCCGCGCCCGGTTGCCGCAGGCCGAGGCCACGCACCAGCGGCGGCGCGGGTGCGCGGGGAGGAAGAGCAGGACGCAGTCCTCCGCCTCGCAGGCGCGCACCGAGCTGACCTTGGGGTCGGTGAGCAGGTCCGCCACCGCCTCCGCCAGCTCCGCCGCCAGCCGTGCGGCCGGCGGGGCCGCGGCCGCACGGGCCCGCTCGGCCCTGAGCCCGCCCCCCGTCCAGACCAGCTCCCGGCGCACGGGCGCCGCGGCCATCGCCGCGTTCAACGCGTCCAGTGCCTCCGCCGACGGCCGTTCCCCCCGTACCGCCGCGCGCAGCGCGCCGTCCGCGGCCTCCCGTACGGCGTGTACGGCGGCCAGTTCGGCCGTGCCCGGCTCCCGGACCGGAGTCAGCCGGCCGGTCTGCTCGCGCAGCCACGCCGAGAGGCCGGCCCGGTCGGCGATCAGGTCCCCGGCCGCCGCGGGCCGCGTGTTGAGCAGGTCCAGGGCAAGCGGTTCACCGATGAGCGGGAAGGCCACCGCCGGCGTCCGGGCCGCCGCCGTCTCGTGCGCCGTCTCCTCCGCCGCTTCGTTCACCGACTCGTCCGCCGCTTCGTTCGCGGTCTGCTTCCCGGTCCCGTTCGCCATCACGCAGCTAATGCTAACGGAACCGCTTGACCCGTTAGGCATGATCGGTAAAGCTAATGCCATTGAAGCCCAAGGAGGCATGTGATGAGCGAGATCCTTCCCGTCCGGCACCGCCACGCCACCGTCGAGGTCGACGGGGTCCGCGTCTTCTACCGCGAGGCCGGCCCCGCCGACGCCCCCGTCCTGCTCCTCCTGCACGGCTTCCCGAGCGGCTCCCACCAGTTCCGCCGGCTGATGGACCTCTTCGGTGACCGGTACCGCCTCATCGCCCCCGACTACCCCGGCTTCGGCCACACCGAGGCCCCCGCCGACTTCACCTACACCTTCGACCGGCTCGCCGACATCACCGAGGCCTTCACCGACACCCTCGGCCTCGACCGGTACGCCCTCTACGTCTTCGACTTCGGCGCCCCCGTCGGCCTGCGCCTCGCCACCCGCCGCCCCGACCGGATCACCGGCCTGATCGTGCAGAACGGCAACGCCTACGAGGACGGCCTGTCCGACGGCGCCCGCGAGCTCATCGCCCGCCGCCGCGAGGTCCCCGGCGACGAAGAAGCCGTCCGCGGCCTGTTCACCATCGGCAGCACCCGCTTCCAGTACGCGGCCGGGGTCGCCGACCCCACCCGCCTCGACCCGGCCGCCCCCGCCCTCGACCAGCACTTCCTCGACCTGCCCGGCCGCACCGACGCCCAGGCCGACCTGGCCTTCGACTACCGCTCCAACGTCGAGCTCTACCCGGCCTGGCAGGCCTGGCTGCGCGAGCACCGGCCGCCGGCGCTGGTCCTCTGGGGCGCCGGCGACCCCTTCTTCACCGCGGCGGGCGCCAAGGCGTACCTGCGCGACCTCCCCGACGCCGAACTGCACCTCTTCGAGGACGCCGGCCACTTCGCCCTGGAGACCCACCTCCCGGAGATCGCCCCGCTGATCGGAACCTTCCTCGCCAGGACCCTCTGAGCCCGAGCCGGGCGACCGCACGACCACGACAGCCCGACCGGGCCCGGCCCGGAATCCCCCCGGCCGCCCTCCCCCGAAGGCCCTCGCCTAGAGCCCGTCGGCCGGGGCCGGACGGCCGGTCAGGGCCGCCAGACTGGAGCGGACGTGGTTCATGTGGGCGCGCATCTCCTCCTGCGCCTCCGCGTGCTCCCGCAGCACCCGCTCCGTCTCCCGGCCGATGCGCTCCTCCCGCACCCTCGCCTCGGCGATCAGCTCGGCGCCGCGCGCCTCCGCATCCTCCTGGCCGTGCCGGGCCGCCTCCTCCGCCTCCGCGTACGCCCGCCGCGCCTCCGCCAGCCGGGCCTCCGCGTGCGTCTCCGCCTCCGCGAGCCGGGCCCGGAGTTCCTCCTCCCGCGCCACGCACTCCCGTTCCGCCGCGTCCCGGCGCTCCCGCTGCTGCGCTTCCTGGCCTTCGAGCAGCGCCTCCGCCCGCCGCCGTACGTCGTCCAGCGCGGCCTGCGCCTCCACCCGCCACGCCTGGGCCTCGTCCCGGGCCTCCGAGCGCAGCGCGTCCGACTCCTGACGAGACCTCAGCAGCCCCTGCCGGGCCCGCACCTCGGTCTGCTCCCGCACCGCCTCCGCGTCCGCCCGGGCCAGCCCCGCCGTCCGCTCCCCGTACGCCTCGGCCGCCGCGAGAGCGGCCTGCGCGTCCGCCCGCGCCTCCTCGCGCAGGACCTCCGCCTCCTCCTCCGCCAGGGCGAGGATCCGCCGCGCCCGCTCGCTCAGGTCCTCGTAGGTCTGCGGCTCCAGCCGGGACACGGCCTCGCGCAGCCGCTCCGCCTCGGCCTCCATCTGCCGGTCGAGCACGGTCAGCCGGGCCACCCGCTCCCATGCCTCGTCCCGGCTTCCGGACAACCGGGTGAGATAGCGGTCGACCTGGTCCGGGCGATAACCGCGGACCCGGACGGTCGTGAAGCCGTGCGGTTGAGGTGACATGGGTGCACTCATCCTGGAAGCGCCTCTCTCGCGGGGATTCCCGACAAGGATGCGCCATTTGCAAGCAGAAGCCGGAATGGCCGGGCCGGGACCCCGAGTTCGGGATCCCGGCCCGGCCATCCGGACGAGCACCGCACCGGCGCCTCACCGCCGCCGGTCTCCGGCCGCTGTCCGGCCGCTGTCCGGCCGGTCGACAGCCGGTCGACAGCCGGTCGGCGGCCGGTCGGCGGCCGGCCAGCAACCGTCAGCGGCCGGTCACAGCAGCCCGTCCCACATCTGCTCCAGCAGCACCGACCACCAGCTCTCCGGCGAGGCCAGCGCCGCACTGTCCAGACCCGCCAGATTCGCCTGGAAATCGACGGTCCAGCGACCCGCCTGCTCCGGCGTCAGATGCTGGCGCAGCCGCCACATATGACCCAGCATCGCGATCGAACGGACGAACTGCGGCAGGCTCGAATTCACGAACTGCGGCGGCACCGGAGCACCACCCGGCCCGCCCTCCACCGGAACCGCCACGATGTGCGCCGTGCCGTACTGCACGCACAACGCCTTGCCGAAGTCGCTGCCGACCACCAGGTACGAACCCGCGTCCGAAGCCGGCTGCACCTGACGCTGAGCCGCCAGCTCCGCCAGCGTCGGCACCGGCTGCCCCGGCGCCGCCTGCGCCCAGAAGAACGGCCCGAAGTCCACCGGCAGACCGGCCACCATCAGCGTGTGCGCCACGATCTCCGGCACACCCTGCCGGGACACCGCCCGCTGGTCGAACCGGAACACGCCCTGCGGACCGAAGGCCCCCGCGAGCTCCTGCCCGATCGCCTCCATCGGGATGGCCGGCTGGAGCGGGACCTGCGGCAGCGGCGCCCGAACCGGAGCGGGACGCGCCGGACCGTCGGCGACCTGGTGCAGTTCACCCTGGTGGGTGAGCAGGTGCCGCATGCCCGCCTGCCGGCCCGCGTGGTCCTGGCCGTACGGGGCCACACTGGTGATCCGCACCTGGGGCCAGGTCTCCCGGATCATCCGCGCGCAGTAACCACCGGGCAGCTCGCAGGACTCCAGCTCGGTGTGCAGCTCCAGCACCTGCTGCGGAGGCACGTTCATGGCGCGCAGCTCGTGCAGGATCTGCCACTCCGGGTGCGGCGTACCGGGCGCCGAGCGGCGGATGATCTGCTGCTCGGAACCGTCGGGCGCACGGTAGCGCAGTACGGCCTGGTAGCCGGGGCCGACCGTGGGCACGCCGGGCTGCTGCACCGGTCCGGGCGCTCCCGGACCCGGCGGTACGGGACCCGGCGGTACGGGACCGCGGCCGACCGGACCGGGCGGCGGCCCGGGAGGCGCCGGCGGCCCGCCCACGGGCGGACCCGCCAGCATGGTCGCGGCGTGGTCGAGCCCGCCACCGAGCGAACCACCCGGGGCGGGAGGAGGTCCGGGCGGACCGGGCGGCTGCGGCGCACCCGGACCCGCCGGATGCGCCAGCATCGTCGCGGCATGATCGAGCCCGCCACCCAGCGAACCACCCGGAGCACCCGGCGGACCGGGGGGCGCCGGCGGCTGCCCCGCACCACGCGCACCGGGGGCGGGAGGAGGCCCGGGCGGACCGGGCGGCTGCGGCGCACCCGGACCCGCCGGATGCGCCAGCATCGTCGCGGCATGATCGAGCCCGCCACCCAGCGAACCACCCGGAGCACCCGGCGGACCGGGCGGCGCGGGCGGCTGCCCCGCACCGGGAGCACCGGGAGCACCGGGGGCCCCGGGCGGACCGGGCGGCTGCGGCGCGCCGGGACCCGCCGGATGCGCCAGCATCGTCGCGGCGTGGTCGAGCCCGCCACCGGCGGGCGCCGGAGCGGGCCGCCGCGGCGCCTCGGCCTTACCGGTCGGCGCGTCGGCGATGTCCGCGGCACCCGGCCGGGCGCCGGGCGCGCCGCCCGGCGCGCCGTGGGGCGCGGCACCGGGCGCGGCACCGATGAGGTCGATGACGGGCGCCACAGCCGTACGGGGCAGCTGGCTGCCCCCGGGGATCAGGGCCGTCTTCGCCTCCGGCTCCACGCCGGACGCCGGACCCATGTCGTCCAGGTCCGACCCGGACAGCGGCGGCGCGAACACCGTCGCGGGCAGCGGCACGGACGCGTCGTCCGCACCGGGGTTCACGTCCGTCCCGGCCCACGGGGTCGCCCCGGAGGGCACCCCGTCCCGGCCGAGGGGCTCCGGCCCCGGCACCGGCGGCACCGCGGAGGACTCCGCCCCGACCAGGAACGGATCACCCGCGTCCCCGGCCGCGGCCACCCCACCGGCGGGCGCACTCACACCCGGCACACCCGGCACATCCGGCGCACCCGCACCGCCGTCAGCCGCCACCGGCGCCGCAGACGGCACACCACCGGGCGGCGTACCGCCCGCCGGACCGGCACCGGAACCGGAACCGGAGCCCAGCGCACCCGAAGCCGGAGCCGACCCCGAAGCCGAACCGGCCGCCGCGGCCTCCCGCAGCCACTCCGGCGGACTCAGCATGAAGGAGGTCTGCTCCGAATCGATCCGCGGCGGCGGCACCGAAGCCTCCTGCCCCGCCCCCGCACCCACGGCGGCCCCGTACTCCTCCTCGTACCGGCGGATCACCTCACCCACCGGCAGCCCCGGCCACAGCGTCACCTCACCGCTGTCCCGCGCGATGACCAGCCGCTGCCGGCCACCCCCCGACACCGGACCCGCCGGACGGTCCTCCGCCCACACCACGAAACCGAGTCCGAACTCCCGCACCCGCACCTCCCGGTGCTGGTACGCGGGAACGTCCCCGTTGATCCACTCCTCGGCGCGCTCCTGCGCCTGCGCGAACGTCACCACGACGCGATTCACCCCTCCACAGACGGAGTCGACACGGGAACCGAGCGCGCGAATCCGCCGTCCACCATCAGACCGGCCACCGTCTCCAACTCCGCCGGATTACCTGCCAGTCGCTCCAGGAAGGAGTCGAAATCCGCACCGCACGGCAGCAGCAGCCGCTCCACCCGCTCCTGGACGGACCAGCCGTCCCGGTCACGCGCGTCGTCGTACGGCGAGAACCACACCGACCCGAGCGTCGCACCGTCACCCCGGACCTTCACCGCGATCAGACCGCCCTGCGCGAAACCCACGCACAGGAAGTCCTTCGTCAAATGGTCCCGCAGACACTTGTTGACGTAGAGCAGGTCATTGACCGCCGCCTCCTCACGCACCGTGAAGAACGGCTGGTCCACCAGCAGCCCCAGGTCCACGTCCAGCCCGACACCCACCGGAGCACAGCCGCCCGCCGCCTTCAGGAACGACCGGTACGCCTCCGGCAGCCGGTACCCGAGATCCTCCTCGACCCCCTGCACCTGCTGCTCCGACACCGACACCACCGACTTCGGCAGCCCCAGATGCACCGGACGCACCTCCTGCAACGGCCGCGTCCCACGCTTCTCATGGTCCACCGGAGCCGTCGCCAGACCCGCATGGTGCCGCAACAAAGCCTTCACCTCGACCGGAACCAACTCCAGCCGCCGCGTCCCCGCCACGTGATGCCAGGTCCACCCGTGCGGAGTGGCCACCGGCCCCACCGTGTCCCACAACTCATGCCCGGCCGCCCGCATCGCCGCGTTCGCCGACACGTAGTCCGTCAGCCGCAGCTCATCGACACCAAAACCCTCCGGCGGCTCGGCGATCTCCACCGCCGCCCGCGCGTACGGCGCGAAATCGGGATGCCCGTTGCCGTCCATCCGGACACCCTGGGGATGCCGCGCAGCCCGGACCGGGTCCGGGAAGTGCACGACCTGCCCGGCGTACGCGGCGTTGGGTGGCGCGGCCTGCTGCCCGAGCCGACCTGTCGTCATGGCGGTAGCCCCCTGCTGGATCTGGCTGGTTCAGCACAGCCTATGCGGTCCCGCAAGAGGCCCCGCCTCCCCCGACCCCCACCCCCGCCACGCGCCCCGGAACATCCGAATTGATACGAAAATTCGACCCCGCTTCCACACCCCTGAGGACATTTGGCAGGCTGTCCCCTCAGCACGGGGGCGTGCGCGACGGCGGACCATACCGCCGCCACGGGAGGGAAAACTCGACATGCAGAACACGGCAACACGGAACGGACCCTCAGACGGCCACACGGCCGCCTCCGGCGACCCCCGACTCCGCTGGAGCAACACCGACGACACCACCGCACCCGTCCTCCGGTTCCGCCGCGACGGCATCCTCCCCACCATCGCCGCAGCCCTCTCCGTCCGCGGCGAAACCCTCACCAGCACCGCCGGCAAAGGCGACCAGCCCCCCACACTCCACCCGCTGGTCCAGGACTTCCACGACACCCTCACCAGCGGCCAGCGGGAACGCTTCACCGGCCGCTGCCCCGAAGCCATCCTCCTCTCCCGCCACCTCACCACCGTCGAAGGCGCCCGCAGCAAACGCGCCTCCCGCAAACCCCTCACCGCGAGCGAAGCCCGCCGCTCCCTCAAGAACGCCCGCATCACCGCCCGCCGCATCCGCGAGGACGGCGACCCCCTCCACGGCACCTACGCCCCGCCCTGCCGCTCCTGCGACGCCCTCCTCGCCCACTTCGGCGTCCGCCCCGTCGACCTCACCCAGCCCGAGAAGTGATGACCGCCACCTCCGCCTCCTACGACCGGTCCTCCGCCACCCGCTTCCCCGCGACGGTGGACACCGCCCTGCGCACCGCCGGCTGGCACCCCGGCCGCTGGGACATCAAACAGGCCGAATACTGGGCCGACGCCCTCCGCGACCACACCACCCCCGCAGGCCACCGGCACACCGTCTTCCCCGCCGCCGTCGAAGCCTGGGCCGAATTCGGCGGCCTCACCATCACCGCCCCCGGCCCCGGCCGGCAGATAGCACCCACCCCCGTCCGCCTCGACCCGCTCACCGGACTCCACCTCGCCCGCACCTTCGCCGACCTCGGACGCGCCCTCTCCAGCCCCCTCTGCCCCCTCGGCATCGAAGCCGACGGCACCTCCCACCTCGCACTCGACGCCGACGGCCGGGTCTACTCCATCGACCACACCGGCGACTGGTACCTCGGCGGCAGCATCGACGAAGCCCTCACCGCACTCCTCACCGGCCTCCAGCCGGTCCGCCTCCGCACGGCCTGACGCCAACGGACCCCACGGACCGCACGGACCGACCGCCCCGAGGCCACGACCCCGGGGCCCTCAGCCGCGAACCCCGGCCCCGCTCCCGGGCAGCACCGCCGACACCCGGAACCCGCCGGCGTCCGTCGGGCCCGACACGAACACCCCGCCCAGCGCCAGCACCCGCTCCCGCATCCCCACGAGCCCGTTGCCCCCGCTCGGCAGCCCGGCCCCCGCCGCCTCGAAGTCCCACGGCCCGTTCTCCACCTGCATCGCCACCTCCTCACCCCGGTGCGCCAGCCGTACGACGACCTCCGCACCCGGCGCGTGCTTGTGGCAGTTGGTCAACGCCTCCTGCACCACCCGGTACGCCGTCTGCTCCACCTCGGCCGCATACCCCGCACCCTCCCCGTGGACCACCAGCTCCACCACCATCCCCGCCGCCCGGGACTGCCCCACCAACGCCTCCAGCTCCCCCAGCGTCGGCCCGTCCTCCACCACCGACACCGAAGCCGCCACCAGCCCCCCGGCCACACCGGCAGCCACGGCCGCCACCGCGACCGGCTCCTCCACCTTCTCCACCGCCCGCAGCACCCCGAGCATCTCCCGCAGCTCCGTGAGCGCCTGCCGGCCCATGTCCCCCACCAGCGCCGCGTTCCTCGCCGCCTTCTCCGGATCCCGCACGGCCACCGCCTGCAACGCGGCCGCGTGCACCACCATCAACGACACCCGGTGCGCCACCACGTCGTGCATCTCCCGCGCGATCCGCGTCCGCTCCTCCCGACGCGCCCACTCCGCCCGCTCCTCGGCCCGCTCCGCAAGCAGCCCCAGCTCCCGCTCCAGCGAATCGGCCCGCTCCTGCAAACTCTCCATGAGCCGCCGCCGCGCACCCTGGTACAGCCCGTAGAGCACCGGCGGCGCGGTCAGCGCGAAAGCTATGCACGCCGACAGCACCACCACGAACGTCCCGCTCGCCTCGACGTCCCCCTGGGTCCGCACGTACATCACAGCGAAGGTGGCGACGAGCGAGAGCAGGGACAGCAGCCCGGTGATCCGCCGCGGCACCTCGCTCGCGGCCAGCGTGTAGAGGGACACCACCCCGAGCAGGAGCCCGATCGCCGCCGGCGACACCGCAAGCGACACCAGCACCACGGTGATCGGCCAGCGCCGGCGCACCGTGAGCGTGGCCCCCACCATCACTCCGAACAGCACCCCCACGGCCGTCGGCAGATGCGCTTCCCGCGCGAACAGGATCCCTTCGAACCCGCACTCGGCGGCGGACACCGCCCCGAGCCCCACATCGAGGACGGCCTCCCCGCGCCGCCCCCACCAAAGGGGCCCCGCCCGCCCCTCCGTACCTCGTCGTTCCCCCGTATCGGTCATACGGCCCAGCCTAAGGTCGCCCCCCTGCACACACGCGAACGGAATTCCGGCAAACCCCGGGTAATCGCACGGACGACTGAATCGCCCACTCATCAAGACCTGAATCCCACATTCCGGACGATCCTGCCGTCATGACAGAGAAACGACGCCGCCCCGGCGACGGAACTGGCGGCCTGCGCACCGGCGCCGCCTCCTTCGAGTACCTGCGCGATCAGGCCATCGCCCTCCGCCGTGAAGGGCTCAGTCGCCGACAGATTCGGGACCGCTTGCACGTGCACAACAACGACATCCTCAATCGTCTCTTGGAAGGCGAGCCTCCTCCTGAGTGGACGAAGCGCCCGAACGCCAAGGACGACGTCCGCGCTAAAGCCAGGGAGCTGCGCCTCGAGGGCATGACCTACGACCAGATCCAGGTCGAGCTGGGCTGCTCGAAGAGCTCGATCTCCCTCTGGGTCAGGGATCTGCCGAAGCCCGTCCGGCAGCGAACCCCCGAGGAAGCGTCGGCCATCGCACGACGCGGCTGGGAGCGCACCCTCGAACGGCGCGAGGCAGAGCGCCAACAAACCAAGCGGGTGGCAGCCGACGAAGTGGGCACGATAACCGAGCGGGAACTCTTCCTCATTGGCGTCGGGCTCTATTGGGCCGAGGGCCAGAAGAGCAAGTCGTACGCCCGACGAGAACGAGTGATCTTCGTCAACAGCGACCCTGACATGATCCGCATCTACCAAGCCTGGCTGGACATCCTCTGCGTCGAGCCGGAGCGGATCCAGTTCCGGGTGATGATCCACGAGTCCGGAGACGTGGCCAGAGCCGAGAACTACTGGGCTGACCTGGTCCAAGTGGACCGCTCGGCCCTCCAGAGGACGACGCTGAAGAAGCACAACCCGAAGACCGTCCGGAAGAACGTAGGGGAGACCTACCACGGCTGCTTGGTGGTCTCCGTGCTCAACAGCGCGGACCTCTACCGGCGAATCGAGGGGTGGTGGTCCCGCATGGCAGTGGAGGCGAGCCGCTTGAACGCGTAGGCTGGCGGCGGCAATCCCGGGTTGCTCTGTCGGTAGGGGCGACCAGACTTTGAATCTGGGTACGACGCAGGTTCGACTCCTGCCCCGGGAGCCGCCGGTTCGGGCCCTGACTTAACGGTCGGGGCCCGCGCTCGTTTACGCCGCTTAACGCCCCGGTATCCTTCGTGGGTCCACCCCCGAAGCCGAAGGGCACACCCGTGAGCGCCAACCGCCCGGCAGCCGTCGTCGTACTCGCAGCGGGTGAGGGCACCCGCATGAAGTCGGCCACTCCCAAGGTCCTCCACGAGATCTGCGGGCGGTCGCTCGTCGGTCACGTCGTCGCCGCCTCCCGTGAGCTGGACCCCACCCACCTCGTCGTGGTCGTCGGGCACGCCCGTGAGCAGGTGCGGGAGCACCTGGCCGGGATCGACGCCGAGGTCCGCACCGCCGTTCAGTACGAGCAGAACGGCACCGGGCACGCCGTCCGCATGGCCCTGGAGGAGCTCGGCGGCAGCGTCGACGGCACCGTGATCGTGGTCTGCGGCGACACCCCGCTGCTGACCGGCGAGACGCTGCGGCAGCTCGCCGCCACGCACGCCGCCGACGGCAACGCCGTCACCGTGCTGACCGCCGAGGTGCCGGACTCCACCGGCTACGGCCGGATCGTCCGCGACTCCGAGTCCGGTGCGGTGAAGGCGATCGTCGAGCACAAGGACGCCACCGACGCGCAGCGCGCGATCAAGGAGATCAACTCCGGGGTCTTCGCCTTCGACGGTGCCCTGCTGGCCGACGCCCTGAAGAAGGTGCGTACGGACAACAGCCAGGGCGAGGAGTACCTCACCGATGTGCTCGGCATCCTGCGCGAGGCCGGCCACCGGGTGGGTGCGGCCGTCGGCGGCGACCACCGGGAGATCCTGGGGATCAACAACCGGGTGCAGCTCGCCGAGGCGCGGGCGCTGCTGAACGCGCGGCTGCTGGAGCAGGCCATGCTGGCGGGCGTGACGGTGGTGGACCCGGGCAGCACGTTCGTGGACGTGACGGTCACTTTCGGCCAGGACGCGCTGGTGCACCCCGGTACCCAGCTGCTGGGCGCCACCCACGTGGGCGAGCGTGCCGAGGTGGGTCCGAACACGCGGCTGAAGGACACCCGGGTGGGTGCGGGCGCGCGGGTGGACAACACGGTGGCGGACACGGCGGTGGTCGGGGACTCGGCGAGCGTGGGTCCGTTCGCGTACCTGCGTCCGGGCACGGTGTTGGGCACGAAGGCCAAGGCCGGTACGTACGTGGAGATGAAGAACGCGACGATCGGTGAGGGTACGAAGGTGCCGCACCTCTCCTATGTCGGGGACGCGACGATCGGTGAGTACACGAACATCGGCGCGGCGAGCGTGTTCGTGAACTACGACGGTGAGCACAAGCACCACACCACGGTCGGCTCACATTGCAAGACGGGTTCGGACAACATGTTTGTGGCTCCCGTCACCATCGGGGACGGTGCGTACACCGCGGCCGGCTCGGTGATCACGAAGGATGTGCCGCCCGGTGCGCTGGCCGTGGCCCGTGGCCAGCAGCGGAATATCGAGGGCTGGGTGGCTCGGAAGCGTCCGGGAAGTGCGGCTGCGCAGGCGGCTCAGCCGGCGGGCGATTCGGACTCGGCCGACAACTGACCGGAAACAGGTGCGCCTGGGACGGCGTACCGTGGTACGTGCACGCAATTCGGCTGGCTCACCGTGTGCGGGACGGACGCACATGGGGGCGAGTGCTTTTCAACACGTCTGAGGAGACTGTGCTGTGACCGGGATCAAGACGACCGGCGAGAAGAAGCTGATGCTGTTCTCCGGCCGCGCCCACCCCGAGCTGGCCGAGGAGGTTGCGCACCAGCTGGGCGTCGACCTCGTGCCGACCAAGGCTTTCGACTTCGCGAACGGTGAGATCTACGTTCGTTTCGAGGAGTCGGCCCGTGGCGCGGACTGCTTCGTGATCCAGAGCCACACGGCTCCGATCAACAAGTGGGTCATGGAGCAGCTGATCATGATCGACGCGCTGAAGCGTGCGTCGGCGCGTTCCATCACCGTGATCGTCCCGTCCTACGGCTATGCCCGTCAGGACAAGAAGCACAAGGGTCGTGAGCCGATCTCGGCGCGTCTGGTGGCGGATCTGCTGAAGACGGCGGGTGCGGACCGGATCCTGACGGTGGACCTGCACACGGATCAGATCCAGGGCTTCTTCGATGGTCCGGTGGATCACCTGTCTGCGCTGAACGTGCTGGCGGATTACGTGGGCGCGAAGGTGGACCGGTCGAAGCTGACGGTGGTGTCTCCGGACGCCGGCCGTGTGCGGGTGGCGGACCGCTGGTGCGACCGTCTGGACGCGCCGCTGGCGATCGTGCACAAGCGCCGTGACAAGGACGTCGCGAACCAGGTGACGGTCCACGAGGTCGTCGGTGAAGTCAAGGGCCGGGTGTGTGTGCTGGTCGATGACATGATCGACACGGGTGGCACGATTTGTGCGGCGGCGGAGGCGCTGTTCGCGCACGGTGCGGAGGACGTCATCGTGACGGCGACGCACGGCATCCTGTCCGGTCCGGCTGCGGACCGTCTGAAGAACTCGAAGGTGAGCGAGTTCGTGTTCACGAACACGCTGCCGGACCCGTCGGATCTGGAGCTGGACAAGATCACGGTGCTGTCGATCGCTCCGATGATCGCGCGTGCGGTGCGTGAGGTCTTCGAGGACGGTTCGGTGACCTCGCTGTTCGAGGAGCAGCAGTAGGCGTTGTTCCTCTGCGCTGATCGCTGAGGAAACGTTCTGCTAGATCGTTTTGAGGTGCGGCCTCCCCGCCGGGTAGACTCGTGAAGTTGCTCGGCGAGGGAGGCCGCACTTCTGTGTGGCGCTCCGTTATCGACGCGCTCTTCGTAGCAGGCCGTTTGGTGGCCGGGTGACCCTGTCCGTTTCGTCACCCCACGAGGAGTGAGCATGTCCGAGGTCAAGCTTTCCGCCGAGATCCGTACCCGTTTCGGCAAGGGCGGTGCCCGTGAGGCCCGTCGCAACAAGACCGTTCCCGGTGTCATCTACGGCCACGGCCAGGACCCGAAGCACGTCTCCGTCGAGGGCCACGGCCTGTTCATGGCGCTGAAGACCCCGAACGTCCTGATCTCCCTGGACATCGAGGGCGACGGCACCGCGCTGGTCATCCCCAAGGCCGTCCAGAAGCACCCGATCAAGCGTGACCTGCTGCACGTGGACTTCCTGGCCGTCCGTAAGGGCGAGAAGGTCACGGTCGAGGTTCCGGTCGTCACCGAGGGCGAGCTGGCCGCCGGCGGCAACCTGCTGGAGCACGTCCTGAACACCCTCTCGGTCGAGGCCGAGGCCACCCACCTGCCCGAGTCCGTCACCGTGTCGGTGGAGGGCCTGGAGGCCGGCGCGTCCGTCCTCGCGCAGGACATCGCGCTGCCGTCCGGCATCACCCTGGTGACCGAGGGCGAGGCCGTGGTGCTGCAGGTCCTGGCCGCGCAGGCCGAGGAGCCGGCCGCCGAGGCCGCCGAGGGCGAGGAGTCCGCGGAGGCCTGATCCCTCCCGGCTCAATCGTTTGTGCAACCGGCCGCCGTCCTGCTCCACTGGAGCGGGGCGGCGGTCGTCCCTTGTTCGAGGAGTTTCTTCTGATGGCGGATGGCGCGACGGACGCGACGACTCCCTGGCTGGTCGTGGGCCTGGGCAATCCCGGTGGCGAGTACGCGGGCAACCGCCACAACATCGGTTTCATGGTGGTGGACCTGCTGGCCGAGCGGATGGGCGGCAAGTTCAAGGCGCACAAGGCGGGTCGGGTGCAGGTGGTGGAGGGCCGGATGGGTCCTCCGGGGCCGGCGAACCGGCGGGTGGTGCTGGCGAAGCCGATGTCGTTCATGAACCTGTCGGGTGGTCCGGTGACGGCGCTGCGCGATTTCTACAAGGTGCCGGTGGAGCGGATCATCGCCGTCCATGACGAGCTGGACATCGACTACGCGACGCTGCGGCTGAAGCTGGGTGGCGGGGACAACGGGCACAACGGGCTGAAGTCGATGACGAAGTCGATGGGGGCGGACTATCACCGGGTGCGGTGCGGGATCGGGCGTCCGCCGGGCCGGATGCAGGTGGCGGATTTCGTGCTGAAGGACTTCTCTTCCACCGAGCGCAAGGAGCTGGACTGGTTCGTGGACCGGTCGGCGGACGCGGTGGAGTGCCTGGTGCTGGAGGGTCTGGAGCGGGCGCAGTCGGCGTACAACTCGTAGGGGTTTGCATCCGGTCGACCTCGGTCACCGGGTCCAGGGTGTGACGGAATCCTGGTCGGGGGATTCCATGTTGGCGGCCGGTATCCACCGTCATCACGACGAGTGATGACGGTGGATACCGGCCGTTCGTTCGACCGTCCGGGTCAGCCGGTGTTGCGGAGGCCCGCGGCGACGCCGTTCACGGTGAGCAGCAGGGCCCGTCCGAGGAGGGGGTCGGCGGGTTCGCCGGCGGCTGCGGCGGCTCGCTGGCGGGCGAGCAGGGAGACCTGGAGGTAGGAGATGGGGTCGAGGTAGGCGTCGCGGACGGCGAAGGTCTGCTGGAGGACCTTGTTGGAGTCCAGGAGCTTTTCGCCGCCGGTGATGCGGAGGACTTCGGCGACGGTGAGGGCGTGTTCGGCCTCGATGAGGTCGAAGACGTGCTTGAGCTCTGCGGGGACGAGGGTGTCGACGTAGTGGCGGGCGATCCGCAGGTCGGTCTTGGCCAGTGTCATTTCGACGTTGGACAGGAAGTTGCGGAAGAAGTGCCACTTCTGGCCCATCTCGCCGAGGACGTCCTCCTGGCCGGCTTCGCGGAGTGCCTTGAGGCCGGAGCCGACGCCGTACCAGCCGGGGACGATCTGCCGGGACTGGGTCCAGCCGAACACCCAGGGGATGGCGCGGAGGCCGTCGAGGCCGGCGCCGGAGTCGGGGCGGCGGGAGGGCCGGGAGCCGAGGTGGAGGTCGGCGAGCTGGTCGACGGGGGTGGAGGCGAAGAAGTAGGCGGGGAGGTCGGGGTCCTCGACCAGGCGCCGGTAGGCGGCGTGGGCGGCGTCGGAGACGACGTCCATGGCGGCGTCCCAGCGGGTGAGGGCGTCCGGGGACTGGCGGGGTGCGGTGTGCAGGGCGGATGCCTGCAGGGTGGCGGCCACGGTCAGTTCGAGGTTTTCGCGGGCCAGGGCCGGTACGAGGTACTTGTCGGAGATGACCTCGCCCTGTTCGGTGACCTTGATCTCGCCTTCGAGGGTGCCCCAGGGCTGGGCGAGGATCGCGTCGTGGGAGGGGCCGCCGCCGCGGCCGACGGTGCCGCCGCGGCCGTGGAAGAGGCGGAGGCGGACGCCGTAGCGGTGGGCTACGTCGCGGAGGCGGCGCTGGGCGCGGTGGATCTCCCACTGGCTGGTGGTGATGCCGCCGAACTTGGAGGAGTCGGAGTAGCCGAGCATGACCTCCTGGACGTCGCCGCGGAGGGAGACCAGGCGGCGGTAGGAGGGGTCGGCGAGCATGTCGTCGAGGATGACGTCGGCTGCGCGGAGTTCGTCGGTGGTTTCCAGCAGTGGCACGATGCCGATCTTGGCCCAGCCGGCGTGGAGGTCGAAGAGGCCGGCTTCGCGGGCGAGGACGGCGGCGGCGAAGACGTCGTCGGCGCCCTGGCACATCGAGATGATGTAGGACTCGATGACCTCGGGGCCGAACTTCTCGAAGGCGTCCTTGACGGCGGTGAAGACGCCGAGGGTCTTGGCTCCGGCGGCGTCGAGGGGTGCCGGGGTGGGGGCGAGGGGGCGGCGGGAGCGGAGTTCCTTGGCGAGGAGCTTCTGCCGGTAGTCGCGGGGCATGTCGGCGTAGCGCCAGGATTCCTCGCCGAGCCGGTCGAAGAGCTGGCCGAGGGCGTGGTGGTGGGCGTCGGCGTGTTCGCGTACGTCCATGGTGGCGAGTTGGAGGCCGAAGGCGGCGAGGGTGCGGATGGTGCGGTCCATCCGGCCGTCGGCCAGCAGGCCGCCGCGGTGTTCGCGCAGGGAGGTCTGGACGATGGTGAGGTCGGCGAGGAGTTCGGCGGTGCCGAGGTAGTCGCGGCCTTCTTCGTGGGGGGTGCCCTGGGCGAGGCGGCGGCGGGTGTTGAGGAGCTTCTGCCGGATGCAGGTGACCTTGAGCCGGTAGGGCTCCTCGGCGTTGAGGCGCTTGTAGCGGGGGCTGATCTCGGGGAGGCGTTCGAGGTCGGCCTGGAGGGAGGCGAGGAGTTCCTCGGTGGCTCCGGTGTAGCGGATGGAGTTGGAGAGGAGCGAGCGGAGGAAGTCGATGAGTTCCAGGGCGTCGGTGATGCCGTGCTCGTGCTGGAGGATCAGCACCTCGCGGGTGACGTCGGGGGTGACGTTGGGGTTGCCGTCGCGGTCGCCGCCGATCCAGGTGCCGAAGGTGAGGGGGCGGGTGCCGGTGGGGAGTTCCAGTCCGACGCGCTGGAGTTCGGCGGCGAGGTCTTCGAGGACGTCGCCGACGGCTCCGGCGTGGAGTTCGTCGAGGTAGTAGATGGCGTTGCGGGCCTCGTCGGCGGGTTCGGGCCGGACGACGCGGAGTTCGTCGGTCTGCCAGATGAGGTCGATGTTCTCGGCGAGGCGGAGGTCGTGGCGGCGGCGTTCGCCGGCGCCGCTGACGGGCTCTTCGAGGAGGGCGGCGATGCGGCGCAGCTTGCCGAGGACGCTGCGGCGGGCGGCCTCGGTGGGGTGGGCCGTGAAGACGGGCCGGACGTTGAGGTTCTTGACCGTCTCGCGGAGGTGCTCGGGGTCGGCGTCCTTGAGCATGTCCGCGGTGCGGGCGAGGAGGCCGCCTTCGGCTGCGCGGTGCGCGCGGAGTTCCTTGCCGCGGTGCACCTGTTCGGTGACGTTGGCGAGGTGGAAGTAGGTGGAGAAGGCGCGTACGAGCTTGGCGGCGGTCTCCAGGCCGGTGTTGCCGAGGAGGTCGGCGGCGGCTTCGCCGTCGGTGCGCGTGAGGGCGCGTACGCGTTCGACGAGGTCGAGGAGTTCCGGTCCTTCCTGGCGGACGAGGGTCTCGCCGAGGAGGTCGCCGAGGCGGCGGATGTCCGCGCGCAGCTCTGCGTTGGGGGTGGGCTGGTCAGCACTGCTCACAGGTGCGGCTCCTTGCAGTGTTTCGAGCGTCGCTACTGGGGCGGACCGCGCTGTCCGACGGACCAAGGATAGGTGGACCGGTCGGATGGACTCGCAGGCTGTCCGCGTAGCGGACGCGGCGTCGGCGGTGTTGCCGGGGGGCTGTGCGCTGCCATACTTACGTTGCCGTAGGTTACGGATGCGTAACCTGGTGCGGCGCCCTGCCCCCCTCACCCCCCAGGGATACCCATGACCCTCAGCCCGGATCTGCCGGATCTGATCGACGAAGCCCCGGAGGCGGCCGGCGGGCCGCGGCTGTCCGCGACCCGCGGCGGGGAGACCAAGCGTTCGGTGGAGCAGGTCGCGCTGCTGCTGTTCATCACGGTGCCGTTCGTGGCGCTGTTCGCGGCGGTGCCGCTGGCCTGGGGCTGGGGCGTGAGCTGGCTGGACCTGGGCCTGATGGTGTTCATGTACTTCCTGACGTGCCACGGGATCACGGTGGGCTTCCACCGCTATTTCACGCACGGGTCCTTCAAGGCGAAGCGGCCGTTGCGGATCGCGTTGGCGGTCGCGGGTTCGATGGCGGTGGAGGGGCCGCTGGTGCGGTGGGTGGCGGACCACCGCAAGCACCACCGGTTCTCCGACGCGGAGGGTGACCCGCATTCGCCGTGGCGGTTCGGGGAGACGGTGCCCGCGCTGCTGAAGGGGCTGTGGTGGGCGCACATCGGGTGGCTGTTCGACGAGGAGCAGACCGATCAGCAGAAGTACGCGCCCGATCTGGTCAAGGATCCGGTGATCCGCCGGATCAGCCGTGACTTCGTGTTCTGGACGGTGCTGTCGCTGGCGGTGCCGCCGCTGGTCGGGGGTCTGGTGACGATGTCGTGGTGGGGTGCGTTCACCGCGTTCTTCTGGGGTTCGCTGGTGCGCGTGGCGCTGCTGCACCACGTCACCTGGTCGATCAACTCGATCTGCCACGCGGTGGGCAAGCGGCCGTTCCGGTCGCGGGACCGGTCGGGGAACGTGTGGTGGCTGGCGGTGCTGTCGTGCGGGGAGTCCTGGCACAACCTGCACCACGCGGATCCGACCTCGGCGCGGCACGGGGTGCTGCGCGGCCAGGTGGATTCGAGCGCGCGGCTGATCCGCTGGTTCGAGCGGCTGGGGTGGGCGGGTGACGTCCGCTGGCCGTCGGAGTCCCGGATCGACTCCCGGCGCAAGGAGAACGCGGCGAACGCGGCATGATGGGGGACGTGGCGATCGACGGCAGTACCTCCAGCAGTGACAAGCCCAGGCGTGGGCGCCGGGTCCGGATGACGGGCGCGGAGCGCCGTCAGCAGCTGCTGGACATCGGCCGTGCCCTGTTCGCGGAGAAGGGTTTCGAGGGCACCTCGGTGGAGGAGATCGCGGCGAAGGCCGGGGTGTCCAAGCCGGTGGTGTACGAGCACTTCGGCGGCAAGGAGGGGCTGTACGCGGTCGTGGTGGACCGGGAGATGCGGCAGCTGCTGGAGGGTGTGACGGGGGCGTTGACCGCCGGGCATCCGCGGGAGCTGCTGGAGCAGGCCGCGTTCGCGCTGCTGGACTACATCGAGAACTACACCGACGGGTTCCGGATCCTGGTCCGGGACTCGCCGGTGGCGCAGTCGACGGGCACCTTCGCCTCGCTGATCAGTGATATCGCCACGCAGGTCGAGGACATCCTGGGTCTGGAGTTCAAGGCGCGCGGCTTCGACCCGAAGCTGGCGCCGCTGTACGCGCAGGCGCTGGTGGGCATGGTGGCGCTGACCGGGCAGTGGTGGCTGGAGACCCGCCGTCCGAAGAAGGCGGAGGTGGCGGCGCACCTGGTGAACCTGGCGTGGCACGGTCTGGACGGCCTGGAGGCGAAGCCGCGGCTGGTGGGGCACCGCAAGAGCTGAGCCGGGGCGGGGCCGGCGGGGCCGGGCCAGCCGGGGGCGGGCCGGCCGGGGGCGGGGGCGGGCGCTGGAGCGCGGACGGCCCGGGGCGCGGGTGCCTCGGCGCCCCGACACGCAAGTGATCGCCTGAAGGCGGGCTGGAACAACGGCGTCGACTTCTGGGCGCCGAGCTACGTCGGCAACTACTGGAACACGTACAAGTCGATCGTCGGCGGCGGCGACATCAACGGCGACGGCCGCACCGATGTCATCGGCCACGACTGGAGCGGCAACCTCTACCTCCACCCGGGCACCGGCAACGGCAAGGCCCCGTTCGGTGAGCGCCAGCTGATCGGCGGCGGCTGGAACGTCTACACCGCCATCGCCGCGCCCGGCGACATCAACGGCGACGGCCGTGCCGACCTGGTCGCCCGCGACGGCAACGGCAACCTCTACGGCTACGTCTCCACCGGACGGAGCGGTACCCAGACGTTCGCCAAGCGCCACTGGATGGACGCGAACTGGAACATCTACAAGAGCTTCAACTGACGGCAAACGCCCGCGGGGCGGCCACGGCGTCAACGGCGTCCCGTCACCGGTCTTCCGGTGGCGGGACGCCGCCGCGTACCGGCCCTGACGTGCGGGAAGCGGAAAGGTTGTACGGAAAACCTCTTCTGCCTCGCCGGACCCCCGGATAGCCTTCGATCACTTTTCCGGGGGGAATGCTCGATCCGGTGCGCCCGACAGTGCGCGCGCCGCGCGTGTCGCCCTCCCCCCGGCTTCGCATGATCCAGGGGGAACCCTTTGTCTTCTACGCGCTACCAGCGCCTGGGCCGCATCGCGGCCTGCACCGCCCTCGCCCTGTCGGCGGGCACCCTGCTGTCGGCGGGCCCGGCCTTCGCCGCCGGCGAGTCCGCCAAGCCCGCGCCGTCGGCCACCGCCTCCGGTGCGAAGCGGACGGCGGGCGACCTCGCCGCTGCTCCGGCCGGGGCCCCGGGCAAGAGCACCTTCGCCTTCAAGAAGGCCAAGCCGCGGCTGGACGTGGACGGCGACGGCCGGTCCGACTTCATGTTCCGGAACCACTACGGGTACACCGGCACCCTGCAGAGCAAGACGGACAAGGTCACCAACTTCAAGGTGTCCGGTGAGGCAACGGACGGCGCCCGCGACATGCTCGCGGTCGGCAACATCCGCGGCGGCTGGGGCCCCGAGCTCCTGCTCTGGTACGCGGACGGCCGCCTGGCCCTGCACCAGGCGTACGCCACCGGCACCCAGGCCGCGACCTGGACGGGCATCGGCTGGCAGGTCTACAACAAGCTGGTCGCCACCGGTGACCTCACCGGCGACGGCCGGGGCGACCTGCTCGCCCGCACCCCGTCCGGTGACCTCTACCTCTACCGCGCCACCGGCGCGGCCACCGGCAACCCGTTCGCCGGCCGGGTGAAGGTCGGCGGCGGCTGGGGCGCGTACGACCAGATCATCGGCGCCAACGACGTCGACGCCGACGGCTTCGCCGATCTGTTGGCCAAGGACCTCAACGGCAACCTGTACTACTACAAGGGAACCGGCTCCACCTCCGCCCCGTTCAAGGCCCGCACCTGGGTCGGCGGCGGCTGGAACGTCTACAACAAGATCGTCGCGATGGACGACCAGAGCGGTGACGGCAAGGCAGACATCTACGGCGTCCAGCCCACCGGCGAGCTGTACGGCTACGCCTCGACGGGCGGCGGCAAGTTCTCCGCCCGGCAGAAGCTCGGCAGCGGCTGGACGATCGACGAGGCCGTCGTCAACTCGGGCGTCACCCCGGTCTTCGGCAAGCACGGCGTGGCCGCCGTCGACGGGTCGAACGGCGTCCGGGAGCACGTCAACCAGACCAACGGCCGGTACTTCGCCGACCCGCTGAACTACCAGTTCACCTGGCCGTCCGGCTCCACCACGCTGGTCAACGCGGCCGGCCTGGACCGGTCGAACTGGGCGAGCAAGCTGGCCTGGAACGGCAGCACCCTGTCCCACCCGGTCACCGGTGACCGCGTCGGCGACTTCCCGAACACCAACCTGGTGGCCGGCCCCGGTGACCTCACCGGTGACGGCAACGGCGACCTGCTGACCCGCGACAACTCGGGCACCCTGTGGCTGCGCCCGGGCAGCGGCACCGGCAAGTGGTTCGGCGGCGCGATCAAGGTCGGCCCCGGCTGGAACGGCTACAAGTCGATCGTGGGCGGCGGCGACATCAACGGTGACGGCCGCGCCGACATCGTGGCGCAGTCGGGCGACGGCCACCTGTACGTGTACAAGGGCACCGGCAACGCCTCCGCCCCCTTTACCGCCCGCGACTGGTTCAGCGGCGGCTGGAACGGCTACACCGGCATCGCCGTGACCGGCGACCTGACCGGTGACGGCCGCGCCGACCTCGTCGCCAGGGACCCCGGCGGCACCATGTGGCTCTACCGCTCCCAGGGCTGGGGCGGCCCCCACGCCTTCGCCGGCCGCCAGTGGCTCGCCCAGGGCTGGAACACCTACACCCAGTTCAACTGAGCGCTGAGCACCGAGCACTGAGCCGAACAGCACGACGGCACATGGCGGCGCCCCGTCACCGGTCCTCCCGGTGGCGGGGCGCCGCCGCATTCCGGCCGAAGGCCTCCGACGACGTGCCGACGGCCCGAAAGGTTGTACGGAAAACCTCTTCTGCCTCTCCGGCCGCGCGGATAGTCTTCGATCACTTTCCCGGGGGGGAATGCTCGATTCCGCGCGCCTCCTGCAAGTGCGCCGCCATGCGTGTCGACATCCACCCGGTTTCACCTGATCCAGGGGGAACCCCTTTGTCTTCTTCGCGCTACCAGCGCCTGGGCCGCGTCGCGGCCTGCACCGCTCTCGCCATCGCCGCGGGCACGCTGCTGTCGGCGGGCCCGGCCGTCGCCGCCCCCGCGGGCTTGGACAAGCCGGCTCCGGCCGCGTCCGTCCCCACCGGCACGCTGGAGCTCCAGCGTCCGGCCCGGGCGGGGACCTTCTCCTCCACGCCCGGCAAGTCCACGTACGCGTACAAGGCCGCCAAGCCGCGCCTGGACCTGGACGGCGACGGCTGGAGCGACATCCTCTCCCGCGGCCACCACGGCTGGTCCTCGGCCAACCTGACGAGCGGGGACGGCAGCAGCAGCAACTACACCATCGCCGGCGACAAGAGCGAGACGGTCCGTGACATCGTCGCGGTCGGCAACATCCGCGGCGGCTGGGGCACCGAGCTCCTGCAGTGGTCCTACGACGGCAAGCTGTCGATGCACCAGGCGTACAGCACCGGCACCCAGGCCCCGACCTGGACGGGCTCCGGCTGGCAGATCTACAACAAGCTGATCGCTGCCGGTGACCTGACCAAGGACGGCCGCGGCGACCTGCTGGCCCGCACCCCGTCCGGTGACCTCTACCTCTACCGTGCGACCGGCGCGGCCACCGGCGAGCCGTTCGCCGGCCGGGTCAAGGTCGGTGGCGGCTGGGGCATCTACGACCAGATCATCGGCGCGAACGACGTGGACGCCGACGGGATCGCCGACCTGCTCGCCAAGGACCCCAACGGCAACCTGTACTACTACAAGGGCACCGGCTCGACCACCGCCCCGTTCAAGGCCCGCACCTGGGTCGGCGGCGGCTGGAACGGCTACAACAAGATCTTCGCCGCGGACGACCAGACCGGCGACGGCAAGGCCGACCTGTACGCGACCACCCCGAGCGGCACGCTGTACTACTACGTCTCGCAGGGCAACGGAAAGTTCTCCGCGCGGCAGAGCGGCGGATCCGGCTGGATCAACAACGACGTCATCGTGAACTCCGGCGTGACCCCGGTCTACGGCAAGCACGGTGTCTTCGCGGTGGACGGCAGCAACACGCACTACCAGCACGCCAACCAGACCAACGGCCGCTTCCAGGACAAGCGCTTCGACCAGGCTCCGTGGCCGGCCGGCCAGATGGTGGTCAACGCCACCGGCCTGGACAAGATCAACTGGGCGCACATGCTCAGCTTCGACCCCGCCTCCGGCACGCTGGTCAACCAGCTCAAGGACGTCAAGGTCAGCGGTGACTTCTCGAACACCAACCTGGTGGTCGGCCCCGGTGACCTGAACGGTGACGGCAAGGGCGACCTGCTGACCCGCGACACCTGGGGCAACCTGTGGCTCCGCGCCGGCAACGGCACCGGCACCTGGTTCGGCAACCCGGTCAAGGTCGGCCCCGGCTGGAACGGGTACAAGACCATCGTCGGCGGCGGCGACATCAACGGCGACGGGCGCGCCGACATCGTGGCCACCTCCCACGACGGCCACCTGTACGTCTACAAGGGCACCGGCAACGCCTCCGCCCCCTTCACCGCCCGCGACTGGTTCAGCGGCGGCTGGAACGGCTACACCGGCATCGCCGTCCCCGGCGACCTGACCGGCGACGGCCGCGCCGACCTGATCGCCCGCGACTCCGGCGGCACCATGTGGCTCTACCGCTCCCAGGGTTGGGGCGGCCCCCACACCTTCGCCGGCCGCGCCTGGCTCGCCCAGGGCTGGAACACCTACACCCAGTTCAACTGAGCCGAACAGCAGCACGCATGGCGGCGCCCCGTCACCGGACCTTCCGGTGGCGGGGCGCCGCCGCGTCATAACCGGCTGCGGATCACCCTTCCGTGCCTTCCGGGCCGGCCGCGCCGTGCGGCTCCAGGAACTCCAGGCGGTTGCCCGCCGGGTCCTCGGAGTAGAAGCGGCGGTGGCCCGGCAGGTTGTCGTCCCAGACCACCTTGGCTCCGCGCTCCTCCAGCTGCCGCGCGTACGCTTCGATGCCCGACACGCGCAGGCCCGGGTGGGCTTTGCGGGCGGGCCGGAAGTCCTCTTCCACGCCCAGGTGCAGCTGCACCGGGCCGGCGGCGAACCAGCAGCCGCCGCGGGCCGCCAGTACGGGAGGTTTGGGGACTTCGGTCATGCCGAGCACGTGCACGTAGTACCTGCGGAGCAGGTCCTCGGAGCCGGGCGGTGCGGCGAGCTGGACGTGGTCGACTGCGGTGAGCACGGTCATGCCTCCTTGCGGGCGATGGCGAAGATGCGGCGGAACGGGAACACGGTGCCCCGCGGGCCGGGCGGATAGGCCCCGCGGAGCAGGTCGCGGTATTCGAGCAGGAAGTCCTCGGCGGCCTGGCGGTCGTCGCCGAGGGCGGTGAGCACAGGCCGGAGCGCGGTGCCCTTGACCCATTCGAGGACCGGGTCGGGTCCGGACAGCAGCTGGTAGTACGTGGTCTCCCAGATGTCGGCGGCGCAGCCGAGCTCGGTGAACCGGGCCAGGTATTCGGCGGGTTCGAGCAGGTGGATGTAGCGGGCGCCCTGGCCGCCCAGCCGGGCCTGCCAGCGCGGGTGGTCGCAGAGCGCGGCGAGCAGGGAGTGGCTGGGGGCGGTGAAGTTGCCGGGGATCTGGAAGGCGAAGGTGCCGCCGGGGCGGAGTGCGTTGGTCCAGGCGGCGAAGGATCCGGCGTGGCCGGGGACCCATTGCAGGGCGGCGTTGGAGACGATCAGGTCGTAGCGCTCTTCGGGGACCCAGGTCGCGAGGTCGGCCGGGTGGAACTCCAGGGTGCCGCCGCCCGGGGTGGGCCCGGCGTGCTCCTGGCGGGCGCGGTGGAGCATCTCCGGGGAGAGGTCGTAGCCGGTGACGTGGGCGTCGGGCCAGCGCTCGGTGAGGAGGGCGGTCACGTTGCCGGGGCCGCAGCCGAGGTCGGCGATGCGCGCGGGCCCGGCGGGCAGCTCCGGTATCCGCGCGAGGAGGTCGAGGAACGGCCGGGTGCGATGGCCCGCGTGGCGCAGGTACTGCTGGGGGTCCCAGGTGGGGGCGGCGGGCGTGGAGGGCGCGGCAGTCCCGGAGTCGACGGTGGCCGTGGGGCACCGTCCCGGCGCGATATCGGAATGCATGTTCGAGCCTCCCTACTGGCAGGGCGGATGGAGCCGGAAGTCGGTTCCGGCCCCCTCCATGCCCAGGGTGGCGGAAAATATATCTTGACGTCAAGAGACTTCATATCGACAGACCCCTTACAATGATCGGCATGGAGGACGAGGTCGACCGACTGGTCGCGGCATGGCGGCGGGAGCGCCCTGACCTCGACGTGGAGCCGCTCGAAGTGCTCAGCCGCGTGTCCCGGCTCGCGCGCCACCTCGACCGGGCCCGCAGGCTCGCGTTCTCGGAGCACAATCTGGAGCCCTGGGAGTTCGACGTCCTGACGTCGCTGCGCCGCGCGGGCGCGCCCTACCAGCTCTCTCCCGGCCAACTGCTGACCCAGACCCTGGTGACCTCCGGGACCATGACCAACCGGATCGACCGACTCGCCAAGAAGGGCCTGGTGGAGCGGCTCCCCGACCCCAGCGACCGGCGGGGGGTGCTGGTGCGGCTGACGCCCGACGGGCGCGAGGCCGCCGACCAGGCGCTCGCCGGGCTGCTCGCCCAGGAGCGGGCGATCCTGGCCCGGCTCTCCCGGGCCCAACGGGCGGACCTGGCCGCGCTGCTGCGCCGGCTGACCGCTCCGTTCGACAACATTCCCGGCTAGGGCCTGTCCGGCAGATCAGGTGCGGCCCCGGCCATGATCCGCTGGGCAGGCCCCAGGCCCGGCCCCAGGTCGGCGGGCCGCACACCGGCCCGCCGGGCCAGTGCCACGGCGGCCAGGGTGGAGTGCACCCCGAGCTTGCCGAGCACGTTCTGCATGTGGGTGCGGACGGTGTGCGGGGACAGGAACAGCCGCGCGGCCACGTCCTTCCGGCCCAGCCCTGCCACCATGCAGCGGAGCACCTCGTGCTCGCGCGGGGTCAGCGACTCCACCAGCCGTTCGCTGTCGGTGCGGTGCTTGCGGGCCGCCGTCATCTCCCGCAGCACCCCCGTGAGCAGGGCGGGGGGCAGGTGCGTCTCCTCCCGGAGCACCCCGCGGATCACCGCGAGCAGCCGGGACAGCGAGCAGTCCTTGGCGACCCAGCCGGAGGCTCCGGCCTGCAGCGCGAGCGCCGCCCGACGGGGCTCGTCCCGCTCGGCCAGGACCACCGTACGGACCGCCGGGTGGGCCGAGCGGACACCGGCGACCAGCGCGATGCCGTCCCCGGCGGCGCCCACGGAGCCCCCTGCGGCCGGGGTCACCGGCGGGGCCGAGCCCGGCTCGCGCTGGGCCGGCACCGCGGGCGCGGAGACGCCCAGGTCGGCGTCGACCAGCAGCACGTCGAAGCGGCGGCCCTCGGCCGCGGCGCGGTCGAGGCAGCGCAGCGCGGCCGGACCGCTGCCCGCCGCCGACACCTCCACGTCCGGCTCGGCCGCGAGCGCGGCGGCGAGCGACTCGGCGAAAATCCGGTGGTCGTCCACCACGAGAACCCTGATACGAACCACAGCCACCCCCACGGGTCGCGGAACGGACGACGGCGGGTACGACGCCCGGGACCCGGTGATCCACAGTCGCCGCGGCCGCCGCCACGTCTTCACTGCACTACCCCGGACCGGACGTCGTACCCGACGTGTCTCGACCCCTGAATCAACACCGGCCCCCACCGGTGTCGCTTCAGCGTAGGGGTGGGTGCCGCCGGTGGTTGGCCGAATAGCAGAAGTTTTCCGAGCTGTTTTCCGGCGAGGCGCACACCGAACGGGCCTGCGTGTGGCCGGAAATCGCCCCTCGGAACGGCCCGGGAACGGGATTCCGGCCCGGCTCGTGCCACGGGCAGTTGCGTGAGGGACATTTCACGCAGCGTGTATGCGCCGAGCGCCCGCGCGCAGGGTGCGGTCCCGGCGCGCGGGCGCCCGCGCACTCCCCCGGCGCTGAGCCCGCGCGGCCCCCGGCGCGGCCGCGTCCGGCCCTGCTCAGCGGTGCTTGACCCCGCTCAGCCGCGCACCGGGCCGGCTGTGCACCGCGCACCGCGACACCGTCGGCGGGCACACGTCAACCCTGCCCGCCGACACACCTCGATGCTGCCCGGCGGCGCCCCCTGGGGCACCGCCCGGCCCGGCCGCGCCCGGCCTTGCGCCCCGGTCCTGCCGCCGGTGCGCCTCAGCCCTGCTCGGCGGCGCGGCGGCGCGCGAACTCCCAGGCGTCCGAGACGATCCCGGCGAGGTCGGGACGGCGCGGGGTCCACCCGAGCCGCTCGTGCGCCGTGCGGGCCGAGGCGACCAGCACGGCCGGGTCCCCGGCGCGCCGCTCGGCGATCACCTCGGGGATCTCGTGGCCGGTGACCTTGCGGACGGTCTCGATGACCTCGCGCACCGAGAAGCCGTTGCCGTTGCCCAGGTTGCAGATCAGGTGCTCGCCCCCGCGCGCGCCGTCCAGCGCCGCCAGGTGGGCCTCGGCGAGGTCGGCGACGTGGATGTAGTCGCGGATGCAGGTGCCGTCCGGGGTCGGGTAGTCGTCCCCGAACACCGAGATCGCCTCGCGCCGCCCCTGCGCCACCTGGAGCACCAGCGGGATGAGGTGGCTCTCGGGGTCGTGCCGCTCGCCGAAGGCCCCGTAGGCGCCCGCCACGTTGAAGTAGCGCAGCGAGACGGCGGCCAGGCCGTGCGCCGCGCACTCACCGGTGATCATGTGGTCCACGGCCAGCTTGGAGGCGCCGTACGGGTTGGTCGGCGCGGTCGGCATGGACTCGGTGATCGGGGTGGACTCCGGCTCGCCGTAGGTGGCGGCGGTGGAGGAGAACACCAGCTTCCGCACGCCCGCTCCTCGCATCGCGGCGAGCAGCGCCATCGTGCCGCCCACGTTGTTCTCCCAGTACTTGCCCGGGTTCACCACGGACTCCCCTACCTGGGAGAAGGCGGCGAAGTGCAGCACCGCCTCGTAGGAGGGGTCCAGGTGGTGCGCGGCGTCGCGGATGTCGGCCTCGACGAAGGCCGCTCCGGCCGGGACGCCCTCGCGGAAGCCGGTGGAGAGGTTGTCGAGGACGGTGACCTCGTGGCCGGCCTCCAGGAGGTGGGCGGCGACCACACTGCCCACGTATCCGGCCCCGCCGGTGACCAGGTACTTGCTCACTCGTTCGCTACCTCTCGCAGTCGCCGGCCGCGCTTCCTCGCGCGGCCTGTCCGACTCTGGCTTACCCGATCCGGCGCCCCGCGCGGAAATCGGGGGCGCCGGCACGCGAACCTCGGCGCCGCCCGCGTGCGGAGATCACCGGCCCGTCACCGCCGGTCAGGGGCCGGTCAGGGGCGCCCAGGGGCCGGTCAGGCCCCGTCAGGAGGCCGGCCCGGCGGCCCGGTCCAGCAGCCCGGTACGGGCGGCCAGCGCGGCCGCCTCCAGCCGGGAGCCCACGCCCAGCTTCATCAGGACCCGCTGCACATGGGTGCGGGCGGTGCTCGGGGCGATGGCCATGCCGGCCGCGATCAGCCGGGTGTCCTCGCCCTCGGCGACCCGCACCAGCACCTCGACCTCGCGCGGGGTGAGCAGACGCAGCAGCCGGCTGCCCTCGTCGTCGGGCTGCGCGGCCGGGTTGAGCAGCTCCGCGAAGGCCCCCTGGAGCAGCTGCGGGGATACGGCGACCTCACCGGCCCTGGCCTTGGCCAGGGCCCGTTCCACGCCCTCGATGCGCTCGTCCTGGCGTACGTAGCCGGAGGCGCCGGCGGCGAAGGCGGCGGCGATCCCGCGCGGGCTGGGCACCGGTCCCAGGACCACCACGGCGATCTGCGGGCGCTCCCGCTTGATCCGCACCACCGGCTCGAAGACGCCCGGCTCGGCGGGCGAGGCGGTGCCCAGCAGGCACACCTCGGGGGCGCGGCTGATCACCAGCTCGGCGGCCCCGGCGGCCGGCGCGGCCGCGGCCAGCACCCGGTGCCCGCGCAGTTTCAGCGCAGAGGCGAGCGCCTCGGCCAGCAGCCGGTGCTCGTCGACCACCATCACCCGTACGCCCATGTCCCGGGAAGCTACACGCTTGTTCGAGGGCTCGTCCGGGATACGGCGCAGAAGCCCCCGGAAGGACGGACCTTCCGGGGGCTCCGGGACACGGTCGGGCGCCGGCTGCGCGGACCGGACCCTGTCAGCTCAGTGGGTGGTGAACGAAACGAAGAGGTAGGTCTTCTCGCCGATCGCCGAGCTGGAGTTGCTGATGATGTCGTCGGAGATGAAGAGCCGGCCGTCGGCGTAGCGGAACTCGGCCTGCGGGACGAACTGGGTCTCCGCGCGGCGGGTCTCCTTGTCGTCCGGCATGACCATCAGCGTGGTCTCCTTCATCGTCGCGCCGTCGATGCTGACGATCTGTCCGCCCTTGTCGTAGGGCGGGCGCTTGTACGCGATGATGTTGGACCCGTCCATCCGCAGCGGCCACATCGTGTAGCGCTCACCGGCGTCGGCGCGGTCGGTGGTCTGCTTGCCGGTGTTCAGGTCGAAGGAGAGGATCTCGTTCGTCCGGGGTCCGCCGGAGTCTCCGCTGCCCTGGTGCTCGACGGACGGCAGGTAGATCTTGCCGTTGCCGACCGCGATCTTGGAGCAGTTCTCCACGTCCGAGTTGTTGCACGCCGGGTCGTAGTTGCCGGAGGTGAGCGAGATATTGGTCTTCAGCTGACCGGACTCGTCGATGACGAAGATGTCGCTGATGCCGATGGCGTTGGGCGCGCTGCGGTTGACGTTCGCGGTGACGACCAGCGGCTTGGTGGAGATGATGTGCCCGTACTCGATGCCCTGGGACATCTTGTACGAGTACTTCGGCGCGCCGGTGATCGGGTCGAGGATCTGGGCCTGCACGGTCTGGCTGCCGATCCGGCCGCACTTGCGGAGCACGCCGAGGGCCTCACCGCCCGCGTAGCCCATGTCGTAGCAGCCCTCGTTGTCGGTCTTGGGCTCCCAGAGGACCTTGCCGTCGGCGAGGTTCCAGGCGCCGCCGCCCGAGAGGCCGCCGGCCGCGACGGTCTGGCCGCTGATGGTGACCTCTTCGAAGGCCAGCTTCCGGTCGCCGTTGGTGACGGACTTGGCCTCGGCGGACCACAGCAGCTTGCCGGTGTTCAGGTCGATGACTCCGACGTTGCTGCACGCCGGGGACACCTCCTGGGCGGTCGGCAGCTTGTACTGGAAGAGCACGGCCGTCTTGTTGTCGGAGACGTGCTGGCTCGCGCCGCAGATGTGCCCGGGCAGCGGGACCGACCACTTCTGGGTGCCGTTGTCGAGGTTGTAGCCGACGACCTTGGCCACGTCCGACTTGGCGTAGACCGAATCGGTGACCCAGGAGCCGTAGGTGCCGATGGTGTTGGTGCCGCCGTCGGCGTCCGGGGGCACCGTGGGCCGCTCGACGTTGATCAGGGTCTTGGCCTTGGTGTTGCCCTGGGGCTTCTCGGAGCCGCCGGAGCCGGACGGCTTGTCGTTGCCGCCGCCGCCCGGGGTGGGGCTGCCGGTGGCCACCGGGCTGTCGTCGCCGCCGCCGCCGTCGGAGGTCAGCCAGAAGCCGCCCGCGACGATGACGGCGATGGCCACCACGGCCGCGCCGATGATGAGCAGTTGGTTGCGCTTGGCGTTGCCGCCCGCGCCGCCGGAGCCGGCCGTACCCATCGGCTGGGTCTGGTGCGGGGCGGGCGTCTGGTACGGCGCCTGGTACGGGGCCTGGGCCTGGGCGTCGTAGCCGGGCTGCTGCTGCGGGAAGCCGTGGCCCTGGGCGGGCGGGGGCGTCTGCGGATAGCCGTAGCCCTGCTGCGGATAGCCGTAGTTCGGCTGTCCGGAGTTCGGCTGTCCGGGCTGACCCGGCCCGCCTGCCTGGCCCGGCTGTCCGGCCGGCGGCTGCGCCGGTGCGGCGGCCGGGGGCTGCGCCGGCGGCTGGGCCGGCGGGGCGGGGGGCGCGGCCGGGGGCTGTGCGGGCTGCTGCGGGGGCACCGGCGGGGGCGCGCCGAAGCCGGCGCGGGGGTCCTGAGGGGCGCCGAAGCCGCCCGCGGGCGGCGGGGGCTGGTTCGGCGGTGGGGGTGGGGTGCTCATGGGGGTTACTGCCTCTCGTCGATCACTTGCCGAAAGCCATCAGGAATTTTTCGGGCCCCTCGCTCCGGCCGGTCAGGCGGGACTGCGAGATGAACAGCCGGCCGCCCGCCCAGTCGATCTGCGGGTCGAAGAAGCCGCTCTCGACGGTGGCCGCGCCCGACGGGTTGCGCAGCAGCGTGGTGGGCTTGCCACCGCCGGCCGGGAAGGACAGGACCTCGCCGCCCTTGTCGTAGTCGGGCTCCAGGTAGGCGATCAGCTGCCCGTTCTCCGTCTTCAGCGGCAGGGCGGAACGGCCCTCGCCGGCCGGGGCGCGCCACTTGATCTTGCCGCTGGTGAGGTCGAAGGCGGCGATCTCGTTGGACTCGCCCTCGGTGGGCATGTAGACGGTGTTGGCGGCGGCGTCCACGACCACGCCGGTGCAGCTCTGGGGGCCGGAGAAGATGGAGATGCCGCAGCGGGCGGTGAAGTTGCCCTCGCCGGTGAGCTGGGTGCGCAGCTTGCCGTCGGAGCCGACGACCAGGATGGAACGCTTCTTCTCGGCCTTGTTGGTGGCCTCGGCCACGACGGGGTCGGTGCCGTACACCTTGCCGACGTTCCAGCCCTTGGGCACCTTGAAGGTCCAGTTGGCCTTGCCGGTGGCCGGGTCGACGCCCTGGATCTCCTCGGTCTGGTCGGAGCAGGTGGCGATGGCGATCAGCTTGGCGCCGCCGCCCGCGTAGCTGTCGGGTTTGCAGCCGGAGGCCGGCTTGCCGAACAGCTTGTCGCCGGTGCTGACCTTGAAGGCGCTGGCCGTGCCCATCCGGCTGACGGTGACGGTGTCCCCGGTGATGGCCAGGCTGGGCTTGCTCATGATGTCGAAGAGGCCCTCCTTGGGAACCTCCTTCGTCCAGCCCTCCTTGCCCGCCTTCAGGTCGACGAGCTTCAGCTGGTTGCAGTCGGAGGTGTCGGAGTTGCCGTTCTTGAACGCGACCACGGTCTTGCCGTCGGGCGTGGTCTGACCGGTGGCCCCGCAGATCTCGGCGGGGAAGGAAACGGTCCAGCGCTGCTTGCCGTCGGTGACACCGTAGCCGGTGACGGACTTGGCGACGGCCTTGACGACGGTGTCCCCGACGACCCACTGGGCGGGCGCCGCGGCGCCGCTGCCCGGCAGGTCGATGTCGTTGTTGCGCAGCCAGAGGACCTTGTCCTCACCGGGCTTGCGGCCGGCGTTGAGGTCCGTCTGCTCCGAGCCGCCGTTGCCGCTGCCGTCCCCGTCGTCCACGGAGGCGGAGGGTGACGGGGCGTCGCCCGGCTTGCCGTCGCCGCCCGGGCTCGGGCTGCCCTGGGCATGCGGGGTCTTGGAGTCGTCGCCGGCCAGGAGGACGTACCCGCCCGCGCCGAGCGCGAGGATGCCGACGGCCGCGGCGGCGATCAGCGCGACCCCCTTGCGTCCGCCGGGCAGGCCGCCGGGCCCGCTGCCGCCGGGCGCGGGCTGCGGCGGGCCGGGGGGCATCGGCGGCGGGAAGCCGTAGCCGGCCTGCTGCGGCGGCTGCTGGCCGTACTGCGGCGGCTGGGGCGGCTGTTGCGGCTGTGGTGGCTGCGCGGGCGGTTGGGGCTGCTGCTGCGCGTACGGGTTGGGGCCCTGCTGCTGCGGGGCGCCGTACCCGTGCTGCGGCGGACCGGGCAGGTGTCCGTAACCCTCAGGAACGGGCGGCGGGTTCGTCATCAGCGCATACCTTCGGCGTGTCAGAGGTCGTGGGGGGATGAACCTTTCTACCACTGACCACGGACAGGCTACGGGCCGGTCACTTCCCCTGTTCCCAAGGAAGGACCGGCCCGTGATGCCGCCGTTATGCCTCCGGACGCGTCCGGAGGCGGTCCGAACTCACGCCTCCTCGGCGAGCTCCAGCCAGCGCATCTCCAACTCGTCGCGCTCGGTGAGCAGTTCCCTGAGCTCGGCGTCGAGCTTGGCCACCTTGTCGTAGTCGGTGGCGTTCTCGGCGATCTGCGCGTGCAGGTTGGACTCGCGGTCGGCCAGTTTGTTGAGCTGGCGCTCGATCTTCTGCAGCTCCTTCTTCGCGGCCCGCGTGTCCCCGGAGGGCTTCTCCCTGGCCGGCGCGGCCGCGGCGGCGGGCGCCGAGGCGGCGGCCGTGGCCTCGATCATCTTCTGCCGGCGTTCGAGGTACTCGTCGAGGCCGCGGGGCAGCATGCGCAGGGTGGCGTCGCCCAGCAGCGCCATCACGGTGTCGGTGGTGCGCTCGATGAAGAACCGGTCGTGCGAGATGACGATCATCGTGCCGGGCCAGCCGTCGAGGAGGTCCTCCAGCTGGGTCAGCGTCTCGATGTCCAGGTCGTTGGTGGGCTCGTCGAGGAACAGCACGTTCGGCTCGTCCATCAGCAGCCGCAGGATCTGCAGCCGGCGCCGCTCACCGCCGGAGAGGTCGCCGACCGGCGTCCACTGCTTCTCCTTGGTGAAGCCGAACTGCTCGCACAGCTGCCCCGCCGTCATCTCGCGGCCCTTGCCGAGGTCCACCCGGTCCCGGACCCGCTGTACGGCTTCCAGGACCCGCAGGGACGGGTCGAGTTCGCCGACCTCCTGGGAGAGGTAGGCCAGCCGGACGGTCTTGCCCACGGTGATCACACCGGAGGCGGGCTGCTGCTCGCCCTGGGTGCGGGCGGCGGTGGCGAGGGCGCGCAGCAGGGAGGTCTTGCCGGCGCCGTTGACGCCGACCAGGCCGATCCGGTCGCCCGGTCCGAGCTGCCAGGTGAGGTGCTTGAGCAGCATCTTGGGCCCGGCCTGGACGGAGACGTTCTCCAGGTCGAACACGGTCTTGCCGAGGCGGGCGTTGGCGAAGCGCATCAGCTCGCTGCGGTCGCGGGGCGGCGGCACGTCGGCGATGAGGGCGTTGGCGGCCTCGATCCGGAAGCGCGGCTTGGAGGTGCGGGCGGGAGCCCCGCGGCGCAGCCAGGCGAGCTCCTTGCGGACCAGGTTCTGCCGCTTGACCTCCTCGGTGGCGGCGATCCGCTCGCGCTCGGCGCGGGCGAACACGTAGTCGCTGTAGCCGCCCTCGTACTCGTGCACGGCACCGCGCTGGACGTCCCACATGCGGGTGCAGACCTGGTCGAGGAACCAGCGGTCGTGGGTGACGCAGACCAGGGCGGAACGGCGCTCCTGGAGGTGCTTGGCCAGCCAGGCGATGCCCTCGACGTCGAGGTGGTTGGTGGGCTCGTCGAGGACGAGCAGGTCCTGCTCGGCGATGAGCAGCTTGGCCAGCGCGATGCGGCGGCGCTCACCACCGGACAGCGGGCCGATGACGGTGTCCAGGCCCTGGCCGAAGCCGGGCAGGTCGAGGCCGCCGAACAGACCGGTCAGGACGTCGCGGATGCGGGCGTTGCCGGCCCACTCGTGGTCGGCCATGTCGCCGATGATCTCGTGCCGGACGGTGGCGGCCGGGTCGAGGGAATCGTGCTGGGTGAGGACTCCGATGCGGGCGCCGCCGGTATGGGTGACACGGCCGCTGTCGGGTTCCTCCAGCCGGGCGAGCATCCGGATGAGGGTGGTCTTGCCGTCGCCGTTGCGGCCGACGACGCCGATCCTGTCCCCCTCGGACACGCCGAGGGAGATGCCGTCGAGCAGGGTACGGGTGCCGTACACCTTGCTGACTGCCTCGACATTGACCAGATTGACGGCCATCAGACGCGCTCCAGGGAAGGGGATGGATCAGCCCCTCAGCCTAACCGTCCCACCGGGTCGTGGGCGCTCGACCAGCGTCCATCCGCCGACCACCATCCCGATGGCGACGGGCGCGGTGACGGGGACGGCGACGAGGACGGCGCTGTGGCCCTCCAGCAGCCCGCCCAGTCCCGTCATGGACAGTCCGAGGACGCCGAACAGGCACAGGGTGATGCCGAGGGCGGCGAGGGAGCCGGGTCCGGATGCCGCCGGACGGGCTGCGGCCGGGGTCTCGAAGCGGCGGAACACGGCGACCAGCGCGGCGGTGCCGAGGCCGGCGAGCACCAGGCGTACGGGCAGCTGGGCCCACCAGGCCGCGCCGCCGGGCGCGGGCAGCGGCAGACCGAGGGCGAGCTGGGCGGCGTAGACGCCGAGCATGGCGGTGAGGTGCCAGAGGAAGGCGGTCATGGCGATGCCGTTGGCGGCGACGACCGCCCGCCAGGCCCGCGGCCGGGCGAGCAGCCGGGCGGCGGGGGCGCGGAGCAGCTCCACCGCGCCGACCAGCCACAGGGCGTGGCAGAGCAGGGCGAGGGTGGGCGGGGCCATGTTGGAGACCTTCTCGCCGGGCATCCCGACCATGGACAGCGGGTACGGTCCGCGGGCCACGAGCAGCACGGCCCCGGCGAGGCCGGCGGCGGCGAGGACGGCGGGGCGGGTGATCCTGCCGTCGGCCCGCAGGAAGCCGAGCTGGTGCACGGCCAGCCAGACGAAGGCGAAGTTCAGGAACTCCAGGTAGGGCACCCCGGCCGCGAACCTCAGCAGGTCGACGGCGGCGGCCGCGCCGGCGAGGGCGGCGAAGACGGCCCAGCCGTACCGCTCGTGCAGCCGGAGCAGCGGCGGGGTGAAGGCGACCATGGCGAGGTAGATCCCGATGAACCACAGCGGCTGGGTGACGATGCGCAGCGCGGCCCCGGTCAGCCCGCCGGCGCCACCGGCGAGCTGGATCGCCGTCGCGAGCACGGCCCACACCGCGACGAACACCAGGGTGGGCCGCAGCAGCCGCTGCAGCCGGGCCCGGACGAAGGCGGTGTAGACGGGCTGTCCGTCCGACCGACGGGCCAGGGACCGGTAGGACAGGGCGTGCGAGAACCCGCCGACGAAGAAGAACACCGGCATGACCTGGAGCAGCCAGGTGAGCACCTGTAGCCCCGGCAGCACGGCGAGCAGGTTCCCTATCCGGCCGTCGGGGGTGACGGCGGCCATGAGCCAGTGCCCGAGCACGACGGTCCCGAGCGATGCGGCCCGGAGCAGGTCGACGTACCGGTCCCGCCCGGCGGGCGTGGCGTCGGCGATTTCGGCGGCGGTGTGTCCCATGCGGCCAGGTTCCCGCCCCCACCGGCACCCGCGGCACCGCCCGGATACTCATCTCCGGGCTGAGTACGGCTGGCTTCAGCCGAGCCAGACCACCTTGACCACGGAGATCTCCCGCAGCCGCTCGGGGGCGAGGAACATCAGAAGCCCGAGGCCGCCGAAGATTTTGAGGGCCCGCAGGCCGCCGCCCTCCTGTGGGCCACGGCCCACAGCAGCGGCGTCCCGGCCGAGAATGGTCAACTGGTCGGCAAGTCGTTCCACCTCAGCAACGACCTCGGGTGGTAGGCCGCCGACCACATGCTCCGCATCCGGATTGTAGTGCCAGGTCCAAGCGTCGCTCACGGAGCTGCAACCTCACTACGTGCATCGGCCAAGATCTGCTGGATCTCTGCCACTGCCGCGTCCAGCACGGTGCGGTCTGAGGCCCCGTCGGCGATCGTCTCCAGTTCCCGCAGCCGTGCGGCGCGGGCTGGGACGCGTTGGATCGCAACGAACTCGCCCCACCAGTGCAGGAAGGTCCGCAAGGGGGTAATGGTGCTCTGAGCGGCGCTCTGCTCGGCGGCCTGCTCCAGATCCTCCAGGAAGGCCGGCAGATAGGCCGGGGCAATCTGAGCCACGGCTACCCGCAGGGCCGCCGGTGTCAGGGCCGGCATGGGGATCAAAGGGTTGGTGCCGTGCACCGCCTGCTCGGTCATCGGAGCGCCTCCCGTGTGCGCGTCGGGTGTCCTCAGCCTAGCCCGGGCGGGCGCGGCGGCGCCGGGGTTCACCCGGGCAGGACCGTTGCGCCCGGGGCCGGGGAGGAGGCCGTGCGGGTGGTGCGGCAGGTGCCGGAGGCTTCGAGGGCGGCCGCCACCTTCAGCGCCGCTTCCTCGTCGCGGACCAGGAAGGCCGTGGTCGGGCCGGAGCCGGAGACCAGGGTGGCCAGGGCGCCGGCCTCGGTGCCCGCCGCCAGGGTGGCGGCGAGCTCCGGGCGGAGCGAGAGTGCCGCCGCCTGGAGGTCGTTGGACAGTGCCGCGGCCAGCGCGTCCGGGTCGCCCGAGGCGAGCGCCGCGAGCAGTACCGGGGAGGCCTCGGGGGCCGGGACGTCGGTCCCGGCGGTGAGCCGGTCGAACTCGCGGAACACCGCCGGGGTGGACAGGCCCCCCTCCGCGACCGCGAAGACCCAGTGGAAGGTGCCGGCCCCGACGGGAGTCAGGTGCTCGCCGCGCCCCGTTCCGAGCGCCGCGTTGCCGACGAGGCTGAACGGGACGTCGCTGCCGAGTTCCGCGCAGATGTCGAGGAGGTCCTCGCGGGAGCTGTTCAGGCCCCACAGGGTGTCGCAGGCCAGCAGCGCGCCGGCGCCGTCCGCGCTGCCGCCGGCCATGCCGCCGGCGACCGGGATGTTCTTGGCGATGTGCAGATGGACCGCGGGTTCCAGGCCGTGCCGGGCGGCGAGGAGTTCGGCGGCGCGGGCGGCCAGGTTGGTGCGGTCCAGCGGGACCTGGTCGGCGTCCGGGCCCTCGCAGGTGACCCGCAGTTCCGCGGCCGGGGTGGCGGTGACCTCGTCGTGGAGGGAGACGGCGAGGAAGACGTTGGCGAGGTCGTGGAAGCCGTCGGGGCGGGCGGCGCCCACCGCGAGCTGCACGTTGACCTTGGCGGGGACCCGGACGGTGACGGATCGGTGTTCGTCGGTGCTCACAGTGCGGGCCTCTCCTGCGCCGGCTTGTGTTCCGCGATCGCCGCGAACTCCTCCACGGTGAGGGCTTCCCCGCGGGCCTGCGGGGAGATCCCGGCGCCGGTGAGCGCGGCCTCGGCGGCGGCCGCCGAACCGGCCCAGCCGGCCAGCGCGGCCCGGAGGGTCTTGCGGCGCTGCGCGAACGCCGCGTCGATCACCGCGAAGACCTCCGCCTTGCTCGCCGTGGTCTTCACCGGCTCGGTGCGGCGGACCAGCGACACCAGCCCG
Source organism: Streptomyces sp. NPDC043853 (assembly GCF_056436025.1). Lineage (NCBI taxonomy): Bacteria > Bacillati > Actinomycetota > Actinomycetes > Kitasatosporales > Streptomycetaceae > Streptomyces > Streptomyces sp. NPDC043853. The sequence goes on from NZ_JBWKDJ010000004.1 coordinate 177,410, forward strand.
GAGTCGACGTTCGGCGCCGGCCAGAAGACGTTCCGGCCGATCGCGCCGGCCCGCTTGACGTCCGCGTACCAGTTCGCCTTGACCGAGGGCACGCCGTACACCTTGTTGCCGGGACGGGCGGCCAGCCGGTCGGCGACCTCGGCCTGGACCATCACCAGGGTGCGCTCGATGGTCGGGAACCGGTCCAGCATGTGGAGGAGGACCGGGACGGCGACGTTGTAGGGCAGGTTGGCGACCAGGGCCGTCGGCGCCGGCCCGGGCAGTTCCCGCACGAGCATCGCGTCGGAGTGGACCAGTGCGAACCGGTCCTTCTTCGCCGGCATCCGCGCCTCGATGGTGGCGGGCAGCGCCGCGGCCAGGATGTCGTCGATCTCCACGGCGGTGACGTGGTCGGCGGCATCCAGCAGGGCCAGCGTCAGCGAGCCCAGTCCCGGGCCGACCTCGACGACCACGTCGTCGGGCCGCACCTCGGCGGTGCGGACGATCCGGCGGACCGTGTTGGCGTCGATGACGAAGTTCTGCCCCTTCTGCTTCGTGGGGCGTACGCCGAGGGCCGCGGCCAGTTCGCGGATGTCGGCGGGGCCCAGGAGGGCGTCGGGGGTGCCTTGCGGCTCGGGCGTCTGCTCGGTCGGCTCTGCGGTGCTCACCGGTAAAGCCTACGGCCGCAGTGCGGCCACGGACTCGCCCCCCGCTGCACGTAGAGCTTCTTGGCCCGGTACGTCTGCTCGTCGGCGTCCGCGTCCTGCGGGCGGCCGCTGCCGCCGAGCCCCTGCCAGGTGCGTACGTCGAACTGGTAGAGCCCGCCGTACGTCCCGGACGGGTCGGTCGCGCCGGGCCGCCCGCCGGACTCGCAGTGCGCCAGGGCGCCCCAGTCCAGTCCGTCGGCGCCGTCGACCGAGCTGGGCAGCGGCTTGGTGCCGACCTTCACCAGGGCGGTGACCGGCTCCCGCACGGTCTCTTCGGCGATCTTCCGGGGCTTCTGCCGGACCCCGTTGACGGTCCGCAGGGCGTAGATGACCCGGCGGGCACCGGGGCGCCCGGCCTGTTCGACGACCTCGGTCCCGGCGAACAGCTCGGGGTCCCTGACCCGCCTGGTGGTGTACGGGATCGGCTCCTCGCGGACCTCCCGGGTGCCGGTGATGCGCAGCACGGTGACGGTCTGGCCGTCGCGCGGGAAGGAGTCGGGCGGCACGGAGGTGGTGTCCTGGCCGCCGAGGCCGATGCCGGCCTGGTCGAGGGCCTCCCGGACGGTGGCGGCGTTGGTGCGGATGGTGCGTTCGCGGCCGTCCGCCATGAAGGTGACGCTGCGTTCGGTGCGGACGTTCAGGGCGAGGCCGGCCCGGGGCACGGCGGCGGTGCGGGGCGCGGAGAGGTAGGCGCCTTCCACGCGGACGCCGACTTGGCGGAGCGCGGACTCCACGGTGTCGGCGGTGGTCCACACCTGGCGGTGCTCGCCGTCGAGGGTGAGGCGCAGCGGCCGGCCGTAGCGGACGACGATCTCGTCTCCGTCGTCGAGGGCGGCGGTGCGGGCGGGGGCGACGAGGTCGTGCTCGCCGACGCCGACGCCCTCGCGGCGGAGGAGCTCGTCGACGTCGTCGGCGAAGGTGTGCAGGGTGCGGGGGACGCCGTCGACGGTGAGGAGGACGGCCTTGTCGGCGGCGACGAAGGCGGAGGTCCCGCCGGCCAGCACGGCGACGACCAGGGCCTGCGGGACGAGTTTCCGCAGGCCGTCGGTTCCGGCGGGGCCACGGCGGGAGCGGCCGGCCGACCGGCCGCCGGCCGGGGCCGGGGCCGGGGCCGGTGCCCGCTCCGGGGCGGGGGCGGGCCCGGGGACGGCCGGTGCGGGTGCGGGGGCCGCCGGGGCGGCGGCGCGGCCGCGGGCGCGGCGCCCCGGCGCGGTGTCGGCGGTCTTGCGGCGGCGGCCGGTGCGCGGACCGGGCACGGCGGCGTCCCCGGCCCCGCCCGCCCCGCCGGTGCCGTCGGTGCCGCCCGCCCCGCCGGTGCCGTCGTGCCCGTCCGTGCCGTCGGCCGTGCCGGTCCCGGCCGGTTCGGCGGGGGCGAGGGAGTCCAGCGCGCCGAGCGTTTCGAGGGTGTCGAGTCCGCCCGGGGAGGCGGCGGCCGGCCCGGGGGCTCCCGTACCGGTGTGCGCGCCGGCCGGATCGTCCGGCCGGGGGCCGCCGTCCTGGTGGTCGGCCGAGGGGTACCCGGGGAAGCGGTACGGCTCCGCGCCGTAGGCGCCCGGGCCGCCGTACGCGCCGGGGCCGCCGTACGGCCCGCCGCCGTACGGGGTGCTGCCCGGCGGACCGGCGTAGGGATCGGCGTACGGCGCACGGGGGTCGACGGGGGCGGCGTACGGGTCCGCATAGGCCTCCCCGTAGCCATCAGGGCCCGCGTACGGATCCCCGCCCGCGTACGCATCCCCGCCCGGGAACGGAGGGGTCCCCGGGCCCTCGGGGAGGCCGGAACCGGGGTCCCGGTACGGGCCGGGGCCCGGGTAGGGCGCGGCCTCCGGGACGGGCTGCATCTCCGGGGGCGCGTACGTGCCGCCCGCGTACGGCTGGGAATCGCTCACGACGCTCGCTCCACTGGTCCGGCCCGGCCTGGTTCGGGCAGGGGAGACTAGCGGAGCCGCGGTTACGGAGGAAAGTCGACCCGCTACGCACAGTGCCGACTCGGCGTTCGAAAAAACGGGCGGGGTCATGCCCCGCCGCGCGGCACCGGCGGCACCGGCGGCCCGGCAGCCCCGGCGCCTAGTAGCCGAACGCGCGGGCCGTGTTCACGGCGAGCGCCTCGCACATCGTGTCCTCGTCGATGCCGCGTACCGCGGCCATCGCGCGGACGGTGAGCGGAATGAGGTACGACGCGTTCGGCCGTCCGCGGTACGGCGCGGGGGTGAGGTAGGGGGCGTCGGTCTCGACGAGGACCAGCTCCAGCGGGGCGACGGCCAGCGCGTCGCGCAGCGGCTGGGCGTTCTTGAAGGTGACGGTCCCGGCGAAGGACATGTAGTAGCCGGCCTCGGCGCACTCCCGGGCCATGTCGGCGTCTCCGGAGTAGCAGTGGAAGACGGTGCGTTCGGGCGCGCCCTCCTCCCGGAGGATGCGCAGGACGTCCGCGTGCGCCTCCCGGTCGTGGATGACCAGTGCCTTGCCCTGCCGCTTGGCGATCTCGATGTGGCTCCGGAAGGAACGCTCCTGCGCGGCCATGCCCTCGGGGCCGGTGCGGAAGTAGTCCAGGCCGGTCTCGCCGACGGCGTTGACGTGCGGCAGCGCGGCGAGGGCCTCGATCTCGGCGAGCGCGTCGTCGAGGGCGGCCTCGCCGCCGCCCGGGCGGGCGCCCTGGCGGGACCAGCCGTCGGGGTCGCCGAGCACGATCCGGGGCGCCTCGTTCGGGTGAAGCGCGACCGCCGCGTGGACGTTTCCGTGCGCCGCGGCGGTCTCGGCCGCCCATCGGGAGCCCTTCACGTCACAGCCCACCTGGACGACGGTGGTCACGCCGACGGAGGCGGCCTTCCGCAGGGCCTCCTCGACCGTGCCGCGCTGCATGTCCAGGTGGGTGTGCGAGTCGGCCACCGCCACCCGGAGCGGTTCGGGCAGCGGCGGCATCTCGTCCTTGGAGTCCTTCGCGGAGTCCTTGGCAGGGCTGGGGCTCATACGCCCGATCTTATGACCGGCGGAACCAGGCCAGGAGGCGGGCCAGCGGCCCGCGCCGCGGCTCCTCCTCCTCGGGGAAGACCGCCACCGGGCCGGGCGAATCGTGCGCCGGGCTCTTCCTCGGCGGCCGGGCCGGGCGCGGGACGTTCGCCCCGGCCGGCACCGGGCCGGCGATCCCGGGGGCTATCCGGTGGTGGTAGATGCGGTCGATCGTGCCGAGCACGTTGTCGACCTGGCCCGACCGCATGATCCGGACCACGTGCCCTTCACAGTTGTGACAGGTGGGGTTGGACAGCGGCGACGGCACCCGCTGACCGGCCACCGTGTAGTAGATGAAGGGCCGGCCGTGGGCATCGGTGTGGTGCTCGATCTCATAGCCCTGTTCCCAGCCGTATCCGCACCTCATGCAGGCGAAGGAGTACGCCTCGTGCACGACCTGCACCCCGGGCGGGGGTGCGGGACGGGGGGTGGGGGCGGCGACCGGGGTGTCTGCGATCTCACTCATGCCGGCTCCTATCGAGCGCTGGTGTCCACTGCCAGTGGACGCCACTTCCGGCAAGAGCGCATCAGGCCATGTCGACTGTTGGACGGTCTTTGGGCGACTCATGCCCAAAGCGCTCGGTGCGCGGTCCGACCTTTGCCTTTCAGGCTAGCTCTTTACCGGTCTACGGCACCTTTTGTGCCGCGTTCTTTGCCGCGACCACGGCATCGAAGACCTCCCGCTTGGGAAGACCCGCTTCCGCCGCGACCGCCGCGATGGCCTCCTTGCGCCGCTCCCCCGCCTCCTCGCGCACCCGCACCCGGCGCACCAGCTCCTCGGCGTCCACGTCGCCCGGTGCCGCTTCGGGCGCGCCCTCGACCACGATGGTGATCTCGCCGCGCACGCCCTCGGCCGCCCACTGCGCCAGCTCGCCCAGTCCGCCCCGCTTGACCTCCTCGTAGGTCTTGGTCAGCTCGCGGCAGACGGCGGCCCGCCGGTCGGCGCCGAAGACCTCGGCCATGGCCGCCAGGGTGTCGTCGAGCCGGTGCGGGGCCTCGAAGTAGACGAGGGTGCGCCGTTCGGTCGCGACCTCGCGGAGCCGGCCGAGCCGCTCGCCGGCCTTGCGGGGCAGGAAGCCCTCGAAGCAGAACCGGTCCACCGGGAGGCCGGACAGCGCGAGCGCGGTCAGCACGGCGGAGGGCCCGGGAACGGCGGTGACCTTGATGTCCTTCTCCACGGCCGCCGCGACCAGCCGGTAGCCGGGGTCGGACACCGAGGGCATGCCCGCGTCCGTCACCAGCAGCACCCGCGCGCCGCCGAGCAGCGCCTCGACGAGCTCGGGGGTGCGGGCGGATTCGTTGCCCTCGAAGTAGGAGACCACCCGGCCGGTGGTGTGCACACCGAGCCCCTGGGTGAGCCGGCGCAGCCGTCGGGTGTCCTCGGCCGCGACCACGTCGGCCTGCTCGAGTTCGGCGGCGAGCCGGGGCGGCGCGTCGGCGAGGTCGCCGATCGGGGTGCCGGCCAGGACGAGGACGCCGGGGTGGGAAGTGCGGGCGGGCTGCGTGTCTGTCACCGCCCCATCCTCTCAAGTCCGCGCCCCCGGGTCCCCGGTGCTGGGGGGCTCACAGATCCGTTCCCTACGATGACCCGGTGACCACCAGTACCGCGACCCCGACGCTCGCCGAGTCCCACGCGCCCAGCCCGCCCCCGCGGGACGACGTCCGCGCGCGCCTGGTGCCGCCGTACGCCCGACCGTCCGGACAGCTCTGGGCGGCCCTGGGTATGCCGGCCCGCGCCGGCGAGGCGGTGAGCCGGGTGCTGGCCTGGGCCGGCCCGCTGCTGATCGCACTGGTGGCGGGGGTGCTGCGGTTCTGGCACCTGGGCCGCCCCAAGGCGGTGATATTCGACGAGACGTACTACGCCAAGGACGCCTGGGCGACCGTCCGGCAGGGCTACGAGGCGAGCTGGCCCAAGGACGTCGACAAGTCGATCATCGCCAATCCGGACGGGGTGGCGCTCCCGCTGGACCCCGGCTACGTGGTGCACCCGCCGGTGGGCAAGTGGGTGATCGGCCTCGGCGAGTGGATGTTCGGCTTCACCCCGTTCGGCTGGCGGTTCATGACCGCCGTACTGGGCACCCTGTCGGTGCTGATGCTGTGCCGGATCGGCCGCCGGCTGTTCCGCTCCACCTTCCTGGGGTGCCTGGCCGGCGCCCTGCTCGCGGTGGACGGCCTGCACCTGGTGATGAGCCGGACGGCGCTGCTGGACCTGGTGCTGATGTTCTTCGTGCTGGCCGCCTTCGGCTGCCTGCTGATCGACCGGGACCGGGCGCGGGCCCGGCTGGCGGCGGCACTCCCCGTGGACGAGGAAGGACGGACCCGGCCCGACGCGCTGATCGCGGAGACCACCCGGCTCGGCCTGCGCCCCTGGCGGATCGCCGCCGGCGTCTGCCTGGGCCTGGCCTTCGGCACCAAGTGGAACGGCCTGGTCGTCCTCGCCTTCTTCGGCGTGCTGACCGTGCTGTGGGACGCCGCCTCCCGGCGGGTGGCCGGAGCGGGCGCCCCGCACGTGGCCATGCTGCGCCGCGACGCCCTGCCCGCGTTCCTCTCCACCGTCCCGGTGGCCCTCCTGGTGTACGTGCTGTCCTGGACGGGCTGGATCCTCAGCCCGGACAACGGCAAGGGCGGCTACTTCCGCGACTGGTCGGACAAGCAGGGCGGGGTGGCCTGGCTGCCGGACTGGCTCACCAGCCTGTGGCACTACGAGACCGAGGTCTACAAGTTCCACGTGGGACTCACGGAAGGCCACACCTACGAGTCGAACCCGTGGAGCTGGCTGGTCCTGGGCCGCCCGGTCTCCTACTTCTACGAGTCCCCCGCCCCCGGCACCGACGGCTGCCCGGCCACCGAGACCGCCAAGTGCGCCCGCGAGGTGCTGGCGCTGGGCACCCCGCTGCTGTGGTGGACGGCCTGCTTCGCCCTGCTGTACGTGCTGTGGCGGTGGGCGTTCCGCCGCGACTGGCGGGCCGGGGCGATCGCCTGCGGCGTGGCCGCCGGCTACCTGCCCTGGTTCAACTACCAGGAGCGCACCATCTTCTTCTTCTACGCCGTGGTGTTCGTCCCGTACCTGTGCCTGGCGGTGGCGATGATGATCGGCGCCCTGCTGGGCCCGGCCGGCTCGACCGAACGCCGCCGCGCCCTGGGCGCGATCACGGCGGGCGTCCTGGTCCTGCTGATCATCTGGAACTTCATCTACTTCTGGCCGATCTACACCGGCGAGACCCTCCCCATGGAGTCCTGGCGGAACCGAATGTGGCTGGACACCTGGGTCTGAGTAGTTGAACATGTTCAGACAGTGGTGACTCCTGGGGAGGGGACTGTCATGAACGGGGCCGCGAAGGGGGCCGTCATCGGCGGGGTGTTCCTGCTGATGGTCGGCGGGGCCGGTTACGGGGTGTACTCGCTGGTGGGGTCGGAGACCGGGGGCGGCGGGGGCGGTGAGGGCACGTCCGCGTCGGTGGGGAGCGGGCCGCCGTCCGCGAAGGAGGTCGAGCGGACCGCCAAGGACTTCCTGGCCGCGTGGGCCGCCGGGGACGAGCGGGCCGCCGCCGACCTGACGAACAACGCGACGGCCGCGCAGCCGGCCGTGGCCGGGTTCAGGACCAAGGCGTACGTGTCCAAGGCGGTGATCACCCCCGGCGCGCCGACGGGGACGACGGTCCCGTTCAAGGTCGACGCGGAGGTCACGTACCAGGGAAGCACCAAGCCCCTGGCCTACGAGTCGAAGCTGACGGTGGTGCGCGGGGTGTCCAGCGGCAAGGCGCTGGTGGACTGGCAGCCCTCGGTGCTCCACCCGCAGCTGCAGAAGGACGAGCAGCTGCGCGCGGGCACCCCGGCGGCACCGCCGGTCACCCTGACGGACCGCAACGGTCAGGAGCTCAGCCCGGAGAAGTACCCGTCGCTGCGGCCGGTGCTCGACCAGCTGCGGAAGACCTACGGCGAGAAGGCCGGCGGCACCCCCGGCGCGGAGCTGTGGATCGAACCGGCCCTGGCGGACGCGCCGAAGCGGACGCTGCTCACCCTGGCGCCGGGCAAGCCGGGGAAGATCGAGACCCGGCTGGACGCGAAGGTGCAGGCGGCGGCGGAGCAGGCCGTCGCGAAGCACCCGGAGTCCTCGGTGGTGGCGCTCAAGCCGAGCAGCGGAGACATCCTGGCGGTCGCCAACCACCGCGCGGACGGGTTCAACGCGGCGATGCAGGGCGCGCGGGCACCGGGCTCCACGATGAAGATCGTGACGGCGGAGATGCTGCTGGACAAGGGCATCGTCGCGGCGGACAAGGTCGCTCCGTGCAAGGCCACCGCGAGCTGGTACGGCAGGACCTTCCGCAACCTCAAGGGCTTCGAGCTCGACCACGCGACCTTCGCGACCAGCTTCGCGAAGTCCTGCAACACGGCCTTCATCGGCCACATCGACGAGGTGAAGGACGACGGGGCGCTGCCCCGTGAGGCGCGCGAGGTCTTCGGGATCGGCCTGGACAACTGGAAGACGGGCATCCCGTCCCGGGACGGGACGGTGCCGGAGAGCTCCGGTCCGGGGGCGGCCGCCGCGTACATCGGCCAGGGCGAGATCCAGATGAACCCGCTGAACATCGCGTCGATCACGGCGACGGCGAAGACGGGCGCCTTCCGGCAGCCGGTGATCGTGCCGGCCGACCTGGACGGCCGGCAGCTGGCGACGGCGGAACGCCGGATGAAGCCGGCGGTGCGGCAGCAGCTGGTCTCGATGATGCGGCTGACGGCGACGAGCGGGACCGCCGCGGAGGCGATGGCCGGCGTCGGAGGGGACAAGGGAGCGAAGACCGGCTCGGCGGAGGTCGACGGCGCGGGCGCCCCGGACAGCTGGTTCACCGGCTACAGCGACGACATCGCCGCCGCGGCCATGGTCGAAGCCGGCGGCCACGGCGGCGACGCGGCGGGCCCCCTCGTGGCCCAGGTCCTCCGCGCGGGCTGACTCCGCCGTCGTGTGGGCTGGCGTGCCGCCCTGCGGAACGCCCGCCCCACACGGGACCCGCTACGGCTGCGCGTCCAGGGAGGTGCGGAGGGCACGGATGAGGGACTGGGCCCGGGGGTCCGCCGTGACGGACTTGGCCAGGCTGTTGGTGACGTAGCCGAAGCCGATGCCGGAGTCCGGGTCCGCGAAGCCCAGGGAGCCGCCCCGGCCGGGGTGGCCGAAGGAGGCCGGGGAGAGCAGCGGGGAGGCCGGCCCGTGCAGCATGAAGCCGGGGCCGAAGCGGGTGTTGACCACCAGGACCTTGTCCGGCCCGGCGGAGAGCTCCGTGCCGGCCAGCGCCGTGACCGCCGGGGTGAAGATCCGCCCGCCGTCCTCGACGGTGCCGACCGTGGCCGCGTAGAAGCGGGCCAGGCCCCGCGCGGTGCCGATGCCCGCCGAGGCCGGGAGTTCGGCGGCGCGCCACTCCGGCGCGTTCTCGTCCGGCAGCGGGTCGATGGCCGCGAAGGCCCGCCGGGTCAGCGAGGCCGGGTCCGCGTAGGCCTCGGCCACGTTCCGGCGGGGCCGGGTCCGCAGCGAGCCGGCGTGCTCGGGCGGGTCCACCGGGGCCACCCGGCCCACCCGGTGGGCCTCGTCCTCCGGGACGCCGATCCAGAAGTCGAGACCCAGCGGCTCGGCGATCTCCTCGGCCAGCCAGGTGCCCAGCGAGCGCCCGGTGACCCGGAGGACCAGCTCGGACAGCAGCCAGCTGTAGGTCTGCGCGTGGTAGCCGTGTGCGCTGCCCGGCTCCCAGAATGCGTGCTGTTCGGCGACGGCCCGCGCGCCGGTGAGGCCGTCCACGGCCTCGGCCGGGGTCAGCGGCCGGTCCAGGGCGGGTATGCCCGCGCGGTGCGCCAGCAGGTCGCGGACCAGGGTGCGCTCCTTGCCGCCGGCCTTGAATTCCGGCCAGTACGAGCCCACCGGCGCGGCCAGGTCCAGCAGCCCGCGCTGGTACAGCAGGAGGGGGACCGCCGCGGCGACGCCCTTGGTGCCGGAGCGCACGACCACCGCGGTGTCCTCGGCCCACGGGGCCGCGCTCCCGGACTCGTCGCCCGGCACGTCCCCGGACACCGACGCGTCGGCGTCCTTCGTGCCGGCCCACAGGTCCACGACCTTGTGCCCGTCCCGGTACACGGCGACCGCCGCGCCCCGGTCACCCAGCAGCTCGAAGTTCCGTTCGAACGCTGCCCTGACGGGCTCGAAGCCCTCCGCGACCACACCCTGGATGTCCACGGTCCGTGCAACACCCATGGATCGGTGCCTATGCCGCGCTCCCGCCTTCGTTATGTCACCGCAACGCTCGTGACGCCACCGAAACCGAACAGGGTCAGTGCGAGGGCCGCGTCGAGAGGGACGTACGCGGGTCGAAGCCGAAGGGCAGCTCCAGCCGGTGGGCCCGCATCAGTTCCTCGTCGCACAGCAGGTCCTGGGTGCCGCCGTCCGCCGCGATCACGCCTCCGCTGAGGATCACCGAGCGGGGGCACAGCTCCAGCGCGTAGGGCAGGTCGTGGGTGACCATGAGCACGGTCACGTCCAGGGAGCGGAGGATGTCGGCGAGCTCCCGCCGCGAGGCCGGGTCCAGGTTGGAGGAGGGCTCGTCCAGCACCAGGATCTCCGGTTCCATGGCCAGCACGGTGGCCACGGCCACCCGCCGGCGCTGCCCGAAGGACAGGTGGTGCGGCGGCCGGTCCGCGAAGCCGTCCATGCCGACCCGCTCCAGCGCGGTCCGCACCCGCTCGTCCAGCTCGGCGCCGCGCAGTCCCGCCGCGGCCGGGCCGAAGGCCACGTCCTCCCGCACGGTGGGCATGAAGAGCTGGTCGTCCGGATCCTGGAAGACGATGCCGACCCGGCGGCGGACCTCGGCGAAGTTCCGCTTCTCCACGGGCAGCCCGGCGACCGTCACGGTGCCGACGCCGCCGCCGAGGATGCCGTTGAGGTGCAGCACGAGGGTGGTCTTGCCGGCGCCGTTCGGTCCGAGCAGGGCCACCCGCTCGCCCCGGCCGACCGTCAGGTCCACCCCGAACAGGGCCTGGTGCCCGTCGGGGTAGGCGAAGGCGAGCCCGGACACCGCCAGCGAGGGAACCGGATCGGCCGGAGCGGCGGAGGGAACAGCAGCAGAAGTCATAGCGTCCAGCCCATCACACAGACGGCGAGCGCCGCCGCCGGGAGTACCGCCGCGTACGCCCACTGCGCGCGGCTCGCGGTCACTTCGTCGATCACCGGCATCGAGCCGGTGTAGCCCCGGCTGACCATGGCCAGGTGCACCCGCTCGCCGCGCTCGTAGGAGCGGATGAACAGGGCCCCGGCGGTCTTGGCCAGCACGCCCCAGTGCCGGATGCCGCGCGCCTCGAAGCCGCGGGAGCGCCGCGCGACCGACATCCGGCGCAGCTCGTCCGTGATGACGTCCCCGTACCGGATCATGAACGAGGCGATCTGCACCAGCAGGGAGGGCAGGCGCAGCCGCTGCAGCCCGAGGAGCAGCTCGCGCAGCTCGGTGGTGGAGGCGAGCAGCACGGACGCGGCCACCCCCAGCGTGCCCTTGGCGAGCACGTTCCAGGCGCCCCACAGCCCGGGGAGGGACAGGGACAGGCCGAGCACCTCGACCTTCTCGCCCTCCGCGACGAACGGCATGAGCACCGCGAACGCGACGAACGGGACCTCGATCAGCAGCCGCCGCAGCAGGAAGCCCGCCGGGATCCGGGCCACCGCGGCGACCCCGGCGATCAGGACGGCGTACAGGCCGAAGGCCCACACCGCCTCGCGCGGTGTGGACACGACGACCAGCACGAAGGCGAAGGTCGCGGCGAGCTTGCAGTGCGGCGGCAGCCCGTGCACGGGGGAGTGCCCGTGCCGGTAGAGCCGGTGCGCGTGGCCGGCGGCCACCTCAGACCGCCGAGGGCTCGGCGCTGGAGGCGGGCTGCACGGCCGGGTCGGCCGTGCGCCGGCTGCGGGCCACCCAGAACAGCCCGGTGCCGACGGCGACGGTCGCACCCACGCCGATCACGCCCGCGAGGCCGCCGGAGAGCCGCTCGTCGTCCACGTCCTTGACCCCGTAGTCGGCGAGCGGGGAGCCGGCGGAGGCGTGCTCGTACTCGCGCTCGCCCTCGGGCTTCTCCTCGTCCGCCTTGAGCTTGGCGTCGATGCCCTTGTCTGCGGCGACCTTCTCCAGGCCGTCGGGGCTGGCGGAGGCGTAGAAGGAGACGAAGCCGGCCAGGGCGAGGGCGGTGACCAGGCCGGTGGCCCAGAGCTTCTTCGTGGAGCGGGCGGGCGTCGCGGCGGCGGCCGGCGCGGCCTGCGGGGCGTCGACGAGTTCGCCGTTCACGCGCAGCTTCAGCGGGGCGGCCAGGCCGCGCGCACCGTGCACCAGGTCGGGACGGACGGCCAGGACGGCGCCGACGGTCGCGGCGGTGATGGCGGCCTCGCCGAGGCCGATGAGCACGTGCACGCCGACCATGGCGGTGAGCACCTTGCCGACGGGCACCTCGGTGGTGCCGCCGATGGCGTAGAGCGCGGTGAAGGCGGCAGCGGCGGCGGGCACCGAGACCAGCGCGGCGGTGAAGGCGGAGACCGTGACCGAGGCGCGGTTGCGGGGCAGTACGGCGAGCAGGCCGCGGAAGACCAGGTGGGCGGTGATGACGGTGACCACGCCCATGACCGTGATGTTGACGCCGAGCGCGGTCAGGCCGCCGTCGGCGAACAGCACGCCCTGCATGAGCAGGACCACGGACATGCACAGCACGGCCGTGTACGGGCCGACGAGTATCGCGGCGAGCGCCCCGCCGAGCAGGTGGCCGCTGGTGCCCGCGGCGACGGGGAAGTTCAGCATCTGCACGGCGAAGATGAAGGCGGCGACGAGACCGGCCAGCGGGGCGGTGCGCTCGTCGAGTTCCTTGCGGGCCCCGCGCAGTCCGACGGCCACGGCGCCGACCGCGGCCACGCCCGCGGCCACCGAGACGGGTGCGTCGATGAATCCGTCGGGTACATGCATGGTGTGTCCGCTTCCTTCTTCCTCACGCGTTCCTTGATTCTTCAAGGATGCCGGTAGCTGCAAACTATTGGCAATAGCGACCCCCTCACAAAACCGGCCGCGCGTCCTGGTGGGAATGTGCGAGGCTGGAGAGCAATACGGACTGCTTTGTTCCGCTTTATGACGCGAGGAGCCGGCCGATGTCTGCGACCACCACCACCGCCGTCGAAGAGCGAGTGCGCGCCCGAGTGATCACCGACGACCCGCTCTACCGGGCCATCCCGGTCGCCCTGCGGTTCGCGCCGGCCGAGCCCCTCGCCGTCCGGATCGTGTTCCCCGCGGGCCTGTCGCCGGAAGGCACCGAGAACGAGTGGGTGTTCCCGCGCGCGCTGCTGGAGGCCGGACTGCAGGCTCCCTCGGGCAGCGGCGACGTCCGGATCTGGCCCTGCGGACGGGTGCAGGCGGTCGTGGAGTTCCACTCCCCCGACGGGGTGGCCGTGGTCCAGTTCGACATCGCCGCGCTGCGCCGCTTCCTGCGCCGCACGTACCAGCCCGTCACCCGTTAGGCCCAGGGCGGCCGGACGGAAGGAACGGGCGGAAGGAACGGGCGGAAACAGCCCGGCAGAAGGAACAGGCAGAAGGAACGGGCGGAACGGGACCGGCCCCGCACCTCGGACGAGGTGCGGGGCCGGTCCTTCTCACGACAGCCGTCAGGCGTTGACCAGCTTCCGGTCCTGGTCCGGGTCCTCGTGGGCCGCGGGCTCGGCCAGGTGCTTGCGCAGCCCCTCGCCCTCCACGTCCACGTTGGGGAGCACTCGGTCCAGCCACTTCGGCAGCCACCAGGCGCGGTGCCCCAGCAGCGCCAGCACCGCCGGGACGATCGCCATGCGGACGATGAACGCGTCGAACAGGACGGCGATGGCCAGCGAGAAGCCGATCATCTTGACCATCTGCTCGCTGGAGCCGATGAAGCCGGAGAACACCGCGATCATGATCACCGCGGCGGCGGTGACCACCCGGGCGCCGTGCTGGAAACCGGTGACCACGGCCTGGCCCGGGCGCTCGCCGTGGACGTACGCCTCGCGCATCCGGGTGACCAGGAACACCTCGTAGTCCATGGCCAGACCGAACACCACGCCCACCATGAAGATCGGCATCATGCTCATGATCGGACCGGGCTGCTCGACCCCGAAGAGACCGCCCAGCCAGCCCCACTGGAAGACCGCGACGACCGCGCCGAGGGCGGCGATCACCGAGAGCAGGAAGCCGAGGGCCGCCTTGAGCGGGACCAGTACCGAGCGGAACACCACCATCAGCAGCAGGAAGGCGAGGCCGACCACCAGGGACAGGTAGGGCAGCAGCGCGTCGTCCATCTTCTGCGAGAAGTCGATGTTCATCGCGGTCTGGCCGGTGACCAGCACCTCGTCGCCGGTGACCTCACGGATCTTGTGGACCAGGTCCTCGGTCTCGACCGAGGACGGGCGGTCCTTGGAGATCACCGTGATGATCCAGGTGTCGGCGTCCTTCTCCTTGTTCGGCGTGGGCGGGAGCACCGCCGCCGCCATGTTGAGCGCCTTGACCTGCTCGCCCGCCTTGTCGGCGGCGGCCTGGTCGCCGTCGACGACCAGCATCAGCGGGCCGTTGAAGCCGGGGCCGAAGCCCTCGGAGAGCATGTCGTAGGCGCGGCGCTGGGTGGTGGAGACCGGCTGGGAACCCTCGTCGGGCAGGCCCATCTCCAGCTTGCCCACCGGCAGGGCGATGGTGCCGAGGCCGATCACACCGAGCAGCAGGACCACCAGCGGGCGGCGCAGCACGAAGCGGGCCCAGCGGGTGCCGCCGTTCGGCTTCTCCTCCGCACCGGCGGCCTTGGCCTTGCCGCCGCCGAACAGCCGGCTCTTCTGACCGGCCGGCAGGACCCGCTTCTGGGCGAAGCCGATCATGGCCGGGACCAGGGTGAGCGCCACGAAGACGGCGATGACCACGGTGCCGGCGGCCGCCGCGCCCATCTTGGTGAGCATCGGGATGTTCACCACGGCCAGGCCCACCAGGGCGATGACCACGGTCAGACCGGCGAAGACCACGGCGGAGCCGGCGGTTCCGACGGCGCGGCCGGCGGCCTCCTCCTTCTCCCGGCCCTCGGCGAGCTCCGCGCGGTAGCGGGAGACGATGAACAGCGCGTAGTCGATGCCGACGGCGAGGCCGATCATCATGGCGAGGGTGCCGGTGGTGGTGCCGAGGTCCAGCACGTTGGCCAGCGCGGTGATCGAGGAGATGCCGATGCCGACGCCGATCAGGGCGGTCAGCAGCGGGAGTCCGGCGGCGACCAGCGAGCCGAAGGTGATGACCAGGACCACCGCGGCGACCATGATGCCGATGGCCTCGCCGGAGCCGTTCTCCGGCATGGTCTGGAGCGCGTCACCGCCGATCTCCACGGTCAGGCCTGACTTCTGGGCGTCCTTGCCGGTGTCCTTGAGCGCCTCGCGGCTCTTGTCGGTCAGCTCCATGGAGTTGACCTTGTACTTCGTGGTGATGTAGGCGGTGCTGGAGTCCTGGCTGACGGCCTGGACCTGGTACGGGTCGTCGACCGTGGCGATCTGGTCCGAGCCGGACTTCAGGTCGCCGACGATCTTCTGGACCTCACCCTTGACCGCCGGGTCGGTGACCTTCTGCCCGTTCGGGGCCTTGATCACCACGCGGGCGGTCGCGCCGTCCGCAGCGAGTGCCGGGAACCTCTCTTCAAGGAGGTCGAAGGCCTTCTGGGCCTCCGTGCCCGGTATGGAGAAGGAACCTGAGGTCGGGGTGGACGCCGAGGCCGCGCCGAATCCGGCGAGGAACAGCAGCGCGACCCAGAGCAGTGCGACCCAGCGGCGGCGCCGGAAGGCGCCCTTGCCGAGCCGGTACAGGAAGGTGGCCACGTCGGTGGTTCTCCCGTTCGAGTCGTGGAATGGGATGGGCATCGAATGCCGGCCCGACGACGAGAGCGGCGTGTCAGGAGCAGCAGGAACAGCGGTACGAAACAGCGGTACGGAACAGCGCGGTACGACGGACTGCTTGAGGTTCAGATGCCGAGGGCGGGGAACACCACGGCGTCGGCGAACTCGGTGAGGAACTCCCGGTCGACCGGTCGGTCCTCGATCAGCGGCAGCGAGATGAACGCTCCGATGAGCATGTGCGGGACGAATCCGAGAGCCGGACAGTCGGGGGCGATCTCGCCCCGGTCGACGGCCCGTTGCAGCATCACCTGCAGGCCGGTGATCTCCGGGTCGACGAGCAGTTCCCGCAGCGCCTTGTGGAGCTCGGGGCTCTCGTGAACCGCATGGCTCAGGCCTCGGATGAGCGCCGTGTCCTTCGCCATCTGGTCGTCGTCGGAGTTCTGGATCATCACCGCGAAATCGCCGCGGATGCTGCCCGTGTCGATCTCCGCCAGGGACACCTTCTGCGTGCAGCGCAGGGCCTTGGCGACCAGCTCCGGCTTGCTCCCCCACTGGCGGTAGAGGGTGGCCTTGCTGGACTTCGTACGGGCGGCGACGGCGTCCATCGTCAGTGCCTCGTAGCCGACTTCGCGGAGCAGGTCCAGGACCGCGCCGTGCAGTTCGGCCTCCCGTTCGGGGGTGATGCGGCTTGCCAACTCTCCGTACCTCCCGCCGAACGAAACCGTTTCGTACACCGAGACGATACCCCCGGGGAAGACGAGAACGAAACCGTTTCGTTTCGGTTCCCCCCGTGGGATCCGTCACGCACCAACGTACGCGATCGGATCACCAGTACGAGTTGCCGGGGCCCTCTGACGCGGAAAGCATTGGAAGGTGAGTCACGACGTCGCGTACCTCCGGTTCCCGCACCTGCACGACGACCTGCTGTGCTTCGCCACCGAAGACGACCTGTGGGTCGCCCCGCTCGTCGCGGACGGTCAACCCCCCGGCCGGGCCTGGCGGATCACCGTCGACCGGACCCGGGTGGGCCACCCCCGGTTCTCCCCCGACGGCCGCCAGATCGCCTACACCACCTGGCGCAGCCTCGACCCCGAGATCCACCTCGCCCCGGTGGACGGCGGGCCGGCCCGCCGGCTGACCTACTGGGGCTCGACCGACACCCGGGTGTGCGGCTGGACGCCGCCCGACAAGGACGGCCGCAGCGACATCCTCGCCGTCTCCTCGCACGGCCAGCCCTTCTCCTACTTCGCCTGGGCCTACAGCCTGCCCACCGACGGCAGCCCCGGGGGCAAGCTGCCCTGGGGTCCGGTCTCGGACATCGCCATGCACGCCCCGGAGGAGGGCACGGAGGACAACGCGCGGCACACCCTGCTGCTGACCGGCAAGCCGCCGCACGAGCCCGCCTCCTGGAAGCGCTACCGGGGCGGCGCCATCGGCCGGCTCTGGCTGCACGGCAAACGGCTGCTGGAGGACCTCGGCGGGCATCTGGAGTCCCCGATGTTCGTGGCCGGGCGGATCGCGTTCCTCTCCGACCACGAGGGCACCGGCAACCTGTACTCCTGCCTGCCCGACGGCACCGACCTGCGGCGCCACACCGACCACGACGAGTTCTACGCCCGGCACGCCTCCAGCGACGGCAGCCGCGTGGTCTACCAGTGCGCGGGCGAGCTCTGGCTGGTGGAGTCCCTCGCCCCGGACGCCGAACCCCGCCGGCTCCCGGTCCGCCTGGGCGGCCCGCGCGCCGGCCGCCGCCGCTACCAGGTGCCGGCCGCCGGCAACGTCGACGGTGTCGCCGTCGACACCACCGGTCGGGCCAGCGCGGTCGCCGTCCGGGGCAGCCTGTACTGGCTCACCCACCGCGACGGCCCGGCCCGCACCATCACCGACACCCCCGGGGTGCGGATCCGGCTGCCCGAGATGCTGGGCTCCGGCAACCAGGTCGCCTACGTGACCGACGCCGAGGGCGAGGACGCCGTCGAGATCTCCTACCTGCCGCGGGCCTCCGGTGAACGGGCACCCCGCCGGCTGGCCTCCGGCGAGCTGGGGCGCGTACTGGAACTGGTCTCGGACCCCGAAGGGGAACGGCTCGCCATCGCCTCCGACGACGGCCGACTGCTGCTCCTCACCGTGCCGGACGAGGATGCTGAGGTCTCGGGCGCCGAGGTCTCGGACACCGAGGAAGAGGGCGGGGACGGAGACGAGGGCGGCGGGGCCGGAGGCGGCGGAAACGGAGGCGGCGGAGACGGAGGCAATGGGGACGGAGGCGATGGCGGAGACGGAGGCGGCGGCGCGGAAGTCACCGAGCTGATCCGGTCCATCAACGGCCCGGTGAACGACCTGGCCTTCTCCCCCGACGGGGACTGGCTGGCCTGGTCGCACCCGGGGATCGGGCGCTCCCTGCGGCAGATCAAGATCGCCAGGATCTCCGGTCCCGGCCCGCGGACCATCGTGGACGTCACCAACGGCCGGTTCGAGGACGAGAACCCGGTGTTCACCCGGGACGGCCGCTACCTGGCCTTCCTGTCCTGGCGCGGCTTCGACCCGGTGTACGACGTGCACACCGGGGACCTCTCCTTCCCGCTCGGCTGCCGCCCCTACCTGGTGCCGCTCTCCTCCGCGACCCCCTCCCCCTTCGCCCTGTCCGCCGAGGGTCGGCCGGCCGCGGGCGGCATGGACCCGGTGGAGGGCGACACCGGCGACGGCACGGTGACGGTGGAGATCGAGGGGCTGGAGAGCCGGGTCACCCCCTTCCCCGTCAGCGCCTCCAAGTACTCCGCCCTGTACCCGGTGCACGGCGGCGGCCTGGTCTGGCTGCGCTGGCCCATCTCGGGCGCGCTCGGCGAGACCTTCGCCAACCCGGCCGACACCACCGGCAAGCCCACCCTGGAGCACTTCGACATCTCCAAGGCCCGCAAGACCGAACTGGCCTCCGGACTGGACTGGTTCGCGGCCAGCGGCGACGGCACCCGGCTGGTCGTCAACGACGACGGCGACCTGCGCGCGGTCCCCGCCACCGAGTCCGGGGACCACGATTCCACCGTCTACCTGGACCTGCGGCGGATCCTGCACGAGGTGGACCCGGCGGCCGAGTGGCGGCAGGCGTACGACGAGGCCGGGCGGATCATCCGCGCGTACTTCTGGGAACCGAAGATGTGCGGGATCGACTGGGACTCGATCCTCGCGCAGTACCGCCCGCTGCTCGAACGGGTCGCCTCCCCCGACGAGTTCGCCGACCTGATGCGCGAGGTCCTCGGCGAGCTCGGCACCTCGCACGCGTACGTCGCCCCCGCCCGCCGCAACGAGGGGCCGCCGCACTACCAGCGGCCGATCGGCCTGCTCGGCGCCAACCTGGTGCCGCGGGACGGCCACTGGATGGTCAAACGGATCCTGCCCGGCGACTCCTCCGACTCCAAGGCCCGCTCCCCGCTGGCCGGTACGGGCATCCGCGAGGGCGCCGTCCTGACCCATGTGGACGGCCGGCCGGTGGACCCGGTGACCGGCCCCTACCCGCTGCTGGCCGCGGCCGGCGGCACCACCGTCGAGCTCACCTTCCGGCCGGCCGAGGGCGAGGGCCCGGCCCGCCGGGTGGCGGTGGTACCGCTGGTGGACGAGCGGCCGCTGCGCTACCAGGACTGGGTGGCCAAGCGCCGGGCGGTGGTCCGCGAGGTCAGCGGCGGCAAGTGCGGCTACCTGCACATCCCCGACATGGGCGGCTCCGGGTGGGCACAGTTCAACCGCGACCTGCGGGCGGAGATGTCCCGGCCCGCGCTGATCGTGGACGTACGCGGCAACGCGGGCGGACACATCAGCGAGCTGGTGGTGGAGAAGCTGACCCGGAAGATCCTGGGCTGGGACCTCACCCGCAACGCGCAGCCGGTCTCGTACGCCTCCAACGCGCCCCGGGGTCCGGTGGTCGCGCTCGCCGACGAGGCCACCTCCTCGGACGGCGACATGATCACGGCCGCGTTCAAACTGCTGGGGCTGGGCCCGGTGGTGGGCCAGCGGACCTGGGGCGGGGTGGTCGGCATGACGGGCCGGCACACGCTCGGCGACGGAACGGTGATCACCGTGCCGATGAACGCGGCCTGGTTCCCCGAGTACGGGTGGTCGGTGGAGAACCACGGCGTCGAGCCGGACCTGGCGGTGCTGCGCACCCCGCTCGACTGGGCGGAGGGGCGGCACGCGCAGCTGGACGACGCGGTGTACCTGGCGCTGGAGCTGCTGGAGCAGTACCCGGCCGCGGTGCCGCCCGGGTACGGCGACGTACCGGACCGGCGGCGCCCGAAGCTGCCGCCGCGACCCTGACCCGAACGGCAAGTGCCGAACGGCAAGCGCCGAACGACAAGCGGAGGAACGAACGGAGGAACAAACGGAAGGGGCGTGACCGTTCCGGAACGGTCACGCCCCTTCCCCGGGCAGCGCTGGAAGCCGCCGTCAGAAGTCGTCGTCGTCGAACGACCGTCGCGCCTCGTCCTCCTGCTGCGGGCGCCGCGGGGGCTGGGCCGCCTCCTCCTGGCGGGCCCGCATGCGCTCGGAGGCGCCGTCCTGCGTGCTCTTGGCGGCCTGTCGGCCCTTGCCCTTGAGCTGCTCTGCCTGCTCGTCGAACCGGTCCTTGGTACCCATGCTTTTCACTCCACGAGGGGTGTCGGTGGTTGGGCCTCGACCAGATTTGCACGAGGGGGCAGAGCTCGCATTTCGGTCAGTGACTCTGGGTGCGCTCGTTCTCGTCGGCGGCCCCGCCCGCTCCCACAAGTCCCTTGGGAACGGCGCCCAGTCGCGGTTCGAACCGCTTCATCTCCCGCTGTCCGCCCAGTGAGACGACCGCCGGGAGGTAGCCGCGCACCGACTGCATCCCGCGCAGCCACCACTGCGCGTAGACGTGCGCCGAGCGCCGCTCGATCCCGGCCACGATCCGGTCCACGGCCGGCCCCAGCGGGTACGTCCGGTTCGCCGGCCACGGCAGCCGCTGCCGCAGTTCGCGCATGACGTCGTCCTGGTCGGCGCCGCGCACCATGTCGGTGTCGGTCCAGGACAGGTAGCCCACGCCCACCTTGACGCCCTTGTAGCCGACCTCGGCGCGCAGGCAGTGGGCGAACGCCTCCACGCCCGACTTGGAGGCGCAGTACGCGGTCATCATCGGCGCCGGTGTGATGGCGGCGAGCGAGGCGATCTGCAGGAAGTAGCCGCGGCTCTCGGTCAGCACGGGCAGGAAGGCGCGGGCGGTGACGGCCCCGCCGACGAGGTTCACCTCGATGACCCGCCGCCACGCGTCCGGGTCGGAGTCACCGAACGGGCCGCCGGCCGCGACCCCGGCGTTGGCGACCACGATGTCCACCTTGCCGAAGCGCTGTTTGACCTCCTCGGCGACCCGGGCCATGGCCTCGTGGTCGGTGACGTCGGCGTACCAGTGGTCGCTGTCGGTGTGGAGGCGTTCGGAGACCTCCTTGAGGGCCTCCGGCTCCAGGCCGACCAGGGCGATCCGCGCACCGCGCGCGGACAGTTTGCGGGCGAGCAGTTCGCCGACCCCGCGGGCCGCACCGGTGACGACCGCGACCTGTCCCTCCAGACTCCGCCTGCTGCTCATGCGCTCTTCTCCTCGATCCGGACCAGGGTGCGAATGACCTCGTTGACGGCCTCGGGCGCCTCGATCGGCGTCATGTGGCCCATGCCGGTCAGCTCGGTGAGCCCCACGCAGTGGGGCAGCTCGGCGGCCAGGCCGCGGGCGTGCACGATCGGGGTGAGCCGGTCGGCGGTGCCTCCGATCACGGCCGTCGGCACGGTGAGCCGGGGGAGGTTGTGCCGCAGGTCCAGGCCGGCCAGCACCTTCGACCACTCGTGGCGCACCGTGCGCGGGCAGGCGTGCACGATCCGGGCGCAGGCCTCGACCTTGCCCGGAGCCGAGCCCGGCGCCATGGTCACGTACTGCACCGCCTTCCTCGCGACCGGCGTGACCGGCCCGAGCGGCGCCCGGCTGGACATGACGGCGCGGGTGAGCCGGGTCCGGGCGCGGCCCGGGCGCATCGGGACCACCCTGGACTCCTCGGGCAGCCGGGAGGCGCCGGTGCTGCAGAGCAGCGCGGCGGACACCCGGTCGTCGAAGCCGGAGCGGCCGGCGGCGGCCATGATCGTCATCCCGCCCATGGAGTGTCCGGCGACCACCGCGCGCTCGCCCTCGCCGAGGGCCGCGGCGAGCACGGCGACCAGGTCGTCGGCGAGGGCGCCGGTGCTGAAGACGCCTTCCGCCCGGCTGCGGCCGTGGCCGCGCTGGTCGTAGGCGATGACCTTGTGGTCCCGGGAGAGTTCGCGGACCTGGGCGGCCCAGAAGGCGGTGGAGCAGGTCCAGCCGTGCGAGAGCACCACGGCCGGCGCGTCCTCGTCCCCGTGCACCTCGACGTGCAGCCGTGCCCCGTCGGCGGATTCGGCGACCAGCTCGCGCCGGGCGGCCGGGGGCGCGTACGGACCGGCGGTGACGTGCGTCAGCCTGCTCATGCGGCTTCCTCCTCGGTGGCGGTGGCGGTGGTGGTGCCGGTGGCGGCAGCGGTAGCGGCGCCGGTGGCGGCAGCGGCCGCAGGCAGCACGCCCGTCCGTTCTCCGGTCCGGACGCGCAGCACCTCGTACTCGGCGAGGTCGACGCTCCCGGTCTCGCGGCGGAACTCGCCGGTGGTGCCGGGCCAGACCGTGGTGTTGCGGCCGGCCGCGTCCAGGTACCAGCTGTTGCAGCCGCCGGTGTTCCACACGGTCCGCTTCATCCGGTCCTGCACCCGGCGGTTCCAGGCGTTCACTGCCGAGGGGCGGGCGGCGAGCGCGGCCCTCCCGCCCTGGCCGCGTCCCTCCAGCAGGCCGAGCTGACGCACGTAGTCGGCCATGTAGTTCAGCTGGGACTCGATCATGAGGATCATCGAGCTGTTCCCGAGCCCGGTGTTGGGCCCGATGATCGTCATCCAGTTGGGGAAGCCGGCCGCGGTCGCCCCGCGCAGGGACCGCATCCCGTCCTTCCACTCCTCGGCCAGCGTCCTGCCCTCCGCCCCGACCACGCGGTCGGCGATCGGCAGGTCGGTGACGTGGAAGCCAGTCCCGAAGATGATCGCGTCGGCCTCGGTCTCGGTGCCGTCGGCGGCCACCAGCACCGAGCCGCGGATCTCCTTCAGCCCGGACGCGACCAGGTCCACGTTGGGGCGCGCCAGCGCCGGGTAGTAGTCGTTGGACAGCAGGATCCGCTTGCAGCCGATCCGGTACGAGGGGGTCAGCCTGGCCCGCAGCTCCGGGTCCTTGATGGAGCGGGCGATGTTGGCCTTGGCCAGCGACTCGACCAGGCCGAGCCGGTTGGGCCGTTTGGTGAACGCGCTGACCTGGAGCTCCCGGAGCCCCCAGAGCACCCCGCGGCGGGCGGCCCGGGTGAACGGCAGCTGCCGGTGCAGCCAGCGCTCCACCGCGCTGATCTCCCGGTCGGTACGGGGCATCACCCACGGCGGGGTCCGCTGGAAGAGCGTGAGCCGCTCCACCTCGGGCGCGATCGCGGGGACGATCTGGATGGCGGAGGCACCCGTCCCGATCATCGCGACCCGCTTGCCGCGCAGCTCGTAGTCGTGGTCCCAGCGGGCGGAGTGGAAGACCTTGCCGGGGAAGCCCGACAGCCCCGGCACCTCGGGCATCTTCGGGTCGGAGAGCGGCCCGGTCGCCGACACGATCACCTCGGCGGTGAAGTCTCCGGCCGAGGTCTCGATCTCCCAGTGCAGCGCGTCCGCGTCCCAGCGCATCATCCGGACCTCGTGGCCCAGGCGGAGGTGCGCCCGCAGCCCGAAGGTGTCGGTGACGTGCTCCAGATAGGCGCGGATGTGCCGCTGGCCGGAGAAGGTGCGGGGCCAGTCCGGGTTCGGCGCGAAGGAGAAGGAGTAGAGGTGGGAAGGCACGTCGCAGGCGCACCCGGGGTAGGTGTTGTCCCGCCAGGTCCCGCCCACCGAGTCGGCCCGTTCCAGCACCACGAAGTCGGTGATCCCTTCGCGCCGCAGCCGGACCGCCGCTCCCAGCCCGCCGAAGCCGGATCCGATCACCGCCACGCGCACATGTTCGCCCACGCCCGCCGCCCTTCACAGACTCTGCCAGCAATCACTGGCACGGTTGGGAGAGTAGGGCTTTCCCATACTCATGGGTAGGGGTCTCGCCGGGAAAGTTACCGGCGGTACGCCATAGGCTGCGCCTGTGGCGGACGAACAGACGGTACGCGAATACCGGACCGAGGAGCTGGCCGAGGCGGCCGGCATCCCGGTGCGCACCCTGCGCTTCTACCGGGAGCGCAAGCTCCTGCCGCCGCCGCGCCGCGAGGGCCGCATCGCCTGGTACGACGACCATCACCTGGCCCGGCTGCGCACCATCGCCGCGCTCCTCGAACGCGGCCACACCCTCGGCGGGATCGCCGAGCTCACCGCGGCCTTCGAGAACGGGCGCGACGTGAGCCAGCTCAGCGAGCTGCTCGGCATGGGCTGGTCGGAGGAGACCCCGGTCCGCCTGACCCCGGAGGCCATGGCCGACTACTTCGAGGGGGAGGTCACCCCGGAGAACCTGGCGGCCTCCATGGACCTCGGCTACGTGGCGGCCGACGGGGACGAGATCGTGCACGTCAGCCGGCGCCTGCTGGACGTCTCCTCGGCACTGGTCCGCGAGGGCGTGCCGCTCGCGGCGGTGCTGGACGCGGGCCGCCGGGTCCGCGCGCACGCCGACGCGATGGCGGAACTGTTCGCCGGACTCATCGCCACGTACGTGGCGGACGACCCGGAGGCTCTCGGCCGGCTCCGCCCGCTCGCCAAGAGCGTGGTCGAGGCGGAACTGTCGATGGCGATGGACCGTCTGATCGCCGGCCGCGGCCGGCCGGCCCCCGCCGGCCGGCCGAACCCGTAGGCCACCCGCCTACGCCGGCCGGACCCGCGGCGCCACCGGCGCCGCCGCCCTCAGCCCAGCCCGTAGACCACGGTCACCGGGGCGTGGTCGGACCACCGCTCGGGGTGCGTCTCGGCGCGCTCCACGTAGCCCTTCACGGCCTTGGCGGCCAGTCCCGCCGTCGCCACGTGCAGATCGATCCGCCAGCCGGCGTCGTTGTCGAAGGCGCGGCCCCGGTAGGACCACCAGGAGTACGGGCCCTCCTGCTCGGGGTGGAGCTCCCGCACCACGTCCACGTAGCCGGCGCCCTCGTAGACGCCGCCCAGCCACTCCCGCTCCTCCGGGAGGAAGCCGGCGTTCTTGCGGTTGGTCTTCCAGTTCTTGAGGTCGGCCTCCTGGTGGCAGATGTTCCAGTCGCCGCAGACCAGCACCTCCCGCCCGTCGGCCGCCGCCTTCGCCTTGAGCTCCTCCAGGTAGGTGCGGAACTCGGCCATGAAGCGGTACTTCTCGTCCTGCTTCTCCGTGCCCGCCTCACCGGACGGCAGGTACAGGCTCGCGACGGTCAGCCCGGGCAGGTCGGCCTCGACGTACCGGCCGCTCGCGTCGAACTCCTCGCTGCCGAAGCCGATCCGGACCCGGTCCGGCTCCCGGCGGGTGAACAGCGCCACACCGGCCCGGCCCTTCGCCGCCGCGGGAGCGAAGAAGGTGTGCCAGCCCTCGGGCGCCCGCACCTCCTCGGGGATCTGCGCCTCCTCGGCCCGGACCTCCTGGAGGCAGATCACATCGGCCTCGGTCCCGGCCAGCCACGGCACGAAGCCCTTCTTGGCTGCGGCACGGATCCCGTTCACGTTCACAGAAGTCACGGTGATCAAGAAAGCTCCCCAGATCGGCACAAACGTGCAGCAGGGTACTCGGCAACGGGCCGGTGCGGTGTGATCCGCCACATCCCGGACAGCCGAACCCGCCGTACGATATCCGGATGTTTGACGGGATCCAGCTGCGCACCGTGACGTACGACCACCCCGACGCGGTGAAGCTCAACGACGAGGTCCAGATCGAGTATCAGCAGCGGTACCAGGGCGAGGGCGACGCCACCTGGCTCGACCCGGCCATGTTCGAACCGCCGCGCGGCCGCTACCTGCTCGCCTACGACCCGGCCGGCGTCGCGGTGGCCAGCGGCGGCTGGCGCAGCCAGGACCGCAACGACGAGGGCTACTCGGACGGCGACGCCGAGCTCAAGCGGATGTACGTGATACCCGGCGCCCGCGGCCACGGCCTGGCCCGGCGCATCCTCGCCGAGCTCGAGGCCGACGCCCGCGCCGCGGGCCGCACCCGCATGGTCCTGGAGACCGGCGACCAGCAGCCCGAAGCCATCGCCCTGTACCTCTCCTCGGGCTACGCGATGTGCCCGAAGTTCGGCTACTACCGTGACTACGACAGCAGCCGCTGCATGGCCAAGACCCTGCACCACTGACGCACGGCCCGCTGCCCGGCGGCGGTCACGACCACGCCGGGACGTCCGTCCCCCAGCGGGACGGCGTACGGGTCCAGTCCCCCGGGCCGAAGGCCAGCGGCGGGGCGGCGTACCGCAGCCGCCCGTACGCCGACTCCGCCTCCCTCAGCCACGGCTCCGCCGGGCAGGGCCCGGCCGGCCGGGGCTCCGCCGCGATGTCCCGGACCAGCCAGGACGCCGTACCCGCCAGCGAGTACCGCAGGGACCGGCCGCCCCCGGCGGACAGCGCCCGCATCACCCCGGCGGCCACCAGATACCCCGTGCCGTGGTCCAGCGCCTGCGCGGGCAGCACGCCCGGCGTGCCGTCCGGGCCGGCGTACGCGGCCGAGATGCCGTAGCCGGCCTGCACCAACGAGTCGAACCCGCGCCGGCCCGCCCACTCCCCCGACCAGCCCCAGGCGCACAACTGGGCCACGACCAGCCCGGGCCGCCGGTCCAGCAGCTCCTCCGCGCCCAGCCCGTAGCGGTCCAGGGTGCCCGGCCGGTAGCCGGTGACCACCACGTCCGCCTCGTCCAGCACGTGCTCGAACACCTTCCGGTCCCCGGAGTCGGCGAGGTCCAGCCGGGCCGACCGCTTCCCGAAGCCGGTGTCCGCCTGCGCGTCGTCCGCCTCCGGCAGCCGGGGCGAATCGATCCGCAGCACGTCCGCGCCGAGCAGGCCGAGCGTCCGCGTGGCGACCGGCCCGGCGATCACCCTGGTCAGGTCCAGCACCCGGAAGCCCGCCATCGGCAGCCCCTCCGGCGCCTTCGGCAGCGTCCGGGGCCGGTCCCCCCACATCCGCGCCGCCCGTTCCACCAACGGCTGCGGCGCCCCGTACCCGTCCGCCACGGCCACCGCCAGCCCGCCGGCCCCGTACACGGCCTCCTGGACCTCGGCCGCCGTGCGCCCCGCCACGGCCTCGGCCAGCTCCTCGGGCGTCTCCGCCTCCAGCCCCAAGGCCCGTACCAGCGCGGCCCGGTGGTGCGGATAGTTGGCGTGCGTCCGCACCCAGCCGTCGGCGGCGCGCCAGAAGCCGGACAGCGGCGCGAAGACCACCGGGGTCCGCCCGTCCACCCGCAGGTGCCGTTCGCTGAGGAACGCGGCGGTCACGGCCCCCTCGTCGACCTCCACCTCGGGCAGCTCGTCCCGCCCGGCCCGTACGGCGTCCAGCTCGGCGGCGGCCAGCGAGCACACCCCGACGGCGGCCCGCGCCAACTCCCGCACCGGCAGCGGCCCGTCGGCGAACCCGCCCGCCCCCCGGTACCGCACCTTCCGGACCGCCTCGGGCGCCCCGCCGAGCGCCGCCCACGCCTGCCCCGCCGCCCCACCCCGCGCCTTGATCACCATGACGTCATTCTGCGCGCTGGGGCCGCCCGCACTCCGCCGATTCCCGGACAGGGTTGGCCGGGAAGGGCGGCGAGACGGTTCTCCTCGGACGACGTGCCCCCTCCAGCACGCTGCTCGGTCGGGGCGCAACGCGTCCGGCGTCACCGACAGCGGTTCTTGAGAGGCGCCGACGCGAAGGGACCGGCCCCGGCCGACGCCGTCCAGGCACGCGCCGTCCCGCCCCGGCAGCCGTCCCTGCCTGTTGACAGGGCAGACCGCCCAGAGCCTGTGCGGTCAGACGGCGGGAATCGGCGGGTCCAGAGCCTCCACCGTGGTCAAGGCACCGCTGGTGACGGCGCCGCCCACGGCGTAGACGCAGGAACCGGTCTGCCCCGGCGGGCATACGGTGACCCCTGAGGCCAGACCCGACCGGGCTGTCGGCATCGCCGTCAGCGTCGTCCAGGCATTGGTACCAGGGTTGTACGACTCGACCGTGTTCAAGGCGCCCGAGATCGACTCGGCTCCGAAGGTGCGGCCGCCGACGGCGTAGATGCACATGCCGCTCTGCCCCTGCGGGCAGGGCGCGGCGGCCGCCGTCAGGTTCCGCCGAGGGGTCGGCAGTGCGGTCACCGGGCTCCAGGCGTTGGTGGCGGGGTTGTACGACTGCACGGTGGCCACGGGGCTCAGGCTGTTGTCGATGCCGCCCACCGCGTACACACAGGTGCCGCTCTGCCCCTGTGGACAGGGCGCGGTGGCTGCCGCCAGCGCACCCTGGGGCGTGTTCATCGGGGCCACTGGGCTCCACGCGTTGGTGGCGGGGTTGTACGAGTGCACGGTGTTGAGGGTGGAACCGGAACCACTGAAGGTTTCCAGTGAGCCGCCGACGGCGTACACGCAGGTGCCGCTCTGCCCAGGCGGGCACGGGGCGGCTGCTGCCGCCAGGTACGCCCGCGGTCCGGGCATGGAGGTCAGCTGGCTCCAGGCGTTCGTGGCCGGGCTGTAGGACTGCACGGTGGCCACGCGTACGCCGTCACTGTCCTGGCCGCCGATGGCGTAGATGCAGGTGCCGGTCTGCCCCGGCGGACAGGGGGCGGCGGCCGCTGCCAGGCCGTAGCGGGATGTGGGCATCGAACGCAGCGTCGTCCAGGCGTTCGTGAGCCGGTTGTAGGACTCCAGGGTGCCCGTGGCGCCTTCCGGGAGGAGGGCCAGGGTGGAGGTGTGGCCGCCCAGGGCGTAGATGCAGGTGCCGGTCTGTCCCGGCGGGCAGGGCGCGGCGGCCCCCGCCAGATGGTGCCGCGGCGAAGGCATCGACGGCAGGGTCGTCCACACCGTCCCGTTGGTGGCCGCGGCCGGCAACACCCCCACCAGGGCTGCGATCAGGGCCAGGAGCGGCGCGAGCCGGAGGTGCCGCGGCCGGCGCCGATGGCGCGATGGTGATTCGTTCGTTCGTGGCAACGTCGGTCTCCTCGCCGTCCGCTGGGTGTATGCGGGCCCGATCGTGCCCCCCGGCCAGTCCGGCAGGCTCTGCGCCGCACTCGGGATCGGCCGGACGGGCCGGGCTTGGACCGGTTCGGGCGAATCCCCCTACCCCGGACGGCGGCCCGGCGCGATCGGAGAGGCCGCCGTCCGAGGACGAGAGGAGGCCGAGCCATGTCCCGCGCAGGCGTCACACAGCCGTCAGGAACTCCTTCCGCCTGGCACTCGCCGACAGGCTGATCACTGCGGGACTGACACACCCCTGAAACGCCTGTTCGCGAGGTGATCGTTTCCCGGTGGCCGCCGGCCGCGACATCCGTGGCACTGGATTCATCCGTGCTCGTTGCCGCGGACGTCGCGGACAACGTGCACTCCGAGTGGAGGCACTTCGTAGTGGAGACGAAGTCCCTGACCCCGTTCTGGGGTGAACCAGCGGTCTGCCCGGAGGGCGCGTTCGCTGCCGACCACGGTTGTCGCCGTCTCGAGAAGGGATCCGCGGGACTCGGCCGTGATGCCGAGCGGCAGCGGGGCGTTCTCGGGGTGGTCGCCCAACTGCCAGCCCGTCCCGAGAAGCTCTGTCTCCACGCCGCCTTCCGCGCGTACCTCCAGGGTGGTGAACAGTCCGCTCGGACCCCGCACCACACCAGGATGCCAGGCGACCCGGCCCTGCTCCCGGTACAGCACCTCGGGCTCGACCACGAACGGCAGCTTCCGCCCTGTCGGGGCCTCGCCGATGAAGCTGATCAGCTGCAGGCCCAGCGGGCGTACCCAGAACTGCAGGCAAGCGTCGTCCATTCGGACATCGCCGAACTGTCCAGTGGCTCGGTAGCGCCGCGAGCAGTCATGCCTCCAGGTGGTCGGAAGCGTCGCGTACGCGAACCACCCCCAGGAATCCCCTTCACCCCGCCCCCGGCCGGCCGGGCAACCGGGACGGGCGATCGGACACCGTCTCGAACAGGCCCCGAAACGCCGAGATCCCGCCCCGCCTGGCGGCGGAACGGGATCTCGTGACGATTCTTGAGAGCTACTCAAGAACTGTCGTCTGTGGACCTGTGGGGATTTGAACCCCAGACCCCCTCGATGCGAACGAGGTGCGCTACCAGACTGCGCCACAGGCCCTTGCGACGTGTGAAACATTAGCATCCCCGCGCCGCTGGTCCAAAACCGATGATCACTCGTTGGCGGCGCGGGGCCTTTCCTCGGCTTCGTACTGGTCGAACAGCGGGGTGCGGCCGGCCTCCCGCGGGCGGCGGGACGAGGTCCGGCCGGTCTCCTTGGGGGAGGCCGGCGGGGCCGCGGAGCGCTGGGCGCGCAGGCGCGGGTCGGTGGGCTCCGCGGTGCTGGAGCGGGCCGGGCTCCAGGCGTCCGGTGCCGGGGAGCCGTTGGCGCGCGGGGCGACCGGGGCCGTGACGTAGGTCGGCAGCGGGACCGGGACCGGCTCCCAGCTGTCGCCGCGGGCGGGGCCGCGCTCGCGCTCCTTCTGCTGGTCCACCCATTCGGCGTGGTCCGTCTGCTCGACCAGCGCGCGGCGGCCCGCCTCCTGGGGGGAGACGGGTGGCGCGGGGTCGGGTTCCGCGCCCGCGGCCGGATCCTCGGGGTCGCGGCGGCGCGGCTGACGGCTCTCGCGGAGGCGGCGCGCCGCGGCCTCGGCGCGGCGGCGGTCCATGGTGAACGCGAACCGGCGCCGCTCCTGCCCCCGCAGGTGCGCGATGTACGTGCTCAGCAGTACGGCGGGCACGGCCGGGGCCCAGAGGAACCGGAGGCCGCCGACGGCGGCGACGATCGCGCCGAGCGTGAAGACGAGGAAGAGGACCGCGGTGGTGCGCCGGCGGCGGGCGAGGACCTGGTGGCGCTTCTCGCGCCGGTTCCGCTCCATCCGCTCCGCGGCGGCGGTCCGCGGCTCCGCACGGGTCGGGGACATGCCTGAGGCCCGGGCGTCGGCCTCGACGGAATTCACCAATTCCGTGGCCGCGTCCGGGTCCGCGTGGGGTTGCGCCTCCTCACCACCGCGCTCACGCAGTTCCTTGGCGTAACGGCGCTCCATTCCCGCCCGTCCGGAAAGCAACCGGATGGCGGTGGAGAAGCGTTCCGTCGGACGGGCTTCGTTCAGCTCGTCCTGCCTCCGGAGCCACATGGGCACCAAGTAGGCGGCCCAGGCCCCGACGATGACTGCGTAGATGAGGCCGCTGCTGCTCACACCTCACACCGTAGAGGGGCGCGGGCGGGGGCATCGGCCAATTGAGCCGGTGTGTCGCACGATCTGGCTGATATCACCGACTTTTTTTGTGATTCTTCGGATCAGGTGATCGGCCGATGCCGATCGAATTCGAACAGATTTGCGTTTTACTGGCGATGCTGTACGCGGCGCCGGTGCCAGCGTTCCAGCAGACCCTCCGGCACCTCCTCCGCCGTCAGCGCGTAGACCAGGTGGTCCCGCCACGCGCCGTCGATGTGGAGGTAGCGCGGCCGCAGCCCCTCCTCGCGGAACCCGAGCTTCTCCACCACCCGGCGGCTCGGCCCGTTCTCGGGCCGGATGCACACCTCGATCCGGTGCAGGCCCACGTGGCGGAAGCAGTGGTCCACGGCGAGCGCCAATGCGGTCGGCATGACGCCCCGCCCGGCCACCTCGCGGTCCACCCAGTACCCCACGTGGCCGGCGCACATCGAGCCCCAGGTGATCCCGGCCACCGTCAGCTGCCCGACCAGCCGCCCCTGGTACTCGACGACGAAGGGAAGCATCCGGCCGGCGTTCGCCTCGGCCCGCAGGTGCCGCACCATCTGCCGGTACGTCGGACGCTGGACCACCGGACCCCAGGGCGCGGGCGGCGGGATCGTCGCCTCCCAGGGGCGCAGCCATTCGCGGTTGCGCCGGTTCACCTCGCGCCAGTCACGCTGGTCCCGCAGTTTTATCGGCCGGAGCGACACGTCGCCATCGCTCAGTACCACCGGCCAGGAGGGCCCGTTCAGCTCGCGCTCCCCGAGGGCCCGGCCGGCGGCCGCGGGTGGTCGCCGCCGCGGATCTGGTCCACCGCATGGGGCAGGACGCGGGACAGCACGGCCAGCCCGTCGCGGACCCCGCCGGTGGAACCGGGCAGGTTGACGATCAGGGTGCGGCCCGCGACGCCCGCCAGGCCACGGGACAGTGCCGCGGTGGGCACGTGCGCCAGGCCCTCGGCGCGGATGGCCTCCGGGATGCCGGGGACCTGGTAGTCGACCACCCGGGCGGTGGCGTCGGGGGTCCGGTCGGTCGGCGAGATGCCCGTGCCGCCGGTGGTGAGGATGACGTCGTAGCCGGCGGCCACGCCCTCGCGCAGCGCCTGCTCGACCGGGTCGCCGTCCGGGACCACCCGGGGGCCGTCGACCACGAAGCCCAGTTTCCGCAGGCCCTCGGCCAGGAGCGGGCCGCCCTTGTCGGCGTAGACGCCCTGGGAGGCCCGGTTGGAGGCGGTGACCACCAGGCCGCGCGGGCCGTCGGCAACCGGCGCGGGGGCCGTGGCCGGTGCGGGGGCGGGTGCGGAGACCGGGGCCGCTCCCTGCTCCGGGTGGGCGTGGCTGTGGACCTCGCCGCCGCGGGGCGCGTTCACGAACGGCTCCAGTCGCCCGACTTCCCGCCGGTCTTCTCCTCGACCCGGACGTCGGTGATCACCGCGCCCTTGTCGACCGCCTTCACCATGTCGATCACGGTCAGGCCGGCGACGGCGACCGCCGTCAGCGCCTCCATCTCGACGCCGGTGCGGTCCGCGGTCTTCACGGTGGCGAGGATCTCCACCGCGTCGTCGGCGACCGTCAGGTCGACCTTGACACCGGAGACCGACAGCGGATGGCAGAGCGGGATCAGGTCCGGGGTCTTCTTCGCGCCCATGATCCCGGCGATCCGCGCGGTGGCGAGGGCGTCACCCTTGGGCACTCCCTCGCCCCGCAGCAGTTCGATCACCCGGGGCGCGACCAGGACCCGCCCGCTGGCCCGCGCCGTGCGGGTGGTGACCTGCTTCTCCGACACGTCGACCATCCGGGCCGCGCCCGCCTCGTCGATGTGCGTCAGCCTGCTCTGGGTACTCATCGCTGTGCCGCTCCGCTCTGGGCCCCGCCGGGCCTGTGTGGTGCAACACACGCTACCCGTAGCGGGGCGGGGCGGGCCGGGCGGACCGTCAGCCGGACGGCACCGCCGGCACCGCCCGGACCGCCCGCACGGCCCGGACCCCCCGGACCGCCGTGAGGGTCAGCCGAGCAGGACCACGTCCAGGTCGGTGCCCGGCTCCACCGAGGTGACGTCCTCGGGGACGACGATCAGCGAGTCGGCGTGCGCCAGCGCGGCGATCAGGTGCGAGCCCGAGCCGCCGACCGGGCGGACCGTGCCGGCCTCGGCGTCGTACGTCCCGCGCAGGAACTGCCGGCGGGCGGCGGGCGAGCCGAGCGCCTTGTCGGCCTCCAGCCGGGCCCGGACCACCGGCCTGGAAACGTCCGGCAGACCCATCAGCGCGCGGATGGCCGGGCGTACGAACAGCTCGAAGGAGACGTACGAGGACACCGGGTTGCCGGGCAGGGCCATCAACGGGGTGTGGTCGGGGCCGATCGAGCCGAAGCCCTGCGGCTTGCCGGGCTGCATGGCCAGCTTGCGGAAGTCGATCCCGCCGGCGGCCGCGGCGCCCCCGTCGTCTGCCGCGTTCCCGGCGTTCCCGGCGTTCCCGGCGTTCCCGGCGCTCTCCGCGGTGCCTGCCGCCGACAGGGCCTCCTTGACCACGTCGTACGCTCCGACGCTCACCCCGCCGGTGGTGACCAGCAGGTCCGCCCGGATCAGCTGGTCCTCGATGGTGGCGCGCAGCGTGTCCGCGTCGTCGGCGACCGCCCCGACCCGGTAGGCGATGGCCCCGGCGTCCCGGGCGGCCGCGGCCAGCGCGAAGCTGTTGGAGTCGTAGATGGTCCCGGCGGCCAGCGCCTCGCCGGGCTGCACGAGCTCGCTGCCGGTGGACAGCACCACCACGCGCGGGCGGGGCCGGACCCGGACCGTGCCGCGGCCGATGGCCGCCAGCAGGGCGATCTGCGGCGGCCCGAGGAGCGTGCCGGCGGCCAGCGCCAGGTCACCGGCCTGCACGTCGCTGCCGCGCGCCCGGACGTGGGCGCGCGCCTCGGCGGCCCGGTGCACCCGCACCTCGCCGCCGGCCCCCTCGGGGGCGGCGCTGGCCGGGGTCATGCCGGCCGCCGCACCGCCGCCGGTGCCGCCGTCGGTCCACTCGACCGGTACGACGGCCTCCGCGCCCGGCGGCAGCGGGGCGCCGGTCATGATCCTCGCGGCCTGGCCGGGGCCCACGGTGGGCAGCTCGCCGCTGCCCGCCGCCACGTCCCCGATGACCGAGAGCACCGCGGGGAACTCCTCGCTCGCCCCCTGGACGTCGGCCACCCGGACGGCGTACCCGTCCATGGAGCTGTTGTCGAAGGGCGGCAGGGCGACGGGCACGGTGACGTCCTCGACCAGGACGCAGCCCTGGGCGTCGAGCAGCTGCAGCTCGATCGGCTCCAGCGGCCTGACCGTGGCCAGGATGTCCGCCAGGTGCTCGTCCACCGACCAGAGCCGCTGCGGCCCGTGTGCGGTGTCCTGGGATGCGGTGCTGCTCAAGGCTTACTCCATCTCCTCCGTGACGTAACTGCGAAGCCAGGTGCGGAACTCCGGCCCCAGGTCCTCACGCTCGCACGCGAGGCGGACGATGGCCCGGAGGTAGTCGGCACGGTCTCCGGTGTCGTAGCGGCGGCCCCGGAAGACCACGCCGTGCACCGGACCGCCGAAGGTCTCGTCGGCGGCCAGCTTCTGCAGGGCGTCGGTGAGCTGGATCTCCCCACCGCGGCCCGGCTCGGTCTCCCGCAGTATGTCGAAGATCGCGGGGTTGAGGACGTACCGTCCGATGACCGCGTAGTTGCTCGGGGCGTCGGCCGCGTCGGGCTTCTCCACCAGGCCGGTGATGCGGACGACGTCCGTCTCCTCGGTGGCCTCGACCGCGGCGCAGCCGTAGAGGTGGATGTTCTCCGCGGGGACCTCCATCAGCGCGATGACGGAGCCGCCGGTGCGCTGCTGGATCTCGGTCATCTGGCGGAGCAGCGGGTCGCGCGGGTCGATCAGGTCGTCGCCGAGCAGCACCGCGAAGGGCTCGTTGCCGACGTGCGGGGCGGCGCAGAGCACGGCGTGGCCCAGGCCCCGCGGGTCGCCCTGGCGGACGTAGTGCATGGTGGCCAGGTCGCTCGACTCCTGGACCTTCTTCAGCCGGTCGTCGTCGCCCTTGGCGACGAGGGCCGACTCCAGCTCGTAGTTGCGGTCGAAGTGGTCCTCGAGCGGCCGCTTGTTGCGTCCCGTGATCATCAACACGTCGTCCAGGCCCGCGTTGACGGCCTCTTCCACCACGTACTGGATGGCGGGCTTGTCCACGACCGGGAGCATTTCCTTCGGAGTGGCCTTCGTCGCCGGGAGGAAGCGAGTACCGAGGCCCGCGGCCGGAATGACGGCCTTTGTGATCACGGGGTGCAACTGAGTCATGGGCAGAACGATAGAGGGTACGCAAGGACCGAGAGTTATATTCCGGTAAACAAATACCGATTTGATCCGGTATGGGGAAGGGATTTGAAGGCGAGCCGTGACAGAGAACCGATCCGCCAAGTCCGAATTGCGCCGTGAACTGCTCGCGGCCCGGCGCGCTTTGCCCCCCGCTGCGGCCGACGCGGCGGCCGGCGCGCTGGCCGTCAGGGCCCTGGGGCTGCCCGAACTGGCGGAGGCGCACACGGTGGCGGCGTACGTCTCGGTGGGGACCGAACCCGGGACGCGTGAGCTGCTGGACGGGCTGCGGCGGGCGGGCAAACGGGTGCTGCTGCCCGTGCTGCTGCCCGACAACGACCTCGACTGGGCCGAGTACACGGGCCCGGGCAGCCTCGCGGAAGCGGCGCACCCGGGCAAGATCCGCCTGCTGGAGCCGGCCGGTCCGCGGCTCGGCCCGGAGGCGGTGACCGGGGCGGACGCGGTGCTGCTGCCCGGCCTCGCGGTGGACGGCCGCGGGATGCGGCTGGGCCGCGGCGGCGGCTCGTACGACCGGGTGCTGGCGCGGCTGGCGGAGGCCGGGGCGCATCCGGCGCTGGTGGTGCTCCTCTACGACCACGAGGTGGTCGCGCGGGTCCCGGAGGAGCCGCACGACCACCCCGTGCAGGCGGTGGCCACCCCGTCGGGGGTGCGCCGGTTCGCCGGTCGGTCCGGCGGGTGAGGGCCCTGTCGGGGCCCTGCCGTCAGGAGCCCTCGGGCTTCAGGGTGAGGGTCTCCTCGGTCGCCGCGTTCACCGCGTCCGGGCCGAACGGCCAGTCCAGCAGCTCGCCCTTGGACCACAGGTCCGTCTGGTCCGTGTAGTTCGGGTGGTACGCGTGCCCGGAGGCGCCGGTCAGGTTGATCCAGCGGGACTTGTCCAGGTCGTTGAGGTTCACGACCATCCGCATGGACGGGACCCAGGTGACGGCGTAGCCGCCGGCCGCGTTCCAGCCGGTGGCGTTGACCGTGGCCTCGCCGCCGCCCAGGTTCCAGGGACCCCGGTTGAGCACGAACTGCAGGAAGCCGGGGCCCTCGGTGCCGATGGTCTGGTTGCGCAGCATCAGCTGGTGCAGCCGTCCCCAGCTCCAGGTGCTCTGGTCCTTGCCCAGCTTGGCGACCAGCTCCCACTGCGCGTCGCGCATGGCCCGCGCGAACAGCTCGTCGCGCGTGGTGGCGGCCTTGGCGGTGCGGGTCGCGGGCGCCTTCCACCAGCCGGACTTCTCGTCCTTGATCAGTCGGCGGACCACCTCGAACCAGCGGTCGCCGCCGTCGGGCTGGGCCGAGTCGGCGTCGCGCATGCCGCACTCGCGGACCGTCTCGGCGAGGTCGTCGACCGGGCCGGAGGTCGCGTCGCGGACGTTCAGGCAGCTGCCCTCGATCCGGAGCTCCTTGGGCATCTTGTCGCCGAAGGACAGCCGGAGGATGTTCCGCCAGACCGCGTTGAAGTAGGCGGCCGCGGCGGAGTCCGGCTCCTGGGTGTAGTTCCAGCCGTCCAGCAGCTGCTGGGCCTTGCGCACGTCCGGGTCCGAAATGTGGATCTTGGACAGGATGGGGACGAGCAGCGTGGCGATCTCGCTGCTGTTGTCCATCTGCATGGCCCGCATGTCGTCGGTCGAGATCTTGCCGCTGTCCTTGATCTTCGCCTCGATGAGGTCGTTGATCCGCTGGCTGCGGGCGCCGTAGCCCCAGTCGGTGGTCAGCGTGTACGGGTACTTGCCCTTGCCGGTCTCGACCACGGCCTGGTTGGCGGTGACGATGTAGCCGCGCTGCGGGTTGTAGTCCCAGGGCATCTCGTCCTGCGGGATCCAGCCGGCGGT
The DNA here is from genome assembly GCF_056436025.1 of Streptomyces sp. NPDC043853. Taxonomy (NCBI): domain Bacteria; kingdom Bacillati; phylum Actinomycetota; class Actinomycetes; order Kitasatosporales; family Streptomycetaceae; genus Streptomyces; species Streptomyces sp. NPDC043853. Next base: position 214,528 of record NZ_JBWKDJ010000004.1, read on the forward strand.
GCCGCCCGGGACGCCCTTCCAGGCGTACTTGGAGTCCCAGCCGGGGGACGGCAGGCGGCCGTCGCCCTGGCCGCGGACCGGGATGCGGCCCGGGGCCTGGTAGCCGATGTTGTTCTTGGTGTCGGCGTAGATCAGGTTCTGCGAGGGGACCTCGAAGTCGCGGGCGGCCTTCCGGAAGTCCTGGAAGTTCCTGGCCTGGTTGAGCTTGAAGACGGCGTCCATGGACTTGCCCGGGTCCAGGGCGGTCCAGCGCAGGGCCACCGCGTAGCCGTTGCCCCGGTCGGGGGCGGAGCTGGCGACGGGGGCGCGGGTGCCGACGGTCTCCAGCTCGTCGCTGCGGTCGGAGACCAGCGGGCCGTTGTCGGTGGCGCGGACGGTGATCTTCTTCTCCGCGCCGCCGGCGACCTTGATGACCTCTTCGCGGGTCTTGAAGGGCAGGACCTTGTTGTCGCGGACGTAGCCGTCCGGGCGGACCTGCTCCAGGTAGAGGTCGGTGACGTCGGCGCCCAGGTTGGTCATGCCCCAGGCGATGTCCTGGTTGTGGCCGATGACCACGCCGGGCATGCCGGAGAAGGTGTAGCCGGCCACCTGGAACCTGCAGTCGGGTGAGGCCTTACGGCAGTGCAGGCCCATCTGGTACCAGACCGAGGGCAGCTGCGGGGCCAGGTGCGGGTCGTTGGCCAGCAGGGGCTTGCCGGTGGTCGTGTACTTGCCCGCGACGACCCACGAGTTCGAGCCGATGCCGCTGCCGTTCGGGCCGAGCAGGGCCGGGACCTCGTCCAGGGTGCCGGAGAGGGCGGTCAGCTGGCTGCGCAGACCCTCGGTGGCGCCGGCCGGGGAGGTGGTGCCGTTCCCGGTCTGGGTGCTGGTGCCGGTCCCGGATCCGGTTCCGGTGCCGGAAGCGGATCCCGTACCCGTGCCGGCGCCCGTTCCGGTGCCGCCGGCCGTGACGGAGTTCCGCCCGGCGCCGGTGGAGCCGCGACCCGTCGTGCCGGAGCCGGACTGGCCCTGCGGAACGTACGCGCCGGACTCGGTCTTGCCCCCCTCGACGATCGGCTTGTTCCGGTCGAAGGGGTAGGCCGGGTACAGCTGGTCGATCTGCTCCGGGGTGAGCTTTCCGGACATCAGCGCCCGGTCGATCTCGTCCTGCATGTTGCCGCGCAGGTCCCAGGCCATGGCCTTGAGCCAGGCCACGGAGTCCACCGGGCTCCACGGCTCGGGCGCGTAGTCGTCGCTGATCTTCAGGGCCGCGTGCTCGACCGAGAGGTCCTTGCCGGACTTCCCCTTCAGGTACGCGTTGACCCCGTCGGCGTACGCCTGGAGGTATTTCTTGGTCTCGGGCGAGAGCTTGGAGTCGTACTCGGTCTGCGCGACCTGTCGCCAGCCCAGCGTGCGCAGGAAGGCGTCGGTCTCGACCTGGCCGCTGCCGAACATCTCCGAGAGGCGCCCGGAGGTCATGTGGCGGCGGACGTCCATCTCCCAGAAGCGGTCCTGCGCGTGCACGAAGCCCTGCGCGCGGAACAGGTCCAGGTCGTTGTCGGCGTAGAGCTGCGGGATTCCGTGGCGGTCGCGCTTCACCTCGACGGTGCCGGTGAGGCCCGGGAGGGCCAGGCTGCCGGTCGTCTGCGGGAAGGAGGCGCGCACAGTGTCCACGCTCCAATACGCCCCGTAACCGAGGCCCGCGACGAGCGCCAGCACCAGGGTGAGCACGATCAGACGGGCGCGTCGCCCCTTCTTCTTGGCGGAGGGGGCGGAATCGTTGGCGGGCATCGCTGTCCTTCGAGGGGCAGGGTGGTCCTGAGTGCTGGGAGCAACCATAGGCGCAGCACCACGCCCGTTCGGACGCGGTGTCAGGGACTTCGTCGAACTGACGTTTCACAATGTGACTATCACGTCAAGAAAGCGTCAAAGATTAGGTAAGGTAACGAACTAACAGCCGCACCGCCGGCCATCGGAGGAACGATCCGGCAGGCCCGTGAGAGAGGATCGCCCGCTGACCGTCCACGACCTCAACGCACTTCTGCTGGTCTGCTCGCTCGTACTGCTCGTCGCGGTGGCGGCGGTACGCGTCTCGTCGCGGAGCGGTCTGCCCAGCCTGCTCATCTACCTCGGCATAGGCATCGCGATAGGCCAGGACGGCATCGGCGTCGGCTTCGACAACGCGGAGCTGACCCAGGTCATCGGATACGCGGCCCTGGTTGTGATCCTCGCCGAGGGCGGTCTGGGCACGAAGTGGAAAGAGATCGAACCCGCCATGCCGGCCGCGGCGATGCTGTCGCTGGTGGGCGTGGGGATCAGCGTGGGCGTGACGGCGGCCGGAGCCCACTACCTGATCGGATTGGACTGGCGGCAGGCCCTGCTGATCGGCGCGGTCGTCTCCTCGACGGACGCGGCGGCGGTCTTCTCGGTGCTGCGGAAGGTGCCACTGCCGGCACGGGTCACGGGCGTCCTGGAGGCCGAGTCCGGCTTCAACGACGCCCCGGTGGTGATCCTGGTGGTGGCCTTCTCGACGGTCGGCCCCATCAGCGACTGGTACGTCCTGATCGGCGAGATCCTGCTGGAGCTGGCCATCGGCGCGGCCGTCGGCCTCGCGGTGGGCTTCATCGGCTCGTACGGCCTCCGGCACGTGGCCCTGCCCGCCTCGGGCCTCTATCCGATCGCCGTGATGGCCATCGCCGTGACGGCGTACGCGGCCGGCGCGATGGCACACGGCTCCGGCTTCCTCGCCGTGTACCTGGCGGCGATGGTGCTGGGGAACTCGAAGCTGCCGCACTGGCCGGCCACCCGGGGCTTCGCCGACGGGCTCGGCTGGATCGCCCAGATCGGCATGTTCGTCCTGCTCGGCCTGCTGGTGACCCCGCACGAGCTGGGTGACGACATCTGGCCCGCCATGGTCATCGGACTGGTGCTCACCCTGGTGGCACGGCCGGTGTCGGTGTTCGTCAGCCTGCTGCCGTTCAAGATGGCCTGGCAGGAGAAGACCCTGATGTCCTGGGCCGGCCTGCGCGGGGCGGTGCCCATCATCCTGGCCACGATCCCGATGGTGTCCGGGATCGAGGGCAGCGGCCGGATCTTCAACATCGTCTTCATGCTGGTGGTCGTCTACACGCTGGTGCAGGGACCGACCCTGCCCTGGCTGGCCCGGAAGCTGGAGCTCCGGGAGACCGGGGAGGCCGCCCAGGACCTCGGCATCGAATCGGCACCGCTGGAGAAGCTGCGCGGGCACCTGCTGTCCTTCGGCATCCCGGACGGCTCCCGGATGCACGGCGTCGAGGTCAGCGAGCTGCGGCTGCCCGCCGGAGCGGCCGTCACCCTCGTCGTGCGGGAGGAGAAGAGCTTCGTGCCGCTCCCGTCCACGGTGCTGCGGCACGGGGACGAACTGCTGGTGGTGGCGACGGACCAGGTGCGGGACGCGGCGGAGGCGCGGCTGCGGGCGGTGGCCCGGGGCGGCAAGCTGGCCGGCTGGCTGGGGACCGGCGGGGCCTCGCTGCACTGAGCAGCGCCTTCCGGACCGGGCCCGGGGTGTCCCTTACGTACGGGACACGCCACCTGGCCAGCGGCGGATCGCACGAGGCTCCGCGGGGCGGACCGGACGATCATCTGACCGCTCACGCTCTTCGTTCACCAGGAGAACGGGAGGTTTCACGCCTGTTTCCATGGGAGCGGAAGGCGACAATCCGGTTAATCAAAGGTTAAGACACATCTTGCCAGCGTAATCACAGGGCGTGGCAGCGACTTTGCCTGTACGATTAAGGAACACAAACGAACCAACTCTGCCTGATGCAGAGCTGGCGCGACCGCTCGGCGGCCGCGGCGCCCTCCCCAAGTGCGGGCGCCCAGGTATCACTCGGTTCTGCGCAAGAGGACAGCTCTCGGGGCTCCCACATGTACGGGTGCGGCTCACAAGGCCAGCACCGCCCGCAGACGGGGACGCTCTACCAGGCAGCAGAAAGGCAAGGGCCGTGACATCCGCGGTCACGACCGACAAGTCCGAGACGTCGTCCTCCACCACCACTTCCACCACCGGCGCCACCGCCGCGCGCGCCGCCAAGCCCGGATACGGGGCGCTCCTTCGCACCCCCGGCGCCGTGAGCTTCGTGCTCCCCGGCTTCGCCGCCCGGCTGCCGTTCGGCATGCTGACCATCAGCATCCTGCTGCTCGTCCAGCACACCACGGGCTCGTACGCGAACGCCGGCATCGTCGCCGCCGTCACCGGCATCTCGATGGCGCTGTTCGCCCCGGTGATGGGTCACTTCACCGACCGCCACGGCCAGGGCGCCGTCCTGGTCCCCGTGGTGCTCACGCACTCCGCCGCAGTGAGCGGCCTCGCCACCCTCGCCCTGATGGGCGCCCCACTCTGGGCGCTCGCGCTGGCCGCCGTCCCGGCCGGTGCGAGTGTCCCGCAGGTCGGCCCGATGGTGCGCGCCCGCTGGGCCGCGCGCCTGGAGGGCTCGCCGCTGCTGCCGACGGCCGCCGCGTTCGAGTCCGTCACCGACGAGTTCACCTTCGTGGTGGGCCCGGTGCTGGCCACGGCCCTGTGCACCGGTGTGCACCCGGGCGCCGGCCTGGTGACCGAGGCCGCGCTGACGCTGCTCGGCGGCCTGCTGTTCGCCGCCCAGCGCGCCACCCAGCCCAAGCCGCGCGGTCGCGCCGCCGGTGCCGGTGAGAAGCACGCCCCGGCGTTCACCTTCCCGGCCCTGTGGGTCCTGATCGCCGCCTTCGTCGGCATCGGCGCCGTCTTCGGCGGCATGCAGGTCTCCCTGGCGGCCTTCTCCAACGAGATCGGCAACCCCGGTGCCAACGGTCTGCTCTACGGCGTCTTCGCCGCGGGCAACATGGCCGCCGGCATCGCCATGGGCGCCATCGCCTGGAAGGTCGGCCCGCGCCGCCGCCTGATCGTGGGCTACATCGGCCTCACCGCCGCCGCCTCGCTGCTGTGGACCGCGAACTCCGCGGTCGTGCTCGGCGGGATCGGTCTGCTGGTCGGCCTGTGCATCGCCCCGGCCCTGATCACCGGCTTCACGATGGTCGAGAGCCTGGTCCCGGCGGGCTCCCGCACCGAGGCCTTCACCTGGCTGACCGGCGCGGTCGCCTTCGGCCAGGCCGGTGCCGTGGTCCTGGCGGGCCGGCTGACCGACGCGTACGGCTCCGCCTCCGGGTTCCTGGTGCCGATGGCCGCGACCGTGCTGGCCCTGGCCACGCTGCTGGCGCTGCGCGGCAGGCTGGCGCCGAAGGCCCCGAGCCGCATCGTGATCCCCGCGTCGGTGGCGGCCCAGGCCGCGGCCGAGGCCGGTCTCACCACGGCGGCCACGGCTTCCGCCAAGCCGGCCGCCAAGCCGTCCTCGAGTGCCGCGGTCCAGGGTGACGGGCCGGCTGTGACGCGGGTGAACGAGCGTGGTCTCGGTCACCGCGTGCCGGTGACGGTGGACTGATCCGCCGGAATAGGTCACCATGGAGCGTCGTTAGCACTCATCGAGTCAGAGTGCCAGGAGGAAGATCGTGCCGACCTACCAGTACCAGTGCACCGAGTGCGGTGAGGGCCTCGAGGCCGTGCAGAAGTTCACGGACGACGCCCTGACCGAGTGCCCGAGCTGCAAGGGACGCCTGAAGAAGGTGTTCTCCGCGGTCGGCATCGTCTTCAAGGGTTCCGGTTTCTACCGGAACGACAGCCGAGGCGCCTCGTCGAGCAGCACCCCGGCGTCCAGCTCTTCGAAGCCCGCGGCCGCGTCCTCGACGTCGACCGCGGCTCCGGCTGCCGCCCCGGCCCCCGCGCCGAGCACCCCGGCCGCCTGACGCTCCGTACCCCGGTACGCGAGCCGCACGACCTGAGCGGAGGCCCCCGCGCCCGAACGGCGCGGGGGCTTTCGCGCACCCGGACGCGGGCGTCTCGTAGGCTGGTCCGCATGGTGAACGCAGAGATCGGCGTGATAGGCGGGTCGGGCTTCTACTCCTTCCTGGAGGACATGTCCGAGATCCAGGTCGACACCCCGTACGGGGCCCCGAGCGACTCGCTCTACGTGGGCGAGCTGGCCGGGCGGACGGTGGCCTTCCTGCCCCGGCACGGCCGCGGGCACCACCTTCCGCCGCACCGGATCAACTACCGCGCCAACCTGTGGGCGCTGCGCTCGGTCGGGGTCCGCCAGGTGCTGGGCCCGTGCGCGGTGGGCGGCCTGCGTCCCGAATACGGCCCGGGCACCCTGCTGGTCCCCGACCAGCTGGTCGACCGTACGAAGGCCCGTGCGCAGACCTACTTCGACGGGCACCCGCTGCCCGACGGCACCGTCCCCAACGTGGTCCACACGAGCTTCGCCGACCCGTACTGCCCGGTCGGGCGGTCGGTGGCACTCGAGGCGGCGCGCGGGCGCGCCTGGGAGCCGGTGGACGGCGGCACCATGGTGGTCGTGGAGGGGCCCCGGTTCTCCACCCGGGCCGAATCGCGCTTCCACGCGGCGATGGGCTGGTCGGTGGTCGGCATGACCGGGCACCCGGAGGCCTTCCTCGCCCGTGAGCTGGGGCTCTGCTACACCTCGATGGCGCTGGTGACCGACCTGGACGCGGGCGCGGAGACCGGCGAGGGCGTCTCCCACACGGAGGTCCTGAAGGTCTTCGGCGAGAACGTGGGCCGGCTCCGCGAGGTGCTGTTCGACGCGGTGGCCGCGCTGCCGCGGACGGAGTCGCGGTCCTGCCTGTGCACGCATGTGCACGATGGGTGGGACCTGGGCATCGAGCTGCCGTAGGGCCTTCCGGCCGTAACCCGTGTGGGCGATCGGGTTTTCCACAGGCTGGGGAGTGTCCACAGGGCCCGGCGGAGTGCGGGCCCTGTGGCGGATCGTGAGGGGTGTCCGGGCGCGGTGTCCGGGGTGAGCTCCCTCTCGACGGGCGGTGGTCGGCATGTCCGGCGCTTTCTTCCCCTCTTCCGGTTCCTTCTCTCCTTCGGCTTCTTCGGCTTCTTCGGCTTCTTCGGCTTCTTCCGCCTCTTCGGTTTCTTCCTCTCCTTCCCGTGGTTCGGCGTCTTCGGCTGCGTCTCCCCCGTCCGCGGCTCCGGTCGCGTGTCCGCCGCCACGCGCGGTGCCGGAGTTCGCCCCGCTGCGGGTCGGGCGGGGGCCCGGGCGGCTGCGGCGGGCCGTGCGGCGCAGGCGGCGGGCTGCCGGGGTCGGGCTGGCGGTGGCCGCTGCGGCCGCGCTGGCGGCCGGCGGGGCCGAGGCGCGGGCCCAGCGCGGTGAGGCACCGCCGCAGCCCCGGCCGGGGCCGAGGTCAGCCCCCGTGGTGCGGCTGGTGTCCGCGCCGGTGCGGATCGCGGATGCGGCGGCGGTACGGCTGCTGCGGCCCGGTGATCGGGTGGACGTGGTGGCGGCGGAGCGGGACGGGCCGCCACGGGTGGTGGCGGCGGGTGCCCGCGTGGCCGAAGTCCCCGCTCAGGACAAGGGTGTTGCGGACGGCGGGGCGCTGGTGGTCCTGTCCGTGCCGCGGGACACCGCACGGCAGCTCGTGGGTGTGGGCGCCGTGACACCGCTGGCGGTGACACTGTGCTGAATCGCGCCCATGATCAGCCGAATCACCTGAAGGTGTGCGCCGATTGGACAGGCCGCGGCCGGACTGCCGTAGTTTTCGGAACCGTTGGCTCCGCGTCCTGTTCGAACGAGGAAAGGCTCAGTGGTGAGCGAGAAGAAGAAGGAGAGCGTCCTGGCGGGCTTCAAGGCCTTCCTGATGCGCGGCAACGTGGTGGACCTGGCGGTCGCCGTGGTCATCGGTGCCGCGTTCACGAACATCGTGAACTCCGTGGTGAAGGGGATCATCGGCCCGGTGGTGGGCGCGATCGGCACGAAGAGCCTGGACGGCTACACCTCGTGTCTGAAGGGTCCCTGCACCGTGGACGCAAAGGGCAACCCGGTCGGCGTGAACATCCTCTGGGGCAGCGTGCTGAACGCCACGCTGACCTTCGTGATCACGGCCGCCGTCGTCTACTTCCTGATGGTGCTGCCGATGGCGAAGTACCTCGCCCGGCAGGAGGCGCGGCGGAAGGCCCGGGAGGGCGTGCAGGAGACCCTGGAGGTCACCGAGCTGGAGGTGCTCAAGGAGATCCGCGACAACCTGGTGGCGCAGCGCACCGGCTCCTCCGACCTGGCCGCGCAGCCGCGCAACGGCAGCCACCCGGCCTGACCGTCCCGGGCCGGGCCCGCCCGAGGCCGGGTCCGGGCCGTCTGACGGGTCCGGGCCGTCCGACGGGTCCGGGCCGTCCGACGGGTCCGGGGCGTCCGACGGGTCCGGGGCGTCTGGCAGGTCTGGCAGGTCTGCCGCGTCGCGCGGGGCGGGCGGCTCAGAGGTGGTGGGGCGGCTTCTCGTCGAGGAAGCGCGCCAGATCGGCGGCGCTGCCCGAGGAGGTCGGCCGTTCGCCCCAGCCGCGGTCCGTGTCGTCGGAGGACTGCTGGTCCAGCGGGTCGTCGAAGATCAGGGCCGGCTTGGGCCTGGACGACGGCCGGTGCGCCTGGGAAGGCTGCGACCCGGGCTCGGGGACGGGCCCGGAACCGGGCGCGGGGGCGGTACTCATGCACCCAGAGTACGGCCGCCCCCGCCGCCCGGACGCGGTCGGGAGCCGCGGTGCCCGTGCGGGTGTTCCGGGCCCGTTCGAGGGCCGCGGCCTGTGGCGGGGGGAGCCGGCTGGCGGCCGACTGGTCACCGGTCCTTCGGATCGAGGTACCACAGGCCGAGCACGACCAAGAACGAGAGGATCAGGAATCCCGCCCCCCACCAGGCCGTCCCGGTGTTCCCCTGCATCCACGCGTTGACGGTGACCGTCAGGCCCCAGAGCTGGCCGGCGGCCACGGTGAGGACCAGTGCGAGCCGGGCGTTGAGTTTGGCGGAACGCTCGGGCTCCTGCTCGGTGCCGGCCCCCGGGCCCGGCCCGGTGTGCCGGACGCGGGGGTCGCCGTAGCCGCTGGTGGGCCGGATCTGCGGGTAGCGCTCCCGGACGGGCCGGTTCAGCCGGGGCCGGGCGCTGCCGGGGCTGTAGGCGGGCCGGGGAGGCAGCGGGGCGTCGCTCATCAGGTCTGCCTGATCTCGGGGGCGGTGGCCGTTCCGGGGCAGCCGAGCCGCTCGGCCATGTCGGGTCGGGAATCGGCGAACTGCCGGCAGAGGGCGTCCTTGGCCGTTTCCCCGGAGCGGGCGGTGGCCACGGCCCAGACGCTGCCGTCGAGCCGCTCGGTCAGGAAGATCCTGGGGAGCGGGCGGGGCGGCGGGCCTGCCGTCACCTCGCCGGTGCGGGCGTCGAAGACGCCCTCGTGGCAGGGGCAGTACAGCTCGCCCTCGGTGCCGCGGTCCTCCCGCCAGAGCACGGCGCAGGCCAGGTGGGTGCAGACGGCGGAGTAGCCGACCAGGGTGCCGTCGGCGAGGCGGACGGCCACGGCGCGGTCCTCGTCGCCGGGGAAGCGGAAGGCCACGGACTGCCCGGGGAGGATCTGGTCGGCGACCTTCCTGGTCTCGGGGAGGGTCTCGCTGTCGCCGTGCCGGTGCAGGATGCCGGCGGCGACGCCGACCCCGCCGATGGCCAGGCCGCCGGAGACGGTGGCGACGATCCGCAGGTAGTCGCGCCGGGTGGTGAGGGAGTCGGCGCTGATCCGGTCGCGGAGCTGTTCGTGGGCGGCCTGGGCGGCGGGTTCGGCTTCCGGCTGTTCGGTCAGGGTCACTGGACATCCACTCCGTTGATCTCGACGACGGGCAGGCCGCCGGGGACGGGCCACTGGACCTTGTCGGCGGGGACGACCATCGCCACGCCCGTGCTGACGACCACGTCGCCGAAGGTGAAGGAGTCCGCGACCTGGACCCCGGGGCGCTCGGCCTGGAGTTCCTCGAGCGTTCCGTAGAACAGGGCGCCGGTGGGGCAGACGGTGGCGCACATGGGGGCGAGGCCGTAGGCGGTGCGGTCGTAGCAGAGGTTGCACTTCATCTGCAGCTTCGCCTGGAGGTCGATCTTCGGGACGCCGAAGGGGCAGGCGTTGACGCAGTTGGCGCAGCCGATGCAGCGGGTGGTGTCGGCCTGCTGCACCACCCCGTCGGCGGTGACCAGGATGGCGTCGGCGGGGCAGACCTCGGCGCAGGGCGCGACCGGGTCCTCGCAGTGCATGCAGACGGTGGGAAGGGAGGCGACGGACCGGCCGGTGTCGGTGTAGTCCAGGTGGATCATCGACTTGCCGCGGTGCGAGTCGCATTCGCGGCAGGCGGAGACGCAGGCCTGGCAGCCGATGCAGCGGCCCGGGTCGATGAAGATCGTGCGGCCCATCATGGTTCGCTCAGCTCCTCTCGGCCGTGCCGCGGCCCTGCGGGGACGTGGGCGGAAGCGGATCGGTGCGGGAGACCTGGGTCTCCGGGTAGGCCACGTGACCGGGGGCGGTGGGGGGTTCCGGGACCTCGTCGACGTGTTCGGCGGCCTCGATCCGGGCGGCGCAGACCTTGTACTCGGGGATCTTGGAACGGGGGTCGAGTGCGTCGAGGGTGAGGGCGTTGGCCGCGGTCGGCACGGGCCAGTGGTAGGGGATGAAGACCGTGTCGGGGCGGATGGCCTCGGTGACCAGGGCGGGGAAGACCTCGCTGCCGCGGCGGGTGACCACCCGGACGGGGTCGCCGGTGCGGAAGCCGTGGGAGGGATGGACCTCCACCCAGGGGCGCGGGGTCTGCTCGACCAGAGCGCCCAGGCGGCGGGTCTGGTTGCCGGAGAGGTAGTGCGCCACGGTGCGGCCGGTGGTGAGGGAGAGGGGGAACTCCTCGGTGTAGGCATCCATCGGGGGATGCCATTCGACGACCTGGAGGTGGATCTTGCCGTCGGGGTGGTAGGTGCGGCCGTCCTCGAACAGCCGGGGGGTGCCCGGGTGGTCGGTCGAGGGGCAGGGCCAGCAGATCCCGCCGGTCTCCTCCAGGCGCTCGTAGGTGATCCCGTAGTAGTCGTTCACGGTGCCGGCGGAGGCGATGCGGAGTTCCTCGAACACCTCGCGGGAGCCGGGGTAGTCGAATTTGTCGCCGGTGCCCAGGCGCTTGGCGAGCTCACACAGCACCCAGGTGTCGGTTCGGACTCCGGGGGGAGGTTCCTGGGCCTTGTTGTGCTTGACCACCCGGGCTTCGGCGTTGGCCATGACGCCTTCGTCCTCGGCCCAGGTGGTGACGGGTAGGACCACGTGCGCGTTGGCCGCGGTCTCGGAAAGGAAGAAGTCGAGTTGGACATGGAATTCGGCGGTGTCGTAACCCTCCTTCACGACCCCGTAGTTGGGCAGGGAGACGAAGGGGTTGTTGCAGATGCCGATCAGGCCGCGGATCTCCTTCCGCCGCATCTGCCAGACCATCTCCATCATCGAGGTGCCGGCGGCGGGGAGCTCGGACTCCTCGATTCCCCAGATCTCACAGATCTCCCGGCGGTGCTCGGGGTTGGCGATGGAGCGGCCGCCGGGGAGCAGGTCGGACTTCTGGCCGTGTTCCCGGCCGCCCTGGCCGTTGCCCTGGCCGGTGATGGTGCCGTAGCCGGCGCCGGGCTTGCCGATGTTGCCGGTGGCCACGCACAGGTTGATCACGGACAGGCAGTTCTCCACACCCTGGGAGTGGTGCTCGATGCCCCGGGCGTGCCAGGCCATGGCCTTGTCCGCGCCCGCGAAGGTCCGGGCGACCCGGACGATCTGTTCGGCGGGGATGCCGCAGATCTCGGCGGCGCGGGCGGGCGGGTACGCGGCGACGGTGTCGCGGACCTCGTCCCAGCCGGTGGCGTGGGCGCCGACGTAGCCCTCGTCGTCGAGTTCCTCCTGGATCACCACGTGCAGGACGGAGTTGAAGAAGGCGGAGTCGGTGCCGGGGCGCAGGGCGACGTGGATGTCGGCGGTGCGGGCGATGGCGGTCTCCCGCGGGTCGACCACGATCAGGGTGGCGCCGCGGTCGCGGGCGCCCCACAGGTACTGGGTCATCACGGGGAAGCATTCGCCGACGTTGGACCCGGCGATGAGCAGGCAGTCGGTGAGGAGGATGTCGGAGAAGGGGTTGCCGGCCCGGTCGATGCCGAAGGCGAGCTTGTTGGCGCCGGCGGCGCTGACCATGCACAGGCGGCCGTTGTAGTCGACGTGCCTGGTCTTCAGGGCGACCCGGGCGAACTTGCCGACCAGATAGGTCTTCTCGGAGAAGAGGCTGGCCCCGCCGAGCATGCCGAAGGCGTCGTTTCCGTGCTGTGCCTGGATCCGCTCGATCTCGGCGGCGGTGTGGTCGAGGGCCTCCTCCCAGGACACCTCGCGGAAGGGTTCGTCACGGGTCCGCCGGAGCAGCGGGGAGGTCAGCCGGTCGGGGTGGTTGACCTGCTGGTAGGCGTTGATGCCCTTGGGGCACAGGCGCATCCGGTTGATGTCGTGGTTGCGGGGCTCCACTCCGAAGACCTTGCCGGCCCGGTCCACCCGCAGGTACATGCCGCACTGGACCCCGCAGAAGCAGCAGTGGGTGGGGACGAGGGTCTCCCCCTCCTGGTCGGCGTGCCACCGGTCGGCCGGGATGCCGCCCGCGTCGCGGAAGTTGCGGGTGCCGGGCGGGGCGATCGAGGGGTCGAGCGGCAGCGGTGAGGTCACTTGAACCCCTTCTTGACGTCCGTGAGGTAGGCGCTGCCCCGCAGTACCCGCTTGCAGCGGGGGCAGTACTCGGCCCATGCGTCGAAGTCGAGTTCCAGGTCCCTCATCGTGCCGCGCAGGTTCTCCACGTACGGGGCGGTGTCCACCGGCTCGCCGCAGCGCTTGCAGGCGAAGACCTGCTCGTCCTGCCGGGCGGTGTACTTGAACAGCTGCATGCCGACGGCGGCGGGCCGCTGGACGATGTGGAAGAACTTCCCGAACGGGATGTAGACGAGGGTGAAGACGACCGAGGCCATGTGGAGGATCGCCAGGAACTCGTAGCCGCCGCCGTGCAGGAAGATCGAGGAGAAGGTGAGCAGCAGGCCGGTGACCGAGATGACGATCAGCAGGATCAGCGGCAGCAGGTCGTAGGCGAAGCGCTGTCCGGTGATGGCTCCGCGGTCCTTCATCCGCCGCCACAGGAAGTAGCAGGCGCTGGGGATGACCAGGACGGCGGCGAGGTCCAGGCCGTGGAACATGACCCAGCCGAAGAAGTCCAGGGAGTCGAAGCCGAGGACCTTGAACCCCCAGATCCGCATTTCGTAGCCGGGGCCGGAGCCGGTCGAGGAGGTGAAGGTGAACCAGCCCCAGGTCAGCGGGAAGGTGATGGCGGCGGCCAGCAGGCAGCCCCAGAAGATCAGCTGGTGGGCGATCCAGCGGGGGCGGGAGCGGGCGCCGAGGAACTTCTGGAAGCCGAGGTAGGTGGCGATCATCCTCGGCAGCGCGGTGGGCGCCTGCCTGAAGTTGTCCGCCGAGAAGAAGCTGCCGAAGCCCTTCCTGAAGAGCCGGTTGGCGCCGGGGGCGGAGATCCAGACCGTGTAGCGGTAGGCGATGCCGAAGGCGAGGAAGACGGTGGCGACGGCGTACGGCAGCAGGGCGGAGTCGAAGTCGCGCAGCAAGCGGCTGCCCAGCACGATCGCGAGGACGAGCAGCAGGGAGACGGCGGCCCCGGCGAGGGTGGCGCGGGCGGTGAGGGACATCCCGGCGGCAGGACGGACCGGTGGCGCCGGAGGCATCGGAGGCGCCTGCGGGGGTGGTGGTGCCGGCGGGGGCGGCAGGGCCTGTGGGGGCGCCGCCTCGGGGGGAGGCGGCGCGGCGGGTGGTTCCGTGGGCTCGGGCACAGCTCCACGCTAGGTCGTATGTACCGATTGGGCTCGTTTTGCCACCCGTGCGGTTGGCCCGTTGGAGGGACCTCCGGGGGAGGGTCGGCCGGGGCCGACCGGATCCGCGGGAGGTGAACGGGAGGGGATCAGCAGGGGGCTTCGGCGCCCGTGCGGGCGTGGAACCAGTCCGCGCGGGCTACCCGGGCGCCACGAGCCGCGCGCCTCGCCTCGCGGCCGGCGTACGGCTGATGTGCTGGGCGGCATGGCGTACGTACAGATGACCGCCCGCAGCCGTGACGAGGCCCATCGGGCGGCGACCCCGCTGGAGCTGTTCTTCGACCTGTGTTTCGTGGTGGCGGTGGCCCAGGCGGGCCGGCAACTGGTGCACGCGCTCGCCGAGGACCACGTCGCGGCCGGGATCACGGGCTATCTGTTCGTGTTCTTCGGGGTGTGGTGGGCCTGGATGAACTTCACCTGGTTCGCCTCCGCCTACGACGTCGACGACGTGCCGTACCGGATCGCGACCCTGGTGCAGATCGCCGGTGTGCTCGTCTACTCGGCCGGGATCCCGCGCGCCTTCAACGACAACGACTGGACCGTCGCCGTCCTCGGCTACATCGTGATGCGGGTGGCCCTGACGGCCCAGTGGCTGCGCGCCGCCAACGGGGAGACCGGCTCGGCCCGGCACTCCGCCCACCTCTACGCGGCCGGGCTGGTGGTCTGCCAGGTGGGCTGGATCGCCCTGCTGTGGGCGCCGGAGAGCAGCAAGCGGTGGCTGTTCCTTTTGCTGGTGGCGGCCGAGCTGCTGGTGCCGGTGCTCGCCGAGCGGGGCCACCAGACGCCCTGGCACCCGCACCACATCGCCGAGCGGTACGGCCTGTTCACCATCATCGTGCTCGGCGAGACGATCGCCGCGGCCACGGTCGCCGTCCAGTCCGCGCTGGACGAGCACGAGGCCCTGGACCTGCTGCTGCCGATCGCCGCGGGCGGGCTGCTGCTGGTCTTCTCAGCCTGGTGGATCTACTTCGCGGTGCCCGTGCACCACCGGCTGACCGGCAACCGGGAGGCCATTCCGTGGGGGTACGGCCACTTCGTCATCTTCGCGTCGGCGGCGGCGATCGGCGCCGGGATCGAGGTGGCGGTGGAACACGCCGTGGGGAAGGCGCACCTCTCCACGGTCGCCGCGAACCTGTCCGTGTGCGTGCCCGCGGCGCTGTACATGGCCTTCGTGTGGCTGCTGCACTCCCGGCACTTCAAGGAGGGCGTGGCGCAGCAGCTGACGCTGCCGGTCTCGGCCCTGCTGATCCTGCTGTGCGCCTGGACGGGTGCGTACGCGGTGCTCTGGGCCGGGCTGGTGGCCACCGCCACCGTCGCGGTCGGCGTGACCTTGGCCCACCGGACGCGTTCTGGTCGTCAGGTGAGCGGATGAGAAGGGGTACGGCCATGAGGGTCCCGGCACAGCGGTACGGCGGTCCGGCGGGCGGCGACCTGGCCGATCCGGCGTTCTGGCAACTCCCCCCGGCCGAGCGGCTCGCCGCGTTCGCGCGGCTGCGGGCGCTCGACGGGCCCTCGTACTTCGCCGAGGGGCGCGGGCGGGGCCACTGGGCTCTGGTCCGGCACGCCGAGGTGCAGGAGGCCAGCCGGAACCCGAAGGTGTTCGCGAGCGCGCCGGGGGTGACCACGCCGGAGCCGGCCCGCTGGGTGCGGGCGCTGTTCGGGGACTCGATGGTGAACCTGGACGGCGGCGACCACGCCCAGCTGCGGCGGATCGTGCAGCGGGCGTTCACCCCGCGGCTGCTGGCCGCCGCCGAGGCCGACGTCCACGCGGTGGCGGCGCGGATCGTCGACGACGTGCTGGCCCGGCGACCGGACGAGTTCGTCTCCGCGGTGGCCTCCCGGCTGCCCCTGGAGGTCATCTGCAACATGATGGGCATCCCGGAGCGGTACCGGCCGGAGATCGCCGACCGGGTCAACCACGCCTCGGAGAACATCGGGGTGGAGCGCGGGCTCGCCGACCGGCTGCGGATCCCGGGGCGGGGCCTGCGGGCGCTGGCCCGGATGCAGCGGATGGTCGCGGGCATCGGCCGGGAGCGGCGCCGGAACCCGGCCGACGACCTGATCTCGGCGCTGGTGACCGCGAACGTGGACGGGCAGGCACTGGGCGCACGCCAGTTGGGGGCGTTCTTCTCGCTGCTGATGGTGGCCGGGGTGGAGACCACCCGGAACGCGATCACGCACGGGCTGGCCCTGCTGACGGACCATCCGGACCAGCGGGAGCTGCTGCTCTCGGACTTCGAGAGGTACGCCGACGGCGCGGTGGAGGAGATGATCCGGCACTCGACGCCGATCATCCAGTTCCGCCGGACCGTACGGGCCGAACACGCGCTGGGCGGGCGGACCTTCGTGCCGGGCGAGAAGGTGGTGCTGTACTACGCCTCCGCCAACCGGGACGAGGCCGTGTTCACCGACCCGGACGGCTTCGACATCACCCGTTCGCCCAACCCGCACCTGGGGTTCGGGGGCGGCGGTCCGCACTTCTGCCTGGGGGCGCACCTGGCCCGGGTGGAGATGAAGGCGCTGTTCCGGGAGCTGCTGACCCGGCCGCGGGACCTGCGGGCGGTGGGGCTGCCGGACCTGGCCGGGTCGAACTTCGACAACCGGGTGCGGACGCTGAGGTTCGCCTTCGAGTGAGGCCCCGGGAGACCGGTCCCGGAGGGGCGCCGGGAGGCCGGCCACCGGGCAGGCTGGGAGCCCGGCGGCCGGCGGTCCCCGGTGCGGGCGGGCCGGAAGGCTTGCCCGCCTACTTCTGCAGGCGCATCACCCGGAGCAGGCAGTGCGCGCTGGCGGTGAGCACGCTCTCGTCGCCCGCATAGGCCTGCAGCATCTCCGCGGTCACCGGCTTGCCGGGCACCGCTTCCGGCCAGGCACGGGTACTGAAGAGGAAGTACACCTCTCCGATGTCCTCGACGGCTTCCACCCACTCCGGCGGGGCGGTGCAGGTGGCGTTCAGGCCGGGCAGGGTGAGGGCGATCTGGTCGTCCACGACGAGCACCTGGACCGTGAAGGACGGGTTGCCGGTGGCATCGAGCATCTCGTCGCCGATGGGCAGGCCGATCTCCTGCAGGAGCGCCTCGGCGGCCTTCTCGCTGGCCTCCCGGCCCTTGGGGCCGTCGCCGAGGATGTAGGCGAGGAGGTACGGGATCTTGTGGCCCTCCGCGGGGTCGCCGATCCACGCGAGCACGGAAAGCGTGCCGAGCCGGGACCGGTCGATTTCGGCTTGAGTTGAAGTCATGCGCCGCACCCTAGTGGTCTTTCCCCCGCCCCTTTCACGGGCCGTCACCCGGGCGGGCTAGACATCCCAGAAACCTTCTCCGGAATTCGGCCTGATGTTCGCATCCTGGTACTGCAGCCGCACGATGCGCACGTTTTCCGGAATTTCGAACACGACCCAGCCCTCCGCCCGGTCACCCACCGGGAGGGAATCGAAGACGAGCGGTTTGCCGGTGGTGAGCTCGCCGGAGGGAACCGACGGATGGCGCCGCCCCGCGCTGTCGTGCGCCCACATGCGTCCGAGTGACCCGTACGTCGCGCCGCCGACGTTGACGAAGGACATCCCGGCGGCCACCCAGCGCCGGCCGGCCGGCGGACCGTACTGCGCGTCCAGGCTGACGGCCGGGTCGACGTAGGCGTTGAGCACGGCCTTCAGGTGCCGGCCGAGTTCCCGTCCGTGCACCTGCACCGCGTCCCCGACGTGCGCTCGCGCGTGGTGCGCCGCCTTGCCGCGGCCGCCCGGCGCGTGGTCGTCCACCGGCACGGCGGGCACGGCGGCCGGGGCGACGGCACCGCCCTCCCGCTCGTCCGTGCAGCCGGCCGCGCCGAGCAGCAGGAGCGGGAGGAGCGGGAGCAGGGCGAGTCCGGCGGGTAGGGCGGACGGGCGGGCCATGGCGGATCCCTTCACGGGCGCGGGGGCCTTCAGCGGCCATCGGGGTGAGGTGGGTGAGGTATTCCGGCCAGTCTCACGCGGCCGAGCGGGCAATTGCACACAGCGACACGAGCGCGCCGGACGAGATGCCCGGGTCCGGCCAGCACAATTCGAGGCGGCGGATTTCCCCCGCCCGGGCACACCCCGGAGTTCACCCCAGAGTTCACCCCTGACTTCACCCCCGAGACCACCCGCGACTCCCGGAGGATTCATGCGAATTCCCGCCCCCCTTACCCCCTCCCGCCTGGCCTTCTGCCTGGCCGCCGGCGCTGCAGCGGCAACCGTATTCCTCGCTCCGGCGACCGCCGGGGCCGACGGCGATTACATTTCCGTACAGCCGTACGGGCATATTTCCGAGAACGGCACCGTCACCCTTTCCGGGACCTACCGGTGCTCGGCCTCTTCACCCTCTGGGGCGGTTCAGGTTTCCGCGACCCTCGTCCAGGAGGGGACCCGGCTGGCCTTCGGCGGCGGCGAAGCGGTGTGCGACGGCGCGGAGCACGACTGGGCCGCCACCGGCACGCTCCGGATGACGCCCGGCATCCACGAGGGAGGTGCCGGGGCGGAGGCCCGGCTGCAGGCGGCACGGCTGGCGAGCGGCTTCCCGCCGGTGGCCGTGGCGTACGTCGCCGAGGACCGCCGCGACGTCGAACTGGTCGACCACCGCCGCTAGCCACGGGCCTCCTACGCGCCTCCTACGGGCACTCCGGGCCGAGGCCGACCATCGACATGAAAGCCACCGACCGGCAGGACGGGTCCGCCTGAGGGCGGCCCGTCGTCCGGCCGAGTGCGGCCGGTACGCCGGCCGCGAGCAGGAGGGCAGCGAGGAGGGCGGTGGACGCCCAGCGCTTGGCCGGTCTCATGGCCGCATCGTTCCCATGGGCAGATGCTCACGCCGCCGTCGGCACCGCACAACCGGACGCGTCCACCCGAGTCATCGCCGCGCCGTGCGGCCCGGGGCGGGCCGTGCCCGGCGCGGCCCGGAGGGGGCGGCCTACACCGTGGCCGGGGCGTCGAACTCGCACCACACCGCCTTGCCGTCGCCGCGCGACTCCACGCCCCAGTGCGAGGCCAGCGCGTCCACCAGCAGCAGCCCGCGCCCGGTGGTCGCCGCCTCGCCCGGGGTGCGGCGGCGCGGCCACACGCTGGACCGGTCCTTGACCCACAGCCGGACCTTGCGGACCGGTTCCGGCAGCACCTCCATGGTGAGGACCGCCCCGCCGTCCGTGTGCAGCAGGGCGTTGACCAGCAGTTCCCCCGCCGCCAGCTCCACGTCGTCGGCCAGCGTGGGCATGCCCCAGTCCCGCAGGGCCTGGCGCAGCGCGTAGCGGGCCTCGGACAGTCCCTCCGGGTCGGCCTGGTGCACGTACTGGTGGATCCGCGGTGCCCGGTGGGTGCCCGGGTCCGGGGCCCGGCGCAGCACCAGCAGGGCCACGTCGTCACCGGAGCCCCAGCGCTCCCACAGCCGGTCCAGCAGATGGTCCGCCAGCGCGCCCGCCTCCTGCGGGCCGGTCCGCACCGCGTGCGCCAGCGCCTCCATGCCCGCCGTGATCGACTCGGCCGGCTCCTCCACCAGCCCGTCCGTGCACAGCACCAGGGTCTCGCCCGGGACCAGGTCCAGCCTGGTCTCGGGGAAGTCCTCCTGCGCGAAGGACGAGGCCAGGCCCAGCGGCAGGCCGCCGCGCAGGTTGGGCCAGCCGGTGCGGCCGTCGGTGTGGCGGATGAGCGGTCCCAGATGCCCCGCCCGGACCGCCCGTACGCCGCCGGTCTCCAGGTCCACCTGCGCGTACGTACAGGTGGCGAATCGTTCCGTGTCGAGCTCCGCCAGGAAGCGGGAGGCGCGGGCGAGCACCGTGGACGGGGGGTGCCCCTCCCCCGCGTAGGCGCGCAGCGCGATCCGCAGCTGGCCCATGATCGCCGCCGCGTGGGTGTCGTGGCCCTGGACGTCGCCCACCACGATCCCGACCCGGTCCCGGGGCAGCGCGATCACGTCGTACCAGTCCCCGCCGACCTCCCGCCCGCTCCACGCCGAGTGGTACCGGACCGCGATCTCCCCGCCCGAGATGTCCGGGATCCGGCGCGGCAGCATGGCCGCCTGCAGGCCGGTCGCGAACTCGCGCTCCTGGTCGAAGAGCAGTGCCCGCTGCAGGGACTGGGCGACGATGCCGGCGAGGCCCAGGGTCAGGTTCCGCTCCTCCGGGGTGAACTCGCTGCGCCGCCGGTAGAACAGCACCAGTCCGCCGATGGCCTTGGCCTGCGCGATCAGCGGCAGGTAGGCGGCCGCGTCGAACACGATGGCCCGCAGGTAGTGCTCGATGTGCGGGAACTCCAGCGCCAGCTCGTCCATGGAGGTGACGAACCGCGCCTTGCGGGTCATCACCGCCCGGGACAGCGGGATGTCGTCCTCCAGCCGGGTGAAGCGCCGTTCGTTGAGGATGTCCAGGGACTCCCCGCTCAGCGCGATGATCTTCATGGCGCCGTTCTCCACCAGGCCGAGCGCCAGCCCGTCCGCGCCCAGACGTTCCAGCGCCCCCGCCCCGGTCAGCACGGCCGTGACGTCGTCCACGGTCACCGCCCGGGACAGCGCCTCGGTGGTCCGCTGGACGATCGTGGTCTGCTTGGCCCGGGCCACCTCCAGCTTCCGCAGCAGCTCGGAGTGGGCGAGCTCGGCCCTGGCGTCCCGCACCACCCCGACGATCCGCCGCGCCGCTCCGTCCGGCTCCCGGATGATCCGGCCCTGGGTGTGCGTCCACTGCTGTACGCCGTCCCGGCGGAGCACGGTGAAGTACGCGCCGTAGGACTGCTCGCCGCCTTCCAGCGCGGTCTGTGCCACCTCGCCGAGCCGGACCGCGTCCTCCCCCGGGATGTGCAGGCCGAGGCCCTCGGGGGTGCCGTCGAACTCCTCCGGGGTGAGGTCGAAGACCGCCATCGCGGACGGGTCGGCGATGACCCGCCCCGTCCCGAGATCCCACTCGAAACTGCCCATCCCGTTGAGGGCGAGCCGCTCACCCGGGCCGGTGACCGCGCCCGGGCCCGGCGCACCGTCCGCCTCCGCTGCCATGGGACACCACCTCGGGGTCTGTCAGGGGCCGGGCCAGCACGGCTGCGAGATCAGCCGCTCCCACTCCTCGTCAGGATGCCCCGGAAGGGTGCGCCCGGCCTCCCGCCAGCGCTCGAGGAGGGAGAGGTAGATCGCGGGGGCGGTCGCCGACGCGGAGGGGAAGGGCCCGGCCGTCCGGGCCCGGTCGTACCCGGGGGTGGGGGCCGGTGCGGGGGCGGCGCCCCCGGGACCCGGGGCGGGCGCCGCCGGCTGTTCCGCCCGGCTCGCGGGAATGCGGACCCAGCCGCGTCCCTGTGCTCGCTCCCGGCTCATCACGGACCCCTCTCACCGCTGCACCGTCGACAGGTCGTCCAGGTCGTCCAGGTCGTCCTGGCCGTCCGCCGTCCGCCGCCACCCGGGCGGACCCGGCTGCGGGACCCGGGCGCCGAGACGCCGGCGGACTCCTGCTACCAGTTTCCCCGCAGTGAAGCCCGCGCCGTGCACAAATCGCATGGAAGGGCCGAACGAGGGAGCCGTCAGCAGCCCCGCGAAGAACAATCCGGGGTACGAGGACTCGAACCACGGGTTCAGTTCGGGCGTCCGGCCCTGCCCGACCGTACGCAGGCCCGCGCGCAGCCCGGCGTCCAGCGGGCCCAGCCGGGCCAGGTCCGGGGTGAAGCCGGTCGCCGCGATCACGTGCTCGGCATCGAGTACGACGGGCCCGCCGCCGGGGGCGGTGAGGTCCAGCCGGGTCCGCGTGCCCGCCGGTGCCGCCCGGCGCAGTTCGTGCCCCAGCAGGGCGGGGACCCGCCCCTCGAACCGCTCCCGCAGCCACCAGGCCCCGGCGGGGCCCAGCGCGGTGGCGGCGATCCGCTCCCGGGTCGCCGCCGGGAGCCGGCGCACCGCCCAGGGCAGCTCGGACCAGGCCCAGCTGCGCCAGCCGGTGCCGAGGCCGCTGTGCGGGGCGCGCAGGGCCCGCAGCGCAGGGCGGTCCAGCGGCTGCGGCACGGTGTTCCAGTTCAGCCGGTGCCTGCGGGCCACCAGGGTGGGCCGGGCGCCGGACTCGGCGAGCAGCACGGCGGTCTCCAGCGCGGCCTGCCCGGCGCCCAGCACGGCGACCTCCTGCCCGGCGAACCGGCCGAGGTCTCGGTGGCCGCTGCTGTGCGAGACGTGTCCGGGCGGCAGGCCGGCGAGCGGGCCCGGCAGGTTGACGAAGGGCATCACCCCGACGGCCAGGGCGACGGTACGGGCGAACAGGACCCCGCCGTCGGAGGTGCCGATCCGGAAGCCGGTGCCGTACGGGGCCACGGTGGTGACGGTGCGCTCCTCGACCTCCGGCCCGGCCTGCCGGGCGAACCACAGCCCGTACGCGCTGAACGTGCCGATCGGCAGCGGCCGGCCGTGCTCGGCGGCGATCCCCCGGGTGCGGCAGTACGCGGCGAGGGTGTGGCGGCCGGCGGGCGCGGACAGGTCGGACGACCAGGGCTCCGACTTGAGGTACATGCCCTCGGGCATGTGGTCGCGCCAGGAGGCCATCGGCCGGCCGAGCACCCGGACGTCCAGCCCGGCTCCGGCCGCGTGGGCGGCGATCGACAGTCCGTACGGCCCTGCGCCGATTACCAGGAGATCGTCCACGTGCGTCACCCTTCTCCCCTTCCGTGCGGACCTCCGGTTCACTTCGGCACGGCTGCGTATCCCTCGCGCGAGTGACCCCCTGACGTGTGAATCCGCCGGAAAGGCGGGACGGCCTCCCGGGGGGCGGGCACAGGCCGGGGGACCCAGGCCGGGTACGGCTAGCGGCGGGCGACGAGTCCGTCCGGTTCCGCGGCGGCCGGAGCGCCCGGGGAGGGCAGCTCCGGGAGGTCCGGGAGGTCCGGCAGGCCCCCGTCCCCCTCGCGCTGGCGGGGCGCCCTGATGACGGCGCGCGCCGTGCGGCGGCCGCGCGCAGGGACTCGCTCCAGCGCGTTCCGGAGCCCGTACGCCCCCTTCCGTACGCCGCGCCCCAGGAACGCGGCGGCCATCGCCAGGAAGGGCACGGGGTCGTCGGACGCGAACCAGGCGGTCTCGGTCCCGCGGCGTGGCAGACCGGTGTCGGGACCGGTGTCGGGACCAGTGGCCCGGTCGGGACCGGTGTCGGGACCGGCGCCGAGGTCCCGGCCCGGGGGGAGGCCGGGCAGCCGGGCGCCGCGCAGCGCCGCCAGCAGGGCGTAGTTCTCCACCACGAAGACCCGGCCCGGCCCGCCCGTCCGCTCCGTCCGCTCCGGCCGCCCCGCCCGCGCGCCCTCCCGACCCGGCCCATCCGGCCCGTCCAGCCCACCCTGCCCGGTCAGGTCCAGGTAGAGCGCCTGCACCACGTCCAGCCCGGAGGCCTCCGTGAACAGCCGGAACTGCGCGCCGGGCCGCGGGTTGAAGTCCACCAGCCGGAAGCGGCCCTGCTCGTCGCGCCGGAAGTCCAGGTCCAGGATGCCCTGGTAGCCCAGCCGTTCGGCGAGCCGCAGGCCCGCCTCCTCCACCGCCGGGTCGGGCAGCCAGCGCCCCACCGCCGTCAGCCCCGTGCGCACCGGCCAGGACAGCTCCTTGCGGCCCGACCCGGTGAGCAGCGGCCGGCCGCCCCGGGCGAAGCAGCCGTGGAAGAACCAGTCGGTGTCCGGGCCCGCCGGCAGGAACCGCTGGAGCAGCAGTCGGCTGCCCGCCTCGGCCGACTTCCCGTACAGCTCACGGGCCTGCCCCGCGGTGTGGACCAGGGTGGTGCTGCGCAGGCCGCCGCCGGGCGGCAGCAGCCAGGGCCGGCTCCACTTCGCCACGGCCGGCAGGCCCAGCCGCCACACCGCGTCCGTGACCTCCGCCGCGCTCCCCGGCACCACCGTCTCGGGGTGCGGAACGCCCAGGCGGTCGCAGAGCCCGGCCAGTTCGGCCTTGTCGGCGACCCGTTCGGGCAGTCCGTCGGGCTGGTGCGGGATCCGGAACCGCCCCTCCAGCCGGGCCGCCATCCGGGAGACCTCGATCGCGCTCAGGTCGTCCATGGCGACGAGCACCGCGGGCCGGCCGATCCGCTCGGAGACCCCGGTCAGGCAGTCGAGCAGGCCCTCGGGACCTGACGGACCGGCATGGACCGCGTGCAGGTACCGGGAACGGCACACCGGCCCGCCCCCGGCTTCCACGACCGCGTGGACCTCCACGCCACGGCGGCCCAGGGAGCGGACCGCGCCGAGCGTCCCGTGGTGGAAGGGGTTCCGGTCGAGCCGGAGCAGAACGGCGGGCACTTGAGGGGTGAACACGTGCATGGGAACGGGGTCTTTCACCTAGTCGGACCAAGCGGATGGCGTGCGCAGATGCGAATGGCCTACCAGCCGGGCATCGGACAGGCCATTCATCGGATGAGATGCCTAACGTCATGTGCAAGCACACCGATTCGGGAATCCCGGGAGACGCCATGCCCAGACCGCGCCGCAGAGTGGCCAGTGCCTGCATCGGCACCGTCACGGCAGGGCTGCTGCTCGCCGCCGGTGTCGCCTTCGCGGCACCGGAACAGGACGAGGAGCCCGGGGACACCGGCGTCGCGATGGGCGCGTACCTGGACTACGGCCCGGAGGGCGTGGCCCGCATCTCCCAGCTGTCGCGCTGGCTCGGCGGCCGGGAGATCCGGGTGGGCCACACCTACCTCCCCGGGGACCGGTGGTCGAACATCGCGGGCGCGCCGGACTTCCTGGAGGACTGGGCCGCGTGGCGCCGCGCCGACCCGGACCGGCTGTTCGTCCTCAACGTGCCCATGCAGGAGCGCAACGAGTCCCGGGTCCCGGACCACCAGGTGGCCCAGCTGATCCGGGCCGGCGCCCAGGGCTACTACGACCGCCACTTCAAGGCCCTCGCACAGCGGCTGGTGGACCTCGGCGTCCCGGACACGGTGGTCGTGCTGGGCTGGGAGATGAACGGCGTCACCTACACCCACCGGTGCGCGCCGGACCCGGAGAACTGGAAGCGGTACTGGCGCCGGATCGTCACCGCCATGCGGTCGGTGCCGGGGCAGGAGTTCCGCTTCGACTTCGCTCCCAGCCGCGGCACCGACGCGATCGGCTGGGACCGCTGCTACCCCGGGGACGACGTCGTCGACGTGATCGGGATGGACTCCTACGACCAGGCGCCCGGCCGCACCTTCGACGAGATGATCAGCCAGCCGTACGGGCTCCAGGACCATGTCGACTTCGCGAAAGCACACGGCAAGCGGATCTCGTACCCGGAATGGGGGCTGTTCCGCTACGGGGACAACCCGGAGTACATGCGGCGGATGCTGCAGTGGATCGACCAGCACAAGCCGCTGTACCACACCATCACGGACTACTGCCCGCACGGCGTGTGGCAGTGCTCGGCCAACCCCGAGTCCTCCAAGGTGTTCCGCGACGCGCTGACGCACATGCCGCGGCCCGTGCCGACGCCCGCGCAGCCCTCCCCGTCCCCGGTCGACCCGACGCCCGACGTACCCGAGCCGTCCCCGGTCGACCCGACCCCGGACGTGCCGAAGCCCTCCCCCGTCGACCCGACCCCCGTGGACCCGACCCCCGACGTGCCGAAGCCCGAGCCGAGCCCCGAGCCCACGTCCCCTCGCCCGCCGGTCAACGGCCGCGAGTGGTGCGTGCCGCTCAACTTCGGCGACTGGCTCGGCCAGTTGCTCGGCCAACAGTCCTTCTGCGTGAAGTTCGACTGGGACTGGCCGTTCTAGCAGCGGCCGTTCTGGCAGCAGCCGTTCTGGCAGCGGCCGTGCCGGCAGAGGCCCTTCCGGAACGGGCCGCGGGCACCGGACGGTCACCGGACCCGCAGCTCGTTCAGCCGGGCCCGCCAGTCCCGGGCGGCCGGCAGCGCCTCCCGGAGCGCCCCCACCGCCCGCTCGCGCCCCGTCACCTGCGACTCGTGCAGCCGCAGCAGGGGCGCGAGCGGCGCCGTGGCCAGCAGCAGACGCTGGTTCACCACCACCTCCGGCCGCCAGTGGTTCTTGTACGGCTCGGTCCCGCGCAGGAAGCTCACCACCTCCCGGCCGTCCGCCAGCGCCCGCTGCGCCTCGTGCCGCAGCAGCACCGAGGCCACGTCCACCTTCCTGGCCCGCAGTTCGGGATCGGCCCCGTACAGGTACCCGCCGCTCAGCCCCGCCGACAGCAGGGTCACGTTGGCCGCGACCACCTTCCCGTCCAGCCGGAACTCGGTCAGCCGGCCCTGCCCGGTGCGCACCATCCGCCGGGTGGCCCGGGTCAGGTGCTCGGCGAACCTCGGCTTGAGGTGCTCCGGGGTCACCCCGCGGCCGCGCCACTGCTTCTCGTGCAGCCGCAACAGGCTCCGCACCGCGCGCGGCACCTCGTGCTCGGTGACCTCGTGCTCCTCCAGGCCGGCCGCGTCGGCCTTGCGCAGCTTGGCGCGCACCCGTTGCGCCCCGGCCGTCGGCATCCGCTTGACCAGTTCGTCGAAGGGCAGCACCGGCAGCTCCATGCAGGCCGAGTCGGCCAGCCTGGTCCGCGGTCCCTGCCAGAGCCCGTACAGCCGCTCGGCCGCCGCGCCCGGCCGGACCTCGCGCAGGTCGACGACCGCGCCCCGGGCCGCCCGGTGCAGTCCCCGGGCGAGCGCGGGCAGCACCTCCCCGGCGTGGCGGGCGTCCACCAGGACGTCGGAGTAGTCGGTGATCCCGCCGCCCAGCGGGACCAGCAGGGGCATCGGCCGGTGTACGAGCATCAGCGGGGCGGCGCCGACCAGTTCGCCGTCGCGCCGCACCAGCACGATGCGCAGCCGTCCGTCCTTGCCGTACGACAGCCACCAGGAGTGCAGCCAGGCGTGGCTCTGGAACGGGGTGGCGCTGGGACAGGCCCGTAGGAGCCGGTTCCAGGGCTCCTCCAGCGCGGCGAACTGCCGGGGGTCGCGGCAGAGCGTCACCGTGAGGGCGCCGGTGGAACACCCGCTCATCGCGCCCGCTCCTTCTCCCGCACCGGTGCGGCCTGGGCGGCCTCGCCCTGGGCGGGCAGCGAGGCGTACGCCGCGGCGGGGGCGGCTCCGGCGGGTGCACCGGGCTCGGCCCGCCCCTCCGTACGGCGCCGCCCGCCCGGCCTGGCCAGCAGCCACAGCCCGCCGGCCAGTCCGCCCGCGCACAGCCCGACGGCCCCGCTGATCGCGGCGGACGGGGAGGCGGGTTCGGTCGGTGCCACGGCCTGGCTGAACAGCAGCAGCCGTACGCCGGTGTTCTTCGCGGCCTGATTGCTGCTCAGCGAGAGCGCGTCGGCGACCGCGTTGGCGATGTCGGCGGCCTTCCCCGGGCGGGGCGAGGTCCCGGTGATCGCGATCATCGGGGACTCGGGGGAGGTCTCGGCCCGCACCTGGGTCCGCAGCTTCCCGGCGTCGACCCCGGCCCTGCCCTGGGCCTGGGCGAGGGTGGCGGCGCCGGTCGCGATCCGGGCGTACGCCTGGGCGAACCCCAGGGCGGTGGCCGGGTCGGTGGTGTCGTCCGGCACCGCGACGATGTAGCTGGTGGCGGCGTACTCGGGGGTCTTGAGCACCCCGTACGCGCCGCCGACCGCCAGCCCCAGCAGGGCGCAGGCGGGCAGCGGCCACCAGGCCGGCGGAGCCGGCCGACTGCGCGCCCCGCCCTTCCGGCGCCCGGCCCTCGCCGGGGCGTCCGGCTGCGCCTTCTGCTGTTCGGAGGTCGAGGTATCGGCCATCTTCGTGCTCACTTCCTCGTGTGGTTGCCATGCTCTTGCCGGGAGGCAGGGGGAACTGCGGTCGTACGGCGCCGGGATCCCGGAGCGGGGGCTCCGGCCGGGCACGGGAGCGGTGGCTCCGGGTGGGGCCGGGCCGCGGCCGCACACCGGGGCGCCGGGGCCGCCGGGCCGCTCAGACCCGCGCCGGCACCCCCGGCGGGCGGGTCCGGGTCAGCGCCTGGGCGTAGACGCCGAGCAGTTGTTCCGCGCTGCGCGTGATGTCGTAGCGGCGCACCACCGGGGGCGGCGGGAGCCGGGTCGTGCCGGCCTCCATGTGCCCGCGCAGCGCCGCGACGAGTTCCTCGGTGCCGCTGCCGATGCGGCGGGCGCCGGGCGCCTGGGCGGCGGGCAGGTCGTCGATGGCCGGGCAGGTGACGTGCAGCACCGGAAGTCCGGCGGCCAGCGCCTCGACCACCGCCAGCCCGAACGCCTCCTCCTTCGAGGGGGACACGAACACGTCCATCGCGGACAGCAGCGCCGGAATGCCGGGCGTCCGCCCGTCCGCGCTGTCGCCCAGCGGATCCCGCTCGCCCAGCAGGTGGATGCGGTTCTGCGCCCCCAGGTCGGCGGCCAGCCGGCGCAGCGCGGAGCGCTCCGGCCCGTCGCCGGCCAGCAGCAGGTGCGCCCCGGGCAGCGCGGCCACCGCCCGGACCAGGACCTCGAACCGCTTGCCGGGCACCAGCCGGCCGACCCCGCCCACCACGAAAGCCCGTTCGGGCAGCCCCGTGCGGGCCCGGGTGGCCCGCCGCGCCGCCGGGTCGAAGCGGAACCGGACGGCCTCGATGCCATTGGGGACCACGTGCAGCCGGGCGGCGGGCACCCCCCACCCCTGCAGCCGGGCGGCCACCGTGTCGGAGACGGCGACGGTGGCCGTACCGAGGCGTTCGCTGGCCAGGTAGAGGGCCCGCACCCCGCCCGTCAGCGGGCGGCCCTCGATCTCGGCCTCGCCGAGCGAGTGCTCGGTGGCCACGGTGGCGCCCACCCCGGCGAGCCGGGCCGCCAGCCGGCCGTACACGCAGGCCCGGTAGAGGTGGGTGTGCACCAGGTCGTAGCCGCCGCGCCGGATGAACCGGACCAGCCGGGGCAGCGCCCCGAGGTCGCGGTTGCCACGCATGCCGAGGTGGACCACGCGGACGCCGTCGGCGCGCAGCCCGTCGGCAACGGGCCCCGGGTTGGTCAGGGTCAGGACCTCGCACCGCATCGGCAGGTGCCGGAGCAGCAGCCGCAACTGCTGCTCGGCGCCGCCGACGCCCAGTCCGGTGATGATGTGCAGCGCCTTGACGGAGCTCACCGAGCCCACCATGGCCGCCGTGCCCGGGGCCGTCACGGGAACACCGCCCGGCACAGCTCGCGCACCTGGTGCCGGAGCCGTTTGACCCGCAGCCGGCCGGGACCGTCGGCCTGGCTGACGTGGGTGCGCGGCATGGCGTACGGGCCGGACAGCCGGCCGGGGACGATGGCGCAGGCGTACTGGTACCCGGCCGCCCGCGCGGAGGCGAGCACCCGGCGGTCGACGTTGCCGTAGGGGTAGCAGAAGCCCTCCGGGAGCCGGCCCGTCAGCTCGCGCAGGAGCTCTCGGCTGCCGCGCAGTTCCTGCTGGAGCTCGTCGTCGGCGCAGGCGGTGAGGTGCCGGTGGAGCAGGCCGTGCGAGCCGATCTCCACTCCGGCCCCGGCCGCCGCGCGGATGCCCTCGGCGGACAGCAGGGATTTGCGCGGCCCCAGGGGGTCCCACACGTTGTCCACGCCGAGCCTGCCGGGCAGTACGAACAGGGTGGCGGTGCAGCCGTGCCGCTGGAGCAGCGGCAGCGCGTGGGTGCGGAAATCGGTGTAGCCGTCGTCGAAGGTGAGGCCGACGAGTCCGGCGCCGCGGCCGGCTGCGCGGGCCCGGCGCAGCTCCCCGACCGACACCCCGTGCAGGCCGCGCGAGCGCAGCCAGCGCAGCTGGGTGTCGAGGGCGCGGGGCGTGACGGTGATGCCGTACGGGTCCTCGGCGGGATCGGTGAACTCGGCGACGGAGTGGTACATGAGGACCCAGGGCGCGGCGGTGCGCCGCCCGGGCCGGTCCGGTGCGGCGGGGGGAGCCGTGTCGGTGTCAGCGAACATGGCGGAACCTCGAGGTGAGCTGGGCGATCTGGGCGGGCAGGGCGGTCACTTCGAGCGCCCTTATGGCCATGCCGGTGGCGGCGAACATGGCCGGGATCAGGAGGCAGCCGAGGGCGGCGCTGAGCAGCGGGTCGGGGATCATCGGCCCGGCCAGCCAGCCGGTGGCGCAGGCCGCCGCGGCGGCGACGGAGAGCCGGCCCAGGCTGATGGCGACCCGGCGGACCTGGATGGCGATGATCCGGGAGCCGAGGCCGGTGAGGAGCATCGCGGCGGTGGTGGAGATGCCGGCGGCGTTGGCGGCGGCGATGCCGTACGTGCCCCACCAGTCGGCGGCGAAGGCGCCCGCGACGATGTTGACGAGCAGTCCGGCGGCCATGGCCAGGGCCGGGAACCAGGTGGGTCGGGCGGCGGAGAAGAACGGCCGGGACAGGGCGCCGACCAGGCAGTGGCCGAGCAGGCCGATGCCGTAGACCCGCATCACGGCGGCGGTGGCGAGGGTGTCCTCGCGGGTGAACGCGCCGCGCTCGAACAGGACCTGGATGATCTGCGGGGCGTAGCCGATCACCAGGGCGGTGCCCATGAGGACGGCGAGGGAGGCGAGCGCGAGGTCCTGCTCGACCCGCCGCCGGGCCTTCTCGCGTTCGCCGCCGGCCATGGCCTGGGCCACCACGGGGAAGGTGACGGTGCAGATCATCAAGGAGAGCACCATCGGCATCTGCGCGACCTTCTGCGCGTAGTTGAGGTGCGAGATGGCGCCGGGCGGCAGGGAGGCGGCGAGGAACCGCTCGACCAGGACCTGGGACTGCCGGAACACGGCGAAGAAGATGACCGGGGCGATCATCCCGAAGGCGATCAGGGTGGGCCGGTCCCGGTCGCGCCGGTCCCGGCCCGCGCCCCGCGGCCGCGGGAGCCCGAAGCCGACGTGCCGGAGGAACGCGGGCAGTTGCACGAGCACCATCAGCAGTCCGCCGCAGGCCACTCCGAGGGCGGCGGCGCGCACCCCCCACACCTGGTGCAGGGCGAGCATGGTGCCGATGATGCCGATGTTGTACGAGACGTAGATCGCGGCCGGGGGCAGGAAGGAGCGGTGTGCGCGCAGGGCTGCGCTGAAGTAACCGGCCACGCCGAAGGTCAGCACGGTCAGGGCGGTCAGCCGGGTGCACTGCACGGCCAGCCCGGGGTCGGGCAGCCCGGGGGCGAGCACCCCGACGACGAGGGGCGCGGCGAACACGAGCAGGGTGGCGACCGCGGCGAGGAACACCAGCAGCCGCGGCAGGGTGGCCCCGACCAGCAGTCGCACCGGGTCCTGAGCGCGGGCCTCCCGGCGGCTGAGCCCGGCCCGGGCGGCGGACCGGCGGGTGAGGGCGTGGCTGAAGGCGGGCACCATCAGCAGGGCCATGGCGTCCTCGATGAGCAGCGTGGACGCCATCTCGGGGACGGTCCAGGCGATCAGGAAGGCGTCACTGTCGTGCCCGGCGCCGAACAGGTGGGCGATGGTCTGGTCGCGGACCAGCCCGAACACCGCTCCGGCGGCGGTCAGTCCGGCGGTGACGGCGGCGGCCTTGGCGAGGAACCGCCCCAGTGGCAGCCCGCCTTGGGGTGGGGTGGCCGGCGCCTCCGGGCCCGGCTCGCCCCCGGCACCCCCGATACCCCCGGCACCAATGCCGTTGCTTTTGGGGTTGCCCCCGGCACCGTCGGGCACGCCCTCGGCGGGCCCCGCCACGCACAGCCGGGATTCCCCCGGCGCCCGGTCCGCGCGCAGGACGGACGTCCGCGCCCGGCCGGCCGTCAGCACGGGCGGACCCGCGTCCCACGGCGCGGTCGCGGCGGGATCCGGCCCGGAGGCGGCCGAATGCCCCTGAGCCGACGCGGTCCCCCCGAGGGACGGGACCGGCGGGACCGGAGAGGCGCCCGGCAGGGCGCCGGCCCGCGGCCGCCTGGCGGCCGTCGGCGGTGTTCCGTCCGCCCGGGCCCCGGCGAGGGCGGACGGAACGGCCGCGGTGGGAGCGCCCTCCGGCGGGGCGGCCGGCTCCGGCGGAGCCTGCGGACGGCCCGCAGCCGCGGCGAGTCCGTTCGCCGCGGCTGCGGGCCGCCAGGGCGTGGTATCCGTCACCGGCCGGCCGCACCCTCGCGCGCGACGGCGCCCGGCCCGGCTGAGCCGGGACCGGCGACCCCAGGACCGGTGACCCCGGGACCGGTGACCCCAGAACCGGCCGGCTCCGGGCCCGGGCCGGTGGCCCACCACGCCGCCAGACCGACGATCACGCCGGTCAGCACCGTGGACGGGCCGCCGATGTCGGCGTACAGGAAGTCGGTGGTCTGCCAGACGATGAGCCCCACCGCGATCAGTCCGCAGTCCCGGGCCGCCCGGGGCGCGGCGCCGCGGACGAGGACCTTGCGGATCCCGGCCACCAGCAGCGCCGCCCAGCCGCCCGCCAGCGCCACCAGGCCCACCAGCCCCTGCTCGCTCAGGACCAGCAGGTACATGTTGTGCGGGGACAGCAGCGGCTGCCGGAGGTACCCGCGGCCGGCGCCGGCGGTGTCGCTGCCCGAGGACAGGCCCAGCGAGGAGTGCCCGTCCCGGTGCGCCGGGAAGCCCTTGAGCCCCACTCCGGTGGCCGGCCGCTCCCGCCACATCGAGGAGGCCGCCGCCCACATCGTGTACCGGTCCGTCACCGACTGGTCGGGAGCGCTGGAGACCTCGGTGATCGAGGCGAGCCGCTCGGCCATCATCTCGGAGCCCACCCCGAAGCCGCCGACCAGGACGACCCCGGCCGCGGTCAGCGCCACCAGCACCTTCAGCGCCCGCCGGACGCCCGCCAGCAGCATGACCGCCAGCGCCGCGACGACCGTCGCGATCCACGCGCCCCGGCTGAAGGACAGCACCAGCGGCACCACCAGCAGCAGCGCCGCGACCGCGGCGGCCCGCCGGGCCCGCCGGCCGCTGCCCGGCGCGAGGGCCACCGCCGTCGCGGCGATCAGCCCGTACGCCACCACCGTGGCCATGCCCATCACGTCGCCGGGCCCGAAGGTGCCCACGGCGCGGATGTCCTCGCCCTGGTACGAGGCCCCGGTCCCGGTCGCGTACTGGACCACGCCCACCGCGCCCTGCACCAGCGCCAGCACGACGAAGCACCCGGCGGCCAGCCGGAACTGCCGCGGGTCCCGCACCAGCAGCACGACCGCGCCCGGCACCAGCACGAACACCTGGAGGTACCGCACGAAGCCGGGCAGTGCGGCGTACGGGTCCCCGGCGGTGGCCGTGGCCACCGCCAGACCGACCGTGGGCACGGCCAGCACCAGCGCGCCGAGCGGGCTCAGCCGGGCCGTCTCCCCGCGCAGCGCCCGCACCGCACAGACCGCCACCAGCAGCAGCGAGGCCGCATCGGCCGGGGTGACCTTGCCGGAGGCGGTGACGTCACCGGCGGGGAGCGGGACGACGAGCAGCAGGACGGTGGCCGCGAGCGGCAGCAGCGGCCAGTCCCGGCGCACCACGTCGCGGAGACCGGGGCGGGGCCGCGCCGGGCGCGTGGCCGGCGGGCCGGTCGGTGCCGCGGGCGCGGCGAGGACCGTGCTCAACTTCCCCCCAGCCGGAAACGGAAGGCCGAGGCGGCGGTGCGGACCAGGATCCACAGGTCCTGCCAGAGCGACCAGGTGTCGATGTAGTGGTTGTCGAAGCGGGCCCGGTCCTCGATGGAGGTGTCCCCGCGCAGCCCGTTGATCTGCGCCAGCCCGGTGATGCCGACCGGCATCCGGTGCCGGGCCTCGTAGCCGGGGTGCAGGGAGGAGAACTTCGCGACGAAGAAGGGCCGTTCGGGGCGCGGGCCGACCAGGCTCATGTCACCCCGGACCACGTTCCACAGCTGCGGCAGCTCGTCCAGGGAGGACTTCCGCAGGAAGGAGCCGACCGCGCTCATCCGGTGGTCGTTCGCGACCGTCCAGCGGGTCGCCGACTCGTGCTCGTTCGCCGGGCGCAGGGTGCGGAACTTCAGCAGCGTGAACGGGCGTCCGTAGAGGCCGACCCGCTCCTGACGGAAGATCACCCCGGGGCCGTCGGACAGCCGTACGGCCAGCGCGCACAGGCCCATCACCGGTGCGGCCGCGAGCAGGGCGAGGGCCGCGAGGGCGGTGTCGACGGCCCGCTTCAGCGACCGCTCCACCGGGCGGGCCGGCCGGGGCAGCAGCGGCTGCACGGCGTAGCCCCACAGCTGGTCGGCGGGGTGCGCCAGCCGCATGCCGGT
The DNA here is from genome assembly GCF_056436025.1 of Streptomyces sp. NPDC043853. Taxonomy (NCBI): domain Bacteria; kingdom Bacillati; phylum Actinomycetota; class Actinomycetes; order Kitasatosporales; family Streptomycetaceae; genus Streptomyces; species Streptomyces sp. NPDC043853. The sequence continues at coordinate 248,351 of NZ_JBWKDJ010000004.1, forward strand.
GATCTTGGCGGTGCCGGCCGGGTCGGCCAGCCAGAGCCGGCAGCCGTGGTCGTGGAACAGCCGGACCAGCGAGGCGGTGCGCTCGTCGGCCTCCGGCGGGCGGGTGAACACCGCGTCCCGCACCGTGTTCTGGATCACCGCGCGCCGGACGTCCTCGTGGGTGGCGAGCAACGGCAGCTGCCCGCCGGTTTCCCCGCCGGGCAGGGCCGCCGTCCCGGTGTCCGCGAGCCCGACCGGGCGCAGTCCGTACTCCGGGCGACCGTGCAGGGCGGCGGCCACCGCGCCCGCCCCGCTGCCGGGGCCGACGACCAGCGCGGACCGCGGCCGTCGGACGGCCGTACGGCGCCGCAGCAGGTGGACCGCGCCCCGCCCGGCGCAGGCCAGCAGGGTGTGCAGGCAGACGGCGGTGAGGAGGGCGCCCCAGCCGAGGGCGGCGTCCGGGTCGGCCGCCGCCGCGGCGGCCGCGACGGCGCACCACAGGACGGCCGTCCGCCCGGCCAGCGCGGGCAGTTCGAACAGCGCGGAGGGCGCGAGCCGCGGCCGGTACAGCCCGGCCTGCGCGGTCAGCGCGACGGCCGGTACGGCCAGCACGGCGCCGAGCGGCACGGCCGCCCCGGCGGGCAGGCCGGCCCCGGTTCCGGCCCCGGCGGTGAGGACCGTGGTCAGTACGGTGGCCAGCGCGTCGGCGGTGAGCAGTGGGGCGGTGCCGCCGTGCCGGCGGATCCGCTGCGGCCGGACGGCGGGACGGGCCTGGTCGGCCCGGGGACCGCGCGGCGGGTGGATGGGGAGCACCGAACGGCGGACCGCGGGGGCGGGCCGGTTGCCGCCGCGCCCCGGGTGCGGTGCGTGTGCGCTGTCCATCGTCATCGGCTGTTGCGCTCCTGGTTCATGGGCTTGGGGTCGTCCTCCCGGCTCCGCCGGAGGGCGGGCCTGCCCAGCAGTTCCTGGTACAGCCCGGTGACCTCGTCCGTGGTCCGCCGGACGTCGAACTCGGTCCGGGCGTGCTGCTGCGCCTGCCGTCCCAGCTCGTCGAGCAGGCGCGGTTCGGCGAGCAGTCCGCTCAGGGCCTCGGCCAGGGCGGCCGGCTGCTCGGGCGGTACCAGGCAGAGCCGTCCCTGGCCGGGCGGCAGGCTCTCCCGGGCCCCGCTGACGTCGGAGACCAGGACCGGCCGGCCGCAGGCCATGGCTTCCAGCGGAGCGAGCGCCATGCCTTCCCAGCGCGACGGCAGTACAACGAGATCGGCGGCCCGAAGCCACGGTCGGATGTCGGCGGCCGCGCCCGCGAAGATCACCTCGGGCGGTGCGGTCCTGCGCAGCCGTTCGACGTCGGGGCCGTCGCCGACCAGGGCGAGCCGGGCGCCGGGGACCGCGGCCCGGACCTGCGGCCAGGCACGGAGCAGCACGTCCTGCCCCTTCTGCTGGCAGACCCGGCCGACGCAGACGGCCAGCGGGCCTCCGTTCCGGAAGGCGGCGGGCAGCGGCAGCCCGGCGCGGGCCTCTTCCCTGTCGCGTTCGGGGTCGGTCCCGCCGGGGCGGAAGTGGTCCAGGTCCACCCCGTTGCGCACGACGGACCAGCGGGCGGCGATCCCGGCGGACTCCCCGGCGCGCCGTTCGGCCTCGCTGACGCAGAGCACCCGGTCGGCCCAACGGGCCGCGAACCGCTCCCATCTGAGGGCGAGTGCGGCCGTGGTGCCGCCGACCGCATCGAAGGACCAGGCGTGCGGCTGGAAGACGGTGGGCAGGGTGCCGCGCACGGCGAGCCGTCCGGCGAGTCCGGCCTTGGCGCTGTGCGCGTGCACCAGGTCCGGGCGGACCCGGCGGATCAGCCGGGCGGCGGTGGCCGCCTCCAGGGCCAGCCCGGGGCCCGGGGCGCGTACGGCCCGCCAGGGGAGCACCTCGGCTCCGGCGGCCCGGGCGTCCTCGGCGAGGCGGCCGGGGCGGGGGCAGGCGACGACCGTGCGCAGACCTGCGGAGGTCTGGGCGCGGACGAGGTCGGTGACGACCCGGGCGACGCCGCCCTCCACGGGCTGGACGAGATGGAAGACGGTCGGGTGGTCCGGCACATGATCTGACGACACGGCGAAGAGGCCCTCCGTGGTCCCCGTGCGTTTTCAGGGGTGTGGGATCAGGGATGCGTGATCGGGGATGCGTGATCGGGGGTGCGTGATCGGGGGTAGGTGCGTGATCGGGGTGTGCGATCGGCGCGGTGGCGGCGGCGATCGGGAGCGGTGCTCCGGGTTTCTCGGGACGGCTCCTCAGGGGCGCGCGTCCGTCTGTACGAAGAGCACGCCGAGGAAATGGCCCCGGCTCTCGCCCGTGAACGCGAAGGTCAGGCTGCGGGTTCCGCCGGTCAGCGCCGGTCCCAGATCGAACACGTCGGCGTCGTACCCCAGGTTGTTCACGTGTTCGGGCTGGCGCCGGAATCCGGCTTTCCCGAATTCTGTGATCGTCGAATTCATCACATCATCGGAAGGATTTGCGGCATTTCCGAGACCGATCCGGCGACCGCCGTCCGCCGTCACGGTGAGTGAGTCCCCCCGGGTCCCGCGGTCCCCGTCGTAGCCGACGATCCCCGCCTTCCCCGCTCCTCGGGCCGGGACGTCGAGCCCGGCGATCTCCACCGCCGGTACGGCCGACTTCGCCACGCCGGCGGTCGGCGCCTCGAAGCCGTCCCAGAGCGAGATCCGCCGCAGCGGCTCGTCGGGGTGCTCGTAGGCCGCCACCAGGGTCCAGCCGCCCCAGGCGCCCACCTCCGAACGCCCCATGGCGATGTTCAGCTGGGACACGGTCCACATCCCGGCGCCGCCCCTGCGGACCAGCGGGGTGATGTCGGCGGACGCCTGGTAGGCATCGCTGCCCGCATCTGTCCGGTGCCCGATCACGGTGTCGGCGAACACCGCCTTGTACGCCCCGCCCGGCTCTGCGACCAGCACCCGGCCGTTGTCCGCCGGCGGCTTCTGCTCGCCGACCCGCAGGTTCCCGCCCCAGTACAGCCGGGCGTAGGAGACCTTCGCGCCCCGGGGGATCCGCAGGTCGGCCCGGGTCGAGTTGTAGGTGTCCGGGTCCTTGTCGACCTCGCTGTAGAACATCTCGTACGCGCTGTTGACCCCGGCCGCGCCCCGCCCGACCTCGGCGCAGGAGGCCGCCCCCGGCTCCTCCTCCCGACGGCAGCCGATACCGGAGTTGGAAGCCCGTACGAGCCCGCCGTGCTGCACCGCCTGATAACGCTGGGTGAACGGGATCCGGGGCAATTCCTTCGCCGCCGGAACGGCCGCCGCGCCGGCCGCGGATGCACTGAACGAAAGAGCGAGGGACGAGATCAGACCGAGTGCGCCGAGGATTCGGCGGAAGGAACCCATGACCCTGTCACCATTTTCGATCATTGGGACGCATTGGGATGAAACCGGTTCCGCACTTTGTCAGAAATCGAGCCCGAAATCACGCCGGACTCGCCCGTACGGCCTTTCGGGGGACCGTGCGCACCCTTTCGGGTGGCGTGTCGTTAAGGGGGTGCGCCGCGTTCGGCAGCTACGAACAACCGGCCGTCAACGTGCTCACCCGACAGCGACATCCGGGTGAAGCCTCGCAACCCGAACCGGGGCCGGACCGTTGTTCCGGATGCTCCTGTACCGGGCAATCCTGCAGAAAAGGGACGACAGTGATCAAGAAGATGATGGCCACCGCGGCGGTCGCCGCCTCCGTCGTGGGCATGGGCGCGGCCATGGCCGGGCAGGCGATGGCCATCGGCAACGAGACCAACACCAACGTGAACGGCAACGGCGCCGCTCAGATCTACGGCAACCAGGAGACCCACGGTGCGATGAGCCCGCAGATGGCGCTCATCCAGGGCTCGTTCAACAAGCCGTGCATCGGCCTGCCGGCCAAGGCGAACGTCCAGTCCGTGCTGGCCCTGGTCAACGTCGGCGTCCAGGACATCCCGGTCCTCTCCGCCCCGCAGAACCAGCAGTGTGTCGAGAACTCGAACCAGATCAAGGGCGACGAGCCGCTCTCGCACATCCTGCAGAACATCCCGGTCCTGTCCGGCAACCTCTCTTCCGGCAGCTGACCGCACACCCCGCCGAGGCCGCCGCACCATTCCGGGGCGGCGGCCTCGCCGCGTGGCGAATTCACACATATACAATTCCGGACCCGACGGGCCCGACCGGCAATCGAGTGAATGCACTCGCAGCCCCGAAAAATATGCGGTTTCCTTTTTCGGCAAAGCTCGTTGTTGATTCTGCAGCGGCAAAACGCCACTGCGGGAAGGATCGAAAAGAAATGAAGTACAAGAAGGCAGTCGTCCTCGGCGCCGGTGTTCTGATGGCCACCGGTGCGGCCGCCCCCGCCATGGCCGACTCCGTGGCCGACGGCAAGGCCGTCAGCTCCCCCGGTGTGCTCTCGGGCAACCTCGCCCAGGTCCCGGTCCACGTGCCGGTCAACGTCTGCGGCAACTCCGTCAACGTGATCGGGCTGCTGAACCCCGCCTTCGGCAACACCTGCGTCAACGCCTGACCAGGCGCCGGCCAGCGCCCGCGCCCGCAAGGGCAAACCTCCTCGGGGTGGCCTCGGAGTGCACGGCGGTGCACTCCGGGGCCACCTTCGATTCAGCACCGGCGGTGGCGCCGGTAGACAGGGAAGGACCCATGCGACAGGTACTCAGCCGACAGGTACTGGGCAAGGGGGTGCTCACGGCCGCGGCGGCGTCGAGTCTGCTGTCGATCGCGGGCGGGGCGGCGTACGCGACCCCCGGAGCGACCGCCGAGGCCTCGCACTCCCCCGGTGTGCTCTCGGGGAACGCCGTCTCGGCGCCGATCACCTTCTCGCCGAACGTGTGCGGCAACTCGGTGGACGCGGGAGCGGCGCTCAACCCGTCCTTCGGCAACACCTGCGTCAACGACACCGGCGGCCGCTCCGGCCCGAAGGACGACCACGACTACCGGCGCTACCTCAGCCCGGAGCACGCCGAGGCCTTCGAGCGCTACCTGGAGGAGCGCGAGGGACACGGCGGCGGCTACGGCCCCTCGCACGACGCACCACCCCGCCACGTGCCCCGCCAGGAACCCCGGCACGAGCCTCGTCACGAGCAGCCCCGTCACGAGCAGCCTCGTCACGAGCAGCCTCGTCACGAGCAGCCTCGTCACGAGCAGCCCCGGCACGAGCAGCCCCGGCACGAACAGCCTCGTCACGAGCAGCCCCGGCACGAACAGCCTCGTCACGAGCAGCCCCGGCACGAACAGCCTCGTCACGAGCCGCGCCAGGAGCACCAGCACCAGCAGGAACACGGGCAGGGCGGCTACGGCGGTCCGGGCGGGCACGAGGAGGAGTGCGACGACCACCCGCCGACCCCGCCGGTGCAGCACGTTCCCCCGAAGCCCAAGCCGGAGCCGCGGCCCGAGCCCAGGCCCGCGGCGGAACACCCGGCCCCGGCCCCGACGCCGGTCCACGAGGAGGCCCCGCCGGTCACCCTCCCCGCACCCGAGCCGGCCCCGGTCCCGCTGCCCGCGCCCGCCCCGGTCGAGGACGAGGCGCCGCCCGCCCCGCCGCACGGCAGCCAGGTCGTCCCGCCCGCCCCCGAGGCCGTACGTCCGCCCGCCCCGGTCACGGACCAGCCGCCCGCCGTCCCCCCCGGGGACCTCCCGGTGCCGGCCCCGCTGCCCGCGCCCGCCCCGGCCCCGCAGCCCGTCCCGGCTCCCGCACCCGCCCCGGCTCCGCTGCCGGCCCCCGCACCCGCCGCGGTCACCCCTCCGGTGCTCGCCGAGACCGGTGCGGGATCCGTCGAGGCCATGGCCGCGCTCGCCTCGGCGCTGCTGCTCGGCGGAGCAATCCTGTACCGGCGGTCCCGCCTCGACTGACCCGTCACGCTCATCGGAAAATCAGCGGCCGGAGAATCCACCACGGATTCTCCGGCCGCTCCCGTTACGGCCGCTCCCGTTACGGCTGCTTCCGTTACGGCTGCTTCCGTTCGGGCCGTTGCCGTTCGAAAAGCGGTGGCCGCGGAGTTTCCGCAGCCATGCCACATCGTTGTCCAAGGCGATAGTGGCGCGAGGGTCGTCACTGGAAATGGATTTCGACGATGAAGTACTCGAAGGTCGCCGCCGCCGTCGCCGGTTCCGTCGCCGCGCTCGCGGCATCCGCGTCCGCCTCCGCCTTCGCCGCCGGCCCGGCCGCCATGCCGCCGATGAGCCTCAACGGCGGTGCCATGGAGGCCGCGAACACCCTGGCGCCCGTCGTGGAGAACCCCCTGCAGCTCGTGGGCGACGGCCTGGCCGAACAGAACGGGCAGATCAACAAGGTGGTCGGCACGGTTGAGGACGTCAACAAGGTCCGCAACTCGGTGGGCCCCGGAAAGGTGGCGGAGAACGCCAACGTGGTCGGTCAGGTCGTGCCGATGCTGGGCGGCGTCAAGGTGAACGGCGGCCAGGGCTGACACCGCACCACCCCGGACGAAAACACTGTGGGCGCCCCGGCGATGCCGGGGCGCCCACAGTGGTGAAGCCGCTTGGGATCAGGCGTTGACGCAGGTGTTGCCGAACGCGGGGTTCAGCAGCGCGATCACGTTGACGGTGTTGCCGCAGACGTTGACCGGCACGTGGACCGGGACCTGGACCACGTTGCCCGAGGCGACGCCGGGGGAGCCGTAGGCACCGCCCTCGGCCGAGGAGTCGGCAACGGCGGAGCCCGCGGCACCGGCAGCGGCGAGACCGGCGGAGGCCAGGACCACGGCGGCCTTCTTGGCAGTGTTCATGAGGAGCACACCTTCTCTTCGACGTTCTGCCCCGATCCGGGGCTCACACCGATCGAAACGGCCCACTCCGCCGGACGACACGGGCCGGGCCGCGATCCGACCTGTTCAGCTCAACGGCCGTAACCGCGGCCCGGATCCGGCGTTACCGCGCGCTGACCGGGATGTTGACCTCCGGGATCACGGGGATGTCGGGGATCTCGACGTCCGGGACCTCGGGCGTGATGTCGATCGTGTCCTCCGGCAACGGCAGCGCCGGCGGGGTCAGGCCCGGGATCTCGGGCAACTCCACCCCCGGGATCTCGGGGAGCTCCACCCCAGGGATCTCCGGCAGCTCCACCCCCGGGATCTCCGGCAGCTCCAGGCCCGGGAGATTGAGGTCGGGCAGCTTGATCTCCGGGATGCTGATCGGAGGGAGCGAAATGCCCGCCGGCAGCAGCCCCTTGATGGCACTGAGGATGCCGTTCACCAGGTCGTCGATCGGGCCGGCCGCGGCCGCCGCCCGGTGGGACCGGGCCCCTTCCGCGTGGATGGCGCTCGCCGGGGCGGCCCCGCCGAAGAGTATGACGGCGGCAAGGGCGGAGGGGACGAGGACGCGAGTCGCCTTGTTGGGGTGCATGAGCGTTCCTTCTGTGGGACGTGCGGGAGCGGACCAGCAGGGGGACCCCCGGGGGCCGGGGGACAGTCCGCTTCCTCACCCACCGTGCGAACACCTTGCACGGAGCGCAACCGGAGCCCCGGGCCGGCGGGCCGGTCGGCGCCCCCGACTACGGGCTGCGTACGGGCTTCGCGCAGGCGTCCGGGGCGGTTTCACCCGGGCTGGGGAAAAGCCGGGCGCGAACGGGCCGTTTGAGTGAAGGAGCGGAACCAACCCGCGGACCGGCCAGTTGATCAGGGCGCTCCATTAGCGGGCACTCGTGCGACAAAAGGATCAAAATGCTCAAGAAGATTATGGCCACCGCTGCGGTCACCGCCTCCGTGGTCGGCGCGGGCGCCGCCGTGGCCGCTCCGGCGATGGCCATCGGCAACGACACCGTGACCAACGTCAACGGCAACGGTGCGCAGCAGATCTACGGCAACCAGAAGACCGAAGGTCCCCTGAGCCCGCAGCTCGGCGTGGTCCAGGGCACGCTCAACAAGCCCTGCATCGGCCTGCCCGCCAAGGTCAACGCGCAGTCGCTGGTGGCCCTGGTCAACGTGGGCGTCCAGGACATCCCGGTCCTCTCCGCCCCGCAGAACCAGCAGTGCGTCGAGAACTCGAACCAGATCAAGGGTGACGAGCCCGTCTCGCACATCCTCAGCAACATCCCGGTGCTGTCGGGCAACGCGTCGGCCGGCAGCTGACGGCCGCTCCCTCCTTCCGGCGCTCTCCCTTCCGGCCCGGGCCTCTGACGCCCGTGGAGCGATGCGGTGACGCGCAGAGCCCCGACAGCATCCGGCTGCCGGGGCTCTGTGGTGTGCGGGCGGACCTCAGCTCGTCCAGAAGTCCCACCACCGGGTCAGCACCAGCATCCCGATCACCCCGATGTGCAGGGCCGGCGGCGCCCAGCCGAACTCGGTGAAGAAGGTCCGCAGCGGGGCGGGCGCGGGCAGCACCCCGGTCCGGACGTTGTGCGCGGTCACCGCCCAGAACATCAGCAGCGTCGCCGCCCAGGCCAGGCAGCACCACAGGCACAGGGCGTTGATCTCGTACAGGGACTGGACCATCAGCCAGGCGCAGAAGCCGGTCCCGAAGGCGGTGCCGGCGTTCAGTCCCAGCCAGAACCAGCCCCGGTGGCGGGCGCCCGCCAGCAGGCCCGCGCCGACGCACACCACCACGGCGTAACCGGCCAGTCCCAGCATCGGGTTGGGGAATCCGAAGGCGGCCGCCTGCTCGCTCTGCATCACGCTGCCGCAGGACACGACCGGGTTGAGGCTGCAGGCCGGTTTGAACGACGGGTCCTCCAGCAGGAGGAACTTGTCGAGGGTGATGACCCAGGAGGCCAGCAGCCCGGCCGCCCCGGTGAGCACCAGCAGCCAGGCCAGCGCCTTGGGCGCGGCGGCCGGTTCGCGGTCCCGCCGCTCGTGGCCCGCCCCCTGCTGGCGGGGGACGCCCACGGTGTTCACTGCATTCGTTGCCATGCGGCCCATACTCCCGCGATAGCCCGCAGACCGTGGTGAACCATGCGTATCCATACGCAAGTTGACCTGAAGGGGTGGTGGCGGGTGGCGGGAACCCGGGGCGCTTCCCGGACGTTTTACCGAACCCCGGACGTGATGTCAGACGCAGGGGCTACGTTGTGCTTCCGCAACGTGACAAGCTGCGACGGCCTGGAGACCCACCTTGAGCGATCCGTACGAGACAACCGAGGCCCACCTCGAACGACTCCTGGGCCGCGCCCTCAACTCCTTCGACCTGCCGGACCGGCTGGTCGAGCGCCTCGGGACGGCGCTCGCCCACAGCTCCTCGCTGCACACCACGCACCACAGTCCGGCGTCGGGGCTGTGGCGGGAGATCCACCGGCACGCCTACCTGCTGGCCGACGGCAGTTCGGTCGCCCTGTGGGAACTCGCCTACCGGCTGGGCGCGGACCGGGCGGTGCGGTACGAGGTGTTCGCCAGCCGACCGGAGGTCACGCTGGCGGTGAACCGCATCTTCGACGGTCTGGAAGCGGCCCCGCTCGCGGAGTTCACGCTGCTGCCGGACGACCCGGACGGCACGCCGTCGGACGCTGCGGTGCTGAGCGCGCTGTTCGCCGCCTCCGCGGCGGCACCGGTGCAGCGGCATCGGGAGTACGAGGTGGAGGACTCCGCGGACCACGCACGCCGGGTGCTGCGCCGCGCGGAGAACCCGGACCGGCCCGGCGAGCCGGTGGCGGCGCTGCTGAAGGGTGCGTACGCGCACCGGATCACCCAGGCGTTCGGGACCCGGCAGTGCCTGGCGTACGGCCGGGACGCCGGTTTCAGCCTCTACGAGCACGCGTTCGTGCTGCTGGACGGCAGCGAGGTCAGCCTGTGGGAGGTCGAGCACACGGCGACGCCCGACGGCCGGCACATGTGCGAGGTGTACGAGAGCGAGGCGGCGGCCCGGGAGGCGATGGAGGCCCGCGCCCGGGTCCGCTGACGTCCACCGCCCCGCCCGGTGTGGGCAGGCGTCCCGCAGGGCCGGACGCCTGCGGCACGCCTGCCCACCCGACGGGGGCGTCAGACTGCCGGAACCTTGACCGGGGTCGGCTCGGCGGCGGAGCCCGCCTCGGCCTCGTGGCCGGCGCCCGAGGCGCTGTGGCGCGGCAGTGCGAACATCACCGCGAAGATGAGCACCAGCACTCCGGCCACCCACCACATGGCGTGCCGGAACGCGTCCACGTACGGCGCGCCGAACACCATCTCGTTGTCGATCACCCCGAAGTACACCACCGAGGTCAGGCCGAGCCCGAGCGCGTTGCCCATCTGGTTGGTGGTGTTGATCAGGCCGGAGGCGGAGCCGGCGTGCTCGCGCGGCACCTCGGACAGCACGGTGTCGGTGAGCGGGGCAACGATCAGGCCCATGCCGATGCCCAGCACGATCAGCGGGGGCGCCATCTGCCAGGAGGAGATCTCCATGCCGTAGCGCTCCGACTCCCAGATGTAGAGCAGCAGACCGGCGGCCATGGTCAGCGCGCCCGCCTGGAGCACCTTGCGGCCGAAGCGGGGCACCAGCTTCTGCACGGACATGCCGGCGGCCACCGAGACGGAGATGGAGAACGGGATGCCGGTCAGTCCGGCCCGCAGCGCGCTCCAGCCCAGACCCATCTGCATCATCAGGGTCCAGACGAGGAAGAAGATGCCGGTGGCGATACCGAAGGTGAGCTGCACGGCGATACCGGCGGCGAAGCTCTTGACCTTGAAGAGGGAGAGCTCGACCAGCGGGGAGCCGTCCTTGGCCGCCTTGTGCTTCTCGTACGCGATGAAGCCCGCGATCACCAGCGGCACCGCGCCCATGCAGACGAAGCCCCACAGCGGCCAGTCGTTCTCCCGGCCCTGGGTGAGCGGGTAGATGAGCATCACCATGGCGAGGGTGGCCAGGATGACGCCGACCAGGTCGAGCCGGAGGGCCTGCGGGGCCTTGGACTCGGTGATGAACTTGCGGCCCAGGATCACTCCGGCGATACCGACCGGCAGGTTGATCAGGAAGATCGGCCGCCATTCCAGGCCGAACAGGTTCCACTCGGTGAGCAGGGCGCCGAGCATCGGGCCGGAGACGGCGCCGAGGCCGACGATCGCACCGAACATGCCGAAGACCTTGCCGCGCTCGTGCGGCGGGAAGGTCACGTGGATGATCGCGAGCACCTGCGGGACCATCAGGGCGGCCATGCCGCCCTGGAGGAGCCGGGAGGCGACGAGCATCGCGGGATTCGCCGCGAGGCCGCAGAGCATGGACGCGGCGGTGAAGCCGGCGATACCGACCAGGAAGAGCCGCTTGCGGCCGAATATGTCACCCAGTCGGCCTCCGGTGATCAGTCCGGCGGCGAAGGCGAGCGCGTAGCCGGCGGTGATCCACTGGATGGCACTGGTCGAGGCGTCCAGGTCGGCCCGCATGCTCGGGATGGCTATGTTGACGATCGTGACGTCGACCAGGTCCATGAAGGCCGCGGTCATGACGATGGCGAGGGCCAGCCAGCGGCGGCGGTCGGCCGGGTCGGTCTGCCCTTCTTCCGGTATGGGCCCGGTGGTGCCGGCGGGCGATTTCCTGGGCGTCTCAGTGCTCATGGGGAGGAATCTAGACCCCATGTAGGTCAGTTCGTGTCCTATTTTGCTGGCAGCCTGGAGACATGAACGACACCCCTGCTCGACTGCTCACCCTGCTGTCCCTGCTCCAGACCCCGCGCGAGTGGCCGGGCAGCGAACTGGCCGCGCGGCTCGGAGTCAGCCCGCGGACGATCCGCCGGGACATCGACCGGCTGCGGGAGCTGGGCTACCCCGTGGAGGCCAGCCTGGGCGCGGAGGGCGGGTACCGGCTGGTGGCGGGCACGGCCATGCCTCCTCTGCTGCTCGACGACGAGGAGGCGGTCGCGATCGCCGTCGGACTTCGGGCGGGCGCCGGGCACGCCATCGAGGGGGTCGAGGAGGCGTCCGTACGGGCGCTGGCCAAGCTGGAACAGGTACTGCCGTCGCGGCTGCGGCACCGGGTGGGCGCCCTGCAGTCGGCGACGGTCGCGCTGAGCCGGGGCGACGGTGCGCGGATCGACCCGCGCACGCTGACCGCCATCGCCGGCGCGGTGGCCGGGCAGGAGCGGCTGCGCTTCGGCTACCGGGCCCGGGACGGGGTGGAGTCGAAGCGGCTGGTGGAGCCCTACCGGCTGGTGAGCACCGGACGGCGCTGGTACCTGGTGGCCTACGACCTGCACCGCGAGGACTGGCGGACCTTCCGGGTGGACCGGGTCGTCGAGCCGTTCCCCACCGGGGCGCGGTTCGTGGAGCGCGAGGCGCCGATGGAAGCGGTGGAGTTCGTGGAGCGGGGGCTCCAGGGCAGGCGGAAGTACACGGTGGAGGTGACCTTCGAGTCGGTGCCGGAGGACCTGCCGTCATGGCTGGAGCCGGTGGTGGAGGAGCCGTCCGGAGGCTGCCGGCTCCGCTTCGAGACGGCGGACGCGCCGGAGTGGCTCGCGGTGCGGTTGGCGCTCACCGGCGTGCCGTTCACGGTCGTGGAGCCGCCCGCACTGGCGGCGGCCGCCGCGTCGATGGGCGCGGCCCTCACCCGCGCGGCGGGCGCGGCGTAGAGATGACCCAGCCGCCGTGTGGGCAGGCGTGCCACAGGGCGATGGGGGTACCCCCTGCTCGAGCGAAGTCGAGAGCTTGGGGGTGGGGGTCCCCCCGGACGGAGTCTGGGGGAGGTGGGCACACGGCACACGGCACGCACCGCTTCGCGCAGCCTCCCTGCACTCCGGCCCCGCCGTGTTCAGGGGGGCCGGCCGGACGCAGACCCGCCCGGTGACCCCGCTGCAGCGCTCCGCGCTAGGCCACCGCGTCGAAGCCCGTGTCGCGGGCCATCCGCTTCAGCTCCAGCAGGGCGTGCTTCTCGATCTGGCGGATGCGCTCACGGGTGAGGCCGTGCTGCTTGCCCACCTCGGTCAGCGTCCGCTCGCGGCCGTCGTCGATGCCGTACCGCATCTTGATGATCGACGCCGTCCGCTGGTCGAGCTTGCCGATCAGGTCCTCCAGCTCCTCGCTGCGCAGCAGCGAGAGGACGGACTGCTCGGGGGAGATCGCCGAGGTGTCCTCCAGCAGGTCGCCGAACTGCGTGTCGCCCTCGTCGTCCACCGACATGTTGAGGCTGACCGGGTCACGGGCCCAGTCCAGGACGTCGCCCACGCGCGTCTCGGTGGAGCCGAGCTCGGCGGCGATCTCCGCGTGCTCCGGGTCGCGGCCGTTCTCCCGGTTGAACTCGCGCTGTACCCGGCGGATCCGGCCGAGCTCCTCGACCAGGTGGACGGGGAGGCGGATGGTGCGGGACTGGTCGGCGATGGACCGGGTGATGGCCTGCCGGATCCACCAGGTCGCGTACGTGGAGAACTTGAAGCCCTTGGTGTAGTCGAACTTCTCCACCGCGCGGACCAGGCCGGCGTTGCCCTCCTGGATCAGGTCGAGCAGCGGCAGGCCGCTGCGCGGGTAGCGGCGGGCGACGGCGACGACCAGGCGGAGGTTCGAGCGGATGAAGATCTCCTTCGCCCGCTCCCCTTCGGCGGCGAGGGCCTCCAGCTCGGCACGCGTGGCGACGCCCCCCTCGGATTCCTCGGTCTCGCCGTCGAGGATCTGCCGGGCGTACACACCCGCCTCGATGATCTGGGACAGCTCCACTTCCCTGGCGGCATCGAGCAGCGGCGTGCGCGCGATCTCGTCCAGGTACATCCCGACGAGGTCGCGGTCGGCGATCTCTCCGCTGATGGCGGCGCGAGTGCTGCCGGCGGACTGGCGACTGGCGACGGCGCGGGTTGCCATGCGTGCTCCCTTGCGATGAGTTCGGTCGCGGTGTGGCGTGCGGGTGCCGGAACACTCTCGCGAGTACCGGCATCCGAAGGAAACAACGACTGGAATCGGGACAGAATTCCCACGCGGCGCCGCAATTTTCGAGATCTTGCAGTATCCTGCCCCGCCGCCGACGGCGACAGGGGGCGCCACTCGCCCGGCCCGGCAGTTCCGCAGGTCAGTGCCGGTTTCGCTACCGGTTTCGGCACCGGTGTCGGCACCCGCGGTGGTGCGGGCTTCGGCGCCGGTGTCCGTGCCGGAGCCAGTGCCCGGTCGGGCTGCCACTTCACCCCGGTAGACGTCGTCCCGGGCCGCGCGGTTGCCTCCGCACGCTCCCGGCTCCGTCCGTTCCCGCTCCGTAGGCGCACACGCGGACGGGCCGCCCTCGGATGAGGGCGGCCCGTCCTGGCGTGAAGCGGGTGGCCGCCGTTACGCGGCTGCCGTGCGGGGGGTCAGTGGGCGACCACCGGGATCTTGACCTCGGCTTCCGCCGATTCGCCGGACGGGACGGGTCCCGCCTGCGGACGTCCCGTGTTGATCAGGGTCAGCGCGATCACCGCGCTGGCCGCCAGGATGCCCACGGCCCACCAGATCGCCGAGGAGTATCCGTGCACCATGGCCTGTGCCTGGACCAGCTTCGCGGCCTGGCCGCCCGCCGCCGCCTCCGCGGCGTGCGAGGTCAGGTAGGCGGTGGTGGCCGAGGCGGCGATGGTGTTCAGCAGGGCGGTTCCGATCGCGCCGCCGACCTGCTGCGAGGTGTTGACCATCGCGGAAGCCACACCGGCGTCGGCCGGGTTCACCCCGTGGGTGGCCAGGGACATGGCCGGCATGAAGGCCGTGCCCATGCCCAGGCCGAGCAGCAGCTGGGCCGGCAGGATCAGGGCCGCGTACGAGGACCCGACCTCGAGCTGGGTCAGCATCAGCATGCCGGCGGCGGCGACCAGGAAGCCGGGGCCCATCAGCAGCCGCGGCGGGACCCGGGTCATCAGCCGGGCGCCGACCTGGGTGGAGCCGGTGATCATGCCCGCGATCATCGGCAGGAAGGCGAAGCCGGTCTTGACCGGCGAGTACCCCTTGACCACCTGCAGGTAGTAGGTGAGGAAGAGGAACAGGCCGAACATCGCGATCACGGCCAGGCCGAGGGAGAGGTAGACACCGCCCCGGTTGCGCTCCAGGAGCACCCGCAGCGGCAGCAGCGGGGACTTCACCAGCGCCTCGGTCACCACGAACGCGCCGAGCAGCAGGACCGAGGCCACGAACAGGCCCACGGTGATGCCGTCCGTCCAGCCGTCCGACTCGGCGCGGGTGAACCCGTACACGAGGGCGACCAGGCCGGCCGTGGAGAGCAGCACGCCGGGGATGTCCAGCGGCGCGCGGTTGCGGGAGCCGGCGGGCTCGCGGATCACCAGGTACGCGCCGACGGCCGCGACCACGGCGAACGGGATGTTGACGTAGAAGGTCCAGCGCCAGTTCAGGTACTCGGTGAGGAAGCCGCCGAGGATCAGGCCGACCGCACCGCCACCGCCGGCGATGGCGCCGTAGATGCCGAAGGCCTTGGCCCGCTCCTTGGCGTCGGTGAACATGACGGCGAGCAGGGACAGCGCGGCCGGGGCGAGCAGCGCACCGAACGCGCCCTGGAGGGCGCGGGCGCCGAGCATCATGGCCTCGCCGGTGGCGGCGCCGCCGAGCGCGGAGGCCGCGGCGAAGCCGGCCAGGCCGACGATGAAGGCGTTCTTGCGGCCCCACAGGTCGGCGATGCGGCCGCCGAAGAGGAGCAGACCGCCGAAGGCGAGGGCGTAGGCGGTGATGACCCATTGCCGGTTGCCGTCGGAGATCCCGAGGTCCTGCTGGGCGGACGGGAGTGCGATGTTCACGATGGTCGCGTCGAGCACGACCATCAGCTGGGCCAGGGCTATGAAGACCAGCGCTTTCCAGCGGCTGGGGTCAGCCTGCTGCGGGAGCTCGGCTGTTTTCGGCATGGAGGTACCCACTTCACGGTGCGGATGGCTTGAAATAGTGCGTAAACGGGATGTGTCTGTAAGAACTCGACGGGAGAGGCTAAAGGGCGCAACCCGTCGGAGTCATATGGTTTTCGGCTCCGGCCCGCCGCCTCAGGTCTTCGAGGGTGGTGGCGGTGCCGGGCAGTTCGGACCGGGCCGGGGCGCGCAGCCCGTCCAGGAACAGCTGCAGATGGCGGTGGACGAACGCGTCGGAGTCGAGGCAGCCGGTGCCGGGGAGCGGACGACTGAGCTGGGTCATGGCCAGGAGGTAGTCCCCGATGGCCACGTCCGGGCGGAGCAGGCCGGCGTCCCGGCCGCGGGCCATCAGGAGCTCGACGGCTTCCTCCAAGGCCGCGCGGACGGCCAGGAGTTCGGGGTGGTCCCGGTCGAAGCCGCCGCTCAGCATGGGGCAGAGGGCGCCGATCCGCTCGTCGGCGGCGGCATGGGTGAAGCGTACGAGCGCGGCGAAGGCGTCCGGCTCCTCGGCGAGGGCCCGCTCGGCGTGGGCGGCGACCTGGCCCATGACGTAGAGGACCACGTGGTGCACCAGGCCGGACCGGTCGGGGAAGTGCCGGTAGAGGGTGGCGTTCCCGACACCCGCCCGGCGGGCGATCTCGTCGAGCGGGGCATCCGGCCCGTGCTCGACGAAGGCGTCCCTGGCGGCGGTGAGGATCCGCTCGCGGTTGCGGAGCGCGTCGGCGCGCGGCCTCGGCGCCTTGACCGGCACCTCCGCCTCGACCGGCACCGCTACCCCGGCCGGCGGCTTCGCCGGTGCCTCGTCCGTCCGCACGACTCCCACTGCCTCTCCTCCGCGTTCGCGGCCTGCGTACGACCCCCCGGGCACAACCGGGGAACCGGTCCCCGTTTCGAGGACATCGGGTTAAACGGGGAGCCCCTCCCCGGTTATTTCACCCTCCCGTGTGAGCCGGGTCACATGGCGCTCCACGTTCGGACGCGCCCGACAGGCGGGCGCGACGCGCCGGACGGAGGGTGAACGAACAGAGCGCAGACCCGGGCCCGGCCGGCTGCCGCGGACCCGAAGGCGTCTCTCATGCCGCAGACCCGCCACCGGATACGCACCCTCCAGACCCTGCGCACGCACCGCCGCACCTGCGCGTACATCGGCATCGCCGCGCTGGCCCTCGGGGTCACCGCGACGGCCAGCACCGGGATCAGCGGCCCGGCCCGTTCCGCGGCCGGACCGGTGGCCACGTCCAACGAGGCCGCGCTGGCCCCCTGCCGGATCGCCGGGGCGATGGGCGTCCAGATGTCCGAGGGCATGCCGACCGCGCCCGGGTACTCACGCAGCACGGGCGAGGTGCGCGCCCTCAACCTGATGATCGACTTCCCGGACGCCAAGGGCGAGGGCACGGCGATGGACCGGCTGGCGGAGTTCTTCCCCCAGACGGCGGACTGGTTCCGCACCAGCTCCTACGGCCGGCTGGACTACCGGCCGGAGGCCCCGATAAGGACCTGGCTGCGGATGCCGATGCCGTTCGCCGCGTACGGGATCGGGCGCGGCTCCGCCTACGAGCCGGGCTACCAGCAACTCATCGAGCACATCGTGCAGGCCGCGGACGCCGAGGTGGACTTCAGCCGGTACGACCTGGTCAACATCCTGGTCACGCCGAACGCCGGGCCCTCGGCCCTGGACACCGTGCTCTCGGTGACCTTCTCCGGGAACGCCGAGGCCCCGGTCGCCGACGGGGTGCCGCTGTCGAACACCTCGTTCGTCTACAGCCGGCAGGACGACGGTTCCGGCAGCTACCGGGAGACCGGCTACCGGGTGCTGCCCCACGAGAACGGGCACGTCTTCGGGCTGCCGGACCTCTACACCACGGACGGGGGCGGCGCCGTCGGCCACTGGGACATCATGAGCGAGGACTGGGGCGCCAACAACGACCTGCTGGGCTGGCACAAGTGGAAGCTGGGCTGGCTGGACGGCAAGCAGATCTCCTGCGCGTCCCGGCCGGGGACGAGCCTGCACACGCTGACCCCACTCGCGACGCGGGACGGGGTCAAGCTGGCTTTCGTACCGCTGTCGGCGAGTGTGGGCTACGCGATGGAGGTCCGTACACAGGGCGGGAACGACGAGGCGGTCTGCAAGCCCGGGGTACTCATCTACAGGGTGGACTCCGACGTGGACACCGGGCGCGGCCCGGTGACCGTGTCGGACAGCAAGGACACCAGCGGCGGCTGCACCCGGAGGGCCAATATCCACGCGGAACTGTCGGACGCTCCCTTCGGCCCGGGCGAGACCTTCACCGACACGGAGGCGGGCCTCAGTGTCGCGGTCCTGGAGCGCCTCGGCTCGGGCGGCTACCGCATCCGGATCACCCGCCGCTGACGGCGGCCCGCCCACGCGCCTACACCGAACGGGACCGGCCGCGGGCGCGGGGGTCGCGGTACTCCTCCCAGGTCCACAGCAGCTGGCGGCGGGCGAGCACCCCGACGGCGTGGCGCCGGTACGCGGCGGTCCCCCGTACGTCGTCGATCGGATTGCACGCGGCGGCGGCGAGAACGGCGAACTGTCGGGCGATGGAGGGAGTGACCGGCTCGCCCGAGTCCCAGAAGCCGCCCTCTTCGAGCGCGGCGTTCAGGAACTCCTCCGCGGTCTCGGCCCGGACGGGCGTGGGCGCGGCGGAGCCGATCCCGGTCCGGACGGTCCTGGTGTCGGGATGCAGGGCGAGGCCGAAGGCGCAGACCGCGATGACCATCGCGTTGCGCGTGCCGACCTTGGAGAACTGCTGCGGCCCGGTGGCGTTCTTCAGGTGCACCGCGCGGATCAGCTCGTCGGAGGCCAGGGCGTTGCGCTTCACCCCGGTGTAGAACGCGTCGATCGGAATGAGCCTGGACCCCCGGACGGACTCCGCTTCCACCTCGGCGCCCGCGGCCAGCAGCGCCGGGTGGGCGTCACCGGCCGGTGAGGCGGTCCCGAGGTTCCCGCCGACGCCTCCCCGGTTGCGGATCTGCGGGGACGCGACGGTGTGCGAGGCGAGCGCGAGGCCGGGCAGCGGAGTCCGCAGGTCCTCCATGATCCGCGTGTACGGCACGGAGGCCCCGAGCCGGGTGGTGCGCTCCCCCACCTCCCACTCGTACAGCTCGCCGATCCGGGTGAGGTCGAGGAGAGCGTCGGGCCGCCGGTGATCGAAGTTGATCTCGACCATGACATCGGTGCCGCCGGCGATCGGCAGGGCCGTGGGCAGCTCCGCCTTGATCGCGAGCGCCTCTTCCCAGCTGGCTGGACGGAGAAAATCCATGGTCGTTTCTCCTCGTCTCGGGGGCCGTCCCGCCATGGTGGGACCACGACGCCGCCGGCCCGCCGCAACCGCGCCGCCCGACCGCGATCGCCTCCTCCCACCAGGATGTGATCGATCCGCGCGGGCCGCACCCACCGGTCGGGCTTCGGAGCCGCCCGGGGAGGGCGCACCCTCGCCGAGGTCCGCGAGCACCCCCGGAAGAGCCGGCGGCGTGGCCGAAATCGCCCGCGGTGGTGCCGGACGGCGACAACGAGCCAAAGGGGTCCCTTTTGCCCCGTATCGTACTGTCGCGAAAACAAGCCGCCGACCGAACGCACAGGACGAGCGGCGCTCGCGGCCCCCACATGCCGCGCCAACGGGGACGCCGATCCGGCCGACACCCGTAGCGCCGCCCGGCTCCCACATTCCGGATAGAGCCACCGACAGCCTCCGTTTCGGCCGCGGATCACGACGCGAACGGTGCAGTGACCCTGCAGCCACTGAGCGGAACGTCACACCCGCGACGACCCCCGGGTGGCGGGAAATCGTCCGCCCAGATTCCGCTTAGCCGCGCGCGGCAGGTCCGGATGGCCACGAACACGGTGGATTATCAACCAGCGGTACATAACGGGCACATAACGGACGGACTCGCTCTCGTAGAACCCTACGAAGAGCCGGTCCTACCCTGGGGACGTCTTCATATTTTCAGCCCCTCGCTGGTTGTGCTCGCTTGGCTGTCTACTGCTCACATCAAGGCGCGCCCACACCGGGGACTGCGCCGCGCCATGTCAGCCGCACACTTCGATCAGGGGGCGTTCGCGTGAAGCCGGATCACCGGCCAGGGCTCGATCGTCCTGACAACTTGCCGACCGACAGGAAGGGCGTCGGCGGCGAGGCTGTCCTGCCCCCTCCCCAAGTGTGCAGGGACAGGCGCGGATGATGGGCCATCATCCGAAGAACTGGCCGAAAAGCGCATATATCGCCGGTTTCATGCCGCGATGAAATCCCTCGGGTGTCGCCACGGCGCTGATCTCACGGCCGGCACCCGCAGGCCCCGCCTGCTCCCCCCGGTGCGCTGTCCCTCGCGGACGGACCATCCGGGGTATCCCCAACGTCTCAGAGGAGTCACCGTGACTGCGCACACCCAGGAAACCAGCATCCAGGAACTCGAGCGCGCCTGGCTGGACGAGGCCATCCGCGTGGCCACGAACAGTGTGGCGAACGGCGGCGGTCCGTTCGGCGCCCTGATCGCCAAGGGCAGCGAGGTCGTCGTACTCGGGAACAACCAGGTGACCTCGACCCTGGACCCGACGGCGCACGCCGAGGTGACCGCGATCCGTGCCGCCTGCAAGGCGCTGGACACCTTCTCGCTCGAAGGCTGCACCCTGGTGACCTCGTGCGAGCCGTGTCCGATGTGCCTCTCCTCGTCGCTGTGGGCGCGGGTGGACCGGGTCATCTACGCCGCGGACCGGGACGACGCCGCGGTGGCCGGCTTCGACGACCGCAAGTTCTACGACCTGTTCGACAAGAAGGACGCGTCGCTGTGGCCGATGCCGGTCGAGCAGCTGATCCTGCCGAACCGCACCGCGCCGTTCGAGGCCTGGCTGGCCAAGGCCGACCGCATCGACTACTGACGCACCCGGTTCGCTTCGCACCGGCACCGTGTGAACCGAACCACCTGGATCACTGTGTCCTCCGGAGACTTCCGGCAACGGAACCCGGGGTGAACATCCACGGACACGAGTGCATACCGCTCACGCCGGGTGCCCGCATGACGACGGGGTCCTCCGACCAGGCCCCTGGGGCTCGCCCCCAGGGACCTGGTCGTCCGTCGGCCAGGCCCGCGACAGCGGCGGCGGGAGATACGGACATCTCCACACCAGGTGCACCAACCCTCCCCCGTTGACCCCCTTAACCCGGTTACCGATCAAGCGCCACCCGCTACACTGACCGCGGTGGCCACGCCTTCGTAGCTCAGGGGATAGAGCACCGCTCTCCTAAAGCGGGTGTCGCAGGTTCGAATCCTGCCGGGGGCACAAGCCAAAACGGCCCGGAGCGATCACGCTCCGGGCCGTTTGACTGCACCGACTGACGGCAACAGGGGTCACGCACCTGGCCGACGGCGCCTCAGCATCCGGTCCATGTGGCTGATCGCCTCGCGCTTCGTGTCGTCCACAACATGTGTGTAGACCTCCATGGTGATGCTGATCTGGCTGTGCCCAAGGATCTCCATGATGACCCTGGGCGGGACGCCGGCGGCGGTCAGCAGGGTCGCGCATCCGTGACGGGCATCGTGCAGCCGGACGACCCGGAGGCCGGCGTCGGCCGCGACCCGAGTGAAGGCACGGTAGACGTTCCTCGGCTCCACCGTCCGCCCGTTCCGCGTGGCGAAGACGGGGCCATCCTTGGACCACGCGACTCCGGTCTCCCGGAAGATCGCCCGCTGCCTGAGTCGGTGCCAGCGCAGGGGGGCGATGCACATGGCCGGCAGCGGCACGACCCGCTGGCGGCGGCTCTTCGGGTCGTCCTGGTAGAGCTGGCCGCGCCGTCGCTGAGTCTGCTGGCGGACGTGAAGCACCCGGTTGTCGAGGTCGAGATCCGACCACCTCAGTCCAACCAGCTCGCCGCGCCGGAGCCCCATGGCGATGGCCAGGACGAAGCCCGCGTAGAGGGCCTCCCCGCGCGCGGCCTCCAGGAACGCGAGCGTCTCCTCCAGGGTCCACGGCCGCATCTCCCGCTGCTTCGCCCTGGGCGGCTCGACCAGAGACGCGACGTTCCGGGTGATCAGCTCGTCCCGCACCGCTCCCGACAGCGCAGTGCGCAGAACGCGGTGGGCCTCCTTGGCCGTGGCCACCGTCTTCTCCTTCTGCACCCGGGTGAGGAAGCGGCGCACATCCGACGTGCTCAGGCCCTCCAGGCTCCGGGACCCGAGCAGGGGCACGAGGTGCAGCCGTACGTGGGCTTCGTACTTGTCGTAGGTGCTGAGCTTGCGCCGCGGCTCGACGTGCTGCTCCAGCCAGTACGGCAGCCACTCTGACAAGCGGGCCGACCGGGTCGGCGTCGGAACGCCCTGCCGGTCTCGGAGCACCAGCTCCTGCCGCTTCTCGTCGCACTCCTGCCAGGTCTTGCCGTAGACGGTCTTGCGGGCGCGGGTGCCGTCCGGCTGCGGGACGTACACACGGGCTTCGTACCGGCCGTCCTTGCGCTGCCAGATGCTGCCAGCGCCGTTGGGGTTCTTCTTGCCTGCCATCAGGCAGCGGCCTCCAGTTCGGTGTCGATGAAGCGGTATACGGCGTCGGCGGGGATCCGACGGGATCGGCCGACGGTGATGCTGGGCAGCCGCTTGGAGCGGATGAGGTTGTAGACGCTGTGCCGGCCGAGCCGGAGGGCGGCCATGACCTCGGGGACTGTCAGGAGCAGGGGCGGGGGCGGAAGCGCGGTCGGCACTATGGCTCTCCTGTCGCTGCGTCGAGGGGATGAAGGTGATCGGTGGGGGCTGCCGGCCGGAGGCGCTGCGAGCGGGGTGCACGGCCCTCTCGGGCGCCTGTGCCGGTCCGAGGCTCGGATTCCTGCGTCACCGCGTCATGTGCGTCATTGACCTGCCTGACCTGCGGTTTTCGGTGACGCAGGGGTGTGGCCGTGTGCCACCGGCCTGCGTCACCCGCGACATCAGGTGACGCAGGCCGGTGATGCGCGTGACGTGGGTGACGCGGGGTGACACAGCCGTCGTCCGTCTGCGTCACCCGTCTATGCGCAGATCGCAGACTGTTTGCGGGCCGGTGGTGACGCAGGTGACGCAGCGTCTCTTCTCTTAGGAAAAAGAGAAGGGGGTGTCTGTTGCGGTTCGCTGCGTTCAGGCGTGAAGAAAGGAGCCGCTGCGCGGCACGTTCCTTGTAGCGGCGGCAAGCCGCCGAACTGCAAGAGGAGCACGGCCCACCCGGGGCGGGGTGCTCCTCTTGCCTTTTGGAGCGGTTGCGGCGGCGCCGGTCAGAACATCGGATCCGACTGGTCCGGCGGCGGGGCTGCCGGTCGGGTCATCTCGATGTAGCGGGCGGCATTGGTGCGGCCCCAGTCGATGAGGACGCCGCGTGCGGCGAGGGTCGGCTGCAGCCGCTTGAGGCGGTCCGAAAGGACCTTGCCGGTGGTGGGCCACCCCTTGGGCAGGGGGCGGAAGTCCTCTCCGGTGTAGAGCTGGGTGAAAGCGTGCAGCCACTCGGCGGAGGTCATCCGGACTTCCCCGCCCGGATCCGTGCCGGCGGCGTGCCTGAGGACGGTCTGCGCGAGGAGGTCACCCTCGATAACGTCGTCGTTGAGGTCATCGAGAGCGGCCCGGTAGGCGTTCAGCGCCCCGAGACCGGTGGCCGCGTCGAGCTGCGCGCACAGGTGGGCGAAGTCGGCCATGCGTAGGTCGGTGGGGATGTCTGCCTGAGCGGCACGGACCTTGACGGTCAGGTCGAGGAGGGACCCCAGGATGACGGGCAGGACCTCTTGGAACTCCGCCCACAGCTCCGCCTCGGTCCGCCGGACCCGGGGCCGCTCCAGGCGGAGCGGGAGGAGCCGCTCGGCGAGGTCGGGGCGGATGACGCCCACGTCGATGCCGGTCAGCAGCAGCGGACGGCGGTAGCGGGCCCTGACGACGTCGCCGTCCGTGTAAAGGGCGCGCTTGATCGTCTCGGCCCCGGTGACGATGCAGCACATGAGGTCGGACAGGTCCGGGGCCAGATGGGAGAGGTTGTCCAGGGCCGTAACCCAACCAGCGGCCACAGCCGCGATCAGGTTCTCCTCATCCTTCGGAGCGCGGCGCAGATCGCCGCTCATGCCCTCGATGATCCGCACGAGCATCCGCCCGCCGGTGGACTTGCCCGCCCCTTGCGGGCCGGTGAGGAACGGTGCGGGAACGGGCACGGACGGCCCGAGGCAGCCGATCAGCCACGCGATCGCCAGGCACTCGGTCTCAGCGGTGGCGAAGTTGCACAGCCGAAGCAGGAGGTCGATGCCCTTGCCGTCGGTGTCCTTGGCCGGCAGGGGCAGTTCCCCAGTGAGCTGGGTTCGCCGCCAGCACACCTCTTCAGGATTCGGGGTAACGATGTCCCATCCGGTGGGGTGGATGCGGACGGACTGGCCGTCAGTGCGGCCCAGGTCAAGCCACGTTGCTCCATCGAATCCCGGTGCGACCCGGATGTGCACCGGCTGCACCTCCTGGTTCATTGCCAGTGCCTCGATCAAGTCCAGTGCCTCCTTCAGCGCGGTTCCGTTGAACACTCCGCGTCCGTCGTTGAAGAGCCCGACCATGAGCTCCTGGCGGTGGCTACCTGAGGTGCCCTGGGAGCGAATCGGACGGGCTACGGGGTGGCCGTTCTTCTGCGCGAACACGGTCCCGTCGGCGGTACGGAAGTACCGGAAGTGCGCTTGCGCGTAGTCGGTGATGACCTCGCGGGCCGGAGTCTTCTCGTCGTCGGCCATGCCTACAGTCCCAACGTCGTTCGGGCGTTGTCCCAGGCGTCCGTGCAGTGCCGGAGCGATTCCCCCTTGGCCTGCGCAGCGGTGAAGAGCTTCGCGATGTGCGCCTCGGTCAGGCATCCGCACCGACCATGGGCGGACAGCACGGCGAGGAAAGTCCGGTAGACGGTCTTGTGGATCGCGCTGCTCGCCTCGGTGATGCGCTGCTCGGCCATGGCGATCCCCCGCTGCAAGTAGACGGGCGAGCGGTGGGGACACTCCCCGCCCCCGGCCGACGCGGGCACGGCTACAACGTTCAGCGCTGACCGGACCGAGATTGGCTCTTTCACGGCGAGCGCGCGCACGGCATCCGGCAGCGGCGCCATGGAACCGGTGCCGGGGCCACGCCACTGCGCGTAGGCCATGGTCGACTTCAGGTCGACACCCTCACGGACGCCGTTCACCGAACACATGGCGCCCCGGTAGATCCAGTGCTCGCCCCGGGTGGTCGCCACGGTCGTGGTCGCAGGGAGGTTCTGGCGGGCCCACGCGACCGCGTCGGCGTTGTCGAGATCCACGACCGTGAGTCCCGCCCCGCCGGGGTGGTAGGCGACGGCCTGGGCCTGCCTCCAGGCTCCCGCCCACGCCGCGGAAGTGAGAACGGCGGATTCGGTCGTCGCGGCGCCCCAGGCATGGCAGGGTGCGGGGCACTGGCAGTGTCCGGCGGCCTTCATGTGCGGGCGGCCCCCGCAGGCGCTGCCCGCGCAAGTGCGGCAGTTCCCAAAGGGGAGCTTGCCCTCCCGAAGCGGCAGGACGGGCAGGCCGATGTCGGCAAGCCAGAGCGCGGTGCGGAGGTGAGCGGGTAAGGCCAGGCGGCGCGGGCCTCGCGGGAAGTCGGTCAAGTGGGTCATGCTGGATACCTCCAGTCGTTTTGAGCGTGCTGGATGAGGGCGGCCCCGGGTTCATTGGCGTGAGACGGGGGCCGCCCTCGGCGTACCTAGCTGCTGGTGAGCTGCCTGCGGGGTTCGAGCAGCGCGAAGCGCAGCGCGGTCTCCGCGTTCTGGCCGTACAGGTGCATGGCGTCGGGAAGGCTTGCGGCGACGCTGTAGGCGTCGTGCATCGCGGAAGATTCGTGGTCGGCGAGGTAGGGCTCGGCGTCAAGCTCGCTGGCGTACTCGGCGGCGGCTTCGCGGCGTTGCATCTCGGCGAGAGTGCGGTCGAACTCGGCCTTGCCGCTCCAGCCCTTCAGCGCCTCGAACGCCCCGGTGGAGGGGTATGCCTCGCTGGGGAGGATGTAGAACCCCTGATCGGTGCGGCCGAGCTCTACCGCGGGTGGCTGGTGGCCGTCGAGGACCTGGCGGATGGCCCAGGTGGAGCCGTAGGCGTAGCCCTCGGCGGTCTGGGCGTAGAGCCGGTGGAGCCGGTCCTTCTGCGTGCGGTGGACGTCCCCGATGGCGAACAGGGCATGGTCGTGCGGGCGGAACGGCACGCTGCTCGGCCGTCCGGGGATGGTGAGCTCTCCGTCGACGTGCTTCAGGCGGTCGAGGTCGTAGTGGTCGGTGGTGATGCGCGCGGACTGGTAGGCGCGTTGGGCTTCTCGGGCCGCGGCGCCGAGGGCGTAGACGCTGTCGGTCAGGGTCTCGAACCACGGGGTCGTGGTGCGGGTCATCGGTGGCTCCTTAGCGGTTGTTGATGGTGCCGGTGGCTTTGCCGAACAGGCCGGTGGCGGTGATGTTCTGGGTGACGTGCTGGACGGGTCCGGCGCGGTGGCCGGTGTGGGCGCGGCCGGCGCGGAGGAGCAGGGGTGCTGCGGCGCCGGCGGCGATGAGGGCGACGGCGGCCCAGAGGGCTTCGGTCATGGCGATCAGTCCCGGGGCTGCGTAGGCGATGCCGAATCCGGCGGCGGCCACCCCGCCGCCGACGGTCGGGGC
This sequence comes from Streptomyces sp. NPDC043853, assembly GCF_056436025.1. Taxonomy (NCBI): domain Bacteria; kingdom Bacillati; phylum Actinomycetota; class Actinomycetes; order Kitasatosporales; family Streptomycetaceae; genus Streptomyces; species Streptomyces sp. NPDC043853. Next base: position 274,686 of record NZ_JBWKDJ010000004.1, read on the forward strand.
GAGCAGGGCGGTGGTCTTGGCCCACACCGGCACCGACTCGCGGGCGCGTTCCGGTTGGGTGGGTGCGGGGTTGGTGTAGGCGAGGGTGCGTACGCCGTTGGGGAGGGTGACCCAGTCGACGCCGGGCGGTATCTCGGCGGGCAGGATCACGGGCGGCGAGATGGGTGCGGGCCGGTAGGTGGGGTCGCCGTAGCGGGTGGCGGCGGTGGCGCTCGGCAGGGTGGGTTCATAGGGCATTGCAGGCTCCTGTACGCGGCTACGAGCGGCCCGCCGGGGCGGGTCTGACTCGTGTGGGGTGGTTGCGCTGCGTGGCTGGGTTACTGCCTACCGCCCACTGCCCAGTGCCTACTGCCTACTGCCCACATGCCTGGTGAGAGGGCCCCTGTGGGCAGTACGGAGGGCCCCTACTGCCTTGTTCGCGGGTGGCAGTGGGCAGTAGGCGGTAGCGCTGCGTGGCGGTTTCAGGCGTGGTCGGGGTGGACGTAGACGGAGTGAGGTCCGCGGTCGCGGTAGACCAGTTCCCCGCGTTCGGCGGCGGCCTTGAGGGCCTTGCGGACCGCTTCCCGGCCGCGCCCGACCGTGTCGGCGACCGCGGCGGGCCTCATGCCGTCCGGCCCGGCGGCGTAGATCGCGGTGATGGCGTCCGGCAGCCATCCGGGGCCGGTGTCGGCCTGCTCACCGCGCAGAGCCTTGAGGTTCAGCCCCTGAGAGGCTGGGGGTTCCGGTTTCGGGCTGACGGCAGGGTCGGGGGCGGTGGCGAACTGGGCGTCGATCTCGCGGATGAACTCCGCGGCGAGACGGTCCTCGTCGGTCTCCCCCGTGGCCGGGGCAGGCCCGGTGTCCCGGAAGGCGCTCAGGTTGAGCCCGCCGACCGTGGCCGAAGCGGTCGTGCCCAGTCCCGCTGCCCCGGCCTCGGGCTCGCTCGGGTCGGCGCTGGTCATCCAGGCGGTGCGGGCGTGGTCCCAACGGCGGGCGTAGTCGGGACCGGCGGCCTTGGCCGAGATGTCGTCCAGGCGGGGGTGCCGGTCGGAGGTGGCGATGACGATGTCGCGGATCTGGTTGGGCAGGATCCGCCAGGACTTGAACAGGCCCGCCGGGGACTCCGGCGTTCCCATGAACCCCGAGCCCTTGTACGGGGCCTGCTCCACACGCAGGCCCCGGCTCCCGGGGAACATCTTGTTGAGGTCCATACCCTCGGTCTCGCCGCCGGTCAGGGCCACCCGGACCTTCCCTTCACGGCGGATCATGAGATTGCCGAGCACGCTGCTGGTGGCCCCGAGCGCGGTCAGGATCGTGCGGATGCCCATCGAGCGGAGCATCCGGATCACTTCCAGGATCTTCTTCGCGAGCTTCCGCATCTGCGGATCCGTGCTGGTCAGAATCTCCGCACCCTCATCCACCACCAGCATGATCTGAGGGATCTCAGCACTGATCGGGAGCAGGTCCGTGTTCGCCTTGGCCAGCAGGTCCTGATACGCCTGCTTGCGGCGCAGCCCGACCCGCAGCGCGGCATCGAGCATCAGCTCGGCTTCCTCAAAGGTGGAGGCGAGCCAGTCCACGCCGGGCCGGACCGCCTGCCCGGCATCGGCGGTGAGGGCGGGGCGGACCCAGGGCAGGCCGGCCGATCCGGCGTTGAGGTCAATCACCCAGGTCAGGCCGTCGTTGGCGCGGGCCAGTCCGGCCAGGACACCGTGAAGCAGGTTCGTCTTGCCCGATCCGGTCGGGCCGACCAGCAGCGCGCACTGCTCACGTAGGTAGGCGTTGACCGGGGTGCCGTCGGTGCGGACGCCCCAGGGCATGCCGGTCAGGATCGACAGGGGGCTGTAGTCGGTGGGGTAGCCGATCTCTTCGGCGAGGACGTTGACGGTGGTGACGTCGATCAGGACGCGGCCCTGGTCGATGCCGGGGGAGGCGGCGGCGGTGCAGCCGTGCGGCAGGCGGGCGTCGGCGGACAGGCGGGTGTTGTGCTGGGCAACCTTGTCCCACGGAATGCCGCCCTGGGGCAGTTCGGCGTCGATAGTGAACCCGGTCCCCGTCGGCCACATCTCCACCGCCACGACGCGGAGTGTGATCCCGCAGACCCGCTGGACGCGGTCGACCCACTCGGCGGCGATCGCCCGGCGCTCGGCGGACAGTTCACGAGCGACCTGCCGTTCGGCCTCTTCCAGGGCGACGTTCTCGCGGGCTTCCTCGTACAGGCCGGTGAAGTGCGTCGCGGCGGCCATGCCCATGCCGAGGGTCGCGAGGGAGCCGAGGGCGGCCCAGGACAGGGGGGTGGTGGTGATGGCCCAGGTGGTCCAGCCTCCGGCCAGAAGCCAGGAGGCGGCGCGGGCGCCGATGGTGCGGCCGGCCAGTTTCTGGCGGAGGCCGGCGGCGGTGTGGCCGATGGCTCCGGCAGCACCGAAGGCCAGGGCCCAGGTGGGGGGCATGTGGGTGGCGGCGCCGATGGTGGACAGGGCGAAGGCTCCGGTGGTGGCGGACAGGGCGCCGGTCACGGGTCCATGACCGGCGGCCCAGTCCAGCGCCACCCCGGTGTGCTGGGGGGTGGTGGCGGCCATGATCAGACGTTCCATCCCTTCTCGGCCTCGGGCCCGTTGCGGGGGTCCTCGTGACGGGCGATGTCGTGCTCATGGACCATGCGGAAGACACCGCACAGGTCATCAGCGACCGCGGTCGCACTGTTGAGGGCGCCGTAGATGTCGGCGAAGCCCTGGGCGACTTCCTTCTCCAGCGGGAATTCGGAGTCGGAGCGCTCGGCGAGGATCTGCATGATGTTCGCGACCGACGCCAAAGCCTCGGGCAGTCCGTCGATCATGGCGAGGATCTCCATGGCGGACTCGGGCTCGTAGGACTGAGCGGCCTGCTCCATCTCTGCGGCGAGTTCCTCGAACCGGAACCCCGAACCGCTGCTGCTGGACGTGCTGGACACGGTGTCTCCCTCACTGATGACGGGCGGTGCGGTGGTGTTGGTGCGGTCGGGCCGTTCGGCCCGCTCCCCGAGCGGCTGATCGTCCTGCTCGGCCTCGACCACGGCCTGCTCCTCTGCCGCGGATTCGTCCTGGTCGAGCTGGGCGTGGATGTCGGTGTCGCGCTGCTGGCGTTCGGCGCGGGCCCGGCCGGTCAGCCACCGGAACAGCCGCCGGCCGGGGTTCATCAGCCAGGCCAGGCCGAGCTTCCGGCCCAGCGGAGTGGTGAGCATCCCGGCCGCGCCCATGAGCGCGCCAAGGACGCCGGCGGCGGCCCGACGGGCCTGGTAGCGGGCCGCGGACCGGCGCAGCGCCTTGCGTGCCGCTTTCTGGGCGGGCGCCTTCAGCGCGGCCACCCGCCGGGTCCGGGCGGCCTGGCGGACGGACTGTTCACCCGCCCGGACCTGCCCGGCAGCGTGCCGGTCCTGGGCCTTCCGTCCCCTGGCGACCGTCCGGTCCCGTATCCCGGCCGCCGTGCCCGCGGCCTTGCCCGCGAGGCGCCCGACGGGGCCCCGCTCAGGACGTTTGCCGGTCTGGGGTGTGGCGGTGCGGGCGGTCTTGGCGGCGCGGCGGGCGTCGGCGACCTGCCGTCGGGCTCCCATATCGGCGGCCCGGCGGGCGGCCCGGGTCGGGGTGTCGTGGCGGGCCTGCTGCCGCAGCTCCGCCACGCGACCCGCCCGGCCGCCACCTGGCAGCCGGGACAGCACACCCGAACCCGGCCGCCGGGATGGCGCCTTGGCCTTCCCCACCGGTGCCGCGGAACCCCGTGAGCTGCCACCAGTGGTCTTGCGCGCAGCGCCCATGGCCCGGCCGGTGCTGCCGGAACCGGCTCGGCGGCCGGCACCGGCGGCGGAGGCGGAGGCAGCACGGTGGCTGCCGCGCGGCTGAGAGGGAACCAACCCCACGGCACGGGGCGACCGGCCAGAACCCGGAGTCGCTGGAGATGTTGTGGGCCGGGGGCGGCGGCCGGAGGGCCTGCGCTTCTCCTGCTTGGTGCGGGTGGCCAGGGTGCCGAGGACGACGGCGGCGGTCATGGCGACCGCGGCGGCGACCGGTCCGGCGGCCATGCCCGCGGCCCCGACCAGCCCGGCGGTCGTGTTCGCACCGGCCAGGCCCAGAGGCAGGACCGGCAGTCCACCGGCCGTGTGGTCGACCTGGGGTTCGCGCTGCTGCTTGGGGGCGGGCGGATCGGCCGGGGGTGTGGCCTGGTCGGGTGGGGCTGTTGGTGGGGTGAGGGTCTCGGTCATGCTGAACGTGCCTCCTTGAGGTAGGGGCCCGGCCGGATCTGTGGTGGTGAGGGCCGGGCCCCGAACTTCGGTGACGGGGTGTTCAGGCGGAGCAGGGGTTGCAGGCGCCCAGGTGGGCGGGGATGACGTATCCCGCGTCCCGCCCGCAGTGCGGGCAGGTCCGCCGGGCCGCGTTCGCACGGGCCAGCGCCGCGCGCTTGGCCGCGGTGAACGGCCGGACAGGGCGGGCCAGGTCGACCCGGTAGAGGTAGGCCACCAGCGGTCCCCGCTTCCGGCGCGGACGCTGCAGTTCGGCGGCGACGTCCTGCCCGCCGGGGCGTAGGCCGGCGGCGCGGAGCTGGCGGCGGGTGGCCAGTCCGTCCGGGGCGAGGTGCCACCGGTAGACCGTCAGGGTGCTCACGGGGCGACCTCCGCGGGGGCGGAGGAGAGGGTGGCGAACTGGGTGTAGACCTTGTGGACGTAGGAGGTGGACCGGGTGGACAGCCGGGCGGCGTGCCCGATCGAGTCACCGTTCACCCAGCACTCGCGAATGATCCGCTTGGCCTCTTCTGCCGGCAGTTTCTCGACCGGTTCGGGGTGGAGGGGGACGACGGTGGACGTACGGGGGATGGTCAGGGGATACACCCGGCGGCCACCACAGATGACCGGCGAAGATGCCCCTGGCCTGCCCACGGACTCAGCGACCGCCGGAGCGGCCGCGGGGACGGTGGACGGGGGTACGGGTACGGGGTGGACGGCAGGGGGATGCACCCCGGCCGTCGGGGTGTCCCCCTCGGCGGCCCGCAGGTACTCGATCTTGTCCAGGATCGTCCTGCGGTAGTGGCTGATCGCCTCGGCGAGCGCGATCAGCAGCACCGGGGGGATGGAGTGGAGGACCAGTCCGGCGGGGTCGACGGCGTGGGGGACGCCGAAGGGTGTCCCCTCGGGCCAGAGGGAACCCCAGCAGTTCATCACCCACGTGGCCACCCCGGCGAACCAGCGCAGCACGGTCGCCCACCCTGAGGGGCGCAGACCGTACTCCGACAGGCGGCCGTCGAAAAGGAGCACCGTGCCGAGCGCGACGGCGACCATGGGGTCCAGCAGCCAGGCGATCCACGGCGAGACGTGGTGGTCGATGGCGAAGGTGGTGACGTTGGTCGCGGTGAAGATCAGCGCCACGGTGCAGATGAACACCAGCACCCGCGTCAGCGAGGCCAGCAGCCGCTCAAGCGCACGGATCTGAGCCGCCGCGCTGCGCGCCTTCACCGGCCACCACCGGACCCGGCCGGGCGGACGGCGACCTTGGCCATGAGCAGCACCGGCGTGTCCCAGTCCTCGTCCGGCTCACCCTCCACCCAGGACCACTCGCCCCCGGGCTCCACCTCGTATCCGAGGTCGGCCAGAACGCGGGCCCGCTCGGCCGGCGTCGGGATCGGCGAGCCGTCAGGCCAGTCGTACGACGGCCAGCCGGTCTCGCCCGTGAGGACGACGAACAGGTGCCAGCCCGCCCTGTTCGACATCTGCGCGGTCAGGTGCATCACGCCACCTCCGGCGTGACCACCGGCGCCTTGTTCGCCGCGTCCCGGCGGGCCGCCAGCACCTTGCGGTGCGCGCGCCGGATACGCCGCGCGCTGAACTCCGAGGCCGGACGGTCCAGCAGCGCGATCCGCGCGTCCAGCAACTCGACCTCCGCGGTGATGACCGGCATCTCCGCCTCGATCGCGTCCAGCTCCGCGTCCGTCGGCTCCAGATCGGCCGGCAGGGCGGTAACACGGGTCTGAAGTGCAGCGATGGACTTCATTGGGTCTTGCTCCTCTCACACAGGAACGGGACCGAACAGCGCCCCCGGTGTTCGAGCACCGGGGGCGCACGTCGTTGTGAAGCAGGAAGAACTCCGGCTCCCCTCGACTCCGCCCGTACGAGCGCCGACGGCGTCGAACGGGCGGAGGAGGCAACCGGCCGCAACCAGAGAGCTGCGGAGGTCAAGCGCGCGAACCTGAGCCGCGCTGGCCGCCTTACTGAGGAGGCGGCGGCCTCAACTTCATGTCCACTGTTGAGTTCTCAAAGAGCGGGGACTCTCCGACGTGCGCGGTAGGCCGGTAAAGGCCTCCCGTTTACACGGGACACGCCGGACGCCCACAGGCATTCGCACAGGTCAGAGGGTGCATAGACCCCCTTAGCAAGTAACGCTTAGGGGGTCTATGCGCTGACCTGATAGCCAAGGTAGGCAGTTGCCCCCATGGCCGTCAAGCCCCCCTCGCGGTATGGTTGCTAGACCCCCTAAGCGCGGAGGTTGTAGGTGCACGAAGAGATCCAGCGGGTGGCCCAGGTCGAGGTCCCTGTCGAGCGAGCCAAGGCAGCAATCGCCTTGATGGCCGACTACCAGGGCCGAGTCACGGAGCTGTCCCGCATTCGACGCGAGGCGATCGAGGAAGCAGCGGCATCCGGCATGTCCCAGTCGGAGATCGCGGCCCTGCTCGGCGTCAGCCGGGGTCGAGTTGGCCAGCTGGCCGCCCAGGGGCCGCCGCCGGAACGCGCCTTCTTCGGCACCGACCTCATGACCATTTCGCTCGGCGGCAAGTACGAGGCCGGCAAGGCGCCTGAGGAAGCGGGAGAGGTCGTCACCCGCGAGGACCTCGGCAACTTCGAACACCTGCGGAAGCTGCTCGGCACGCTGAAGTTGGATGCTCAGTACGAGGTGATCCCGCCGACCGGCATCGTGAACCTCAACCGCGACCATCACATCGTGGTCTGCGGGCCGCGCCTGTCGCCGATCATCGCCCAGGTTCTGGAGGGTGACGACCACCTCCGCTTCCAGAAGGACCGGGCTTGGCACCTGGTGGATCTGAAGACGCAGGAAGTCCACCGGTCACCCATGGATGAGGGCGGAGAGGCGGGAGATGTTGGGTACCTTGCCCGGCTTCCGCGCCTGGACAGCAAGGGAACGTTCATCTACATCGCGGGCATTCACGCCATCGGGGCCAACGGGGTGGTTCATTACCTCGAAAACCACCTGGCGGAGCTGTATCGCGAGGTCCGCACCCATCGCTTCTCCACGCTGATCTCATGCCGCTACGACCCCAAGACGCTCGAAGTCCTGGAGAGCAAGCGCGTCAGCCCGATCTACCGACACGAGGCATGACATGTACGTCAGCGTTGCGACCGAACCCGGGGGAACCGCACCCAACGAAGACTGGGTGGGCGGCACCCCGTCCCTTGCCCTGGTGCTGGATGGCCTCAGCACCGCGGGACTCGAAACCGGCTGCCGGCACGGCGTGCCCTGGTACGTCGCCCAACTCGGCAGTCAACTCGTCGCAGCGCTGGCGGCATCCGATCGGCCGCTGGCGGATGGGCTGGCCGAAGCGCTGGAGCGAGTGGGCCGGCTTCACCCCGAGTGCGACCTGAGGAACCCCGGCACGCCGTCCGCGACGGTGGCCATCCTGCGTGAGCGACCGGGCTACTTCGATCACCTCGTGCTCGCGGACTCACCCGTCGTTCTGGAGGGCACCGACGGGGTCACAGTGATCACGGACCTCCGGGTAGATGAGGTGTGCCAGGACCTGCGGGCCGAGACGGAGCAGTTCCCGACGGGTACTCCTGAGCACCGCGCGAGCGTCGCCAGACTTGTCGCGGCACAGAGGAAGATCCGGAACACCCCGGAGGGCTACTGGGTGGCCGCGGCGGCGCCTGATGCTGCCGCGCACGCCTTGACCGGCACCGTTGCCGCTGCCGACGTGCGGTCGGCAGCCGTCATGTCGGATGGCGTCTCGCGTCTGGTCACCGAGTACCAGATGGCTACCTGGGAAGCGCTGCTCGCCCAGCTCAGGGAGAGCGGGCCGGCCGCCCTCATCCGCACGGTTCGCGAGGTGGAAGCGACCGACCCGCACGGCCAGCGCTGGCCCCGCTACAAGGCCGGAGATGACGCGGCGGTCGCCTTCTGCTCCTTCGCCTAGGCGGTGGCGAGAGCGCGCGCAACCGGGGTCCCGGTACGTCGTGAGTACGAGAGCCGCTCTCGCACCTCGCGCAGGGTCCGCGGCCGGTAGCCGGGCCCGCAGCCACAGCACGCCTGCCGAAAGTCCAGTCCGGCATGGAGTACGACGGAGACGACCCTCCAGGCATCCCGGTCCCGCCGTGGCGGCGCCTCGAAGGCATCACCGGCGAGGAGCAGCACTCGGCGGCACCTCGGGCAGTGGTACGTCCGCTGCTCGGAGTGCTTGAAGGAGAGCCGGCAGGAGAGGCACACGTACGCGGAGCGATGGGGCATTCGGCCACTATCAGCCGACGGGCTTCCCCGCCGCCATGGGTTTTTCTGCAGGCACGCCGGCCACGCCCCCAGTTCTCGACCTCAGGGTGCACCACCTTCCTGACGGCACCGCTTGACGGCAACGTCCGCGAACGACGGCAACCACCCGGGACCTCTGGGTGCAGACCGCTCAGGCCCCCAGACATCCCAGGTCAGACGGGGGGTGAACTCCTAAAGCGGGTGTCGCAGGTTCGAATCCTGCCGGGGGCACAGCACGAAGGGCCAGTTCCGAGGAGTGATCCTCGCGAGCTGGCCCTTTCGCATGTGTCCGGCCGTACCGCGCCGGTCACCGTCCGTCATGATCCTTATGACTGTCGTCAACGTCTTGCCCGGACGACTCACCCGCGAAGATGCCCCGGACCGGAGCGACACCTGAACCAGAATCGACCGACACCAGAAAATCACACGCTCACCAAGGTGGTCCGGCGATGTCGTTCAACCCGGGGAACCAGGTCAACTTCGGCGGCGAGGCCGCCGTTGTACTGGAGGACCGCGGCGGCGGGGGATATCTGATCTCCAGCGGCCCGGCACAAGTGCCGATCGTGGTCCCCGCCGACACCCTCGAGGACGCGCAGCGCAAGCCCGCCGCCAAGAGGCTGTTCACCCCCTCCGCGCCGCATCTGCTCTCCGTGGACGACTTCCTCGACGACCCGGACGAGGTGCGCAAGATCGCGCTCAACGCCAGCTACCACGCCAATACCGAGTACTTCAAAGGTCTGCGCAGCGATCACCGGTTCCTGTGGCCGGGGCTGCGCGAGGAGTTCTCGCGACTGCTCGGTGCTCCGATCACCGAATGGCTCGGCCACAACGCCAACGGCGTCTTCCAGCAGACCGCGCACGACGATCCGCTGGTCTGGCACCACGATTCGCAGAGCTACGCCGCCGCGATCTACCTGAACCCGAATCCGCCTGCCGGTGCCGGCACCAGCTTCTGGCGGGACCGGGCCCACGGCTGCCGGCGGGCGCCCAACCACCCGAAGGAAACGGCGCGCCTCGGCAGCCCCGAGGCCGTCGATGCCGCGCGCTCGGTGGTCTACGACGCGTACAACCTCGAACACGAGGACAACTGGGAGCTGATCGAGTCGATCTCCGGCCAGTACAACCGGCTGGTCATCTGGGACGCGAAGCTGCTGCACTCGGCCACGTCGTACGAGCATTTCGCCGGGGAGCACGGCACCCACCGCCTGGTGCAGCTCTTCTTCTTCGACATCGCCACCTGAGCCGCTCGCTCGGACGCCCGCCCGCCCGCACCCGGTCACGTGGGTGTGGGCCGCGGATGCCGACACATCGCATCCGCGGCCCACCGTGGGACCTCACACGAGCAGGGGACCTCCGCACCGTTCCGCGCCGTCCTTCACGGCGATCAGGTTGGCCTGCACGTAGGAGATGAGGTTCTTGGAGTGCCAGTCGGTCGGGTAGTAGGTGACCAGCCGTGACTCCTGGAACTTGGCATGGATGTCCGGCACGAAGGCGCGGTACTGGTTGTTGGTGTAGTACCAGAACGAGTTCTCGTTGTAGTAGGCGACGTGCGTCGGGTCCTGGTACGCGCCCCGCCCGTCGGAGCTGGGAGTCAGGCTGAGGAGCATGCCGCCCGGTGCCAGCAGCCGGTACAGCTCGTTGATCAGCGGAATCTTCTGGGGCACGTGCTCCAGGAAGTCCACCGCTCGGAGCAGTCCCACCGAACCGTCGGGAAGGTCCAGCGGATTGGGCAGCGTCGCGACGATGTCGACGCCGTCCCTCTTGTGCTGGTCCACCCCCATGTAGCCGGGCGGCTTGCGGTGCGCAGCGCCGAGGTCCAGCGCGAGCAGCCCGCGGCGCTTGGTCCAGGCGAGCATGTTGGCTTCGATGTACTTGTCGTAGAGGGCGACGGTCTCGCGCTGGATGTGCGAGTTGATCTCGGGGTCCCGCTGGGTGTTGGCGGGATGCATCCGCTGCAGGTACAGGCAGCGGGGGATCCAGTGGAATTCGCCGGCCTGGAAGAGGCGGCACATCAGGTCCTGGTCGTCCAGCACCGTGCGGGTGGCGTCGTACCCGCCGACCTGCTCGTAGACGTCCCTGCGGAACGCCCGCACGTGGTTGGGGGCGTACCAGATGTACGAGACGTTGTGCGGGGTGGGCGCCATGGCACGGCTCTGCAGGAACCGGCGACCGTCGACGTCCACCTCCTCGTACTCCCAGCCGTGCGCCGCGTTGAACCGCGAGTCGTCCCGGCCTCCGTCCTGGGTGACGTGAGCGGTGTTGCTGTAGACGAAGACGACATGGGGGTTCTCGTCGAATGCCTTGGCCACCTCCGCCAGGCAGTCCTTGGCCAGCATGTCGTCGTGGTCGAGCTCGACGAGGATCTCTCCGCGCGCCAGTTCGCAGGCGCGGCGCTTGGCCGCTCCGACTCCCCGGAGGTCATCGGAGATTTCCACCCGGACACGGTCGTCGGGGTGTTCCGGCCGCCATCGGGCACCGTTGTTGAGAACCACGATCCACTCCCAGTCGGAGCAGGTCTGCGCTTGCAAGGTCGCCAGGCAGTCGTCCAGGTAGCGCGGTTGGTGGCTGGGCGTGAAGACGGAGAACTTCGGGGTCGGCGTCGGCGTCGGCGTCGGGGAAGAGGTCATCTGCTGGTACCTGTCTGGGTGGCTTTCGGTGCTGTACTCGCGGAGTCCCGGAACTGCTCCGGGACGAACCGCCGGAGGGACGGGTCGTTACGGACGGCGAGGCCGAAGGCGTTCTCGGCCTCGCCGTCACGGCCCTTTTTCACCAGGGCCTGTCCAAGGTGCAGATAGGCCGTGGACGCCTTCGGGTCGGCGCTCACGATGCGCTTCAGGATCGCGATCGCCTGATCGGTGTCGCTCGATTCGAGCAGGATCGCCTTGTTGTAGAGGGCCGATCCGAAACCCGGATCGATCGTGAGCGCCTTGTCGTACGCCGCGCGCGCGTCGGCTGTCCTGTTCTCGTACTGGGCGATGACGCCGAGGTTGTACCAGGCGTGTTTGTTGGCCGGATCCACGGCCAGGACCTGTCTGAAGCTGCGCGCCGCCCCGGAGAAGTCCTTGTTCTCGCCCTGCTTGATGCCTGCTTGGAGCAGTACCTCGGCCCTCGGGACGGACTTGGCCGCAGGTGCGGCGGCCGGCCTGGCTTGAGTGGTGGGCGAGGTTGGGGAGTTCCTGTTGGACAGTTGAGCCCAACCACTCACCATGTTGGCGACCACGACTGTTGCGACGAGTCCGGTCCACAGTCCCATCCGCTTCTTCACGGGGGCTCTACCTCACCGATGGTAACGCGACCAAGTCGGCCGACAGGGGCAAGCAGGAGCAGGTAGTGCGGACGGTCCCCTTTCCCGGACCGTCACTCAGGTGGCCGTACGGGCCTGTGGCCGAGCGGGTGACGCTCAGCCGGCCGGTTCACGGCGCACAGATCGCCCATACGGTGAGTGAGTCGTTGCCGTCCTGGGTGGCCTGCCAGCCGGGAGACGCAGCGCCGGTGCCACCTCCGGATGGACGGCTGTCTTTGACGACGTCGTTGTCGCCACTGGGCTGGCTGTAGCCACCGCCCGTGGCGCGCGTGCTGCCGGGGCATGTGACAACGAGGGTGGCCTGGCTGCCGGTCACGAAGTGGACCGTGCTCTGCGACCCGACGCTCGCGCCTTGGCTGCCTTGGAAGCCCTGGAAGCCCTGGAAGCCCCGGAAACCTTGGTTCCCCTGGTTGCCCTGGTTGCCCTGGTTGCCCTGGTTGCCCTGGTTGCCTTGGAAGCCCTGCTCACCCTGCTCGCCCTGGTTCCCCTGGAAACCTTGCTCGCCCTGGAAGCCCTGCTCGCCCTGGTTGCCCTGGAAGCCCTGCTCCCCTTGCTCGCCCTGGTTCCCCTGGAAGCCCTGGTTCCCCTGGAAGCCCTGCTCGCCCTGGTTCCCCTGGAAACCCTGCTCGCCCTGGAAGCCCTGCTCGCCCTGGTTGCCCTGGAAGCCCTGCTCCCCCTGGTTGCCCTGGAAGCCCTGCTCCCCCTGGTTGCCCTGGAAGCCCTGCTCCCCCTGGTTGCCCTGGAAGCCCTGCTCCCCTTGCTCGCCCTGGTTCCCCTGGAAACCTTGCTCGCCCTGGAAGCCCTGCTCGCCCTGGAAGCCCTGCTCGCCCTGGTTGCCCTGGAAGCCCTGCTCCCCTTGCTCGCCCTGGTTCCCCTGGAAACCCTGCTCGCCCTGGAAGCCCTGCTCGCCCTGGTTCCCCTGGAAGCCCTGGAACCCCTGCTCGCCCTGGTTGCCCTGCTCGCCCTGGTTGCCCTGCTCCCCCTGCTCACCCTGGAAACCCTGCTCGCCCTGGAACCCCTGGCTGCCCTGGCTCCCTTCACCGCCCTGGCCCGGGACACCCTGGTTCCCCTGGAAGCCCT